>JALHNT010000002.1:227167-246945 GCA_022843385.1 Anaerolineae bacterium | reverse complement strand
GAAACGGGATGGGAGAGTACGCCGCTGCCAACCCCTTTTCAATCTCACTCACACCTCAGCCGGTTGCGGCGGATGACACGATACCAACCCTTCCTCCCCTCGCTCTTTTCCTTCCTTATCTCCTCTCTATCCTTCCTTATGCGCTGGCAACTCTGCCTTCACTTCGCTACACTTCAATAATTGAATAGAGACAGACACATGAGGTGGTTTCCCTGTGCCTGAATGGATGATTGTTTATTCCACCCACGATTACACGGATGCCCATATTGTTGCGGGACGATTACAGGTTGAAGCCATTCCTGCTATTGTTCATCGCCAACCAGGTGCCTCGGCGCTTGGCATTACCATTGGCGCGCTCGGCGAGATCACTGTGTTGGTGCATCCTGAAAACTACGACGAAGCACTCCTGCTGCTCGAACCGGATGAGTTAGATGCTCTTCCCGATACCACCAATGACGTAACATATCTGGGTGTTGATCATGACGCTGACTGATATTCCCGGAATACGGGTCGGTCATGCTACCAATGCCGATGCTGCAACCGGGTGCACAGTCATCTTGTGTCCCGAAGGAACCGTTGCAGGTGTAGACCAACGCGGCGGGGCACCTGGAACCCGTGAGACCGATCTTCTTCATCCAATGCACCTTGTCGAGCATGTGAATGCGATACTCCTGGCTGGTGGCAGCGCCTACGGTCTGTCTGCTGCTGATGGGGTGATGCGCTATCTGGAAGAACAAGGGATTGGCTATCCTTATCGCCGTGGGGTTGTTCCGATAGTCCCGGCAGCCATTCTGTTTGATCTGACCATCGGAAGTTACGATGTTCGCCCCAACGCGGAAATGGGATATGCGGCCTGTCTGTCCGCTTCAACGCATCCAGTTGAGCAGGGCAGCGTCGGTGCGGGAACGGGTTGCCGCGTTGGCGGACTGCTGGGCAACGAGTTGGCAACGAAAGGTGGAATTGGCTCCGCCAGCCTTGATCTGGGTGATGGACTAAAAGTGGCTGCCCTCATTGCGGTGAATGCGCTGGGAGACGTTGTCGATGAAACAGGGCAGATCATTGCCGGGCTGCGCACAGACCCAAACACAAAGTCTTTCGCAAGTACACTGGAACTTCTGCGCAGCATTTCCCGCATGCCAGCCATGCCGACTCGTGAAAACACTGTCATCGGCGTGGTAGCCACCAATGCTCGACTGAACAAAGAAGAAGTGAATAAAGTCGCGCAGATGGCGCAGGATGGACTGGCACAGGCTGTCCGCCCGGCACATACGATGTTCGATGGCGATACGTTGTTCGCTTTGGCGACGGGCGAAATTCCCGCAAACGTGAACGCAATTGGCGCATTCGCCGCTGAAGTAGTCGCACAGGCGATACGAAACGCGGTACGCTCGGCTACGTCACTGGCTGGCGTTCGTTCATTAAGAGATTAAAGTAAATTAAACAAAGCATATCATGGGTTTAATAATTCACCGTTAACATTGAAAGGAGTAATGAATGCAGTAAAGAAAGAACAGCCCATGTCAAAAGTGCTGATTATCGAGGACGAAGTTACGCTGGCAAACAATCTGGCGGACAAGCTGAAGAGCGAAGGCTACGGCGTGGTCACCTCTGCCGATGGCGAGGATGGTCTCTCGAAAGTGCGTTCCGAGCATCCCGACCTGGTAGTGTTGGACATTATGCTGCCGGGGCTGGATGGCTTAAGCCTGTGCCGCATCATCCGCCGTGATCCAACCACCGCGCATATTCCGATTATCATGGTTACAGCGCGAGGCACTGAAGTCGACAAGATTGTTGGCCTCGAAAGCGGGGCAGATGATTATGTCGTCAAGCCTGTCGCCCTGGGGGAGTTTCTGGCGCGAGTGCGGGCGGTGCTGCGTCGACCGTCTGGTCGTCCAGTGTTACAGGATGAGTTGACTTCCAATGATCTTCAGGTAAGCCTGACTGGGCGGCGCGTGTACAAATCGGGCGAGGAAATCAAACTCAGCAATAAAGAATTTGACCTCCTCTCTGAGCTGATGCGCAACAAAGGTGTTGTGTTATCGCGCGATCTTATCCTGACGAAAGTATGGGGCTACGATTACTTTGTCGATAAGCGAACTGTCGATGTCCACATCCGTTGGTTGCGTGAGAAGATTGAAGATGATGCCTCTAACCCTCGCCGCATTGTAACTGTACGCGGCGTTGGCTATCGATTCGAGGGGTGATTGTGGCTGCTGCAAATGAAATCAATCAGGACTGGGCCTATAAACAAGCCTTGCTGCTGACACTGGCGAACTCGGCTTTTGAGTCGCTCCTTGTTGTCAATGATCGGTTTGAAATCATTGCCATCAATAATGCCGCAGAATCCCTGTTTGAGCGGCAGCGCCCGTTGGGCGAAACCCTGGTTTCACTGACGAATTCCCCCGAACTGGAGTCGATGGTTCAGAACGCCCTTGAATATCAGGAAGAGATTTTTGAGGAGCAGATCCTCATCCAAAAGCATCAGTATCGCGTTCGTACCCAGGTGATTCGGCGTGATGGCAACCTCTTCATTGGCATCGCGCTCCTGGATGTCAGTGATCTGGTTCGCCTCAACCGCGCCCGTCGTGATATGGTCGCCAACATTTCGCATGAACTGCGGACACCGATTGCCAACATCCGCATGATTATCGACGCCCTCTTTCATGAGGACGAAAAACCCAAGCGTAAACGCAGCATCTCGTCGCTCCAGGCCATCGCTCGTGAAACCGACTCACTCCTGTGGATCATTCAGGAAATGATGGATTTGTCGATGATTGAGTCGGGTCAATCTATTCTGCGCATGGTGGAAGTCAACCTGCGCAGCCTGGTTGAAGATGTCATGGAACGCATGGAAGATCAGGCCGAACAAAAGGACATCAAGATTATTGAGGATGTCTCGCGCAAGCTGTTCGTCTGGTGTGATTGGGATCTGATGCGTCGTGTTCTGGTCAACCTCCTCCATAATGCCATCAAATGGTCGCCACGTAGCGCGAAAATCATCATCCGTGCAATGCCTGTCCATGATGAAGTGATGATCCAGGTGATCGATGAAGGGCCAGGTGTCCCGGATGAACAGGTCGAACGCATCTTTGAGCGCTTCTATCAGGTTGATTCGGCGCGTTCTGGCAATGAGGGTACAGGTCTGGGGCTAGCAATCTGCAAGCATATTGTCGAGGCACACGGTGGCCGGATCTGGGCCGAGGGTCGCTCCCTGGCAATAGGCGGGAAGTTCCTCTTCACGCTGGCGATCGTAGAGGAAGCCGAGCCGAGTTCATGACATCCTCAGCAAAGCGCTGTTGCTTTTCTGATACAAACTCCACTATACTGCGATCAATAATAAAACAAACCTTCGGGGCAGGGTGAAACCCCCTACCGGCGGTATGGCGCAAGCCGAGCCCGCGACCCGAGCCGTCAATCCACTTCACGGACTCACCATCAACCATCTGGATTGACGCATCACCCTTACGGTGACGGTGGATCTGGTTCAATGCCAGGGCCGACAGTGACAGTCTGGATGAAAGAAGGTTCAAATCGAGTAGATCGGCATCTGCCTTTCTGCTCAATTTGAGTTTGCTGGAATTGTGAGTGAACACATGGCGAACGTCACACCGATGTTCTCTCTTGTGTCTGCTTTGCTATTGCCAGCATCAGCCCCGTATGTTTGCGCGACATGCAAGCGGGGTGATGTTCATGAGCGAGACTGTTCTCCCTAAATCTGAATTGCGGTCATCGGATCAAGCGAACTGGCGTCGCCGGGCGGCCATTCGGCTGCGTCAAGTTGCGCCGTGGCTGACGTTGCTGGTGGTGTTGTCGCTCTGGCAGGCAGTGGTTGCGCTGCAACTGTACCCTCCATTCATTATTCCCCCGCCGATTGATGTGCTTCGGACTGCTGTCGAAGTCATTCGTGATGGCAGCTTGCTTGGTCACACCCTGACGACGCTGGTCAATGTATTCGCTGGACTGCTCATCGGTGTTGGCCTCGCGTTACTTCTGGGTTATGCCATCGCCCGCGTTCCCTTGCTGGAAGACATCTTATCGCCGTTGATCGTCGCCCTTCAATCGACGCCGGTGGTGGCCTATGCGCCGCTGCTCGTCATCTGGTTCGGCAGCGATGCCCGCAGCAAGATCATCACCAGCGCGCTGATTGTCTTCTTTCCTATGCTGATGAACACGGTCGTGGGCCTGCGCAATGTGCCACTGCAACTTCGTGATCTGATGCGCACCATGCAGGCCACACCCTGGCAGACCTTCACCAAACTGGAAGTCCCGGCCGCCTTACCCGTTCTGTTGAGTGGTCTCAAAGTCAGCGCTACGCTGGCAGTCATTGGAGCAGTGGTGGGGGAGTTCATCAACGCCAGTGCCGGGTTAGGTTTTCTGATCAATCTTGCGCGTAGTCAATATGACACTCCGTTGGTGATGGTTGCCGTGTTGACGTTAACCATTATGGCGCGCAGTCTGTATAGCCTTGTCGTGATGATCGAGCGTCAGCTTCTTTCCTGGCAGCTCCGCGCTCGTCGTTCAACCACTGTTTAAGGAGGTACTTGAATGTTTCGTCGTATGGTTTGGTTGTTCATGCTGGTGGTTTCGCTTGGGGGTCTGGGCGCAAGGGCGCAGGAGCCAATGCCACAGACTTTCTTCATGACTTTTGTCCCCAACATTCAGTTTGCGCCGGTCTATGTGGCGCTGGAGAAGGGTTATTTCGCTCAGGGCAGTATTGATCTGGAAATTGAGCATGGTGATGAAAATGTTGGTGTTGATCTGATTGCGGCTGATGAGCGTCAGTTCGGTCTCATCAGCGGCGAAGAAATCATCAAGGCACGAGCAGCCGGTCGTCCTGTTGTCTATATCTATGAATGGTTCCAGCAGTATCCGGTTGGTATCATCGTTTCTGCTGACAGTGGCATCAACACTGTGCAGGATTTGAAGGGGCGCAAGGTCGGTATTCCCGGACGCTTTGGCGCTTCTTACAATGGGCTGATTGCCTTGTTGACCGCCAATGAGATGACTGAGACCGACATCCAGCTAGAGCCGATTGGGTTCAACGCGCCCGATGTCTTCTGTGTCGGTGGGGTTGAAGCTTCTGTGGTCTACATCAACAATGAGCCGCTCCAGATTCAGCAGCGCGCGGATGCTGGTGAATGCGGAACCGTCAGCGCGGTTCAGGTGTTCCCGGTGTCGCAGGCCGCTGATATGGTCTCGAATGGTCTGGTGACAAACGAGGCGACGATTGCGGACAATCCCGATCTAGTGCTGGCGATGGTCAATGCATTCGACAGCGGCTTGCGCGACGCCATCCACAATCCGGCTGAAGCCTATCTTCTGAGCGCCAGTTATGTTGAGAATCTGCCTCTATCCGATGATCTGCGCGTGGCGCTGGAAACGGCTGCTGCTGCACAGAGCGAGTTTCTGGCGACTAATCCAGACCGTGAGACCATTGCCGCTAGCCGTCTCGCTTTGCTGGAACAACTGGCACAGCAGTTTGAGCCAGCCGAGTTGATTCAACTTCGTGTGCTGCTAGCCTCCATTGATTTGTGGGATGCCGACCAGCTTGGACTTTCTGATGCTGCCTCATGGGAGATCACCCAAGAGGTACTGACGGCAATGGACTTCCTGGATCAGGCGATTGATTTGAGCCAGGCATTCACCAATGAATTCCTGCCAGTGGCAGAAGGCTGAGTCATGCCGGCACGTCTCGCTGTCCATGATCTGACGCTCACGTACCAGTCGCCGGGGGGCTATCCCCTTCCGGCGCTGGGGCCGATCTCCTTTGCAGTGGATGCGGGAGCGTTTGTCTCGGTTATCGGTCCCAGTGGCTGTGGAAAAAGCACCCTCATCCGCATACTGGCCGGGCTAGTTAGTCCGACGACGGGGCAGGCTTTGCTGGCACAGCAGGCGATCCGTCAGCCTTCGTCGCGGGTGGGGGTGATGTTTCAGGAAGCCAATCTCATGCCCTGGCGCACCGTCATTGAGAACATCGCCCTGCCGCTGGAATTGACCGGCGTCAACCAGGCTGCACGACGACAGGCAGCGCTGGACTGGTTGCCACGCTTGGGGCTGGGGGACGAATTCGCGGATGCCTATCCGAGCGAACTATCAGGGGGGATGGCACAGCGCGTCGCACTAGGGCGGGTGCTGATCCAACAACCAGATGTATTGCTCCTGGATGAACCATTTGGCGCATTGGATTCGCTGACTCGCGAACAAATCACGTTGGACTTGATGAGGGTATGGGCGTTGAATAATCAAACGGTCTTGATGGTGACCCACAACATTCAGGAAGCTATTCTGCTCTCAGATCGTATCCTGGTGCTGAGTCAGCGTCCGGGGCAATTGATTGCGGATATCCCTGTCGACTTGCCACGCCCACGCCATATTGATGACTCGTATCGTGCTGAATTCGGCGCGATTGCTTCTCAGGTGCGCATCGGGTTGTCGGGCCGTAGTCGGGGCTTTGGCAAAGTTGATCTTCCAGGAACTTGACAGAACATGTATTCTACCCTATACTGATGCTATGGTTTGCTTCAGTATCACCCACTGGTTCACGTCAACTTTCAACCTTCATCCCACACAATACCATCTCTGGCGACAGACTGCTGTGTTCCCGCCAATCGTTGCACTTCAATGGTGCAGCGGCGGTTCGCTCCCGTCGGAATGCTGCACAAAGCGACAACAGCCGAGCCTGAGCGTAGTCTCTTGTTGCAACTTTGCGCGGTCTTCCCGTCCAGCCGCCAGCACCTTCGGCGGGAATACTGCAATTTATGCAAAATCGTGAATCAAACTATCTTGACGATCAACCGGCTTGACCCGTCGATCCATGTTGCATCCTGGTCTTCACTGGTTGAGCCATTACAGAGCTGTGCCGACATGGAGTATCATGCCAAAGGTGCTGCCCTTGCCCAACTCGCTCCGCACATATACACTGCCATCGTGCGCTTCAGCGATGGACTTCACAATCGCCAGTCCCAGACCGCTGCCCTGTATCTTCTCATCGGTTGCCGCCCGATAGAAGCGCTCGAACAATCGCCCCTGAGCTTCGGTGGGAATCCCCTGACCATTATCCGTGATTTCAATGTGGACCTGTGGAGCGTTGCCGAATGCCTTCAGCGTGATGCTCCCACCGGCCGGTGTGTACTTGGCGGCGTTATCCAGGTAATTGATGATGGCCCGCTTCAGCCAGCGTGAGTCGCCCTGGATGCGTGGCAGCCCATCAGCAATATCCAGATTCGTGCTGATATGCTTCTCCTGAAAGATTGGCTTCACTTCGTTCAGCGTTTCAGGGATGAGCGCGGCCAAATCAACTTCCGATTTCTGGATGCCGATGCCGCTTTCCAACTGTTCAATTTGCAGCAGATCGTTGATGAGTCCCTGCAAGCGCTGCACACCATTGAGTGCGATGCGGATGATCTCCTTGGCAGTCGCATCATTGGTAGCATAATAATCTTCCAGCATATGCAGCGAACTCATCGTCACGCCCAGCGGATTCTTCATATCATGCGCAGCCGCCCGCATGAATTCCGCCCGCTTGACCTCGGCTTCCCGCAGATGAGAGATGTCCTGCAAGACGATCAACCAGCCATCGCTCTCGTGCTGCTGCTCGACCTGGCTCTCGAAGAACACCGGTGAGATGATGACCGAAACCAGCTTTCCATTTTCCAGTGTCGCCTGAAACGATTTACTCTCGCGCGTATGGGATGAGAGGGCGTACAACAACGACTCGCGAATACGCGGATGCAGGGGCGCTTCGCGCAGCGGCGTGCCAATGAGCTTCTCGGCATCGACATCGAAGATCATCGCGGCGCTGCGATTAATCATGCTGATCAGGCCGTTGCGGTCTGTGGCAATCAGGCCATCAGCCGTAGTGTGGAAGATCGCATTCAGGCGTGTCTCATGTTCAGAGGTTGTCTCGTACAAACGAGCATTGTCGATTGCCACCCCGACTGTATCCGCCACCGCCTTAAGCATGTTGATGATCTCATTACTAAAGCTGTTCGGTTGCGTACTCATGATGCTCAGGATGCCGATGATCTTGCCATGAGCGTGCATCGGAGCCATCACAATCGAGCGAAAATTCTCCTCGTGAAACTGGGGAACAGCCAGATTCTCGCTACCATCCATATCGTTATCGACGACCACGTCATCCATAGCGATTACTCGGCCCGACATCCCTCGTCCTAAGGGGATGCGCATAGGCGGGTCAACAAAGTCGTGCGGCCAGCCCTGCTGCGCTCTCAGCACTACCTCGCCTGCCCGATCATCAATCAGGCTGATGCCGCCCGCCTGAACGCCGATGACATCCAACACTGCTTTCAGCGCAGTTCTCAGGGTTTTGTCGAGGTCAAGCGATTGACTGACCGTTGCGGCCACCGTATTGATCGCGCCAAGCTGATCGATACGTCGCTTGACTTCTTCAGTTAATAGACGATTTTGTATGAGGAGACTCTGGATGTCGTTTTGCACAGTAGAACCTGCTGAATCGCCCGAATAAGAGAGTTTGCTGCTGTTACCGTTGGCAGTATAGCTCAATTGGGTGAAAGCGCGATAGTTGCACCGTTTGAGAATGGTTTGTGGATCAACGTGGATTTCGACGCTCAGGGGGGAAGCCGATATGATTAGGCCATTGTTTCGCCGCTAACCAAGGATTCGATTGATGTTGGATGTTACTGCCATTCGCTCACACTTCCCCATGCTTGGCGCTAATGACCAGATCTTTTTTGATAACCCCGCCGGGACACAGGTGCCGCAGGGCGTCATTGATGCCGTCTCTGGCTACTATCTAACGATGAATGCCAATTCTGGTGGTGTGTTTGCCACCAGCCTGCGCAGCGACGAAATGGTCTGGGAGACTCGTCAGAAGCTGGCCGACTTTCTCAATGCGTCTGATCCTCATGAGATCGTCCTGGGTGCTAACATGACCACCCTGAACTTCAGCCTCAGCCGCGCCCTGGGCAAGCTACTGCGACCTCGAGATGAGATTGTCTTGACACGAATGGATCACGATGCCAATGTCGCGCCCTGGTTGCGTATTGCTGAAGACTATGGCTTGCAGGTGCGCTGGGTCGACATCATCACCCACGACTGCACACTCGATCTCAACTCGTTGGAGGCTGCACTGACCGAACGCACCAAAGTCGTTGCGACCGTACATGCCTCAAACGCTGTTGGCACCATTAACCCGGTGCAGCAGATTGCTGCTATGGCTCATGCCGCTGGTGCCCTCTATGTGATCGACGCTGTACAAAGCGCACCCCACGTACCAATTGATGTACAGGCTATCGGCTGCGATTTCCTGTTGTGTTCGGCCTATAAATTCTTTGGCCCCCATATTGGCGTCATGTGGGGACGGCGCGATCTGCTGAATACGCTTCCGGTTTACAAGGTGCGTCCAGCAAAGGATGAGTCGCCCTATCGTTGGGAGACCGGCACACCCAGCTTCGAGACGATTGCTGGGGTAGGGGCGGCGATGGACTACCTCGAATCGATTGGTCGCCATTATGGTGAAGGCTACGTTGATCAGTTTCCGGGTTTTAGTGGGCGTCGTCTGCAATTGAAAATGGCGATGACGGCGCTGGCAACCTATGAGCGCGAGCTGGTCGCGCATCTGATTCAGGTGCTCCAGGCGGTACCGGGTGTTCACGTAGCAGGTATCACCGATCCAGGTCGCCTGCACGAACGGGTGCCGACGGTGGTCTTCGTCCGCGAGGGCTACACGCCGGAACAGATCGCAAGTCATCTTGCCGCTCATGACATCTATGTCTGGAATGGCAATTACTATGCGGTTGAAATCATGAGTCGGCTGGGACGCAGCGAAGATGGCATGGTGCGGGTTGGTCTGGCACATTACAACACCCACGCCGAGGTCGAGCGATTTGAGGCAGTGATGCGCCTGTTGTAGGTTGTTACTTCACCAGGTCTTTGGCAATAGTTGAGGCCAGTTGAGCGGCCATGAACTCCAGCGTCATCAAATCGTCCTGGGTGATGCTGTTAGCTTGATCGCGAAAGACCAGCAAAACACCATAGCGATTGGCGGCGAAAATCACCGGGACAGCTGCGGCCACACCCATCCGCCCTTTGGCGACCAGTGGATGGTTGATGTTGTCAGCAGCGTTTATAATCCGGCTCTTGCCCTGTTGAAACGCCCAACTCATCACGTCGCCGCTGCTGCTGCTCTGAGGCGAGATGGCCTGTAATGGCGTCGGACCACGATGTGCTTCCAACGCGAGTGCTGATTGATTATCATAGGACACTGGACGGTAAATGGCGACATATTCGTAGCCCAGGTCGCGGCAGGCCTGCAGAGCCAGATCCAATCGCTGAGCATCGCTGATGGCATTGCGCAGTCCTTTAGCAAAGTTGCGAACGGCCTGTGATGTATCCATTCTTACCGTTTCCAGATGCCGGTCGGACATCAGACGGGTAATGCGCCGAGCCAGATCATTGTTCTCGAATGGTGTCTGTGATACTTCATCAGCCAGGTCTGCGGCACTTGCCTGACCACTTTCGTCAACCACGACAACGAAGACCCGCGGATACCAATGCCGAATATCCTGAATTAGCTCAAACGTTGGTCCCAACCCACTATCCAGCACGACCACATCGGTGTGCTTCTGCGCATCCGCCAGCGTTTCCAAGACATCCTGAGCGTGGGAGGTGATCTGAAGCCGCAGGTGAGCATGCCCCGAAAGCGCCTTGTGATAGCGCCCGGCCTTTTCCCGCCGCACCGCCACCAATATATCAATATCTGCCATATCGGCTCACTCTCAGCAACTAGATTGGATATTTCACATTATAGCCCAACATTACCTTCACACCATTGAGATAATCATGATTCAGTTGCAATAATTGTGAGTAGAATTAACTGTCTCATACCGTTGGCAATCGGCTTGGTTTCGATGTATTCATCCAGCCGATGTGCATTACCACCGCGTGTGATCCCAACAGTAATCGCCGGATACCCCAATGACAATGGTACATTCGCATCAGTGCTGCCCGTCTCCAGCGTTCCGCGCACACCGACCTGTTCCAGTGCCGCCAGTGCCATCTGCACCAGTGGATGATCGGGTGCGATTGATCCCGCTGGACGATCTCCAACAACCTCAGCCGTATAGGACAGATTGGGTCGTTGCAACTGGCTGATAATCTGCTGAACATCATTTTCAATCAGGGCTAGTGATGGCGAATTCTCCGAACGCATGTCGAGCCACAACCCGGCTTCGGTGGCAATTGTGTTAATGCTCTGCCCGCCCTCAATCATGCCAATGTTATAGGTTGTCCGGGGAGAATCCGGCAGTGTAAGCTGAAGAATCGCATGACCCAGTTCGACAATACCGTGAATTGCACTGCTGCGACCAAAGTTCAGCCAGCTATGCCCGCCCTCTGCCTGCGCAGTGATATGCAGCCGGCGCACGGCGATGCCTGAGTGATACACATGACCGAAGGCCATTCCTTCCAGATTGATGACCATCCCAATCCGATCACGCAGCCGGTTGAACGCCATCTTCATCCCGCCCAGATCGCCTAACCCTTCTTCACGTGTATCAGCGACCAACCAGATGTCACAACGTGGTTGGATGTTCAGATGCCGCAATCCGGCAATCAGTCCTAACAAGCCTGCCACACCGATGCTGTTATCGCCTAATCCAGGGCCATAGACCCAATCCCCATCGCGCTTGATCTGCAAATGGGTATCAGGCGCAAAGACGGTATCGGTATGCGCTGAAATCATCACTGCCGGACGATGGGGTTCCTTGCCGCGTATCAAGCCGTAAACATTGAAGCCTTCGTCCATAAAGGCATCGTCTAGATACAGCGCGCGAAACTGGGACAATACATATTCGGCTCGTTCCTTTTCAGCAAAGGTAGGGGCTGGGATTTGCTGAATTGCGATGCTCATGTTCAAAACCCACTGACTGTGTTCCGCCAACCAGCCCCAGGTCAGTTGTTTATCCCACTCATTCACAACTTGTTTCATATGACAATAATCCGTTTTTGAAAGGTTAGAAATCGACTATAGATTACCGGAAAATCGCGTAAATAGCGCTGTAGTAGGGTTTCATCGGGAAAGAACACCCGCTATAATACAGCCTCTCATTCTGATGGCAACATCCTTGCGTGTCGATGGAGGTGCTGGGTGGAAGCGACGAGAATTCTCATCATCGGACGCAGCCCGGCAGGTGGTTTACCGTTTGTTGCAGCCTTCAAGAAACGCTATACAGTCTGGATTGCTGAGTCAGGTAAATCCGCTTTGGACTTGGCGCGGCAGGTGCAACCTCACGCTGTCGTGTTAGACGCAATTTCGATGCGGACACCCGGCGATCGCATCTGTCTCGATTTGCGCAGCATCCTCCCCACTGTGCCCATGATTCATATTCACCCTGGCCCAAAAGATCAGGTGAAGAGTGTAGCGGATGTACTGCTCTTTCAGCCAGCAACGCCGCGTCGCTTACTCGCCATTCTGGACAGTTTGATGCAGGCGTCAGGCGATGATGTTGTCACTTGCGGGCCATTTGCCTTGAATCTCGGGCGGCGTGTGTTGATTGTTGAGGGACAGGAAATTCAGCTCACGCCGAAACAGGCGCTTCTGGTCGAGACATTCTTCACCAATCCAGGTGTAACGCTGGATCGGCTCACACTTATGGAACGGGTTTGGCAGACAGATTATGTGGGCGATACGCGCACTCTTGATGTCCATATTCGCTGGGTACGCCAGATGATTGAACCAGACCCCAGTCACCCACGATACTTGTTGACGGTTCGCGGAGTGGGGTACCGTCTCGAAACCTCATTGGAATTCGGTGTTGACGGCGAAAACGATGCGCTGGCGCTGGCATTGCCCAAAGATTGATCCTGCCACAACAAAAAACCGACCCATACTGGGGTCGGTCAATTTATCACGATCATCAGAAATGTTATTTCGATTTTGCCTCAAGCGCAGCCAGTTGCTTCATCAGACGGCTCTTGCGCCGCGCCGCATTATTCGGGTGAATGGTTCCACGGCTGGCAGCCATATCCAAATCACGAATGGCGATGCGGGTGGCTTCCTTCGCGTCGTTCACATCTTTCGATTGAATCATCACCCGCGCTTTTTTGACCAATGTGCGAACACGGTTGCGGAACAAACGATTATGCACACGGCGTTTGCTGTTTTGCCGAATGCGCTTGATTGCGGATTTATGATTAGCCATGGCAGACTCCGAACAAGTTATCCTACGAATTAGGCGAGAATAGTATCATATTCGTCAGAGCTTTGTCCAGCGACAATCTGAGTGTAGCCACATCTCAGTTGAATATAGCGCTCCTCTTGCACGGGAGCACGATTACGCTGCTGCCTATCGTCCTGTTGCGAAATCTGACTCGGTTATGGGAGCCGCTCAATCAATTGGCAGTGGTCATTTGCTGGACAAAGAAGACCAGCGCCCCGATATTCACAATCAACAGGAGCAGCACGCCTAACAGTGGCAGTACCGGAGAACCTTCACGGGTTCCGGGAAGCCGGGTTGGTGTGATCTCTTTAGGGATGTTCAGGAAATAATCGGCATCGTCATATTCCATCTCGCCGACTTCTTCAAAATCGCGGCGACGCCCTGGTGATGATTTCGTTGCCGGATAGGTTGTCTCGGCGGCAATGTCATCGAGCAGAAAGTCACTTTCCTGAACCGGGGCTTGTCTACTGACTGCTGCAGGGCTGGCCGCTGGCGTCGGCGGGGGCGGTGCAGGGGTATTCCTGAATTCACTAAACGATGTATCGACTGGCGCATCAAATGGTCCGCTGGTGAAATCATCATCGTCATCCTGTACTGGAGCTCGTAAATTCAGGATGTCGTCATCGTCGTCGTCATCGGGCAATGTGGCAAATTGTGCTGCCGCAGCCTCTAACTCGTCTGGCGAAAAGATGTTTGAAGCGCCCTTACTGGTACCCAGGTTCAGATTCGACACCCAGTTATCGAGATCATCCGGTGATGGCTCTTTCACGCGACGGCTGGAGCTGGAACTGCTGGTGGGTGGTGCGTCAGCTTCCCACTCGATGCTGGTTGGGAATTCGTCGGTGATCTTTTTCGGCGGCACAGCCTTTGCTGGAGGCGGCGTATTGGAGCTGAAGTTCACAGTCGCAAACGGATCTTCAGATGCACTCGACCCAGATTTGGCCGAGCCTAGCTTCTGGTTCAGCACCGATAAGCCCTGTTTGGCTTTTTCATTGTTTGGATTGATTGCCAGCACATTTTCCAGACAGGTACGCTGTTCTTCCGGGGTATCGACCACCGCACTCAACCACAACCAGGCTTCTTCGTGGTACTGGTCGTTTTCAACTGCGCGCAGTAGCAGGGTCCTGGCTTCTTCTTTGCGACCTGAGCGCAGGGCGCTAATCCCTTCCCGTACCATCCCGTCTACGTTCGCTGGCATAGCAGATACTCCTGACCTTGATTGACCCGTTAATCATAACATGAACCCGCTTCGCCGAAAACCAATCAGGACTTACGCATGCGAGTTGGGGTTTGGCCTGATAAACAGGCAAGAACAGGCAAAAGTTTTCATTGTCTTACCTTCTCGGTGCGATGAGTCCTGAAAACATAAACCTTGTATTAACTTTAGGCGATCTCTGCCTCGCCCAGGCGGGTTATGAATTCATCCACCACCCCTGCCACGGTCTTCGGCGGCAGCGTCATCATCGTCAGAACAATGTCGCGCTGGCGGTTGCGTTCCTCTGGCGTCAGATATTCCAGCGGTGAGCGGCCGGCGACTCGCGCCAACATGCAGGCCAGCACATGGCGGACAGCCCGCTTCTCGAATTCGGAGCTGTTTATCACTTCAGAATTTTCTGTCTTGTAGGTTGACCAGTACAACTTGACGGCCTGCGCGAAGGCTGAACGATGTTCCGCCACATGATGGGCTTTGCTCAGCAAATGGGTGATGGAGAAGCCGAGGTCAAAAGCCGGGTCGCCAATGTGAATGACTTCATGATCCAGCAGAATGAGCTGATCCTGATACACCAGGATGTTCTTCGGGCTGTAATCGCCATGCACCAGACAATGCTGCACTGCCCGCGTGTCCACGATGAGATCATCAATACATGAGGCTGCGGCGGGGAGTTGGGAGGCCGTAAACTGATAGTAAGGTTCGATGCGCAGTGTTTCAAAAAAGGTACGGTCACCAAAAAGAGGGATGAGGTGTGCCATGTCTCGATGCGAACCGCGATGGATGCCAGCCAGAATCGTGCCGAACTGGACGACATGTTGGGTTTGGAGTTGGCCCTTTAACAACACCTGCTTCCAGTTCTCATGCGGTTGTGGCACCGCCCGCATGGCGAGAAGGTAGAGGTCGCGATCTTCGAACACGAATTCTGGAATCGTTCCGGGTGGCGTGAAGGCTGGCAAATGCGTCAGTGCCAGCGCCTCGCGGTGGATTCGTTCCGGCGATGAGAACCAGTCAACGGCCACCCGCAGCTTCGGCAAACATTGCTTGATGACCCAGCGACGGTTGTCCGACAATTCCACATAAACGGTCTTGTTCGATACCCCGCCCGAAAGCGTCTGAACTGCTTCTGGAGACCGTCCCGGAGCCAAGATGCCACGCGCTTGCAGATAGGAAATCAGTTGATCGGGATTCTCAATATCAAGAGTCATCGAAGACAATTATCCCCGTCTTGAGTATGGCGTTCGTCGCTGGTAGATCATAACATAGCATCCTTCAGCACTGAAACTTCCGACAGGGTTGCGGAGACACCAACATGGCGAAACCAGAAGTCATCATTTACAGCGACGGTGGGGCAAAACCCAATCCCGATGGGCCGGGTGGCTGGGCCGCATTACTAATCTTCGCCGACGGTGCGAAAGAGATCAGCGGGCGTGAAGCCAGCACGACCAACAACCGGATGGAACTGACAGCGGCAATCATGGCACTGGAATCTCTGTCCGAGTCTCATAGCATAGAATTTCATACCGACAGCCAGTATCTCAAAAATGGTATCACTCAATGGCTGGCAAATTGGATTCGCAATGGCTGGAAGACTGCCAGTAGACAGCCCGTATTGAATCAGGATTTGTGGCAGCGGTTGGATGCCGTTGCTCAGGAGCACAGCATCCGTTGGCAATGGGTAAAGGGGCATTCGACCAGCCAGTACAATAATCGTGTTGATGAGCTGGCGACCGCCGCGCGGGAGGGACGGGCGGCGGCTGATGTCGCAGCCGCAAAAGCCGAATCAGACATCCGCATTTACCTCTATACTCAGCCGAACAGGTGGGGAGCTGTAACTGTTACCCCCGATGCAGTCCAGCAACATCACCAGCACAGTGCTGGGTTAACCAGTAATCAACTGGCATTGGCTGGCTGCGCTCACGTTTTGGGCCAATTCAGCACTCCACAGACATTGACGGTCTACAGCGATAGTGAATACCTCATCAATGGCATGGGGCGCTGGATCAAAGGTTGGATGAACAAGGGCTGGAAGACCGCCAGCGGAGATCCGGTCAAGAATCAGGAGTTCTGGAAGCCACTGATCGAAGCTGCAAAGCCGCATCGCATCCGCTGGGAGTATCGCGAAAAACTGGAGGACCCCCATGCCCGAAAAGCCTGGGAACTGGCAGGGGGATGATGGGCTGCGTGTACAATCCATACCCGGTGATGGTTATCTTCACCGGGTACAGATGAAAGAATCTCTGATTAGCGCGTCAGTTCGATCTCAATGCTCACACGCCCAGGAAGGGCATTTGCCGCGATGATGATGATCGTATATTCGCCGCTTTCGAGCAGTTTCGCCCGTTCGATCAGCACACCATACTGCGTATTGTTCTCGTCGTCATAGGCGGTCGGGACACCATTCGGATCGAGGACCAACACGGTTGGGTCTACCGCTTCATCTCTGGCATCGTCCATCACCGTCAGGAACAGCTTGTCGCCTCTCTCAGCCTCAAAGGTGAACCCGATTGCATCGTCGGTATCGATAGTTGCTTCGATCTGATCGCCGGAACTGATCGACTCGGTATCGAAGCCACGGCCCATCAACTCCTCGGCATCTTCTACTGCGCTGTCATCATCGCCAGCCAGCATGTAGGCGAAGGCGCGCCCGGCATACAACGAACGGTCATCCACCAGTTCCAGCGATTCGGTGAACAGATCAACCGCTTTGTCATATTCCTCGGTCGCCAGATAGACTTCGGCCAGCACCCGCTTCGGCCAGATATTGTCATTGTTCAGATCAATCGCAGTTTCAGCGTCCTCAATCGCCCGGTCGAATTCGCCGAGTTTACGAAAGGCTTCGGCACGGCTGGCGAAAGCAAACAACGACTCCGAGTTAAATTCGATGGCCTGGTCGAGCGCTTCCACCGCATCATCCAGATTGCCCAGATACAGGTGTGAATAGCCAAGCGTGTTATAGACGAAGCCATTCTCATAGTTGAATTCAATTGCAGCCTCGGCATCGGCGACGGCATCTTCGAATTCACCAATGGTGCGATTGAGCGCCGCCCGTTCGCCATAAGCAAAGCCATATTCATCATCCAGATCGAGTGTCTGGTTGAGGTCGTCGCGCGCATCGTCATAATTGCCCAGCATACGATTGCAGGCAGCGCGGGTTCCCCACGAGAATTTATCTTCATCGTTCAGGTCAAGCGCCTGACTGGCATCATCAAGGCAGTTCTCGTACTCGCCCATCATCCGGTAGGAATCGGCGCGGGTGGCATAGGCGTAGGCATTTTCATCATCCAGGTCAATCACCTGGCTGGCAACATCAATCGCCTCTTCGTAATCGCCCAGATTCCAGTGGACATCGGCCAGCAGGTTCAGGGCTTCAATATCTTCGGGGTCATTTTCGACGGCACACTCGGCGGCATCGAGCGCATCTTCATACTCGCCATCCTGGATGAACTCCCGCGCTTCATCAATGTAATCGCGATTATTGCGGCACCGCTGCGCTTCGACGGGTGCGGGAAAAACTGCGACTACCCATATGACCATCATGACGGTGATCAATAGTCCGCGCTTCACACTCAACCTCCACAAACTTTTCATCTACCTTTTTCGCAGTATAGCATAGGCTGCCTCGCGCGAAGGTTAGTTCTTTGAAACCTCACGGGATACTTACCACTGCCCGCACCACGCCGGCTCGCTCGTGCCTGGCGATCAGCCGAATATTGCCCGGTTGCGGTACATGAGCTACCCAGACCACTTTGCCCCGTTCCTGGGTCACTCCCGATTCGTCCCAAACTCCTGCGCTCGGCCCATTCATGTGCCAGCCCTCAAGCTGCCCAATCTCTTCGCGCAGCTTGCCGGTCTTGAGTGACGCGCCTTCAGGTATCTCGATTTCCGCCACAACCCCGCGCACCACCTTTTTCTCGACAGCCTTCTTGGACACATAGGTCGGCAGCCAGCCGGTGTTATGAACGACTAACTGAATCTGGTAATGATGATCGCCCAGCGGTGTTGTGGTCAGGCTGTGCAGTTCCAGGCGCGGCGAGATCAACAGGTGCCAGATCAGCCAATCGCTGAAAGGCGCAACCTCCTGCTCCAGGTGGGTTGTGGGGGGATTACGCCAGGCATAGTGCATATCCCAGCCGCCCAGTTCAACTGCTCCCAATTGTGGATGCTCGAACGGATACCAGGTGACGTAGCCTTTGCCGCCCAGCTTTTCATCACTCCACTTGAGCAGCTTGAGATCATCATCGAGTGGATGATCGCGATACCAGTCAATGTACTTGTATTGTTCGATCCCAGCCTGTCGCTGGGGACTCCAGATCTCAACCGTCCAGGCATAGGCTCCGAAATGGTCGTACACCCAATCATCGAACACGCCGGTGATGACCTGCTTGGGGTGATAGCGAAAGTCGTGATAGACCGAGATCGCTGGATAGCTGGTGATCTCCGTCCCTTTCTTGCCGATAGCCTGAAATGTCCACAGGTCTTCCGCCGGGAAAGTCTCATCACTCTGTGTGCCATAGGGGCGCAGCAGGACGCCGCTAAAGGTATGAAAGGTGATAGCAGCCGTGACATTCAGGTGCTTGGCGAGGAAATCGACGACGGCGCGCGCTTCGGGTTCTGAAGTCGGGTACGGCCCTGCGCCGAATTGTTCAAACTCCTGCCGCCAGTGTGCCGGGAAGTTGCGGTTGAGGTCCAGACCCTGCTTGATGCGCTCCATCTGGATGGTGACACCGTCGTACTGATTGATCTTGCCTTCCGGCAGAATTCGGTAATACGAGCCGCCGACTTCGGTGGGGTCACGCCGCACCATCAGGCGTGGCTCATCAGGATGAATTTTCCACGGCCCATGCGGATCAGGCACGCGCATGAACAGCATCCGTCCATCTCCATCCATGTCTTCTTCCACCAGGCCGGGGAGAGGTTCTTCATCAAAAGGGTAGGGTCGGGTGCTGCTGCGGATAATCTTGGGCTTGTCCGCCAGCGCCCATTCCGCGCCATCCGGGTTCATGCGTGGGCAGATGTAAAACGCCCGCGTGTCCAGGCAGCGGGTGATCTGTGGGTCCTGACCGTAGTGGGTCGTCAGCTTGTTGAGCAGATGCAGGCAGGCGGTAGAAGCCGATACTTCTGATGCATGAATATTGCCATCCGCCCACAATGCCGGTTTATCGCTGGCGGCTCCGGTCGCCTGATTGGTCACTGTGATGAGCCAGATGTCGCGACCCTCGTAACTCTTGCCCAGGCTCTCAAGCTGTACCAATTGAGGATACTCGCTGGCGAAGGCTTGCAGCAGTTGGCTGAGTTCTTCGTAGCGATAGTAACGGTCAAACTGAATTGCAGGCATCACCAAACTCCTTACTCGAAAGACAGCATAC
>JALHNT010000002.1:0-227157 GCA_022843385.1 Anaerolineae bacterium | reverse complement strand
AGCATACAGCACTGTTTCAGGGATATGGTGCTGGGTACCGTCACCTATTG
Source organism: Anaerolineae bacterium (assembly GCA_022843385.1). Lineage (GTDB taxonomy): Bacteria > Chloroflexota > Anaerolineae > Aggregatilineales > Phototrophicaceae > CFX2. Next base: position 227,107 of record JALHNT010000002.1, on the reverse strand, counting down.
AGTCTCCAATTCTAACCACGTAGTCATGAAATCGTAAAAAAGAGGTATTGCCGATGCAGACAAATTGCTGATGATGTTCGATCCAGTCGTGTCCATTTAGCGTTGTAGGTTGACGGATACAGTTCCAGGTCTGATAATGATCTCATCTTTGGTACAAACACCTTCGCCTAAACCAGCAGAATCAGTCGGCGAGTTTGAAAGTCACTGAGTTGGCTTCGCTGGTTCATCCTCTGTTCTTACAGAATATCCGTTGAAACTGCCACAGTTTCCCAATTTGTATGACATGCAGATTGGTGACGACCCCAACCACTTCTTTGTGCTCTAGTGGACAGAGACCAGAAGAACTAGACCAGGGAATTGCGATAACGAGGGCGGAAGGATTGAACATGCCTCCAGATAACGTCATGAATTCACCGATCAAACGGATCGGGTTTATCGGTAACCATTTGCCACGTCAGTGTGGCATTGCGACATTTACCACCGATTTATGCGAAGCCATTGCTGCTGAATACACCGAAACAACCTGCATCGCTTTACCAGTCAATGACATCGTTGATGGCTACGAGTATCCGCCTCGCGTTCGCTTTGAACTCGTTGAGAAGGATATTGCCTCCTATCGAAGCGCAGCCGATTTTCTGAACATCAACAAGGTTGATCTGGTCTGTTTGCAGCATGAATATGGAATCTATGGCGGTCCCGCCGGAAGCCATATTCTGGCACTCCTGCGTGAACTGCATATGCCCATCGTAACAACACTCCATACCATTCTGGAACATCCCAATCCCGATCAGCTCAAGGTGTTGCAAGAAGTTGCGGCGCTGTCGGATCGTCTGGTTGTGATGAGTGAGCGAGGGGTTGAGTTTCTTCAGCGCATCTACGGGATTGCCCGCGCAAAGATTGATTTCATTCCACATGGAATTCCCGATGTACCCTTTGCCGACTCCAGCTTTCACAAAGACCTGTTCGGGGTCGAGGGCAAAATGGTGTTGCTCAGTTTTGGCCTGCTGTCGAGCGGCAAGGGCATCGAGGATGTCATTGCTGCGCTGCCGGCTATCGTCGCTCAACACCCGGATGTTGTGTATCTGGTTCTGGGCGCGACCCATCCTCAGGTTGTGCGTAACGAAGGCGAAACCTATCGGTTATCACTTCAACGGTTGGCTCGTGAAAAAGGTGTGGAAGCGAACGTTATCTTCTACAACCGCTTTGTGACCCTTGAGGAACTGAATCAGTTCATCAGCGCTGCCGACATTTACCTGACTCCCTATCTGAATGTAGCCCAGATCACATCTGGCACGCTGGCTTACACCGTAGGTGCAGGCAAAGCGGTCATCTCGACCCCGTACTGGTATGCAGAAGAGATTCTTGCCGATGAACGTGGGGTATTGATACCCTTTCACGATTCACCAAAACTGGCCCAGGCCGTGATCGATCTGCTGGATAACGAAGCGCAGCGAGATGCCATGCGGAAGCGGGCCTACATGTTCGGTCGCGAGATGATCTGGTCCCAGGTCGCACAGCGCTACATGGCGTGTTTTGAACAGGCGCGAGCTGGACGGCGGCATTCATCCACTTCCAGCTTTGCCATAAAATCATTGAATGAGCGCCCTGGCGAATTGCCACCCCTTAAACTCGATCATTTACACCATATGACCGATGATACCGGCATTTTGCAGCACGCCACCTTCACCATACCTAATTTCCATGAGGGTTACTGCACCGATGATAATGCTCGCGCCTTAATTGTCAGCACCCATCTTGCCGAATTGGAACTAGTAAATGGGCAATCGCTCTTGCTGATGACGCGTTATCTGGCCTTTGTTGCTTATGCCTTCAACACTGAGACAGGTCGATTTCGCAACTTTATGGATTACCAACGCAACTGGCTGGAAAAAAACGGCTCGGATGATAGTCATGGTCGTACATTATGGGCATTGGGCATTGTTATCGGACGGTCTGTTAACCCCAGCTTCAGGAGTATGGCAAGTTCGCTCTTCGAACAGGCGTTGCCGGCCATATTGGAAACCAGCAGCCCGCGCGCATGGGCGTTTGCACTGATTGGCATTCATGAATACCTGCGACGCTTCAATGGTGATCGTCTGGTCAGTCAGATCTGCGATGAGCTCTCCGCACGATTGCTCCGGTTGTATACCAACTGTCGTAGCGATGATTGGTACTGGTACGAGACTGAATTGTCCTATTGCAACGCGGTGCTGCCGCTTGCCATGCTTGTATGCGGTAAACGGTCATCCAATGATGCTATGACTGCTGCCGGGATCGAGTCGTTAAATTGGTTAGCCAAGGTTCAACGGGCAAAAGGGCAAGGCGGGCAATTTGTCCCCATCGGTTCTAACGGCTTCTATCGGCAGGGGGGCGAACGCGCCAGATTTGATCAGCAACCAGTAGAGGCTCAATCGATGGTTGCCGCTTGCCTCGAGGCTTATCGGAATACCAATGACGAATGCTGGCGCAGGGAAGCCCAGCGCGCGTTTGAGTGGTTTCTGGGGCGGAATGACTTGAACCTTCCAGTTTATGATCCGACGACCGGGGGGTGTCGCGATGGATTGCATCCTGATCGGGCCAACGAAAATCAGGGCGCTGAGTCGACGTTAGCTTTTTTGCAGGCCTGGCTCGATCTGCGCCTGGCCGAGAATACCCTTGAATCAGCTACCTGATACCGAAAGAAACGAACACCATGGTCACTCCCTTTCAATCGCACCCTATGGTCACACGTCGTCGAGAGAAACTGCGGGGCGATTCGTCGCGTGTGATCGCCCGATTGCTCATGCCGGAAGACTCACAGCGCATTACGAGAATTATTCAACGTGTACTCGACTTGCCGGATGCAAAAGCCGAGTCGCTGCTCGATCAGGTGTTGCTGGGTTTTTCTAATCGGCACAAGGATATCCAGGGCATTTTTGACCGGCATTTCAATACGGCCAGATCCTATATTCCTGCCGGTGCGGTACTCAACAATACTAAAGAATCCCTTATCGGCGCATACTTCACCATGGAGTATTCGATTGAGTCGGCAGCCCTGTTCAATCCTTCCATCGTTCCCCACCCCGATCAGCAGGGTGTGCAACCGGGTGACCTGCGCTTCATTATGAGCTTGCGAGCAACTGGCGAAGGTCACTTATCGTCTATTGTATTTCGCAGCGGCGTAGTGGATTCAAGCCATGCAATCTTCTTTGACGCGATCAGTGACCATGTTGTGACGCCTGATGTTCATGTCGATCCGATATATGATCTTCACCTCTTTCGCCTCAAGCTCAACGAAATGGGAGCGGATAATGATGTCATGCGTCATCTACTCAACCAGCTTTCCGACTCGTTTTCCTATCAGGGGTTAAAGCGAAATATTGAAGCGCTGCGGGCGGAACCGCTATTTGAAGTGGATCGACAGGAACGAACCTTTGACATCATTTACTGGCTGGCAAATTCCAATTATGAGATCGACTTCGATCAGTATCAATTGATCTCCGAGCGCGTGATTTTCCCAACCTCCAGAATCGAAAGTCGAGGCATTGAAGATGCTCGGTTCGTACAGTTTGTCACTGATCAGGGTCAGGTGACCTACTATGCAACTTATACGGCTTACAATGGGGTGAGTATTCTTCCTCAGCTCATTGAAACCAAAGATTTCCTCAAGTTCAAAATATCAACGTTGAATGGGAAAGCTGTACAAAACAAAGGGATGGCGCTTTTTCCGCGCAAAATTCAGGATCGTTATGTGATGCTCTCGCGCCAGGATGGGGAAAACAACCGCATCATGTTCTCAGATAACATTCATTTCTGGCAAGAGTCTGAAATCCTTCAGGAACCGGCGCATCCCTGGGAGTTCATGCAGCTTGGCAACTGTGGTTCACCTCTGGAAACCAGCGCCGGTTGGATTGTCCTGACTCATGGTGTAGGACCCATGCGTCAGTATAGTATTGGCGCTATCCTGCTCGACCTTAATAATCCAACGAGGATTATCGCTTATCTGGATGAGCCATTACTGGTGCCACATGAAGAAGAGCGAGAAGGTTATGTGCCGAATGTCGTTTACTCCTGTGGCTCATTGATCCACAACCAGGAGTTAATCATCCCTTATGCGATGGCTGATTCAATGTCGGGCATAGCGACGGTGCGAGTAGATGATCTGCTTCGCCGTATGCAACCAGCTGAAGATAAGCAGTCATCACTTTATTAACTGTTCCCGCTGATCTGCGCTGCACCAACGCTGCATTACATCGATCAGAATCTTAATGAATTGGATGAGGGAACATGCATGCTATGATGTAACCGTCATGAAAGTAATCCAAAAAGGAGACTGTCATATGGGAATGGTTTCGCTGGTGTACGTCAGTCTGGCTGATCACATGTTTACCGATGATGAGTTAAAGGGATTGTTGCAGGAAGCTCGCGACAACAATCAGAAATTGAATGTGACTGGGATGCTGCTCTATCGTGACGGCTTCTTCATTCAGGCGCTCGAAGGCGAAGATGATGTCGTCGAGAGGCTTTATGCCGACATCGCTAAAGACCCGCGCCACAAGAATGTCCTGAAAGTCTGCAAAGACCCGGTGACGACCCGTTCATTCCCGGATTGGTCGATGGGGTTTAATAAGATGAGTACCGCGTCGCTCGATCAGGTGCCGGGTTACACCACTTTCCTCGATAATCCGAACCCCATGTTTTTTGTTGAGCATCCCAGCCATGCCAAGGATTTGCTCAAGGCTTTCCAGCAACAAATCTATTTCTAGGCCGTGTTGATCGGGATACCTGACAGGAGGTATCCCGATTTCCCTCATCTCACTTCAGGAGTTTCTTCATCCGTTCGCCGGCCTGGCGCAGGGTATCGTCGTTCTTGCAGAAGGCAAATCGCGCCATCTTGCCTACCAGATGGCGATGCTCATCGGAGTAGAAGGGGGAGGGCGGGATGCAGGCTACGCCGATTTCGGTGATGAGGTGCTGGGTGAAGGCCAGATCATCGCCATCGAATATATCAGAGAAATCACCCATCACGAAGTAGGTGCCTTCGGGCGTTTTGGCTTTGATGCCAGCGCCGGTCAGCGCCTCCATCATCAGGTCACGCTTGACGGTGTACATCGCCTGTAACTCTTCGTAATACGTGCCGGGTTGCGCCAGTGCATAGGCTCCGGCCAACTGAGACGGATGATGCACGGCAAAAGTGACGAATTGGTGCGCCCGCATCACACCGGCTACCAGTTCCGGCGGGCCATATACCCAACCGACTTTCCAGCCAGTGACGCTGTAGCTTTTTCCCAAACTGCTGGCTGTGACGGTGCGCTCGAACATCCCCGGCAGACTGGCAATCGGGATGTGACGCGCCGGTTCAAATACCAGATGTTCATACACCTCATCCGAAATCACCAGCACATCATGCTCAATGCACAGATTCGCCAGGACCGTCATCTCTTCCACGCTGAACACTCGACCGGTGGGATTTTGTGGGCTGTTCCACAGGACAGCGCGGGTACGCGGGCTGAAGGCCGCCTTCAATTCATCCGGGTCCAGCGTCCATTCCGGCGGATGCAGCGGCACAAACACCGGCGTTGCCCCGGCCATCAACAGATTGGGGACATAGCTGTCGAAGTATGGCTCGATGACGATGACCTCGTCACCAGGATCAACCAGCCCCAGGATCGAGGCGAAGATCGCTTCTGTCGCGCCAGCCGTCGCCACCACACCGCGATCCGGGTCTACATCCAGTCCATAGACCTTCGAGGCGTGATTGGCGATCCCCCGCCGAAATTCGGGTGCGCCGATTCCAGGTGGGTACTGATTGTGCTGTCCGCTTTGCAGCGCTTTGACCGCTTCTTCGATGATGTTCACCGGGGCATCGAAATCCGGTCGCCCCTGACCCAGATTGATGGCACCATGTTGGGCGGCCAGCGTGTTGATTTCACTGAAAATGGTCGTGCCAAAAGGCAGGACCCGATTGGCAAAGGTCGGCATAATCGTTGTTTTCTCTGGGTGAGTTGTCGCTGAGTGCGCGTAATTATCACCCAGATCAGGCGGAATGCAAACCGAATGGTGTTAGCAGCTTATTCCAAGTCACCGTTCTGGGCAGATTTGAACCTATCTCCCTACCTCTTTTGCGTAAGACCGCGATGATCGACATCATGGCTCAAATTGAGTAAAGTCATCGTGAACCACAATTGGCACTAAACACAGCTTAAAGGGGACTATCGTTCCCTGAAATGAGTATCAATAGTTTTGTGGATCAGATTGCCTAACCATTCTGGACGTGAAGATTATGAGCGAGCTTCGCCTTGAGACGATGATTCTGCCTGCAGCACCTCTGGGGGACGAAAACCCGCTGCCGCCGTTTGGCACCACTAAAGATCAACATACGTTCAGCGGAACTGATGGCGTGCCGGACGAGATTCTGATGAACCTGAACTACGGGCGAGTCCAGAGCATATTGCCCTACACGCTACAGGACAATTACACTCGCGAGCGAACGCCGCGGCCCTTCAAGGTCGCCGTGCTGGAGAATGAGACGCTGAGAGCGACTTTCCTTCTCGAATTGGGCGGACGATTGTGGTCTCTGTACAACAAAGTCGCTCAACGAGAACTCTTGGCGGTCAATCCCGTATTTCAGCCGGCGAACCTGGCACTGCGCAATGCCTGGTTCAGTGGAGGCGTAGAATGGAACATCGGCACGATTGGACATTCCCCTTTGACCTGTTCGCCTTTGTTTGCAGCCCGTGTGGTCAGTGGAGTCGGCTACCCGGTATTGCGGATGTATGAGTGGGAGCGAATGCGCCAGGTACCATTTCAGATTGATGCGTTTTTGCCGGATCATTCGGAAATGCTTTACATATATGTCAGGATTATCAATCCGCATCATGAAACTATTCCGATGTACTGGTGGTCAAACACCGCTGTGCCAGAAACGCCCAACACGAGGGTGATTGTTCCAGCAGAAAAGGCTTATCGCTTTGGCTATGACACCACTTTGCGCAGTGTACCTGTCCCGATATTGGGAGGAGAGGATATCAGCTATCCCTATCACCGCAAACAGGCGATGGATTTCTTTTTCCATATACCGGACAGTCAGCGCCACTGGATCTGTGCGATGGACGAAAAAGGGCAGGGGCTTGTCCAAACTTCAACCCGCCGCCTTCAGGGGCGTAAATTGTTCTTGTGGGGGACAGCTCACGGCGGTCAGCAGTGGCAGCACTTCCTAACGGGTGAAGGCGGCCAGCCTTACCTGGAGATACAGGCGGGATTGGCTCGTACCCAACTCGAACATCTCAGGATGCCTGCGAACACAGAATGGTCATGGCTTGAAGCCTATGGACTCCTCAATGCCGAAGCCAAGGTTGTCCATGGCGCTGATTGGACGTCCGCTTGCCAGCATGTAGCCGACCGGCTAGATCAGTTGCTGCCAGCCCAACAGTTGGCTGTACTTGAGCAGCAATGCAAGCAAACGCAGGACATGCTTCCAGTTGAGCAATTGCATCTCGGCTCCGGTTGGGGATATCTGGAACACAGGAGGCGTGTGTTAGCAGGCGAGGCTCCGTTCTGTTCCAACGCGCTTCCATTTCCTGAATCTTCGTTACATGTTGTGCAGACTCTCTGGCTGCAATTGCTTGAACACGGTCATTTTCTGCTGGATGATGCTAATCGTGCAACAACCTTCATGATCCAGGATGAGTGGATGGGCCTTTTGCGCACATCCTTATCAGGCATGAACAAGGACAACGCACTGGCCTGGTTGCACTATGGAATCATGTTGTTCCATGAAGATCGCAACGCTGAAGCCAAACACGCCTTTCAACGTTCGTTAGTCTTACAGCCCAGTCACCTCTCCTTACGAAACCTCGCTCTCATCGCTCGGCATGAGGGCGACATGGAAAACGCACGCTTATACTACCTGGAAGCTCATAGGCAAGCCCCTGAGTTACAACCTCTGATTATCGAAATTGGGAATTTCCTGGTTGATTTTCAGTTGGCCCAGGAGTGGCTCAACCTTCTCAACACACTCTCGCGTCAGCTTCGCCAGAATGGGCGCATTCGGTTGTTGGAGGCGGCAGCCGGGTTGCAGGTTGGGGATCTTTACCTGGTCGAACGATTTTTTGCCGATGGTGTCGTCATTCCGGATTTGCGGGAAGGCGAAACCAGACTCTCGGACATGTGGTTCTCTTATCACGAAGCACTGATCAGGCTGACAGAACATCTTGCCGACGAGGTGGATGTTTCCCAGCGAGCAGCACTCGAAAACCCGCTGCCAAAAGCTTTCGATTTTCGCATGAAAATATGATGTCCAATAGATGATTGATTTCGGGTGATTAGGGAGATGTGTGGTCTACATACGAAATTGCGATGAAAATCAGTGACAAACAAAAAACCAGCAGTGGTCTTGCTGCTGGTTTTGAGAGAACGGCACGCTGTAACGCCGTCCTATGCTGCGGGAGGGACAGGATTCGAACCTGCGAATGCGCTTTAAAACGCATTAACCGCTTAGCAGGCGGCCCCATTCGACCACTCTGGCACCCCCCCAATGGAGGAAACACTATTCAACTTCCCAGGCGGAGGGAGTGGGATTCGAACCCACGGTGACCACAAGAGCCACACAGGTTTTCAAGACCAGCGCCTTAAACCACTCGGCCATCCCTCCTGGTGATGGGCATTCTAACATGCGCTCCAGACTCGGTCAATGCCAGAGTGTGCTATAATGCACTGCATTGCGGCGAAGTGAAATTCATGGATAGCTTCCTCACCATTGTTGTCATCATCTATATTGGCGGGATGATTTACCTGGCGAATCTCCTGGAATTGGATCGCGCTCAAGGGACAAGTCTGTCCTATAGCACGGGCTTGCAGCGCGTGACTTTCTTGCGCTGGTTGCTGGTTGGTCTGCTGCTGATGTTGTTCATGCTGGCTTTCTTCCTCTTGCAGGCGACTTTGCTGGATGTAACCAGCAGTGCGCCTACCGAAGCGTTGCCGGAGATCGAGCCGGGCGCAGCCATTATCAATCTTGTTGTAATCGGAGTCGTCAGCTTCATTGCCCTGCGCCTGATTTTCTCAGCTCGTCTGCGGCAAGCCATCACATCCTTGACCGGAAAGGACAGCCGCTATGATCCCGAATCTTATGTCCACCTATGCGCGTTGGTCTTAACAATCTGGTACATCGGCATTTCCTTCAGTCAGTTGACGCTGGCTGGTGGCCTGGAGGGCATCGCCCAGAGCATCGCTCAGAATGGCATATCCATCGGGGAAATCACCCTGCAAGCGGTTATTCTGGTATTGCTTGCCCTGCTCGGTGTTGGCCTGTTCATTCGACGTGGTGATCGCGACAGCATCGCCCGTCTGGGGCTGCGCCTGCCGACGCGCCAGGATGTGACCATTGGCGTTGGGGTTGGCCTGGGCTTGTTCATCTTCTCGATTGCCGGCATCTTTCTCTGGCAGCAATCGGTTTCACCCGAACAATATGCCCAGCAAAATGTTGCTAATCAGGCTGTCAATCAGATGCTGAACTCGCTGCCACTGGGACTTATTGTGGCTCTGAGTGCGGCGTTTGGTGAAGAAATCCTCTTTCGTGGCGCGGTGCAACCGGTCTTTGGTCTGGTCATGACCAGCCTGACCTTTGCCCTGTTTCACAATCAGTATTTCCTGACTCCGGCGGCCTTGATTATTTTTCTGATTGGCATCGGGTTGGGTCTCCTTCGTCAGCGAGTCAGCACCACCAGCGCTATCATCGCTCACTTTGTCTATAACTTCTTACCCTTTGTGCTGGCGCTGCTGCCGGTAGCGCCGGGCAGTCCTTGAAAGTCATTGGGCTATGCGGCTTCGTGTGCTGATTGTTATGCTGGTCATCGTGTTGACCGTCCCGGTGTTGGCACAGGACAATACGCCAACGCCTCAGCCGGAGCAGGGGATCATTCTCGGTTGGTACGAAGAGATGATCTTCCCGGCGGCGGTGCGTCTGGTGGTGCAGATTGATGCGCCGCTCGATCAGATCGTCTCGGCTCAGGTGACCTTGCGCTGGGCGGGTGGCAGCCCTGTCACGCTCTCTGCCAGCCTGGATGACGAAGTCGCGCTCATCGGCGAAAATCAGACCGAGCTGCGGACTGTGTGGGAACTTCCGGCGACTAATCCACCCGCGTTGTTTAGCTCCGTAGAGCTTCAATGGCGCGTGATTGCAGCCAACAATCAGGTCGCGATTGTGGATGATACATTCGTTGTGAATGACCAGCGTCTCGCCTGGCGCACCGTGGGGCTGGAGCAGGGTGTGCAGCTGTATTTGCCGGAAATTGATGCGGCCACTGGTCGTCCTTATACCGACAGCGCCCTGTCCGAATTTCGGCGGCGCCTGGAAACGGTCTACGCCGAATTATCTCGTAATCGGGGTGGAGTCACTCCAGCGCTGGAAGTGATTGTGTATCCCCCGGCTGTGTCGGCTGGATGCGGCGTGGATAGCGACGGTCAACCAGTGGCCTTCGATGGTGTGCGCAATGAGGATCGTCCCTGCGATCCAGTGGTCGGCGCAGCGGTCTATCGCGGATTTGCGGTGCTGCCCGATTCATCCACCGATTTGCTGGTCATTCAGAGTCAGGTTGTCGCCCAACTGGTGGATCGCTTCTATGCCGAGGTCTGGGCTGGCCGGTCAGTGCCGGACTGGTTCCGCGCCGGGCTATCGCAACTGGTTGATCCTTTGCCCAACAGTGAGTCGCTTGCGCCGCTGGTGAGTGCGGCTCGCACCAATAGCCTGCTCTCCTTAGCGCAGATGCGTTCTTCAGCCGATACCGAAATCTGGCGCGCCCAGAGTTACGGCATGATCGTTTACATCGCTTCACAGATCGGTGTCGATGGCCTGTTCCGCCTGGCGAATGATGTTGCTGCGGCTGATTTCGATCAGGCATATCAATCAGCGATCGGTCGCCCATTGGATACACTGGTGTCGGAGTTCAGCAACTGGTTGTTCACGCCACAGGTTGTCTCTGACTTCTCCTTCAGCGTCTATGACCCGGCCACGCCGACCCCGGCTCCCTCTGCCACGCCGCGTCCGTCGACCACACCGCGTCCGTCAGCGACGCCCACCATCACCCCAACGGCGACCGTGACCGGTGTCCTCTCACGCACGCCACTGCCGACCCTGCCACCCACCCGTACCCCAACGGCCCGTCCGCCAACAGTCACGCCACGTCCACCCGGCAGCCTGAACATCACACCGACAGCAGTTGCCGTATCTGTGCCATCCTCACCAGTGGATCTGCGTCTGCTGTTGGGTCTGGGTCTGTTTGCGCTCGGCTTCATCATCGTCGGCATCGTCATCAGTTTTATGTCACGTTCGTCTAAATAGTCAGGCACCATCGAAATGCGTAATCTGTATGAATTGACCCTCGCCCAACTCGAAGACTTGCTGCAAAGCTGGGGCGAGCCGACCTTTCGCGCACGCCAGATCTGGACCTGGCTCTATGACCGGCGCGTGGCTTCCTTTGATGAGATGACCAATCTGCCGAAACACCTGCGTGAGAAGCTGGCTGCTGATAATCGCCTGGGTGATCTGGACATGGCCGCCGAACGCACCAGCCGTGATGGCACCATCAAACGGCTGTATCGCCTGCACGATGGTCAATTGATCGAGTCTGTTCTCATGCCCTACGATGATGATCGCCGCACCGCCTGTATTTCGACCCAGGCCGGCTGCGCGATGGGCTGTGTCTTTTGCGCCACCGGGCAGATGGGCTTTGCTCGCCACCTCACGCCCACCGAAATCTTTGAGCAGGCGGTGCGCTTCGCCCGCGATCTGGAATTGCAGGGAGATCGCCTGAGCAATGTCGTGCTGATGGGTATGGGGGAACCGTTCCACAATTACGACTCATCGGTGGCTGCCATCCGTCGCCTGATGAGTGATCTGGGTATCGGGGCGCGTCATATCACCGTCAGCACGGTAGGGCTGGTGCCGCAAATTCGCCGTTTTGCTGATGAAGGCTTACAGGTCAAACTGGCGATCAGCCTGCACGCGGCCACCGACCAGGAACGACAGAAATTGCTGCCGGTCAACAAGCGCTGGTTGATCACCGAACTCCTGGGAGCATGTCATTACTACATCGAAAAGACCGGTCGCCGCGTCACGTTTGAGTGGGCGGCCATTGCTGGCGAGAACGATACCCCCGGTCAGGCTCATGCCCTGGGGAAGCGCCTCAGCGGGATGCTATGCCATGTCAATATTATTCCGCTGAACCCCACCAGCGGCTATGCCCACAGCCCGGCGGTCATGGAACGCATCAATGCCTTTATCGACATCCTTGAAAGCTATGGCGTCCCGGCGACGGTGCGGGTGCGGCGCGGCATTGACATTGATGCTGGCTGCGGACAGTTGAAGTCAGCCGTCATTCATGCCAGTGAAATCAACATCCTGTCGGATCAACCCGCTGACTGAACCTGAGCGACTCAGACAATCTCATACTCTCTTTTTACTCAGCACTGCTTCGAGGGCAACTATGGAATATGTCAATCTGGGGAACACGGGCCTGAAAGTCTCACGGCTATGCCTGGGCTGCATGACCTATGGCACTTCACGCTGGCGTGATTGGGTGCTGGATGAAGCCGACAGCCGGCCCTTCTTTCAGCGGGCGCTGGAAGCCGGCATCAATTTCTTCGACACTGCCGATATGTATTCGCTGGGTGTCAGTGAAGAAGTGACGGGTAGGGCGCTGCGCGACTTTGCCCGTCGTGATGAAGTGGTGATCGCCACCAAAGTCTATCATCCGATGAGCAGCAAGCCCAATCACGGTGGCCTGTCGCGCAAGCACATCATGCATTCGATTGACGACTCGCTGCGCCGCCTCGGCACCGATTATGTCGATCTCTACCAGATTCACCGCTGGGATAAAGACACGCCGATTGAAGAGACTCTGGAAGCGCTGCACGATGTCGTCCGCGCCGGTAAAGCGCTCTACATTGGCGCGTCCAGTACTTATGCCTGGCAGTTCGCCAAAGCGCTGTATCTGGCCGACCTGCATGGCTGGACGCGCTTTGCCACCATGCAGAACCACTACAACCTGGTCTACCGCGAACAGGAACGCGAGATGAACCCGTTGTGTCAGGCGGAAGGGGTGGCGCTCATCCCCTGGAGTCCGCTGGCGCGTGGTTTCCTGGCGGGCAACCGTACCCGCGACAAGAGTGGCGAGACGACCCGCGCCCGCACTGACGGCTTCTCCCATAACCTCTATTTTCAGGATAACGACTTCGAAATCTTGGATCGAGTTCTGCAACTGGCACATCGCCTGGGACACTCACCGGCTCAGATCGCGCTGGCCTGGGTGCTGCATCAACCCGGCATCACCAGCCCGATCATCGGTGCCAGCAAGATGAACCAGTTGGATGAACTGATCGCCGCCCTTGATATTCATCTCTCGCCTGAAGACTGTCAGTTTCTCGAAGAACCTTACCGTCCCCATCTGATCCTGGAGCATGATTAGCAGCAAGTTGCTGGACAGGCGCAACCACAACTATCTTGACAGAACGGATATTCTGCACTATGCTGGTGATATGAAATATCTGTTCTGTTTTTCTGTCACCATCCTCAAAATTCACCATCACCTCATAACAGTCACAATCCGGCGACAACCTCTCGTGTTCCCGCCAATAGCAGCCATTCAACTGCACGGCGGCGGTTCGCTCCCCTATAGATGCTGCACTCGGCGACAGTAGCCGAGCTTGAGCGCTGGCAATTTTCGCAATTTTGCGCCAGCCTCCCGTATTGTCGCCTGCACATTCAGCGGGAAAAATGCAAAAACTGCAAAACGCTGAATCACACATCTGTCTTGCCGACAGATTGCCCTTTCCCAGAAGACCGATTGTGTTTCCTGAGTGCTCCATAATCTGCTAAACTCTTTCAGCTACCCAGGCAATTTCATCTTCTATTGTCGGCTGGGCAAGCGCTTGCTGGTTATGGTAAGTGAGGAGTAGCCTCGATGAGTGATCAGATACAACTGGACTCGCAACAAGCGCTGGATCGATTGCTGGTCGGTAATCGCCGCTATATGACCATGCGCCAGGTTCATCCGCGACAAACGGTGATTCATCGGCAAAACCTGGTTGAGGGTCAGCATCCGTTTGCGGCGATTCTGAGCTGCTCTGATTCACGTGTGCCATCGGAATTGATCTTTGATCAGGGATTGGGCGATTTATTCATTGTGCGGACTGCCGGCCATGCGCTCAATGAAGTGGTTATCGCCAGCCTGGAATATGCGGTGTTTGCGCTGCGCGTACCCCTGGTGATGGTGTTGGGGCATGGGCAGTGTGGCGCTGTGACGGCTGTGGTGACCGCGCAGGATCTTCCGGGGTATCTGCCATCTCTCGTGAGTAGTTTACGACCGGCATTGGCGAGTGTGAACCTGGCAGCAGCAGATGGAATTGACGAGGCGATCCGGGCGAATACCCGTTTCACCGCCAAATATCTGGCGACTCATAGTACAGTCATTCAGCAAGCGATGGATCAAGCCAACCTGAGGATCGTTGCCGGATACTACGACATGAGTAAGGGGAGCGTTGAAGTTCTTTCCTCAACCGAGTAGCGAGTGTGATTTATCGTACGCAGAGTGTGATGGAGCAGGAAAATGTTGTTATCGAGTTCGAAGGTAAGCGACTTCCGCAAAGTCGATCAGGATATTCAATTTCTGATTCAATGTTTGCGTGAAGTGTTGGAAGAAAATGGCGAAGGTGCGCTAGCGGATGCTTTACCCTGGCAGGATTTCCCTGCTGCTGTTCCGACCAGCATCGACACTGTCAAGCTCACGCAGGCCTATTCGATTGCGTTCCAATTGCTGAACATCGTTGAAGAAAATGCGGTCGTTCAATATCGACGTTATCTGGAGAGCCAGGACGCAGGCGGTAATCTTTCGGGACTATGGAGTCAAAACCTACAGACACTCAAACAAAATGGATTAACTGGCGATCAGGTGGCGGCTGAACTCGGCCGCATTCGTGTCGAGCCGGTTTTGACCGCACATCCAACCGAAGCCAAACGCTATACAGTTCTGGAACAGCACCGCAACCTGTATCTGTTGATGGTACAGTTGGAAAATCAGATGTGGACTCCGCAGGAAAAACGGGCTATCCGCGACGGCATCAAGACAGCCATTGAGCGCCTATGGCGAACCGGTGAGATTTATCTGGAGAAGCCAGATGTCGCCTCGGAGGTGCGGAACGTTCTGTATTATCTGCGGCATGTGTTTCCTCTCGTGTTGGATACAGTCGATCAACGACTCTCTCAGTCGTGGGTCGAGGCAGGCTTCGAGCCTGAGCTGTTGAATGATGTGCGCCACTGGCCGCGATTGAGCTTCGGTACCTGGGTGGGTGGTGACCGCGATGGTCATCCGTTGGTGACAGCCGAAACGACGCGCCAGACCTTGATGGAACTTCGGGCCAACGCGCTCAATTTATTGCGCGAACAGTTGACGGCCCTGGCGCAGAATTTGAGTCTGTCGCGGTTTCTGCAATCCGTGCCAGATATGCTTGTGCAACGAAGCGATCAGATCGCTGCTGTGCTAGGCGAGACCGGCCAACATGCCCTTCAGCGTAACCCGGAAGAACCCTGGCGACAGTATGTCAATCTGATGCTGGCTCGTTTGCCGGACAACGGCGAACCCGGGGTAGCCTATGCACATGCCCAGGATTTGGAACAGGATTTGCGTGGTCTGGCTGATAGCCTCGACCTGGTTGGGGCGCATCGGCTGGCGAAAGCAGATGTGCAGCCTGTGATGCGCTTGGTTCGAACCTTTGGGTTCCACCTGGCTGTGTTGGATGTTCGTCAGAATAGTCGCTTTCATGACCTCGCTGTATCGCAACTGCTATCAGCGAGTGGACTGGTCGACTGTGATTTTCCCAATTGGGATGAGGCGCACCGTCGCCAATTTCTGGAAGCTGAACTGAATAGTCCGCGTCCATTTACCCTGCCTGGAACGCCGCTCGGACCAGAAGCCGAAGCTGTCATCAGTTGTTATCGGGTCTTGGCAGATTACATCAGACGTTTTGGCTCGGATGGTTTGGGTGCGCTCATTGTGAGCATGACCCGGAATGTTTCCGATTTGTTGGCGGTATATCTGCTGGCGCGTGAAGCCGGTTTGGTCATCAACACGCCTGACGGCCTGGTATGCCAACTGCCAGTCGTTCCGCTGTTTGAAACCATTGATGACCTGGAGCGCAGCCCGGATATTCTCCGTACATTCCTGTCTTATCCGCTGACGCAGCGCAGTCTGAAGGCGCAACAGCGTCTGGAGCCTGATCGACCGGTTCAACAGGTCATGGTTGGCTACAGCGACAGCAATAAGGATGGCGGAATCCTTTCGAGCCTGTGGCATTTGTATCTGGCCCAACGCCATCTGGTCGAGATCGGTGATGAGCAGGGCGTGCGTATACGCTTCTTTCATGGGCGCGGCGGCTCAATCAGCCGGGGCGGCGGGCCGACGCATCGTTTCATTCGTGCTTTACACCATCGCTCGCTGAGTGGCGATCTGCGTCTGACCGAGCAGGGGGAGGTCATTGCCCGGCGCTATGCCAACCGCCTGACCGCCGGACACAGCCTGGAGCTGCTGCTTTCAGGTACGCTGCGGACGACTGCTCTTGATCAGGTCATCGACGCCACACCGCACCCGCTTGAACCCGTCGTCAGTCAGTTGGCTGAGACGAGTTTTCGACATTATCAGCAGTTATTGCACGAAGACGGATTTATCACGTTTTATCGACAGGTGACACCGATTGACGTGATCGAAGCCAGCGGCATTGGCTCTCGTCCGTCGCGCCGCACCGGCCAGCGCTCTCTGGCTGATCTTCGCGCTATCCCCTGGGTTTTCAGTTGGAGTCAATCGCGTTTTCTGCTCTCAGGCTGGTACGGTCTGGGTACAGCGCTGTACGACCTACAGCAGACCCAACCGGAAACGTTTGAGCAACTACGGCAGCATGCCTTTGATTGGCCGATCCTACATAACATATTCAGCAGCGCTGCTACCAATGTGATGCTCGCCAATCGCGATCTGATGCAGCAGTATGCCGGGTTGGTTGAAGACCCTGCGCTGCGCGGGCGATTAATGGAGAACATTCTCGCCGAACATGAGCGAACGGTGCGGGCGTTGGAGTATATCTACGGCGGCCCATTGACCGAGCAACGTCCGAATGTGGCTCAGGGAATCCTGTTGCGGCAGAAATTGCTACAGCGCTTGCACCAACAACAGATCGACTTGCTGCGTGTGTGGCGAACGGATAAAGAACCGACACTTCTATCCCAATTGCTGCTCACGGTAAATGCTATAGCCAACGGCTTAGGGACAACAGGCTGATATTCAACCCGGCGCACTCCTCAAAAGATGGTAGAATCCAAACACCGTTTTCAGACAGGAGTGCGCTGTGTTCGTTGATTTATGGGGCTGGTTTCATGACTTTGAGTATAGCGCCTATCGTCTGGGCGATGGCGAACGCCTGCAACTGTTGCGGCTATACGACCAGGCGTGGCACAATTTCGAGACTGACCCCAGCCATGCGCTGATCCTGCTCAATCAGGGTGTTGAGCTGGCTCAGCGTCTCAATGAACCGTGTTTTGCGCTGTTCATGGATTACTGGCGCTGCGAGGTTCACTTGTTCTATCTGGATGACCATCGTCTCGCGCTGGAAAATGCGGTGCGTCTGGTCACCGAATCGCGCAAGCCGCAGTTCCTCAAATGCCCGGTGCGGGCGCGGGTACATCGCATCCTGGTCGACACCTATCTTTTCACCGATCCGATTGGTTACTCCGACCAAATCTGGCAGACCATCAACTACATGGAAACGGATATGTCGCTCGACATCGATTCCTGGCAGCTCTTGCAGGCGCGTCGGGCGCAGATGGCTTATGCCGTTGATGATCTCGATACCGCGATTGCTGAGACGCGCAAGTATTCCTCGATCTGTCAGGGCAACGACTTTCGTCTGTCCCATGCCTGCGGGATGTTGTGCCATTATCACTACCTGAAAAATGATGTCGAAACTGCCAGACACTTCGCTACCCTGGGAGAGACTCACGCCCGTCGCTCAGATCGGTTAGCCTCGGCTGCCGAGTTCACCACCTGGCAGGCGCTCTTCGCTCGGTTGAATGGCGATGCCGAACAGGCGCATATGCTCTACAGCTTAAGTCAACAGCGCTTCAAGAAGCTCGGCGTCAAACCCAGTGGTGGCTTCTATCAGGCGGCTGCGGATTACTTCGATCTGGAAGGGCAGGTTGATGAGGCGGTTCGACTGCGTCGTCAGGAATTGCAGGAAGCGAAAGACAGCGGCAGCGTGTGGTACGAATGCGATACCTGGGTCAAGCTCTGCCGGTTGCTGGCGAAGCATCAACGCCTGCTCGCAGCTGATCTTCAGGCGGCGCGTCAGGCAGCCACCAAGCTCTTGAAACCGGAGATCATTCTGAAAAAGCTGGACGAACTGCCTTCGACTACGGGGTAGGCGGAGGCCCACCCCACCGCATCACTATGGCTAATTGAACTTACGTATCACTGGCTTGTTGTGTAGGACATCTTCGATCTTCTGGTTGACCTCTGGCGTGATTTGCACCTCCAGCGCCTTGAGGTTTTCCTGAACGTGGCTGACCTTCGTCGCGCCGGTGATG
Source organism: Anaerolineae bacterium (assembly GCA_022843385.1). Classification (GTDB taxonomy): domain Bacteria; phylum Chloroflexota; class Anaerolineae; order Aggregatilineales; family Phototrophicaceae; genus CFX2. The sequence goes on along the minus strand of JALHNT010000002.1, from coordinate 208,506 downwards.
GCGCTGGCGACCAGGGGATTCTTCAACACCCAGGCGATGGCGAGCGCTGCCGGCGTCGTCCCGATGTCATGGGCGAGCTGGGTGATGCCTTTAGCCTTTTCGATCTTGTATGGCGTGATGTGATTCTTGAACCAATCCACCGACTGATAACGGCTGCCCTGTGGGATGCCATCATTGTATTTGCCGGTCAGGATGCCCTGATCCAGTGGACTCCAGACCACCATGCTCATGCCATGATTGGCAAGCGCTGTCTCCAGCCCGGTCTCCACGAAATCACGCGCCAGCATGTTGTACTCCGGCTGCTCGACAATCGGATTTGTCGCGTGGACGGCTTGAGTCGCGGCGATGCCATCATTGATGTTGGCGGCGTTCCACATGCTGGTTCCCCAGTAGAGGATTTTCCCTTGCCGCACTAGATCGTCGATGGCGCGCACCGTCTCTTCCAGCGGCACTTCATCATCAAAACGATGACAGAAGAAAATATCCACATAATCCATGTCGAAGCGCTTGAGCGACTGGTTGACCGACTCGATGATATGCTTGCGTGACAGGCCGCGATCATTCACATTATCGCTCATCGGCCAGTAGGCTTTGGTGCTGATAACCAGATCGCTGCGTTTGTAATCCTTGACGACCTTGCCCACCAGTTCCTCGCCACGTCCATACGAGTACATATCAGCGACATCAATGAAGTTTATGCCGTTCTCAATCGCAGCGCGGACGCAATCCATCGCGGTTTGTTCCTCGACCACGCTGCTGCCATAGGTCAGCCACGCGCCTAATGAGATCGCGCTGACCTTCAACCCGGATTTGCCAACACGACGGTATTCCATGAGCTATAATATCCTTTCGCAATCAACCGATATATGCGCTGAGTATACCGTTTAGGCAACCGAGTGTCGTCATCCAAACCAGATCGCCTTTCGCTAAAGAAACCACTGCTCGGACTGCGAACGGGCAGCAAGGTTTTCATGCACCTGTTCAGTCAGTTCAGCGTGTTCGGGCGCGAAAATGTTCCGAAGCCACCCTTCCTGGCGACCATGAATCATCTCGCCTACTGGGATGTCCCGGTTCTGGGATCGGCCATTCCCTATCCGATGCCAGCCTTTGCTGCCCAGAAGTACCAACATCAGTGGTGGGGCTTCCTGTTTTATATGGGCATTCCCATCTGGGTCGAACAGGCTACGCCGGATCGACGCGCATTGACGACAGCCCTGAAGATTCTGGAGATGGGTCACATCTTTGGCCTTGCGCCGGAAGGGACGCGCAGCCGGACCGGTGGCTTGATCAAAGGCCGTGAAGGCGCTGCTTTCCTGGCATCTCATGCCGGCGTACCGATCCTGCCCATTGGCATCACCGGAACTCATCTGATGTTCAGGCAGGTGCGTCCCCGTGTGACGGTGACGGTTGGCAAACCCTATCGCCTGCCTGATGAGCGGGCGCGGGGTGAGCGTCTTTCGGAGTATACTGATCGCATTATGTGCGCTATCGCAGCGCTCTTGCCCGAATCCTATCACGGGGTCTATGCCGGGCATCCGTTGATCGCCGAGATGGCAGCTATCGTAGCTTCATAACACCTGGAAGTGATGAAACCATGCAGCAAGCGGTGAAAATCGCCCCCTCAATTCTGGCAGCCGACTTCACCCGGCTCGGTCAACAGCTTGCCGATGCTCAGGCGGCTGGTGCTGATCTGATCCACGTCGATGTGATGGATGGACGCTTTGTGCCGAACCTGTCATTCGGCGCACTCGTCGTCGAAGCGGCTCATCGTTCGACAAGCGTTCCGCTCGATGTGCATCTGATGATCCTGGAACCCGATCATCTGCTGAAGGATTTTGCCGATGCTGGGGCCAGCCGCATCAGCGTCCACATCGAAGCTTGCCCACATCTGCATCGAACTCTGCAAGCCATTCACTCATTGGGGTGTCAGGTGGGTGTAGCCCTTAATCCGCATACACCGGCATCCGCCTTATCCGAAGTGATGCATCTGCTGGATGTCATCATCGTCATGAGCGTCAATCCCGGTTTTGGTGGTCAGCGCTTCCTGCCCGAGACTCTGCCCAAGACCCGTCAGCTTCGTCAGATGATAGCGGCTTCAGGGCGCGCGATTGATCTGGAAATTGATGGTGGTGTGAATGTCGAGACGGCCGCCGTGTGTGTCGAGGCTGGCGTTAATGTCCTCATCGCTGGAAGCGCCGTCTTCAATGCGAAGTTCTCGGTTGCCCAAGGCATGGATATGCTCCGCCATGCCATTAGCAGGTGATGAGATAACGCATTGCGAACGCTGGTTTGGTGTTCTATTGTGTAGACGATGGAAAAATAAGTTGCCAAAGGAAACCGGATATGGTCACCGAAGTCGTAACCTGTGATGGCTATCTGCTCAAGCGCTTGGCGATGGCCGGCCTGTCCTGGCTGGAGTCCCATCAGGAGACGGTGAACCAGTTGAATGTCTTTCCTGTTCCCGATGGCGATACCGGCACCAATATGTTCCTTACCATGCGCAAAGCCTGTGAAGTGCTGACCACCAGCGACGAACCACATGTAGGCAAAGTCTGTGCGTCGATGGCGGAAGGTGCGCTGTTGGGGGCGCGGGGGAACTCCGGCGTTATCCTGTCACAGTGGTGGCGCGGCTTTGCCGAAGCGGTCGAATCCCACTCGGCATTCGACGCCGAGTTGTTCGCTCAGGCCTGTCGCAACGCGGTTGAACGTTCCTATAAAGCGGTGGTCAAACCTGTCGAAGGCACCATTCTGACCGTCACCCGTCAATCGATGGAAGCTGTCACTGAACAGGCGCGTTCTGAGGATGATCTGTATCGGCTGTTTGAAGTCAAAGTGAAGGCCGCCTACGATGCGCTGCAACGTACACCGGAATTGCTCCCCGTGCTCAAACAGGCGGGCGTGGTAGATTCAGGTGGGCAGGGGTGGTTGTTCATTATTGAGGGGATGCTGCGCGTGCTGCGGGGTGAGGATTTCACGTTGACAAAGCCCTCGGTTGCCGTTCAATCGGCCACCTGGCAGGAAGCGCTCATACCGGAAGATGAAGAGGGCTATGGCTACGATGTCCAGTTCCTCATGCATGGCGCAAACATGGATGTCGATTTCATCCGTCAAACGATCTCGGATATGGGTTGGTCAACGCTGGTGGTTGGCAGTCCGCGTCTGATTAAGGTGCATGTCCATGTCCACGACCCCGGTGTGCCACTCAGCTACGCGGTCAAGCAGTGCGACGGACTAGCCGATATTGTGGTGGAAAACATGCAGATGCAGTACCACGAATACATTGCCGGACGCGCTGAACGGGAAACCGATCCTTTAGTCCAACCGGTCGATGGGATTCCGGTCATCGCGGTGGTACCGGGGCCCGGCTTTCAGCGAGTCTTTCGCGAATGGGGCGTGGCCTCGATCATCCCTGGCGGCCAAACCATGAATCCAAGTACCGGCGACTTTCTCAAGGCCATTACCGCGCTGCCCAATCCGAAGGTGATTTTGCTCCCCAACAATCCCAACATCGTCCTGGCTGCTCGGCAGGCGGCCACCAGCGTAACTGATAAACAGGTGAGCGTCGTCCCCAGTCGCAGCCTGCCGCAGGGGATTGCGGCTATGCTGGAGTATGGCAATCTGACGGACCTGGATGATGTCGTTGCTCTGGCCGACCAGATGACATCTGCCATGAGCCAGGTTGTCACGGTTGAAATCACCACTGCCACACGCTCTGTCAGCCTCGACGGCATTGAGGTGCTGGAGGGTGACTACATCGGGTTGATTAATGACCAGCTCAAGGCGTCTGGAAACGTGCTGGATGAGGTGGTCATCGATAGTCTGGGCAAAGCGGGGGCGGACAAACACGAGTTGATTACGGTATACTATGGCGAACAGGTGAGCGAAGATCAGGCTCAGGCGCTGGTGGCTGCGATTGCAGAAGAACTCCCTGATCTGACGATTGAAGTGGTCAACGGTGGACAACCGCTGTACCCCTATATCATGAGCGTTGAATGAACATTCAGATTGTCACTGATAGCTCTGCCCATTTTGCCGTGCCGCATTTCCTGCACCAGCATCCGATGGTGACCGTTGTTCCCAATCGCATCAGCATCGCCGGCAAGTCCTATCGTGAAGGTCTGGATATCACATCAGAAGATGCGCTGCGATTGATGAGCGCACAACCGTATGCGCCGGTGGTCAACCCGCCAACGGAAGCTGAATTTGTTGAAACCTATCGCAAGGCGGCAGCTAACGGTGATGCTATTATTTCCATCCATGCCTCGCGTGAAATCTCGCGCAGCTACGAAAATGCCCTGGCCGCCACCCGCCAGCTTTCGGCCTTGTGTCCTATCGCTGTCATCGACTCACAGAATATTGATGCCGGGCAGGGGATGCTGGTCAAGGCCGCCAGTCGCATCATTAAGCTGAACCTGAATCTGGATGACATGGTGCGTCTGATACGCGGCACCATCGAGCGTATCTACTCCATCTACTACACCGAGTCGGTGACCTATCTCCAGCAGAATAGGATCATGACGGACTCGCATACCATCCTGAGTTCGCTGTTGGGCATCAAGCCGGTGTTGGGTGTCGAACATGGTCGCATGATTGTGACCGAAAAAGTGAAGACCCGTGCCCAGGCGGTTGAACGCTTGCTCGAATTTGTGGTCGAGTTTGCCGAGATTGAAGACGTGGTGATTCTGCAACACAAGGCCTATACCAGCGATCAGACCCGCATGATGCAGGATCGCCTCACTATCGACTACCCCAATCAGTTCTTCCCATACGCCATTTACACGCCCTCCTTAGCGGCTTTGATTGGGCCCGATGCCAGTGGATTAGTCGTTCTTGAAAAGGAAATGGATGGGGACAGCGATGAGTTTTAAGAATATTCGTATTGTGGCCGATAGCTGTTGTGACATTCCGAGTGATGTGGCACGTCAACTGAAGATCGGTGTCGTGCCAGTCTACGTCAATTATGCTGGCAAGAGTTTTGCCGATGATGGTAAGCAGCTTGACCGCACCGCTTACTACAACCAGATGCCGACTCTCTCGTCTCATCCGACGACGGCCGCGCCGCCACCCGTTGAAGTCGAGCGCGTGATACGCCCCTTGTTGGATGAAGCCGATCATGTGGTGATGTTGACAGTTCCAGCCGCCCTCAGTGGCATTTATAATGCCTTCCGACTGGGCACCAGCGATTTGCCGGCAGATCGGTTAACGCTGATTGATAGCGGCACCCTGACGATGGGGATGGGCTTTCAGGCCATGCTGGCGGCTGAAGTGGCGCAGAAGACCGGCGATCTCTCGGCGGTGCTGGATATGATCGAACGGGTGCGGCGACACACACTGGTCTATGCCGTGCCGGAGACGATGGAATTCCTGCGGCGCAGTGGTCGCGTGGGCTGGGCCGCCGCCGGCGCAGCCGCGCTCTTGCAGATCAAACCGATCGTCCGTGCGGTTGAGGGCGAAGTGACCTCGATTGCGCGGGTGCGGACATTCGCCAAGGCTATCGATAAGCTCATCGAATTGGTGCAGGCACAGGCTCCGCTGGAGCGTGTGGCGCTGCTGCACACCAATAATCCCGAAGGCGCTGCCGAAATGCGAACTCGTCTCGCGTCGCTTCTGCCAAACGAAGTCCATGTCATGAATGTCACCCCGGTCATCGGGACGCACATCGGCCCCGGCGCACTCGGTGTCGTTACCCTGAACCAGGGCTATAAACGGTAAAGATTATGCCATCTGCACTTGAAACACTGGTCAAAATCCTCAAGCTCGAACGTGAGCAGGGCTGTAAGAATTCAGCGGTGATCGGCGGGTTGGGTTCATTCAGCGAGAAATGGTCACAGGACGCGCATGGTCAGGCGCGCAAACCGGAGCATCATCTGCTGGTCGATGAACTGGTTGATCGGCTGCAAAGCTATGAAGCCATCGATAATCGCAGTGAACGCCAGAACAGCATCAACTATATGCTGGATCGGATCATGGGGCGTATCCCACCCCCGCCAGAACTCCTGGCGAAGCTTGCTGCCTTGCATCCGCCACCTGAGCCTCAGTCGTCACCCCCCGTAGAACTGCCTGCTGCCACAGAGACTCCTCCTGATGTGCGCACTAAACCGGCTGAGGAGCCGCCGCAGTCAGCGCCTGAACGCGGTAAACGACCCGATCGCCCGAAGCGATCTCCGCGTCCCGAAGGGGAGGAGAATCGACCTGCCGCCTCTTCCCAACCCAATCGACCCCAGCCGCCGTCGCAGCAGCGCGATAACCGGCCAGCAGCTTCACGCCCGTCGCAGCAGAAACCATCACGGGGGTCTTTCGCTGACTCTCACGACGATGATGATGGCGACTCAGGCGAAGTGGAACGCTTTGATGGCGATGGCATGGGCTACGACAACTATGATGCACCGAGTCGGTCACGTGGTAAGGGGCGAGGCCGCGAGGTGGTTGAACTCGATTTACCGGCACCACCGCGTTTGACTCGGGTGCCACGCCGTCCTCGACCGTCGCGCTCGCCAGAAGAAGCTGAAGACCTGCTGAACGGGCTTCGTCAATCGGTGACAACCATCAAAGGGGTAGGGCAGGGGACAGCCAAGCTGCTCGAACGACTCGGCATTGTTACACTCGGCCAGTTGCTCGACTATCACCCGCGCCGCTACGATGACTATACCCGGATGCGCACGATTGCCCAGTTGACCCCTGACCCGGACGTTGATGTTACGGTGATTGGCACGGTCATGCACGCCGAAATTCGGATCGGGCGCGGCAATCGCAAGGACTTCTTCATCATCATTGATGACGGCACTGCCCGGATGGGTGTCACCTTTTTTGGTCGTCATTTCATGATCCGTCAGGTGCGCAAAGGACAGCAGTTGGTCCTCAGCGGGCCGGTCACCATGTTCCGCGACCAGGCGCAAATGATTGGTCCCGAATGGGAACCGCTGGAAGTCGATCACCTCAACACTGTTGGCATCGTCCCCGTCTATTCGCTGACCGAAGGCTTGAGTCAGCGCACCTTGCGCAAGCTCATGAAGAATGCCATTGAATACTGGTCAGAACGCTTGCCGGACTATGTCCCGGAAACGACGCTGGAGCGGTCTGAACTGGCGGATCTGGGCTGGGCGATCAAACAGATTCACTTCCCTGAGAGCTGGGATCATCTTCAGCACGCGCGCAGTCGATTCGTCTTCGATCAACTGCTGCTGCTGCAACTGACCATGCTCGGTTATCGTCGTGAGTGGCAGTCGGTGCCAGCTGTCCCGCTGGAGGTCAACCCGGAACAGCTTGAGTCACTCATCCAATCCCTGTTCCCATATCCGCTGACGGGTGCACAGCGTCGAGCGATTGATGACATCCGCCGCGATGTTCAGTCATCGCGCCCGATGAACCGGCTGGTTCAGGGCGATGTCGGCTCAGGTAAGACCGCTGTTGCGATTGTGGCGATCACCATGGCGCTAGTTCAGGGTAAACAGGCTGCTCTGATGGTGCCAACCAGCATCCTGGCCGAGCAGCATTACCGCAGTGTCAGTGCGACCCTGGCGAAGATGCCTGTTGAACGCCCGCCGGTTGTTGCCTTATTGACTGGCTCGTTGTCAACCAGTGAACGGCAGTCGATCTATCGCGGCATGGCTGATGGCTCCATCGATGTTGTCATCGGAACTCATGCCCTGATTCAGGAAGGCGTCGAGTTCAAGGATCTGGCACTGGCGATTGTTGATGAGCAGCACCGCTTTGGTGTCGAGCAGCGCAAAGCCCTGCGCGGCAAAGGCACAAACCCACACCTGCTGGTCATGACCGCCACGCCGATCCCACGCACGCTGGCGCTGACTATTCATGCTGATCTCGACCTGAGCATCATCGACGAGATGCCGCCGGGGCGTATCCCGATTCAGACTAAGGTCATTCAGCCAGTTGAACGTGAGCGTGTGTACAAGTTCATTGAAGCCCAGATGAATCAGGGGCGGCAGGCATTCGTAGTCCATCCGTTAGTCGAAGCCTCGGAGAAGATCGAAGCGCCGGCTGCGGTTGAAGCCTATGAACGGCTGAAGCAGGTCTTTTTCCGTCATCGCGTCGGCCTGCTACACGGCCGGATGCGACCCGCTGAAAAAGATGATGTCATGGCAGCGTTCAGTTCGGGTGCTTTTGATGTGCTGGTGACGACTTCCGTAGCCGAAGTCGGCGTGAATGTCCCGAATGCCACTGTCATGGTGATCGAAGGTGCGAATCGGTTTGGTCTGGCGCAGTTGCATCAATTTCGTGGTCGAGTCGGGCGTGGTGAACATGCCTCGTATTGCCTTCTGCTGTCCGATACCAGTACCGATGAGGCCAACCAGCGCTTACAGGTCATGGAAGATACCAATGATGGTTTTCGTCTGGCCGAGATGGATTGGAAGCTGCGCGGTGCTGGCGATCTGGTAGGGACTCGTCAGAGCGGAGGCAGTCGTTTACAGCTCGCTGAACTGATGACCCCTGAGTTTGTGGCTCTGGCGCAGCGCGAAGCCCGCACCATCTACGAAGAAGATCCGGTGCTGTCCCAGCCAGGGCATCGGCTGTTGGCGCAGCGCGTCACCATGCTGCGGGATGAACGCAGCGATGTGAGCTAAAATTCACGAAAAATTCAGAATTTGCCAGACAGGGCGCACAGTATCGGTGCGCCCTTGTGATTTCATCACAAGGAGATCATGATGCTGCGAAGGGCGCTGTATCCCGCCTCGCTCGACCCCATACACTATGGTCACATTGACGTAGCGCTGCGCGCCTCTAAAATATTTGATGAGGTTGTGATAGCAATTTTCGACAAACCCAAGAAGAATTTGCTGTTCACTGTGGACGAACGGGTAGCGCTGGCGCGAAAAGCCTTCACGGATTATAGTAATATTCAGGTTGCGCAGTTCTCTACCTTAGCAGTACACTATGCACAACAGATTGGTGCGATGGCGCTCATTCGGGGGTTGCGAGCGTTTGGGGATTTTGAAGTTGAGTTTCGTATGGGACTCAATAACCGCAAATTAGCTCCGGACATTGAGACGATTGCCATCATGACCGATGAGAGGTATCTCTACATCAGTTCGACGATGATTCGAGAAATTGCTGAACTGGGTGGCGATGTGTCGGGTATGACGCCCCCTCATGTTGTCGAGGCGCTGAAACGCCGATATTCGCAGCAAACTGAGTCCTGATTGCGATCAGGTACGGTCATATGGAGGAATAGTTCATGGATATTCAGCATCTGGTAGACCGTCTGGAGGACTTGATTGACGAAGGGCGTCATATGCCCTTTAGCAAGTTCACCATGATTGACGAAGAACGCGCTCTGGAATTGATTGACCAGATGCGAATTTCGATACCCGAGGAAATCGAGAAAGCCTCGCGGGTGCTGGCGCAGCGTGACCGCATCCTGGCACAGTCGAACGAGGAAGCCGCCCGCATCATTCAGGGTGCGCGGGAGCAGGGCAACCAGCTCCTCGATCGTGAAGCGACAGTTCAGGCTGCCCAGAGCCGCGCCGCCAACATCATCGAGCAGGCCCGTCAGGAAGCCGAGAACATCACGGCTGAAGCCGATCGTTATGTACTGGAGACCCTGAGCAAACTGGAACAACAGCTCGCTCGGGCACTCAACACGGTCCGCAATGGCATCAATGAAGCGGCCACCACCGGCGCTGCTCAACCGCTGCCGCCAGCTCAATTCCCTGCGCCCATGCCGCGCCAAGTGGTTGAAGTGGGTGGGCGCATCGAATCGCCTAAAGAGAACAACAAGTAAGTTTTGGGTTTGATCGGTTGCCAGGGTATCCATTTCGATACCCTTTTTTGTTTTCCGTAATGTTTTCCATGAAACGTTGTTCTGCAACCATGAAGTCTGATTTATGCGGATCATCTATCTAACGTTCGGCTGGGTGGCGGGTATTCTAATCGCTGCCGGCTTGTGGGGACAGGCACCTCTGGCCTGGTTGCTGCTGGCGCTCATCTTGGCGCTGGCTGTCGGCTTACTCCACGCGCGTCGTCGTTGGCGCTGGTTGCTCCTGGCCGCCGTTGCCTTCACATTGGGCGCTGCTCGTTACAGCATCGTCCCACTCACCAGCCGTGTCGCTCAATACAATGGTGAATGGAATGTCACCCTGCGTGGAATCGTGGTGGCTGAACCCGATGTGCGTGATAACCGCGTTGATCTGCGCGTTGAAGTCGAAGTCATCACCCACGATTTCATCAACACCTTCACCAGTGGCCTGGTGCTGGTACAGGCTCCGCTGGACTCGACTATTCACTACGGTGATCGGATTGCCGCCAGCGGCTTTTTAGGGACACCCTTTGTTGGCGACACCTTTTCTTATCAGGATTATCTGGCGCGCTACGGCATCTTCAGCATTATGCCCAACGCCGCTGTGCGTCTGATCGGGGAAGATCGGGCAAATCCGGTCATGGATGCGATCTTTGACTTCAAGGATCGCGCCCGCCGCGCCATTGCACAGAGTTTGCCCGAGCCGGATGCCTCGCTGCTGATGGGTATTCTGCTGGGGGATGCGCGTGGCCTGCCACCCGAAGTGTCGGATGCATTCAGCGCCGTTGGTGCTTCGCATATCATCGCCATCAGCGGCTTCAACATGGCGATCCTCTCTGGCGTCGTGATGGGATTGTTGCAGCGCTTTCGGGTTCGTCCCCGCTGGGCTGCCGTCATTGGCATATCGACTCTGGTCATCTATTCGGTCATGGTTGGAGCTAGCGCTTCGGTCGTGCGCGCCGCCATCATGTCGAGTATGTTGGTGATTGGCGCGGTTATTCGTCGCAAGAGCTATGTACCGGCTTCGCTGGCCTTCGTCGCACTGCTGATGTCCCTTGCCAATCCATTGATACTGTGGGATGTCGGCTTTCAACTCAGCTTTTTCGCCACGCTGGGGTTAGCACTCTTCGCTACGCCCTTCACTCAACTGTTCAACAACGGGCTGAGTCATGTGCTGCCACGTTCATCCGCGTCGCGCGTTGGTGATTTCCTTGCCGAGCCGCTGGTCGTCTCGATCGCGGCGCAGATCACCACGCTTCCGCTGATCGTATTGTATTTCGAGCGTCTTTCTCTGCTCTCACTGGTCGTCAATCTCCTGGTGCTGCCGGTACAGGCGGTGCTGCTCATTCTGGGGCTGGTGGCGACCTTGATCGCTTTCATCCTGCCCCCGCTGGCACAGCTTCTCTATTGGCTCGATATGCTGCTGCTCTCGTGGACCATCGATGTCGTGCGATTGTTCGCGCGATTGCCTTTTGCCGAGATTCAACTCCAGGTCGAACCGCGCTGGATCACCCTGTTTTATACCCTGTTGATCGGAGGAGCGCTCATGGTGGCCGCCCGACCGTCCTGGCCGATGGTGCTTGCCCGATACATGCGTCATCGGCTGGTGACAACCACGCTGCTCGTATCGGGTTCCGGATTGGCGCTGCTTATGCTCATCCTTTACCTCAGCCGTCCGGATGGGAAATTGCATGTCTGGATGCTCGATATGGGGCCCGGCAATGCCATCCTGATTCAATCGCCGGATGGAGCGCACATCCTGATCGATGGCGGACGTTTTCCATCGCGGCTACTAACCGCATTGGGAGATCGGCTGCCCTTCAATGATCGTGAAATCGAGATGCTGATCCTGACCCAGCCCGACCCCGATGATTTCATCGCGCTGCCACGACTCCTGGATCGCTATCAGATCGGGGTTGCGTTGACCAATGGCTCCAGCGATCCGCGCCCGGAATATCAGGCGCTGCTGGCAAAGCTGAACGAAGTCACTGAGGTTGTCGCGGTAACGGCTGGCTATGGAGTCGAATTGAGCGATGGTGTCCGCTTGGAAGTGCTGTATCCGATGCAGACCCCGGCGGAAGATGCGCGGCGCGATGATGATGCTCTGACTCTTCGCTTGACCTATGGCGACATATCATTTCTACTGCCTTCAGACCTCAGTCCATCGGGCCAGGCGCAGATATTGCAGGGTCAGCGCTGGCCGCTGGCAACGGTGCTGCAAATTCCATCTCAGGCCCAGCGTGACAGCCTTGAGCCGGCCTTCTTGCAGGCGGTTCAACCCAGCGCCATCATGCTGCAAGTGGATGTGTCCAGCCGCTTTGGACAGCCGGACGAGGCAGCGCTCGAAACACTCCAGACACGGCCGGTGTTTCGCACTGACCGAGACGGCACGGTTCATTTCTGGACGGATGGACAGACGCTATGGGCGGTTCCGTCTCGCTGATCAGCGTTGTTCCATGAACCAGAACAGGAAGAAATGCAGCCCGCTGATGATGCTGACGATCACCCCAACCGGGCGTGATTTGTCCTGTTTGCTGATGCCAGTCACTAGCAGTGGCAGAATCAATAAGCCTGCGTTCAGTACCAGGCTCCCGAAGTTCTTAGGCGGGAAGATATTCAGCTTGGCAACTACTGCCAGCGCCGCGGCGCTACCGGCAAATACCGTTGTAATCAATTCCTTGTCGCCCTGCATGAACATCAGGATCAGATCGAGGAAGAACATCAGGTACAGCATGATGTCATAAAGCAGATCGATGCCAGACCGTGGACCTAATGCCCGAATGATGTCATTGATGTCCAGACCGTTCATGAATAATCCCTTTGATGATTAATGCCATCTTCGCTCAATACTAGCATATCCGGCTTGGGCTGAAAACCAACTCATCCTTGAAATCAGTATATCTGCCTGATAAACAGGCAAGAGCAGGTAATCTGACGAATAGTATTACAACGACTCTTCAGGTTTCTATCGCTGTTCAAATTCTTCCTAACCCAGCTCAAACGAATGCATCAGTGCGTTTGCATCAACTGGAGACTTCTAAAGGTTTAGTCCAAGACTCTTTATGGAGCGAATTTGTAGGTGCTTGACAACTTTCCGTTTCAGTGCTGGGACTGCAATCGTGCAGTGAGTTGATCGATGACACTGCGCGTGTCGGTGTACCGGATGGCCTCCAGCCCGACAGCCTGGGCACCTTCGATGTTGGCCGGCATATCGTCAATGAAGATGGCGTCACCTGGCTCGATTCGCATCTGCTCCAACACCGTCTGATAGGCCGCTGCTGCTGGCTTCATCACCCCAATATTGGCGGAGATCACCAGCGGTTGGAACAAGTCATGAATGCCCAGGCGCTCCAGTTTGCCGCTCAGGGCAGGGGAGTCATTGCTCAACAACGCTACCGGGTGTCCGGCTGCTCGAAGCTGGCGGGCAAAGGCGACCAGCTCTTGATCGAGTTGATCGCCGCTGTAAAAGTCTTCTGCCAATTGCCGGGTTGACGCTGCGTCCAGATGGAGCTGATTGGCGACATCAGCCCAATAAGCTTCCAACGAGAGGGTGCCAATCTGTGCCTGTCGCCAGCTTTCGCTGCCGTGCACCACGCGCTCCACGCTATCTCGCGTTAAGCCCAGCCGTTCATCCCAACGCTGCCGTGGGGTGTAATCGATGGTCTTCATGAAGACACCGCCGAAATCGAAAATGATCGCCATTTTTTTCATGGTGCAATCCAGTCTGCTGTGATCGTGACGTATATGGTACTGCGCCATGAGGGAAAAGAAAACGCGCACCAGACTTGATGCGCGTCGCTGAATGTGGTGACTACGGGGTAGGGGCGTAGTCCAGTGCGGCTGCTGCTTCGGGCTGTGGCGTGGCATGCCAGCGGAACCATCGCGTCCACCAGGCGGCTACTCTAGAGCGGCGGTCGTTTGGCCGTAGGGTTGCCAGGCGTTCTTGTGCGGCCTGTCGCTGATATTCGTGCTGTTTGTGTTGACTGAAGTAGAGTTCTGTCCACCAGTGATGATTCATGAGAATGGATGCCTTTCGCGAAAAAAAAGAGCCGCAAACGCTACGCCTGCGGCTCTTTAACTGACCCGTTGTGAGGGCCTCGAATGGTAAGCAGGCTGAGTATACGAATGTCGTATGTCGATTCCGGGCTGAAGATGTCCCTTGATTGCCATGCTGAGTCCTTGTCCTTTAGTGAGCTGCTGATGGATAGGTTGAACCGGTATGACCCCTTGAGGATCAATGTATCATGACCCTTTGTGACCTGTCAAGTCTCCCATCCATAGGCAAATGTGGCTTTATGCGGTACACTGAGGGACAATTAGTGGAAATCCCATTCAAGAACATGACTGATATTCCGGAACTGGATCGCGACAATATGGATGTGGAGGTCATCGAGCCTTCACCCGCGCAGACCGAGCGCAGCATCGCCCGTCGTTTAGCGTTGCAAATCCTTTATGAGATCGACAGCGCTCGTCATCCTCTCGGTGAAGTGCTGACAGCCCAGCTTAGTGAAGCCGGAACGATGACTAGCAAGACCCAACGCCATGTACGCGCCTTAGTTCAGGCGGTTGCCGGCCAGACGCCGTCGCTGGATGCCTACATACAGCCGTTTGCGCCTGAATTCTCCATTAACCAGCTTTCGATCATTGACCGCAACATTCTGCGTATGGCGGTGGCTGAAATGGTGCTTCTGCCCAACATGCCACTGGGAGTCATCATCGCCGAAGCGGTTGAACTGGCGAATGTATTTGGTTCAGATGGTTCGACCCGCTTCATCAATGGTGCCCTGGCGATGATCGCCGATAATGACCGTGACGCCATTCGTAAGCTGTTTCCGTCGGAGGAATTAGATGTCGATGCTTCCGAAACCTAAGGTCACGCCCCCACCGAGCAAACAGACTCCCGTTCCAGCCGCGCCACAGCCGGTCGCTGAACCTGAGGACGGTGAAGGCGCTCGGATGGGTTTCTTCGACCATCTCGATGAGCTGCGCCAACGCCTGTTCAAGGCGTCGCTGGCGCTGGTTATTGGTACCGTTATCGGTGTAGTCGTAGCTGAACCTGTCCTGAAATTTCTTGTACAGCCCTATGGTCAACAACTGGTCTTCACCGATCCGACCGGCGCGATTGTCCAGTATTTTCGCGTCGCACTGCTGGTTGGCGCCATCCTGTCGATCCCGATGATCACCTATCAACTATTGATGTTTGTCCTTCCTGGCCTCACGCAGAAGGAAAAACGTCTGCTCCTGATTTCAATCCCCCCTGTGACGGTTCTGTTCCTGATCGGTGTAGCGTTTGCCTGGTACATCCTCATCCCGCCAGCGCTGGATTTTCTGGTGGGATTCGAGCCAGAAATCTTTGAAGCCTTCTGGACGGCCGATCGTTATCTGGGTTTTGTCACCTCGCTGCTCTTCTGGATGGGTGTGGCATTTGAAACGCCGTTGATTTTCTTCGTCTTATCGGTGCTGGGTTTTGTGACACAGCAGGTGCTCATCAAGAATTGGCGCATCGCCATCGTCGGCGCAGCCATCGCGGCGGCGGTCATTACACCAACGGTTGATCCGGTGAACATGGGGCTGGTGATTATTCCGCTGCTAATGCTCTATGTGTTCAGCATTTTCCTTGTCGGCATCGGTCAGCGGTTGAATCGCGCCGAACGGTGAACCATTAGCCGTTGAAGTGAAGGATTGACGACCAGCGCAATGAACCGGCTGGTCGTTTTGTTTCGGAAAGCGAAGGGGGATGGTATGGCGAATGATACTCGTCCGATTGGGATTTGCGGCGTACCGATGGATCTGGGGCAGAACCGGCGCGGCGTCGATATGGGGCCGAGCGCGGTGCGTTACGCGGGACTGCAGAGAAGGCTGGAAGCGCTGGGGCATACCGTGCGTGATTGGGGCAACATCGCTGTCCCGGTGGCCGAAGAAGTCAATCATCTGCCGGGCGAGGAAAAGATGCTCAACGCCTCGGCGGTTGCGGATGTTTGTCAACGGCTGCACAGCACAGTGCGCCGCGCCATTGAATCGGATGAGCGCATGATCGTCCTCGGCGGCGACCATAGTATCGCCCTCGGCAGCATTTCCGGTGCGCTTTATCGTGCTGATCGGGTCGGTGTGATTTGGGTGGATGCACATGGTGATTATAATACGCCGGAGATCACCCCGTCCGGCAATGTGCATGGCATGGTGGCCGCAGCCCTGATGGGCAAATGTCCCCCGCCGCTGCGGATCGGCGAACGATTATTGGACCCGGATAACATCGTCATGATTTCCACTCGTGATCTCGACCCGGCGGAACGGGTGGCGATCCGACAAGCCGGCATCAAGGTCATCACCATGCGCGATATTGATGAGGACGGCATGGCTGCTTCCATGCGTACCACCCTTGATGTGCTGTACGGAGCCGACTCGATTCATGTCAGTTTCGATATGGACTCGCTCGATCCTAGCGTCGCGCCGGGTGTCGGGACGCCGGTTTCCGGTGGCCTGACGGTGCGCGAAGCCCACCTCATCATGGAAATACTGGCCGATGATAGTCGTGTCAGCTCGGTTGATTTTGTTGAGGTCAATCCCATCCTGGATGAGCGCAATCGCACCGCCGCCGTTGCAGTTGACCTGGCCGCCGGATTGTTCGGTCAGCGGATCATTTGAAAAGTTGCAGGCTTAAGAAAAGTGGTACAATAGCGCCGAACCCTACTCTGGATGATTGTTGACTTCATGGCACACCCTTCAAACCCCATCCCTCCACACGGCGGCGTTCTCATCAATCGTTTGGCAGGTGGCGCACAGGCTGATGAACTGCGCTCGTTGGCCGATGCTGCGCCGGTGGTAATGCTGTCTGAAGTGTCACTGTCCGATCTGGAGCTGATTGCGACCGGTGTGTTCAGCCCGTTGACGGGTTTCATGACGCGCGCTGACTATCAATCCGTCGTTTCCACAATGCACCTGACCAACGGACTTCCCTGGTCGCTGCCGATCACGCTGCCGGTGACATCCGGGGATGCGGATCGTCTGACGGTGGGGCAGTGGGTGGCGCTGGCGAACGGTGCCGGTGAGCGGGTTGGTCTGCTGCACCTGACCGAGAAATTCGGCTACGACAAAACGGCGGAAGCCCAACAGGTGTATCGCACCACCGATGGGGCCCATCCCGGCGTAGCACGGCTGATGGCGCAGGGGGACATCTACCTGGCTGGTGACGTCTGGCTGCTGACCGAACCCCAGCCGGGCTTTGCAGATATTTACCGTACACCCCAACAAACCCGCGCCCTGTTCGCCGAGCGCGGCTGGCGGCGCATCGTCGCTTTCCAGACGCGCAATCCCATCCATCGGGCGCATGAATATCTACAGAAGTGCGCCCTGGAAATGGTCGATGGTCTGCTGCTGCATCCACTGGTCGGCGAGACCAAATCCGATGACATCCCGGCGGCAGTGCGGGTCGAAAGTTATCACGCCATCCTGGAACACTACTATCCAGCCAATCGGGTGCTGCTCAGTGCTTTTCCGGCTGCCATGCGCTATGCTGGCCCGCGCGAGGCTATCTTCCATGCCATCTGTCGCAAGAATTATGGCTGTACCCACTTCATCGTCGGGCGCGACCACGCCGGCGTGGGCAATTACTATGGCACCTATGATGCCCAGTTGATCTTCGATGAATTTGATCCGGCCGCCATCGGCATCACACCGATTCTGTTTGAACATGCTTTTCACTGCTTCGCCTGCGGCCAGATTGTGACCGCCAAGACCTGTCCGCATGAGTCGTCTCAATGGCTGCACCTCAGCGGCACCCAGGTGCGCGCCAAGTTGAGTGCCGGTGAACTGCTGCCGCTTGAATTTACCCGCCCAGAAGTCAGCCGCATCCTGATGCGCGCTTACGCCAACCCAACCTAAGAAACATCATGCTCCAACATCCCGGTTTCGTACTCTGGTTCACTGGACTCTCTGGCTCAGGCAAGACCACCCTGGCAGTGGCCGTCGAGCAGGCCATGCGCACACGAACGATGCGCGTCGAACGGCTGGATGGCGACACCGTTCGTCAGTCGCTTACCCGCGATCTCGGCTTCTCCAAAGAAGATCGTGACAAGAACATTGAGCGCGTCACCTTTGTGGCGAAACTCCTCAGTCGCAACAATGTTGCCGTGCTGGCGGCTTTCATCTCGCCCTATCGCGCCATGCGCCAGGTCATCCGTCAGGAAACGACCAATTACATCGAAGTCTTTGTCGATGCGCCGCTGGAAGTCTGCGCCTCCCGCGATGTGAAAGGGCTGTATGCCAAAGCCCTGGCCGGTCAAATCCCTAACTTCACCGGCGTCAACGATCCCTATGAAGCGCCGGAAGCCCCTGACCTGCACATCCGTACCGACCAGGAGCCTGTAGACCAATCGGTGCAGCGCATTCTCACTTGGCTGGAACAACGCGGCCTGACGCCTCCACTGCGTAATGACTGATAGCACCGGTTAGCCGGGAATCATCTGTGCCTGGCGTCGACGGCGCATGGCCTTTTCGATTTCCACCGCGATGAAGATGACCGACGCCAATCCAAAGGTCAGCAGCAGCTCGCCCAGACTTAGGGGCGAGGTCTCGAACGTGCGCTCCATGATCGGCACATAAATGACCGCCAGTTGCAGTAGGGTCGTCGAGATGACGGCGTAGAGCAGCAGCCGATTCTTCCCGAACCAGTCCTGAAAGAACGAAGCCTTGTCCCCGGCATGGATGGCGACGACATGGAAAATCTGCCCCATCGCCAGCACCGAAAAGGCCAGTGTGCGCGGCAGTTGTTCGGCTTCTCCCAGGATGCCACCACTGCCGGTTTCTCCCTCTGCCGCATCTCGTTCGTGCGCCAGCAGCAGTTCGCTGCGTTCTTCCAGCGTCAGGGCATCCCAATCGGTTGGTACCAAACGGGCGAAGGCATCCGCATCAATCAGGCTCTGCAGCGTGGCATAATCCAGATGCTCAACCGCCAGCGTCGGGCTGAAGGGGTCGAGATCGTGTGAGGCATAGCCATAGAGATAACTGCCCAGCGTCAGGGTTGTCAGCAGGATCGACACCCAGATGATATGTATGCCCATCCCGCCAGCAAAGATATTTTCGCTCAGTGGACGTGGCTTGCGTTTCATCACATCGTCTTCAGCCGGTTCAAAGCCCAGCGCGATAGCCGGCAGCCCATCGGTCACCAGGTTGATCCACAGGATTTGGATTGCCAGCAGCGGAATCTTCAGCCCGGCGACCAGCGCGACGAACATCACCAGGATTTCGCCGACGTTTGAACTAAGCAAGTATTTGATGAACTTGCGGATATTGTCGTAAATGACGCGGCCTTCTTCCACCGCGGCCACAATCGAGGCGAAGTTGTCATCGGTCAGCACCATCGCCGCTGCGCCCTTGCTGACATCCGTCCCGGTGATCCCCATCGCCACGCCAATATCAGCCTGCTTGAGGGCTGGCGCATCATTCACTCCATCGCCCGTCATCGCCACGATCTGCGACTGGCTTTGTAGTGCCTGCACCAGCTTCAGTTTATGTTCCGGTGAAACGCGGGCGTAAACCGATGTGGTCTCGAAGCTCTTCAGCATTTGGGCCTCGGTCATCGCTTCAAGCTGGTTGCCCGTCACCGCTTTCTGCCCGTTGCTCAGGATGCCGAGATCGCGGGCGATGGTTTCGGCAGTCAGGGCATGATCGCCGGTAATCATCACCGCACGGATGCCGGCCTCTTTGGCGATTTTCACCGCCTCACGGGCTTCGGGACGCGCCGGGTCAAGGATTCCAATCAGGCCTAGCAGGGTCAATTCGCGCTCAAACGCCGGCGTCAGAGTCTCTGGTAGTTGGTCGAAGGATTTACAGGCCAGTCCCAGGACGCGCAGCCCGCCCTGCGCCATCTGATCCACTTGTGCGCTGTAAGCCTGTCGCCGCTCCGGTGTGAGCGCCTGAAGCCCAGCCTGATGATACTCATGCGTTGCCCATTCCAGCAGTTGATCCGGCGCACCTTTGGTGAGGGCGATGTAGCGCTGGTCGCCGAACAGTTTCGCGTCGGCTACCGCGCTGATTTCGTGGATGGTGGTCATCGCTTTGCGTTCGCTGCTGAAGGGGAGTTCAGCCACGCGCGGCAGGTGAGTCTCCAGCGCGTGTCGTTGATAGCCCGCTTTTTCCGCCGCGACCAGCAGTGCACCTTCGGTCGTGTCACCCAGGATGGTGTAGCTGTTGCTTTGTTCCCCTGACTGCAAATGTGCATTGTTGCACAGGCTGCTGGCCCAGAGGAAGCGCTTTACCTGCTGCTCCTGGCCGATCTCGATGGATTTGCCCGCGCTCTTGAAGTCACCTTTGGGGGCGTAGCCAACCCCGCCGATGTCGATGGACTCCCGCCCCGGCAGCGCGATCTGGGTGGCAGTCATCTCGTTCTTGGTCAGTGTGCCGGTCTTGTCCGAGCAGATCACCGTGACTGAACCCAGCGTCTCGACAGCCGGCAGCCGCCGGATCAGCGCATGACGCCGCACCATCCGCGCCGCGCCCAACGACAGGCTGATGGTGATGAGCGCTGGTAATCCTTCTGGGACGGCAGCCACCGCCAGACTGATCGAGGTCAGGAACATCTCCTGAATCGGAATGCCGCGTATCACGCCGGCGATGAAGACGATGAAGACCACTATACCGGCCCCCATCGCCAGAATCTGACTCAACCGGTTCAGGCGGCGTTGCAGCGGTGTGACCCCTTGCTCGACTTGCAGCAGCATGGCGGCGATGTTGCCTAACTCGGTCTTGAGACCGGTTTCGGTCACCACCAGCTCGCCGCGCCCATAGGTGACGGCTGATCCCATGAAAGCCATGTTATGGCGGTCAGCGACGGCCACCGCTGCCTCATCGGTCATCCGGTCGGCTTTTTTCTCCACTGGTACGGATTCGCCGGTGAGCGCTGACTCGTCGATGTTCAGATTGACTGATTCGATGATGCGCCCATCAGCCGGGATACGATCCCCTTCGCTCAGGATGACGATGTCGCCTGGAACCAGGTCTTCGGCGCTGATCTGTTCCAGCTTCCCCTTGCGCCGTACCCGCACCAGCGGTACCTGCATGGCGCTCAGGGCGGCCAACGCCTTCTCCGCCTGAAATTCCTGATAGGTGCCAATGATGGCGTTCAGAATCACGATAGCGACGATGACGATCACATCTTTGGTGTCGCCCAGCAGCGCAGAAATGATCGCCGCCACAATCAGGATGATGACCATCAACTCGGTGTACTGTGCCAGAATCAGCTTCAGCCAGTTCACGCCTTCGCCGGCTGGCAGACTGTTCTTGCCATGCTCGGTCTGTCGGCTGGCAACTTCCGTGTCATTCAATCCGGTGCTGATGTCGGTTTTGAGGGCAGCGATGCTCTCTGGAATCGTGAGGCGATAGAAATCGGGCATAATCCAAAACCCCCTGTCGATTTTGGCTGCACAAGACAATTTCGATGCACTGACCTACCAGCGCTGTACCAGTGTACGCTTTTTGTACGGATCAATAGCGTTACAGAATGACAACCCCTAGAAGTTGGGGGATTCTGCGGCGGATTGGTGTTGGCTATTGACGACGCGCTTCTGCTACTGGCATGGGATATAATCGCCTTAAGAGATATTCTTGAAAAAAGAGGGGGATGGCCTGTGCAGGTCGATCTAGAGCTTTACCGCGAAGATATTCTGGTTTCGGATAACCCGCCCGTCCGCCTCAGTTACATTGAAGTTGCCCCGGAAAAGGCCATCGGCACGATGGTGTTTGTGCATGGCTTTGGCGGCTATGCCATGCAGTGGCAGAATCAGCTCAAGGCCTTTTCTGATAACTACCGCGTGATCGCCTACGATGTGCGAGGTCACGGGCGCTCGGATGCGCCCTATACCTCCTATTCGATGGATGAGATGCAGGCTGATCTCGATAGGCTGCTAAAGCGGCTGGATGTGCAGCTCCCCTTCATCCTGGTCGGGCATTCTTTTGGCGGCGCGATTGTCACCGAGTTCGCTCATCGCCGTCCGCAGGATATTTCCCATCTGGTGCTGATTGCCACCACGGGCGAGTATCCGTTGCTCGGCGGGGCCGTGATGGCGCTGCGGCTGCCGCTGGCGATCCTGTCACCGGTGCAGCGCCTCGTCCGCAAACAACTGGCTGCCCAGGCGCACGTGCTGAAGAACATCTACTTCAACAATATGTCGCGCTGGAACGGCTGGAGCATGTTCCGTGATCTGCGGATGCCGGTGCTGGTCATCCGCGGCGAGCGCGATCAGGTTTACCCCACAGCCGTCTTTGAAGAAGTGGCGCGGACGATACCGAACGCCGAAGATGTCAACATCGGCGTCTCGCGCCATCTGGTGCCGCTGGAACGGGCTGAAGCTGTCAACCGTGCTATCAGTCGCTTTGTCGGCGGCGCGGTGGATGAGCCGAGCTGGTGGGGCAAGCGCACCGATCCATCCTTCATCTCGAATCGTCCCTGGGCTAAACACTACGAACAGGGTGTGCCATTGATGTTGGGGCTGCCCAAACGCCCGCTCTTTCGCCTGCTGCACAGCGCTGTCCGTCGTTTTGGCAATCGTCCGGCACTGGTCTTTGGTGGACGCACACTCAATTATCGCCAGTTGGATGCCGAAGCCAACCGACTGGCGAATGCCCTGCGCTCATTAGGCTGCGAGAAGGGGACGCGCGTCATGCTGCTGCTCCCCAACACGCCGCAATATGTGATCGCCTACTACGCCATCCTCAAAGCCGGCGGCGTTGTCGTTTCCACCAGCCCGGTCAATGAACGTGACGAACTGATGCGCCAGATCAAGGACTCAGCCGCCGATTTTCTGGTCACGCTGACCCTGTTTCATGAAACAGCGCGCTATGTCCTGGCGCGTACCGAACTACGCGGCGTGATCTTCACCTCAGTCAAGGATTATCTGTCACCGCTCAAGCAAATGATGTTCAGCTTGCAGCGCGAGCAAAAGGAAGGTCATCGTCTGCCGGATGGTCTGCAGAAGCGCGAGATACTCTGGACTCACCTGCTGCGCTCCCATCCACCCACGCGCCCGCAGGTCGAGGTGGAACCGGATGAGGTGGCTGTCATCAAATACACTGGCGGCACCACCGATAAGCCCAAAGGCGTGATGCTCAGTCATCGCGCGGTGCTGGCGAACGCCCTGCAAACCCGGCACTGGATTGCCGACCTCAAAGAAGGGTATGAGACGGTGCTTGCGGTCCTGCCGTTTTCCCATAGCTACGGCATGACCGCAGCCATGAATGTGCCGATTGCGCTGGGGGCGCGCATCGTTATCCTGCCCAATTTCGTCACCCGCGATGTGTTGCAAACCATCAAGCGCTACCGGCCCACCTTGCTCCCCGGCGTGCCGACGATGTACATGGCGATCAACCAGTTCAAGGATGTGCGTAACTTCGGCATCAGCAGCATCAAAGCCTGCATCTCCGGCGCTGCGCCGCTGCCAGTCGAAGTGCAGGAAGCCTTCGAGAAACTGACTCGTGGTCGGCTGGTGGAAGGCTACGGCCTGACCGAAGCCGGGCCAGTCACTCACTCAAACCCGCTGCGGGGACTGCGAAAAGTGGGCAGCATCGGGATCCCCATGCCCGGCACCGACGCCCGCATCCTCGATCTGGCGACCGGGCAGCCCCTTCCACCAGGGCAGATTGGCGAACTGGCGGTCAACGGGCCGCAGGTCATGATCGGCTATCTGGGCAAAGCGGACTCGGAGCAGCCGTTCTCGCCCGATGGCTGGCTGCTGACCGGCGACATCGCCCGCATGGATGAGGATGGCTATTTTCAGATCATCAGCCGCAAGAAAGAGATGATCCTGGCGGGCAAATATCAGGTCTATCCGCGCGATGTCGAGGAAGTGCTGTATGAACATCCCGGCGTTAAGGAAGTGGCGGTAGTCGGCCTGAGTGTCTCCGGCGGGAATGGTGACCAGCGCATTCGGGCTTATGTCGTTCCACGTCCCGGCACCAAGCTGACAGCCGATGAACTGATTACCCTCTGTAAGCGGCGCTTGAAGGAATATGCTGTCCCCTGGGAAGTCGAGTTCCGCGAAGAGCTGCCCAAGAGTTTCGTCGGCAAAGTGCTGCGGCGCTTGCTGGTCGAAGAGTCGCCAGCGGAAGATGACGAGACGTAAGTCATCAACCGGTAGGCAGATTTACCTTCTTAGTATATGATGTTCAGAAATGCATCAGCCACCAGAAAAGGCCGACAACACTATGTCGAACAGCAACCAGGCGCAGGCAACAGCTACGTGGAAAGCCTATGGGGTAGGGGCAGTCCCCAGCCTGGCGAAGAATCCGCTGGACTTCTTCCTCAACAGCCAACGCGAACGGGGCGATCTGGTGCCGCTGAATCTGGGAGTGGCGCAACTGCTGCTGGTGCATCATCCCGATCACGTCCGTTATGTCCTGCAAGACAACTGGCGCAATTTCAGCAAAGGCTCGATGTGGATTGCCATCCGCAAACTGGTCGGCAACGGTCTGCTCGCCAGCGAAGGCGATTACTGGCTGCGTCAGCGTCGCCTCATGCAGCTCGCCTTTCACCGTCAGCAGTTAGCCGACTTGACCACCACCATCACCGACTCGATTGACTTGATGCTGAAGGACTGGAAGACCGCTTCCGAAGCCCGCCAGCCGGTAGAAATGGCTCATGCCATGTCCGAAGTCACCATGCAGATCATCGTCCGCGCCATGTTTGGCACCGGTATTGACCGCGATGAGACCCGTGCGATGGTCGATGCCTTCACCAAAGCGCTGCGGCTGATGAACGTCCGCATGTGGACTTTCTTCCTGCCCGACTTCATCCCACTCCCCGGCGATGGCGAGTTCCGCGCGGTGATGGAGCAGATTGACCGCGTGGTCTACCGCTTCATCGCGGATCGCCGTGCTAATCCCAGTCCGTCCGGCGATCTGCTGGGGATGCTGCTCGATATGCAGGATCAGGACACCGGCGAACGCATGACCGACCAACAGGTGCGCGACGAAGTATTCACTGTGTTCATGGCCGGCCATGAAACCTCAGCGACCGTCATGGCCTGGGTCTGGTATCTACTATGGCAGCACCCGGAAGTCGAACGGCGGCTGCACCGTGAACTCGATGAGGTGCTGGGCGGGCGTGTCCCCACCTTTGCCGATGTGCCGCGCCTGACCTACAGCCGCATGATTATCGAAGAGACAATGCGTTTGTATCCGCCGGCCTGGTTGATTCCACGCACAGTCGTCGCGGACGATACGATTGGCGGGCATCCCGTGAAAGCTGGCACCACCGTCCTCATCAGTCCCTATGTCGTGCATCGCCATCCCGATTTCTGGGATGATGCCGAGCGTTTCGACCCCGAACGCTTCCACCCGGAACGCGCCATCCCGCGTCAGGCTTATGTTCCCTTCGGCGAAGGCCCGCGCCTGTGCATCGGCAACAACTTTGCCATCATGGAGATGCAGCTCATCCTGGCGATGGCGGCTCAGGCCTATCATACCAGCCTCAAGCCCGGCATCCAGATTCAGCCCACTACCATGCCCGTGCTGCGTCCCAATCAGGACTTGCTCATGACGCTCTATCCGCGTACGGCATCGGCATCCGGTCGCGCCTGGATGCTGCAAAGCGAGGAAGAGACTGTGGCTGTAGTTGATAGAGACCGCAAGGCTTGATTTGCCAACTGATCAGGTGCAGTCCGTCCAGTTGATCAGGCGATCAGCAGCGGCGAATTCGCCGTCAAGTTGCCACTCATGAAGCAATTGACCACTCGCTTCGAAAACCTTGAGGCTTCTGCCTGCATCCCCTAAAGAAAGAGCGGCTAATTTGAGACTATCTGATGACCATAACGGCAGAGCGAAGTCGGCACCGCCAAGATAGACAGACTTTTGACTGGCAATTTCAAAGAGTTGCAGTTCTGGTATCGTGCGATTGCTATAAATGATGGCGGCGTACTGGCGGTTTGGCGCGAATGCGACATTCCAGTGTGTGAAAGGATCGATGTCGGACATAGCGATGTAGAGCTGAACATCTCTTAAGTCATAGAGATACACTTCGACAGTGTTGCCGTTGTGGGCTGTGAATCCCAACCAGTCTTCGCCTACAAACCGGTAGCTGTAGATCTGGAGGAATTCTTCTGGGATGTCGAGGCGTTGACGACCGTCAAAAGAAATCAAGCTCAGGTGTCTGCGGGATTGTTGATCTGCCCAGGCCACAGCAGCGAACTGTCCGGCACTGACTAGGTCTGAAGCCCAGAAAGCGCTTGTGATGGAATAGTCCACTATCGGATCAATGATCTCGTCCGCCTCTTCTACTAGGACAATTGGGTTTTCCCAGGCTGCATTGGTATGAATGATCTGGAACTTCTCGCCAATCCTGTACGGGATAAGCAGCCGATCTTCCTGAGCTGCCATAGCGATTGACTCAAGCGAGCGATTGTTTATCATGCTTCCGAGCATCAGATAAAAAATTCCTTCCTTGAATTCCGGTGCGATGTGGGATAGCAGCATTCGGGTCTTGCCCGTCAGGGAATCAAATGTCATCAGATCAATTTGAGGTCGATTAGGCTGAGGATGGCTGTACAGGTATGTGAAATGCCGCCCATCAGAAGACCAAACGGCATTCAGATAAAGCCCACTCCACTCGAAACCAAAACTGCGAATAAAGACATCTCCGCTAGGCGCGAGAAACGTACCGGTATTGAATACGGGTACGTTATTGACTGTCCCCGCCAGGTTGTTGACAACCATATTTCCTGTGCGTTGGTAAATGGCAAAGCGCCAGATAGTAGGTGTTCTGGCATTTCTGTCCATGACCCCTCGGTATCCAATCACCAGATGCTCGCCCGTTGGCGACCATGCCAGATGTTGAATGTCCCATTCCGGCAGCGAGATTCGCTGAACCACTTCGCCCATCTCCCAGATTAGCAGGTGAGTAATCTGCTGGCGTTCATTTTCGAGCAGCGCTGCATAACGATTGCCAGCGGGCGACCAGGTTCCCCGTACCAATGACTGGTTTTCCAGTCCCGTGCTGATCGGCTGAACCGTCTCCGTATCCCAGAAGGTGTACAGCGTCGCGTTGAGGTGCCGGGTGATCGTGCTGATGTAGCGCCCATCTGCCGACCAGTTCTGCACAATGGCTTGCAGCAGCGGCGTGGGCAGGGGCGGGGTAGGGATGGCATGGCTGCGTCGGTTGGTTCCGTCGGCATTGGCGATAGCGAACTGCATCTCGCCAGTCGCCGTCTGCCAGATGTAGGCGATGCGCGATGCATCGGCGGACCAGCGTATTCGTTGATCCGCCTGTTCGAAATAGGTCTGGAAAATCGTTTCTGCTTCCAGGAGCGCACCATCCGGCTGAGCTGGCGTGTGGCTGTAAAGCGCATAGAGATGCTGTACTGGATTGGTAGTGCGGGCAGTCAGATAAGCGTCGGTTTGGGTGGGGCTGAACCAGCCGAACGGCCACTGATTCTGGCGCGGATCAGCCACAACGAAACCGCGCCGGGTATCCATGATGAAGGGTTGTCGCGCACTGGCATTGACAGTTGCTGTCAGCTCGACGCACACTGTTTCGCCAATCAATCGTGGAAGCATCACCGCGCCGCTGGCGATCACACCCAGCAGGGCCCACCCCAGCAATACCACGCGCGTGATGAAACGCTGCATTCTACCGGTACCTCGCGCTACCCCTGCCGGTAGACGATTTCCGTCTCCCAGCTTCCGGCGGGCTGGCGGTGCAGCGTCCAGTAGGCTTCGGCGATTTTGTCCGGGTCGAAGTGCGTACCGGACTGAACATACCCGGCGATGGTCACCGTCGCCACATGGATGCCCTCGTCGTTCAATTCCTGTGCCAGACTGAAGCATAGATTGCGCAGCGCCGACTTGCCCATCGCCAGCGAGCCGTAATCCGGGCGTGGATTAAGTGCCAGCCCACCACCGGTGAAGAGGATGGTGCCGCGCCGCTGTTCGCGCATGGCCGGCAGAGTTTGTTGCAGACAGCGCAGCGCCCCAGCCACGTTCACATTCAGGTCTTCCATGAGGACGCTCGCCAGCAGCCCGGAGAGCTTGATGCCGCCCTGGCTGCTCTTGGATGGGTTATAGACCAGCACCTCGGTCTCGCCCAACTGCGACTTGATCTGGTCAAACGCGCCCTTCACTGATGAGTCATCGGCCACATCCCCGGCGAACCCCTGCGCCTGAATGCCCTGTGCTTTGAGCGCCTCAACCTGCTGGGTCAGCGCCTCAACGCGCCGCGCCACCAGCGCAACTGTGTAGCCTTCACGTCCGAAGCGCTGCGCCACCCCCATGCTCACGCCTGGCCCGGCACCGACAATGGTACAGATGGGACTCGTCATGCTCAGTTCCTCGATGCTGTTCGGCTCAATCACTCGGTAGCAGTATAATCGGCCTCGCCAACCGACGCAAAGGACATCTCCATGTGGAACGCAACTGCTGATCAGACCGTCACCGCTTCCCGTATGAACCACCACTTCCGCAAGCCACTCTGCGAAACCTACAACTTCGCTCAGATCCCTGGCTTCATTCAACGTCTGCTGACAGGGAGTGGACAATCGGGGATGCCGGGCGATGTGCTGGCAGGTTTACCCGATCATTATGACAAGGTGGTGCTGCTCTATCTCGATGCCTTCGGCTGGGCATTCTTTCAGCGCTACGCCGACCAGTATCCGTTTTTACAGCGCTTTCTTCAGCGTGGCGTCGCATCACGCATCACCGCCCAGTTTCCCTCAACGACAGCGGCGCATATGACCACCATCCATCTCGGTCTGCCGGTGTGGGAGAGCGGCATCTATGAGTGGTTCTACTACGAACCCTTTCTGGATCGCCTGATCGCGCCGCTGCTGTTCTCCTATGCCGGTGACAAAGAGAATGGCACCATTCGCCTGCCAGAAGGGATCAGCGCCGGTTCGGTCTTCAACTGGCAGACGGTCTATGAGCAGTTGGCGATGCTTGGTGTCAAGTCCTATGTTTTTCAACATGTGGCCTATACACGCGGTGGCTTTGCTGATCTGGCGCTGCGCGGGGCGGAACTGCGTGGCTATAAGTCGCTGGCTGAGGGGTTGCTGAATCTGGGCGACGCGGTGGTCGCTGAAAAAGCGAAAGCCTATTTCTTCTACTATTATGACCTGATCGACTCAGTTGGACACAGTTACGGCCCATCATCACGCCAGTTCGCCGCTGAGATTGATCTGGTCATGACGGCGCTGGAACGCTTCCTCCATGCTACGTTAGAGGACAAGGCCAACCGGACGCTGCTGCTGTTGACCGCCGATCACGGGCAGGTGGATGTCAGCCCAGAGACGACCATCTACCTCAACCACCATATCCCCGAACTGGCCGATTTGATCCGCCGTGATGGGGCAGGGCGACTGCTGGTTCCCGCCGGTTCAGCCCGTGACCTGTTCCTCTACATTCAGCCGGGACGGGTTGAGGATGCTTTTGCTTTGCTGCACGATCACCCCAGCCTGCGCGGCAAAGCCGATCTGTTCCGCGTCAGCGATCTGGTGGCGCAGGGCTACTTTGGCGCAGGCACCCCTTCGGAAATGTTCCAGCAGCGCATCGCCGATCTGGTGCTGCTGCCCAAGGAACATGAGACGGTGTTCTGGTATGAAAAGGGACGCTTTGAGATGCCGCTGTGGGGTCATCATGGCGGTCTGCATCCCGATGAAGTTGATATTCCCCTACTGGCGCTGAGTTACGGATAACATGACCATGTGAACCGGTCAGGTTTGTGTCCGCCCAAAGACCTAGCCCGGAACGATTCCTTTGCTGGATTTGATAGATCGCATTTGGGGTTACGCTAAGACTATTCCAATCCAAATAGTCGAAAGCGATGGGATCATGTCGCAGGTCAATTTGTTTCATCATTCGGACGAAGTGGTTAGCTTTCCAACCGGGCATGTGCTGTTCCGCCAGGGACAAGAAGGCGATGTCATGTATGTCGTCAAGGAGGGTCAGATCGACATTCTGCTTGGCAGCAGGCTAGTCGAGACGGTTGGCGCTGGCGGCATTGTCGGTGAAATGGCGCTGCTCGATGATACCGTCCGTACCGCAACGGCTGTTGTCCGCTCGGCCTGCAAGGTTGTCCCCATCACCAAACGCCGCTTGCTCTTTATGCTCGATGAAACGCCGCAATTTGCCCTGCAAATCATGCAGATCATGGCTGAACGTCTGCGCTACATGGATGACGAATACCTGAACGCCAGCGTTTAGCGGCAAAACAAAAGGCCGAGCATCACCCGGCCTTTCCATCGATCTGAAGTGATCTCTAGCGATGAGCAGCGTTACATGAAGGTTGCCATCAGCTTATCCAGCGCTTCCTTCGACGGACGCAGCTTCTCATCAGGCAGATGTACCAGCGGCGTGTCGGTCAGATACAACGTGTCGGCCAGCGTACCACGGGGTTCTTCGTAATACAGCAGGCCGGTGATGAACTGCTGCTCGATCTGTGCCTTGTCCAGCAGCGCGATGGCGGCGGCGCGGTTGCGCGGATCGTGGTTGTTATCGACCTGCTTCAGCTTGATGTGCGACCCGTCGTGCATCTGCACCACAATTTCGCCACTTTCGCTGTAATCGCTAACCGTGATTTCCTGCCGCTCCGGCACCGCACCCTTTTCGTAGTAAACAATTTCGTGCAGCGGAATTTCGTTCTCGTTGCCGTAGGCATAACCCTTGTTGCTCTCGTCGTGATTGTTGAAGGTCACGCACGGGCTGATGATGTCCACCACCGCCGTCCCGCGATGGCTGATGGCGGCTTTCAGCAACGTCTGTGCCTGCTTGGCATCACCGGAGAAGCTGCGCGCCACGAAGGTGCAGCCACCGATAATTGCTTCCAGGCACAGGTCAATCGCTGGTAGTTCGTTCTTGCCGTAATACTTCAACACCTGCCCGGCATCCGACGTGGCCGAGAACTGGCCTTTGGTCAGCCCGTACACGCCGTTGTTCTCAATGATATACACCATTGGCACATTGCGGCGCATCAGATGTTTGAACTGCCCCATGCCGATGCTGCCGGTATCGCCGTCACCGCTGACCGCGATCGCCTTGAGCGCCCGGTTCGCCAGCATCGCGCCCGTCGCCACCGAGGGCATACGACCATGCACCGTGTTGAACGAGTGAGATCGGCCCAGGAAGTAGGCCGGGGTCTTGCTGGAGCAGCCGATGCCGCTGAACTTCACGATTTCGTGCTGGTTCAACCCCAGATCATAGGCCATGCTGATGATCTGGTTCGAGATCGAGTCGTGGCCGCAGCCAGGGCAAAGGGTGCTTTTTGAACCCTTGTATTCTTCACGAGCCAGGCCAAGCGCATTTGTCTTCGGAGGCATAATCTACTTCCCCTCATGCTTTACAATATGGTCGAATACCCACTTGGCGGTCATGGGCAGGCTGTCGCCCAGCGCCAGCGTAATCATGTGTTCGGTGCTTTTGTTGGTCTCCATGCGGATGATCTGTGCCATCTGTCCATCGAAGTTATTTTCCAGCAGATACACCCGCTCGTGACCTTCGATGAATTCGCGCACGCTGTCGGCCAGCGGCAGCGCCCGGATGCGCAGGTAATTGGTCTCGATGCCGGCGGCTGCCAGCTTATCCCGACCTTCAACGATAGCCGGGTCATTGGTGCCGTAAGAGATAATGCCAATCTTCTTCTTCGAGTCGAAATCGACGACCGGCTGTGGCAGCGTCGCCCGCGCATTGTTGATCTTGCGCTTGATACGACCCAGATTCGCCACCCAGTCCTCGCTGCGTTCGCTGTAGCCGGCACGTTCGTTGTGGCCGGTACCGCGTGTGAAGTAGGCAGCGCGCGGGTGGTCGGTGCCAGGGATGGTGCGGTAGGGGATGCCATCGCCATCGTAGTCCTTATAGCGATACCACTCGCCCTTGTCCTCGATGAACTTCACCAGGCTGTCCAGCTTGAGCATCTTGCCATGATTCACGGGCTGGTCAGGATACGCGAACGGGTCGCTCATCCAGTTGTTCATGCCCAGGTCGAGATCGCTCATCACGAACACGATGGTCTGATACTGGTCAGCCACATCGAATGCCCGCCAGCCGAACTCGAAGCATTCCGCCACGCTGCCGGGAATCAGCACGATGTGGGCGGTATCGCCATGACTCAGCGTATACAGCGACATCAGATCGCCCTGGCCAGTGCGCGTCGGCAGACCGGTGCTGGGGCCAATCCGCGTCACATCCCAGACCACGCACGGGATTTCGGCATAATACGACAGGCCGGCGAATTCCGACATCAGGCTGATGCCAGGGCCGCTGGTCGAGGTCATCGAACGGGCACCCGCCCAGCCGGCACCGATGATCGAGCCGATGGCGGCGATCTCATCTTCGGCTTGCAGGATCGCCACTGTATTCAGGCCAGTATCCGGGTCTTTGCGTAGACCCTGATTTTCAAACATCGCATCGATCAGGCTCGTCGATGGGGTGATCGGATACCACGCCACCACCTGCACCCCGCCGAACAAGGCACCGATGCCGGCGGCTTCGTTGCCAGTGATGACCAGCTTGCCCTTGTTGCCACCCGCCATCGGCTCGTATTTGTAGGGGTCCTGTTTGACGATGTTCGCCGCCGTCCATTCATAAGCGCGGGTCACTATCTCATAGTTGAGCTTGGCTGGTTTTTCCTTGCCATTGAAGTTGCTCAATAAGGCCTGCCACACGATGTCCAGCGGAATCTCGAACAACTGGGCGCAGGCACCCACATACACCATGTTCGCCACGCGCTCGCGCAGGTCAGAATGAACACCGGCTTCCTTAACCATCGGATCAACCGGTATCTCATAATAAATGATGTCTTCACGGCTCTTGGTGTAGTTCCATTCTTTCGGGATGATGCAGACGCCGCCGGGCGGCAGCTTGGCGATGTCTTCCGCCACCGTGTCCACGTTCATGGTCACGGCGATTTCATTGACCTCGGCGCGGGCGACGTAGCCATCCTTGCTGGCGCGAATGCCGTACCAGGTGGGCAGCCCCTTGATGTTCGACGGGAACAGGTTCTTGCCATTGACCGGGATGCCCATCTTGAACAGCGACAGCACCAGCACGTTGTTCGAGGTCTGGCTGCCGGTGCCGTTCTTGGTCGCGGCCATCAGCGTGAAGTCATTGACCACCATTTTGCCATTGTATCGGGTTTGGGTTTCAGGTTGAACGTTTAACACCATAGCATGTTCCTTTTTGATTACTCGGTGACTTTTGATTCCAGAAATTCAGCCTCATGCTCCATATCCTGCATCCGGGGCTGATGATGGAGCAGGCGGGTATGATCGATGAACGCCTTCTGTGCGGCTTCGAAGTCACCGGCACAAATCGCATCCAGAATGCGTTCATGGTAGTCCCAGACCAGTTGGTGATAGCCGTAATCGGCATAGCGATTCAGCTCGACCGCTGCATAAGCATCCCAGTAGGCTTCCAGCAAGCCCAGCACAAACGGGTTATCCAGATTCTTGAAGATCGTCAGATGAAACGAGCGATGCTCTTCGTAGGGGATGCGGATGCGTTTGTCGCGCAGTTTGGTGTTGGCCGCCTGTACGTATCCGCGCAGCTCCACCTTGTCGGCGTCGGTCAACGATTTGCAGGCTTCGTGCCAGAAGGCCATTTCCAGATGGGTTCGCAGGGCGCTGAAGTGTTCAAACAGGCGAAGGTCGGTCGCCAGGGCATAGAACAGGCTCAGTCGTACCGCCGGGGTGAAGCTGTAGTCCTTCAGATGGGTCCCCGTTTTGGAGCGCACATCCACCAGACCCAGCGCCCGCGCCACTTCCAACTGCTCGCGCACCTTGCTCACGCTGATTCCCAGGTTATCCGGGTCTTGCAGCTCGCTGATGGTGGGCAGCCGATCACCCGGCTGGTAGCCCTGTTTGATGATGTAGTTCAGCAGATCCGAGTCGAGTTGTATATCAGCCAAAATGGTTGTTCAGGGATGAAGGCTTAAGGCGTTCATCCATCCTTATTCATCAGATGAATCGTATGAATCGGTTGAATCCAATATAGCACGATTTGGAAATCATGTCTATATGCTGGCGTGGTTTATTCAGTGACTATTCACAAAGGTCAACCGCTGCGTGATCTGCTGCTGGATGGTGGCGAAATCATCCGGGTTGTACTGAAAATCGAGGTGGTCAATCGGCAAGCGCAGTACATCGCTGGTCGTCCAGTGGTCGATCCAGCGTTCATACAACCGGTTCAGCCGATCCAGGTACTCGGTGGAGATGCTGCGTTCATAGTCCCGTCCGCGTTTCTGAATGTGGCGTTCCAGCGTATCGACGCTGGCTTGCAGATAGATGATGAGGTCGGGCGGCGGCAGGAAGGCGCTCACTGCTTCATAAAGCTGCTGATAGGCGCGATAATCCCGTTCGGTCATCTTGCCCTGTTCATAGAGGTTGCGTGCAAAAATCTCGGCATCCTCATAAACCGTGCGATCCTGAATTGCCGTGCCGGGGTGTTGCAGCAATTCGTGGTGATGCTCCAGCCGTTTGCCCAGAAAGAACACCTGCGAATGAAAACTCCAGCGCGGCATGTCCTGGTAGAAATCCGCCAGATAGGGATTCTCGGCATTGGCTTCAAAAAAAGGTTCCCAGCCAAATGCGGCGCTCAACATACCGGTCAGGGTGCTTTTGCCCGCCCCAATATTCCCGGCGATGGCGATGAAATAACGGTCTTTAGTGGCGATCATGAGTGATGAGTTCCGTAGATTCTTAGCGATGGCTTATCTCAGTATTCGAGACAACGCCATTATAATAGACCCATTGCTGGTTCGTGCATGGTATATTGTTGACTATAGAACGGATTTCCATCCTCAACAGGAAGTGGTTAGAATGTCCCAACCTTATCGCCTTGAAACGCTCGTGATTCACGCCGGTCAGGAACCCGACCCCGCCACCGGCGCGATCATGACTCCTATCTATCAGACCTCGACGTATGTCCAGTCATCACCCGGTGTTCACAAGGGCTATGACTACAGCCGCAGCGATAACCCCACCCGCAAGGCGCTGGAAGACTGTATCGCCGGCATTGAGGCAGGGAACTACGGTCTGGCGTTTGGCAGCGGTCTGGCGGCGATTGACTGTGTGCTGCGCCTGTTCAAACCGGGCGATCACATCATCGTCGGCAATGATGTCTACGGTGGCACCTATCGTCTGTTCGAGCGTGTGCTGGCGAAGTTCGGCCTGAAGTTTACCTGGGTGGATCTGACCGATCTGGCGGCAGTGCAGGCGGCGCTCACCCCGGAAACCCGCTTGATCTGGCTGGAGACCCCCACCAATCCATTGCTCTCGCTGGCGGATATGCGCGCCATCGCCGAAAACAAGGCCGGCAACATCCTGATCGCCGTTGATAACACCTTCGCCAGTCCGGCGCTGCAACAACCCCTGACCTTTGGTGCCGACATTGTGATGCATAGCAGCACCAAGTACCTCGGCGGTCACAGTGATGCTGTTGGCGGTTTGTTGGCGATGAAGGATGAGGCGCTCTTCAAGGAGTTGAAGTTCCTGCAAAATGCCGTTGGCGCGGTGCCAGGGCCGATGGATTGCTTTCTCGTGCTGCGTGGTATTAAGACCTTAACCCTGCGCATGGAACGTCACTGCTATAATGCGTTAGAGATTGCGCGTTTTCTCGAAGATCACGGCGCAGTCAGGAAGGTGCTGTATCCCGGGCTGGAAAGCCACCCGCAGCATGAACTGGCGCAACGCCAGATGAAGGGCTACGGTGGCATGATTAGCTTCATCATGGAAAGTCCACAGGCGGCGCAGCGCATGGTCAGCCGTACTAAACTGTTCGCTCTGGCCGAGAGCCTGGGCGGTGTCGAAAGCCTGATCGAACATCCCTACAGCATGACCCACGCCAGCACCGCCACCAGCCCGATTGCCGTGCCAGACGCCCTGGTGCGCCTGAGCGTCGGCATTGAACACGTTGATGATCTGATGGCCGATCTGCAACAGGCCCTCAGCTAAAACCGTTGTAAACCACAAAAGGAACCCACATGGCTGTCATTGCACCTACTATTGACCCTCCCGGCCCGAAAGGGAATCGTTTTCTCGGCAGTTTGCTCGATATGCAAAAGGGCATAGTCGATTTCTATGTCGATATCTGGCGCGAATACGGCGACGTAGCTCAGTTCAAGCTGGGGCCGCTGAACGCCTTTCTCTTCGTTCGCCCGGAACACGTTCAGCACATCATGGTCAAAAATGTCGATAACTACACCAAAGGAATCAGCCACGACCGGCTGCGTACCTCGATTGGTAATGGCATCCTGACGCTGGAAGGCACGCCCTGGCGCAAGCAGCGCAAGCTGATGCAGCCGTCGTACACCCCCACCAGCATCACTCGCTATGCCGAGCTGATGCAGGAGGCCAGCCGCGATCTGCTTCAGCGCTGGGACCGGCAGGCGGGCAGCGTGATCGACATCAACCAGGAAATGACCACCGTTACCATGAGCGTCATTTCGCGTGCTATGTTCGGCCTGGACATCGGCGCCCATGCCAAAGAAGCGGCTGCTGCGCTGCATCAGCTTCTCGAATACACTGCTTCCGGCGCGGGCAAGATCATCGAACTCCCGTTGTTCATCCCGGTGCCACGCAATCAGAAACTCAAACGCGCCAAACAAATCATGGGTGAATTCATCTATGGCATCATCGAGCAGCGGCGCAAAGAAGGTCTGCGCGATGATCTGCTCTCGTTACTGATGAGCAGCAAAGATGCCGACACCGGCGAATTCATGACCGATGAGCAGCTTCATGATGAGGTTCTCATCACCATCTTCGCCGGCCACGAAACCACCGCCAGCCTGCTCACCTGGGCGTTTTACCTGCTCAGTCAGCACGCCGATGTTGAACGCAAGCTCCATGCCGAACTCGATCAGGTGTTGGCTGGACGTTCACCGCAACTGGAAGACATCACGCAGTTGACCTATGCGCGTATGGTGCTGGATGAAACGCTGCGGCTGTATTCGCCGGTGGTGATGATGGCGCGCGATGTGGTCGCCGATGATGTGGTCGAGCAATTTCCCGTGTCTGCCAAGTCGATGGTGGTCATTATGCCCTACATCACCCACCGTCACCCCGACTTCTGGGAGCGTCCCTATGCTTTCTACCCGGAACACTTCGCGCCGGAGCAGGTCGAAAAGCGCCCGCGCTACGCCTATTATCCCTTTGGTGCCGGGCAGCGCATCTGCATCGGCAATCACTTCGCCCTGATGGAAGCCATGCTCATCCTGGCCGAAGTTGCCCAACGTTATCGGCCACAATTGGCCGCGCCCAACGAGGGTGGCATCAACTTTGTCGGCGTTGCCCGCCCGGCCAAACCGATCCTGATGCGCCTGGAAAAACGCTGACGTGGTGCAAAGTTGAGGACACGCAGAATGACAAACGAAAAAAAGAGTTTGCAATGGGGTAAGATTCGCAGATGACTTCTGTATTAGGGCGTATGCTCGTACGCCCTAAGTCGTTTCATCCAGCCCTCCCATTACTCCACTTTTATAGATTAAATCAATCACCATATCTCAATGTTCATGCACGCTTAGTATTGTGTTATGCTTATGGAGTAAACCGATAAGCATAATTAGGAGTTGGACA
Organism: Anaerolineae bacterium; assembly: GCA_022843385.1. Taxonomy (GTDB): domain Bacteria; phylum Chloroflexota; class Anaerolineae; order Aggregatilineales; family Phototrophicaceae; genus CFX2. The sequence goes on along the minus strand of JALHNT010000002.1, from coordinate 171,213 downwards.
AAATGTTTGGTAAAGGCAAAACAATAGAAGAAAAAGAGATTGAACGTAAGCAGAAAGAAGAAGAAAAGAGAGTGGCTCAACGTCGGAATACTCTCATGAACGAAGTAAAAAAGTACGTCAAACAGGGATGGTCAGCAGGTGATGTTGATGCTAAGGAAGGGACTGCAACGTTAACAAGGGCAACGACTTCTATGTTCCGTAAGGTCAGGCGTGCTGCTACGCTTTCGATTTTTTCAGCAGCAGAAGCTGATAGAACAGAAACCATGTTTATTTACTTGAATGATAAGGGTAAACCCGAAGTATCTAAATCACGCAGAGGAATCATTACAAAATAAAGATTTCCGAAGTAAGTCGTATGTCGCCATTGGAATACGGCCGTTTTGCGTCACCCCCGTTTCATCACGCTCTGCCACAACGCCTGCTGTTCATCGGCTGTTAAGGACTGCCACGCGCCTGGCGCTAACCCGGTTAGGGTGATCGGCCCAATCGCCCAGCGCACCAGCCGCAGCGTCGGATGCCCAACCACTGCCGTCATCCGCCGCACCTGCCGATTGCGCCCTTCGGTCAACGTCAGGCTGATCCAACAGTCCGGCACATTCTTACGGAAACGAATCGGTGGCACCCGTTCTGGGACATCGGGTGGAGCATCCAATCGCTCCACAACGGCCGCTTTTGTCCAGCCATCCTTCAACTGCACACCCCGTCGCAGTTGTTCCAGCGCCGCTTCATCCGGGATGCGCTCGACCTGAACCCAGTAGGTGCGGGGATGCTCAAAGCGAGGGTCGGTCAACCGCGTCTTTAACCGGGTATCATCCGTCAGCAGCAGCAGCCCCTCGCTGTCCATATCCAGCCGCCCCGCCGCATACACCCCTGGCTGGTCGATATAAGCACCCAGCGTCGGACGACCTTCGCCATCGGTGAACTGCGTCAGCACACCATACGGCTTCCAGAATTTGATGATGTTCATGGGGTGTTTACTGTTCCTTGATCTCTAGCACTGGCGCAGCGAGGCTCAGCCCTGCGCAGCGTTCTTCTCCCCTCGCCCTGTGGGAGAGGGGCCGGGGGTGAGGGCAAATACTTGGCCTACTGTTCAGGTTCCCCCTCTCCCCAGCCGTACTCGGCGGGGTGGGAGAGGGGGGCAGGGGGTGAGGGCTTACCCCCGATTCGCCAGGAAGTCGAGCAGATCAATCTGGGTGATGATCCCGACCACGCGCCGGTCTTCGCCGCCGGGGACGCGCTCCGCCACCAGGGCGATCTTCTCGGTGTTGAAGATGCTCATCAGCGCTTCCGAGGGCGTCTCGGGTGTCACCGTCGGGACGCTGGTGTGGATCACGCCGGCATCTTCCAGCGCCGTCCGGGGGGCATCGCTGCCCGGCGAACGCAGCAGGTAGTTCAGCAGGTTGACCTCGGTCACCACCCCCAGCAGTTGATCGCGCTCGCCCACCACCGGCAGTTGGCTGACATCGGCTGCTTTCAGTTTGGCGATGGCCTCACTGATCGTCTCGCTGCACCGCGTCACCACCATCTCATGGCTGCTCTGGCGATCCAGGATGGCCGCCACCGGCTTCTCCACCCATTCGCTCTCCAGGAAACGGTTCTCGCGCATCCAGTTGTCGTCAAAAATCTTGCTCAGATAACGCGCTCCGCTGTCCGGCAGCAGCGTCACCACCAGCTTGTCTTCATCCAGGTTGCGGTCGGTCGCATAACGAATCGCTCCCGCCAGAGCCGCCCCGCATGAGCCGCCGACGAACAGCCCTTCTTCCCGCACCAACCGCCGCGTCATCAGCAGCGACTCCTTGTCGTTGACCTTCACCATGTCATCGATGTAGTTGAAGTCATAGACCGAGGGGATGAAATCCTCGCCGATGCCCTCGACCTTGTAGCTGTTGGCTTCGGTCATCTTGCCGGTGTAGAAGTAATCGTAGAGGATCGAGCCAATCGGATCGACGCCGACGATCTGAATCTTGGGGTTCATCTCTTTCAGAAACTTGCCCACGCCGGTGATCGTCCCGCCTGTCCCCATGCCGGCCACGAACACATCAATCTTGCCCGCCGTCTGTCGCCAGATTTCCGGGCCGGTGCTGTCATAATGCGTCTGGGGATTGGCCGGGTTGTGATACTGGTTGCCCAGGATGCTGTTGGGCGTCTCCGCTACCACCTGCTTGGCGACGCTGTAATAACTGCGGGGGTCTTCCGGCTCGACATTGGTCGGCGTCACGATCACCCGCGCCCCATACGCCCGCAGCACCCGAATCTTCTCTTCCGACATCTTGTCCGGCATGACGAAAACGCACTTGTAACCCTTGATCGCTGCCGCAATCGCCAGCCCGACGCCGGTGTTGCCGGAGGTCGATTCGACAATCGTGCCGCCCGGTTTCAGCAGCCCCTTGCGCTCGGCATCCTCGATGATGGTGATGCCGATGCGGTCCTTGACCGATCCGCCCGGATTGAAGTATTCCACTTTGGCGACCATTTGTGCCCGCACGCCGCGCGTCACCCGGTTCAGGCGCACCAGCGGCGTGTTGCCCATCGCCCCCAGGATATTGGCATGGATTTGCGGCTCGGCGGGTAAGTCCATCGTCATGGCAGGTTGGTTCAGCACCATACAATCTCGTCCTCGTGCAGGTTGGTTTGATATTCAGTTTAATCGCACCTACAGACGTGGGCAAGCGGGGAGATTCTACGGCGCGTTCATCGGTTTCTCATCGGCCTCTGGCGCTTCTTCGGTGCAGAGCTGCTCGAACCCAAGCCGTAGAAGAAGTACAGCCCCGGCAAAGGTGGGTACTCGGCTGGCATAAATGTAATTCGGCACGTCATAGTTTCGGATACGTCCAGCCAGATAATGCACCTGCATTTCCGGGGTTGATGAAAGTTCGTCTAGTCGCTTGATGAGCTTCTGATTGCCACAGAAAGCCTTCTGCATCTCGGAAATGTAGTAGGAAACTCGCTTTTTGCCCCGGTAAAATCTGGGGTAGCGTTTGGGTTGAACAGTGGGACTGCGGAACTTTCGGTAGACGAAAATCATCCCTTTTTCGATCAGGTGTATCAGACCCCAAAACTGTTGCCCTTTGTCCCACGGCCACAGGGCGTAGTCGATCTCTCTCGCCAATTCCTTGTTGGTCATCTGCAAGTACTGTTGGATTTCTTTCAGATCGGCTGGATGAATTGCGTCCGGTTGTTTCATGATGCTGTCCTTCACCACCTAATCAAAATCGAACAGCGGCAGCATCCATTCCAGTTTGGTAATACTGCCAGCGAAGTTGGTTTCGATGCGCCACCCGAAAGGATAACCAACGTAGATGGTCGATTCGCCAACTGGTGTAAACACCAAGCCAAGAAACTCGTCAAAATCAACAGCGGCCAAAGTGATATCTTCATAGTAAGGAAGGCACGTAATTCCATCCGATGTTCCATAGATACCGCATATGTCGATTTTGCACCTGATGCCTTGAGTATCGCATATCTGCAAAACGTAACGATATTGCGCCTGATTGGATGTCCATCTGAAACTCCAGCTATGGTCTTGGGGGAATGAGTGTGGATAAACAGGAAAACGCAAAAGTGCTATTGGGTCTGCGCGATTCAAACTGACGGCTTCGCGCAGGCTTGGAGCTATCAACACATTGGACAGTTCTTCGCCGCTGACCATATCGCGTGACACCCACTTCTGCTGTGTTCCATCAAGCGAATAGGCCAGAAAACGACCACTACCATTCAGTTGGAGGGGTAGCGGGATGTGCTGCCCATCACCTGGAATCACCAATCGGGGTGCCAGATCATAGTAGCGATCAAACCACCATAGACCGGCTGCGTCGGCGTAAACCAGCACATTCCCATCATCGCTCCAGATGGCTTTCCCGTGCAAGCTGCGGGTATCCATTCCCTCTGACACTGCGAGAGGTGCGCTAACGATTTTTTGAGGTATCAACCAGCGATCGTATCCTGAACGGGACGTTGAAACAATCTGATAGATGTCTATGGTGTTATCGTTCCATATAGCCAATGCATCGCTCGTTTTGGAGAATGATACGGCTTGCCCTTCCAGCATTACGCAAGCGATTGAGGATACTTCAGCGCATTTCCAGAAAGCCGGCTTGTAGATCATAGTGTTCACATCAATGGGTTGTACCAACATGCTGCTGTCTGGGGAGAGATGTAAGCAGTCATCGCTAATACAGTAATCGGTCTCAGCCGTGTAGACGGCCCGGTACAGCCAGTTTGGGTCTATCCTGACGGGCATCCGATCATCAATTGGCACCATGTAATATTCATTTGTGTTTGTTTCAACATAAATTGGCGCTAATCGCGGATAGGGTGAAAATGGCGAATCTGGATCAGGTCGAGGAGGGATGTACGTTTTTGATTGGTCGCTGAGCTGAAATACCGCCTTGTTGAAGTCTGCTTCGTTCTCGAACGTTATGTCAGCATAATTGCGCCAATCATCCTCACCGTCCGCATCGACTTTTTTCTGTACCGTGATTGGGCTTTCTGAATTCACGTAGGCTATCGCGCTTTGGGTTCTGAGAAGGTTCCTGTAACTCCCGTCTATATTTCGGCTGAGGGGAAAGTAACCGATCACATCGGATTCGATTCGGGCTGACCTTCTAAAAAAATCACAATCGTGCGGATAGAATCGCTCATCAAATTGGATCTGAAGCCAGGGATTGGTGGACACGAAAATGAAACGTGGTGGTGCACCTTTCAAACTCTCCAGGACTTCAATAATGTAATTTTGCTTCACGCGATCAATTCGATGTACTTGTGCCTTAACGAAGTAATCCGCTTCAGTAACCAAATATTCGAGGCTGGGTCCTGTGAGTGGTGTATAACCACTACACGCCCGTGCCGGGTCGCCCACATCGAGCATCAGCATCACACCCATCATGGCAATCCACAGCACCGTCTTCATGATCCATCCCGCCCTCTGCCAGCCGCCGATCAATCGAGTATAGCGCTGTGGAATAGCGGTGCTTCACAGCGTAGGGCAAGCGACGGCGAGTCGTTGAATAGCACACGCGGTGGCATCAGTCTCCCCTTCTCCCAGCGCAGCGTGTGGGAGAAGGGGGCGGGGGATGAGGGCAGCGCAGCAACTGGACCCCCCACTTTTTAGGGGCTGGACTTCGTAGGAATTTTGTTCTATACTAAAGGTGTTGAAGAGTCTTTTTCGACAGGCAGCTTAACAACCCTATACCACGACTCGGCTGCAACCACCCCTGCCGGTCAACTCACGTGAGCAGGTGGCCGCCGCCCAACTGGATTGTCCGCCGGTTATCGCGGTTGATTCACAAACTGCAAAAATGGGTTGTGCAGAATTTGACGAATTTGCAGAATTTTGTGAATCATCCGGTTCCGGCGGTGGAACGCTCCCGTTGTTCCGCCCCGAAAACGACGATCCGCCGGCGGTGGATGATCTACCGACTTTCCGCGATATTCACATCATCCAATCGGAATGGGTTGAAGTTGGTATCGGTGTCGTAATAATCTTCCTGTTCCACCTGTTTCAGCCAGCCGACCATGCGGTAGGTGAGGGGGGTGAAGCAGACTTCGATCAGCACCTTGAACACATAGCCGGAAACGATAGCCGTCAGCAGCAGGTCATTGGTCAGCACACCGGCGAATGCGATCAGGGTGAAGACCAGGGTATCAACGATCTGCCCGATCAGCGTCGAGCCAATCGTGCGCGACCACAGGTAACGCCCCTGGGTCATCAACTTCATCTTCGCCAGCACATAACTGTTGCAGAACTCACCGGCCAGATAGCCGCACAGACTGGCGATCACGATGCGCGGCGTTTGCCCCAGGATTGCGCTGAAGGAGTCCTGCAACGGCCAGTCGGCTGCTGCGGGCAGGCGATCTACCAGCGCCAGCGTCAGCGCGGTAATCATCAGCCAGAAGAAGCCAGTCCAGATCACCCGCCGGCTGGACTTGTAACCGTACACTTCGGTCAGAATATCGCCGAAGATGTACGACAGCGGAAACAAAAACGTCCCGCCATCGAAGGCCAGCGGCCCAATCTGAATGATCTTGGTAGCGGCGATGTTCGAGATGATGAGGACGGCGACCAACGAAGCGGTCACCAGATCGAGATGTTTATACAGGCGTCGTGGTATAGGTGTAGACATAGTACAGGCTCCCCTCTGAGCAGTGGACTATTCTAATCGGGGAGGGGAGCCGCTGTCTATTGTGGGTCAAGGGTATTGCCCTCTCTCCAAACCATCAGAGAGAGGGCAGGGGATGAGGTCAATTACTGCTTGAAGAAGTTCCGCAGCACCGTATGGAGGATACCGCCGTTGCGATAGTATTCCAGTTCAACCGGCGTGTTGATGCGGGTGATGACCTGGAATGACTTGACCGACCCATCCGCAGCAGTGGCTTTGACGGTGAGTTCCTGACCCGGCTTGAGGTGGTCATCCAGCCCGACGATCTCGATGGTCTCGTGACCGGTCAGCCCGATGGTTTCCCAGCCTTCGCCGTTCTTGAATACCAGCGGCAGCACGCCCATCATCACGAGATTGCTGCGGTGGATGCGCTCGAAGCTCTTGGCGATGACCGCCTTCACCCCCAGCAGATAGGTGCCTTTGGCCGCCCAGTCACGGCTGGAACCCATGCCATAATCCCCGCCCGCCAGGATCACCAGATGCGTGCCATCAGCGATGTATTTCATCGCAGCGTCGTAGATGCTCATCTCTTCGCCGGTGGGGAAGTAAAGGGTGTTGCCCCCTTCCTTGCCGCCCAGCAGTTGGTTACGCAGCCGGATGTTGGCGAACGTCCCACGCATCATCACTTCATGGCTGCCCCGGCGCGTGCCGTAGGTGTTGAAGTCCTTCTTCTCCACTCCGTGCGCCATCAGATATTTGCCAGCCGGGCTGTTCAGCGCGATGTCGCCGGCGGGTGAGATGTGATCGGTGGTGATCGAGTCGCCAAACAAACCCAGCACTTTCGCGCCCTGGATCGGCTGGATCGGCTTGACTTCCTGGGCCAGATTGACGAAGAAGGGCGGCTCCTGAATGTAAGTGCTGCTCCCGTCCCACTGGTAGACATCGCCCTCAGCCGACGGGATTTTGTTCCACATCTCGTTGCCGGTGTAGACATTGCCGTACTGCTTGGTGAACAGGTCGGGCGTGATCGTGTTCTGAACGATGTCCATGATCTCCTGCTGTGACGGCCAGATGTCCTTCAGGTACACCGGATCGCCATCGCGGTCATGACCAATCGGGTCATTCATCAGGTCGATGTCTACCGTGCCAGCCAGGGCGTAGGCCACCACTAGCGGCGGCGAGGCCAGATAATTGGCTTTGACGAACGGATTGATGCGCCCTTCAAAGTTGCGGTTGCCGCTCAGGACTGCCGAAGCTACCAGATCATTTTCCTTGACGGCGTTGGCGATCTTCTCCGGCAGCGGGCCGCTGTTGCCGATGCAGGTGGTGCAGCCATAACCGACGGTGTAGAAGCCCAGCGCTTGCAGATACGGCGTCAATCCGGACTTATCCAGATACTCGGTCACCACCCGCGAACCAGGGGCCAGGCTGGTCTTGACGTAGGGTTTGACATCCAACCCGCGCTCCACCGCTTTCTTCGCCAGCAGACCCGCGCCCACCATGACCGAGGGGTTGCTGGTGTTGGTGCAGCTCGTGATGGCCGCGATCACCACTGCGCCATGACCGATCTCGGTGCGGCTGCCGTTGGTGCCGATCACCGATTTTTTGTCCAGCGCACTCTCGCTCAGGGCGAAACCACGCTTATCGACCGGTGCCGTCAGGCTTTGCTCGAACGAGGACTTCATCTCGCGCAGCAGCACCCGATCCTGCGGACGCTTCGGCCCGGCCATGCTCGGCTCCACCGTCGCCAGATCGAGTTCCAGCACATCGGTGAATTCCGGGTCGGCCATGTCGTCGGTGCGGAACAGACCTTGTTCTCGGCAATAGGCTTCCACCGTTTGCACTGTCGCTTCATCACGACCGGTGCGGCGCATGTAATTCAGCGTCTCCGCATCCACCGGGAAGAAGCCCATGGTCGCGCCATATTCCGGTGCCATATTGGCGATGGTCGCCCGGTCAGCCAGCGACAGCTTGCTCAGACCCGTACCGTAGAACTCAACGAACTTATCGACCACGCCCTTCTTACGCAGCATCTGCGTCACTACCAGCACCAGATCGGTCGCCGTAGCCCCTTCGCGCAGTTGACCGGTCAGCTTGAAGCCGATGACTTCTGGCATCAGCATGTAAACTGGCTGGCTCAACATGGCCGCCTCGGCTTCAATGCCACCCACGCCCCAACCCAGCACACCCAGCCCGTTAATCATGGTGGTGTGGCTGTCGGTGCCGACCAGCGAGTCGGGCAGGGCGATCAGCTTGCCCTCGTCATCCGGGTAAATCTGCACTACTTTGGCGAGATACTCCAGGTTCACCTGATGCACGATGCCGGTGGCGGGTGGCACCACTTTGAAATTGTCGAACGACTTCTGACCCCAGTGCAGGAACTCATAGCGCTCGATATTGCGGCTGAACTCCAGATCGGCGTTCATCATGATGGCGTTGGTCGAGCCGAAACGATCCACCTGCACCGAGTGATCGATCACCAGATCAACCGGGATGCTGGGGTTAATCTTCTTAGCATCGCCACCCATCCGCACCATCGCGCTCCGCAGCGCCGCCAGATCAACCACGCAGGCCACGCCGGTGAAGTCTTGCAGGATCACTCGCGCCGGCTTGAACGGGATTTCCACCTGCTGCGGTGCTTTGGCATTCCAGTTCGCCAGGTTGTGCACCGCTTCTTCATTCACCTGGAAGTTATCCAGGTTGCGCAGCGCGTTCTCCAGCAGAATCTTGATGCTGAAGGGCAGCTTGTTCACATGCCCGATTTTGAGCTGGTTGAGCCGGAAGATACCGATCTCGCCCGAGGCGGTCTTGATCGTTCCGCGCGTTCCAAAGCTATCCAGTATTTTGCCCATAAGTCGTCCTCTCACATGCTGTTGGTTTGCTGAACCCGAAACTCCAATTGGAATTACCGCGAATCCTACGCGCATTTTGGTTATAATTCAAATGGATGATATCCATGAATTCCATAGACGTTATCAATGGCTCGCCATGCTGGATCTGCATAAGCTGCATATCTTCCTCACTGTCGCTCGACTGGGCAGTTTCACCCGGGCTGCCGAAGCGCTGCACATGACCCAGCCTACTGTCAGTCAGCAGGTTGCCGTGCTGGAGTCTTCGCTCGGTATCCAACTGATTGACCGCAACACCCGTCATCTGAAGCTGACTCAACCTGGGACAGTCTTGGCCGATTACAGCGAACGCCTCATCGCGCTCTCCCACGAGACCGTGGTTGCGGTTCAGGCCGAGGCAGGCATCGCCCGTCATTCGCTCAAATTAGGGGTGGGGCACACCCTGGCGACCTATCTGCTGCCAGGTATCCTCAGCCAGTATCGTGCGCTCCACAGCGACTATCGTGTGCGCCTCAACATCGGCAACACGGCTGAACTCCTCGCCATGCTGGCGGCCAGCGAGATTGATGTGGCGCTGGTGGGTTCTCCGGCAGAACACCCGGATGTGGTCGTTGAACCCTTCATGCAGGATCGACTGGTGGTGATCGTCAGCCCGCAGGATGAATGGGCCGCCTTTCCCAGCGTCACACTCAACGCTATTGCCGGACGCCTGCTTTTCACCCGTGAGCCGGGGTCAGCCCTATACGCAACAGTCGCTCGTTTGCTGGGTGCGGAGCGCTTGCTCAGTCCCGACACTTTGCTGTTGGGCGAAACCGAAGCCATCAAGCGCAGCGTTGAACTGGGCTTGGGGGTGGCGCTCATTCAGAAGATCGCGGTCGAGCGCGAGGTGCAGCAGGGGAGTTTACGGGCGATTCCGTTGGCTGAAGCCGATGATGCCCGTACCTATCTGGTAGCCTTCCGCAAGCGCTATGTGCCGAACGAGGCGGTCAGCGCCTTCGTCCAGGTGCTGCGTTAGCTGAGTACTGGATAAACTGCCTTTGAGAAACTGCCCCGCTTTGAGTAGACTAATGGATACTCTGCTGATATTCGTCAAGGAAAGGTGAAATCGAGATGAGCCGTTCAAGAACTGTCGAGCGCCGCAAAGAGCGCGAGCAGCAAAAAAAGAAACAACAACAAACGACTATCCTCATTGTGGGTGCCGTCGTCGCGGTGATTGCCATAGCCCTGATCTTCATCATCAACCAGCCGGCTGAAGCGCCCATTCCCGAAGGATCATCGACGCTCTACGAAGGCATTCCCCAGAGCAAAACTGATGAAGGCTTCCCGGTGCTGGGCAGCGAATCGGCACCGGTGTCAGTGGTCGAGTATTCCAGCTTCGCCTGTTCCGCCTGTAAGTCGTTCCATGACAGCAGCATTGAGACCCTGATCGAGCGCGTTCGTAGTGGTCAGATCCGCTTCACCTACGTTCCCATGTACAGCACTGGCGGCATTGGCAACGGGCAGGGTGCAGCCTGGGCAGCCATCTGCGCCGGCGAACAGAATGGCTTCTGGGCTTACCACGATGCGCTGTTCAATTGGCAAGGGTTGTATGCCAACACCGCCTTCTCACAGAACCGTCTTGCTTCTGGCATCGACAATGTGGGGTTGGATCGTGGTGCGTGGAATGCCTGCCTCCAGACCGATCTGCCGCGTCGGGTGGCTGAAGCGGCTGAGAATTCTGCCCGGCTGCAAAACATCGGCGGCACCCCCACCATCCTGGTGAATGGTACCGTCGTGCCGGCAGATCTGGCCTCTGTGCTTTCTGCCATCGACACCGCGCTGGCACAATCGGGTGCGCCGGTTGTCCCGGTGGTCGAAGCGACCAGCGAAGCCACGCCTGATGTGGCGTCGGAAGCGACTGCCGAAGCGACCTCAGAATCGACCGAAGCGGCTCCGGCTGAAGCCACCCCTGAGGCGACTCCGTAACATCGACGACATGACGAGGGGTCGGGTATCCCTGACCCCTCGCTCGCCTCAATCTTTCTTCATCAGCATCGGCCCCAGCTTGCGCCCGCCCACCAGATGCATGTGCAGATGGAACACTTCCTGCCCTGCATCCGATCCGTTGTTGATGATGAGCCGGTAGCCGGTAGCCGCTATACCCTGTTCCTGTGCCACCTGCTTTGCCACCGTGAACAGATGTCCCAGCATTTGCTCCTGATCGGGCTGGACATCATTAGTGCTGGCGATCTCGACATTCGGAACGATCAGGATGTGGATAGGTGCCGCCGGGTTGATGTCCTTGAAGGCGGTTACCTGCTCGTCCTGATACACAATCGTCGCTGGAATTTCCTTGTTGATGATCCTGCTGAATAGAGTTGGCATCAGACTATCCTCTCGTATGCTTACATTGCCAGCCCGCCATCCACCACCAGCACATGCCCGGTGATGTAGGACGAGTGTTCGGACGCCAGGAATTGAACGGCGTGAGCGACATCCTCAATCGTTCCCCAGCGCCCCAGCGGGATATTCTTATTGAGTTGATCGGTGATTTCAGCCGGCAGGTCTTTGGTCAGATCAGTCAGGACGAAGCCGGGGGCGACGGCGTTGACGGTGATGCTGCGGGAAGCGACTTCGCGCGCCAGCGATTTGGTGAAGCCGATGATGCCGGCCTTGCTGGCGCTGTAATTGGTCTGCCCGGCGTTGCCCATGATGCCGCTGATGCTGGTGACATTGATGATGCGACCATAGCGCTTGCGCATCATCGTGCGGACGGCGGCTTTGGAACACAACCATGTGCTGCGCAGGTTGGTCTGAATCACCGTGTCGAATTCTTCCGGTTTCATCATCATGATGAGGTTATCGCGGGTCGTCCCGGCATTGTTCACCAGGATGTCCAATTTGCCGTAGGTATCCGTAGCCGCCTTGATGAGATCGTTGGCCCCCTCTTCGGTGCTGACGTCGGCTTTGAAGGCCATCGCCTGACTGCCGGCGGCCTTGATGAGATCGACCACCTCATCGGCGGCGCTGGAGTTGCTGTTGTAATTGACGATGACGGTTGCGCCTTGTCTGGCGAGTTCGAGCGCGATGCCGCGCCCGATGCCACGACTGCCACCCGTCACGATGGCAATGCGCTCTGCTAAAGCTGTCATAATGGTGCTTGTCCTTCGCGAAGACCGTTAGCGAATGCGCTAATCATATCCTCAGCCATCGCGGATGACCAGCGCGATCAGCCGCCCACCCATCCCAGGAACAGGATTGTCCCGCGCAGCGTTCCGGTCAGATTGACGGCACCACTTCCATTCGGGTTGGCGATGAAGACATCGACTCGTCCATCCACCCGGGGATTGATGCCAGTGAAAGCCAACCACTGACCATCAGAAGCATAGGTCGGGTCACACATGCCGGGGGGAGGGTTGCCCCGAGTGACGAAATTCATCTGGCTGTCCAGCACCCGTGCGCCATACGGACACTGACCATTGACCCCGCCCACCGCCACGCGGCTGCCATCCAGCGACCAGGCCGCGCTCATCCCGAAACGGGGGAAATTCAGCTCGCTGGTTCTGCCGATCAGGCTGCCGTCGATCCGCACGGCGATGACTTCAGCCGTGGTATTGCTCACGCTCTGATACAGCACCGCGTTCCCATCGGGCGACCAGGCTTCCGACAGGCGCAGCGGTTCATCACTGCCATCGGCCAATCTGACCTCACGCACCTGACTGGTGTTGACATCGGCAATGAACAACTTGCGCTCGGCGTCGCCAAAGATCGGGTCGCCGGTGTGGAATGCCAGTCGTCCACTGTTGACCCATCTGGGGCGCTCGGTCACGAACTCGTCCGAGAGCTGCCGGACTTCGGCGGTGACCATATCCATCACATAGATATTGCCGCCGATCGGAGCCGGGTCGGTGAGCGCGTCACAGGCTCCCGCTTCGCCCGGAATCCAACTGGGGCATTGGGCGCGGTCAGAAACGAATGCCAGATACCGTCCGTCCGGTGACCAGACCGGCCACACATCATAAGCGCCGCTCTGCGTCAGATTGCGCAGATTAGACCCATCGCGCCCGATGGTGAAGATGTCGATGTCGTAACCGGTTGCCAGCGCAATCGCCAGTTGATTGCCATCCGGTGACCAGGCCGGCTCGCTGGGGAAACCGCGCTGCACCAGCGAGGTGATCGGCAGAATGCGTCCACTGATTCGGTTATCCAGGTCGGCGATATACAGGCCGGTCTTGCCCGTGCCAGTATCATCTTGCAGGAAATAGGCAATCGCGCGTCCGTTGGCAGCGATGTAAATCTGGTTGCCGGTTGAAGACGGCATTTGCAGCACTGTCGTCCGACTGGCTGAGTTGGTTGGCAGGACATAATAGAGCGTCTGAATGCCGGTTGCCGGCTGCGGTGTGCGGCGGTCGCCCACGCCATCCCGGTCATTCTGATTGATGAACGCCAGTTGTGGATCAGCCAGCGTCGGCAAAAATCCATCGGGTAACTCCAGCAGCGTCCAGTTGTCAAAGATGAAACCGCTCGTCGCCTGTGGTGTGATCGAGGGCGTCGGCGTGATGGTTGGGGTCTGGGTGATCGTCGCTGTAGCCGTCGGGCTGGGTGTCACCGTGGCGGTTGGTGTAGGCGGCACATCCGTAAAGGTTGGCGTCAGCGTGGCCGTAGCCGTTTCGGTCGGTTGCTCAGTTGGCGTCATTGATGCGGTTGGTGTTGCTGTCGGGGCATTCAGCGCCTGGCATCCAGTCATCAGCAGCGCGAAGCAACAGAGTAGGGTTCGCAAATTCATCTGTCTCATCGTACATCCGTATTGGAATTTGTGACGGATAGCATACCACGCCGCCGTGTTGTTCAAAACCAACGATTGCTCTACGCACCGCCTGGTCGCGCGTTATGCGCTTTCCCGTGTCCGAATATCCACTTCAGCGGCTAATCGACTTTTCTATTGGGCTATCCCGATGGGCTCCATCTTTCATGGGTGCATTTCAGTTTAGTACTCTACCTTCACAACAGACCCAGCCGGGCCAGGCTCCCCTTCTCCCCGCGCAGCGTGTGGGAGAAGGGGGCGGGGGATGAGGGCTTTGAATGCACTCATCTCTGATGAACTACTTGACAGAACATATATTCTGTACTATCCTGAATACATGGCTTATCCCATCTGTCTTTCCCCTGAGGCCACATCATTTCCACAACCATCCTGTACATCACCTGACCCGGCGACAAGCTCGCCTGTTCCCGCCTTCAGCAGCATTTGTATGGTGCAGCGGCGGTTACTTCCCGCTGGGATGCTGCGCTCGTCGACAGCAGCCGAGCCTGAGCGCTGGCATTTTTCGCAGTTTCGCGCCAATCTCTCGTATCGTCGCCTGCACATTCAGCGGGAAAAATGCAAAATGTGCACATTGATGAATCAACACCTGTCAGGTTGCCCATTAGAGTTGCGGCCCGATGATTCCAATGTGGCGGTCATTTCCTCCCGTGAGATGACCGCGCCGCACTCCCTTTGCCGGTGGCGTTTGGCTCTCGTCCACTCGCCAGGTCGTGCGCCGCTCTCGCTCGTCCCCGCTGCCACCGTGCGGCCATCATCCGCCGAACTCCCGTGTTGCCGCCGCGGCGTTCGGCACTGGCTTCTCAGCTCATGATCCGGTGCTGGTCGGCTGCTGCACCACTACCCGGATGGTATAAGGCTGCCGGCTGCCATCGTCAAAGATCAGCAGCAGATTATAAGTGGTGTCGGCTGCCGGGCAAACCTGCTGCTCGCTCGATCTCGTCGGCTGCCCCTGGAACAGCACCTGACTCGCATTGGTCGTATCCCAGCGAATCGTCGTGCATTGCCCGGCAACCAGCGTTGTCTGGTCGGCGCGAAGATTTGGATTGCCAGCCGCCAGCGTGATCGTCGGCGTGGGCTGGGGCGTAGATTGCGGAATGGGTGTCACCGTAGCGCTTCGTGTCGGGATGGGTGCGGGTATCGTCACTGGCCGTTCCAGCAGGTTGATCGGTGCGCGGGCGATATTCACGTTGTCAAACGGTTCCGGTTCCGAGGGCGGTCCAACCACTTGCAAGCCATCGCTCCCGCCAAGTGGCACACGGACCTGCGCCCCCGGCTGGATACGGCGGGTGATCGCGTTGGAAGAGACTTCTGCCGAACCTTCCACAACCGCGATGCTCATCTCGCTGTTGACCTGAGCTGTCAGATAGGCGGTTGATCCCAGCCTGATGTCGGCCCCATTGATACGCAGTTGGCTGGTCACCCCATCGGGTGATTGGATCAGCAGACCCGCTTGTGCCGCATCCACGCAGCTTGTGGTCCCCTGGTCGGTCCGCAGGATGACGGCCTGCATATCTGGGCTGAGGTTGTTGACGGTGGTATTGCCGAACACGAGGAAAGTGACATTCTGACCCGGTAGCGAATCCGATAAGTTCGCCTGTGCCTTGAGGATAGCGATGCCCCACTGCTGCGCAACTTCATCCAGCGCGGCTGTCGAAAGACCGTTGATGAGCGTCAGATCAGCCAGGTCGCCCGCCTGATCAAAAGTCACATTTGCACCGGCCTGAAATTCGGCCTTCACCAGCGCATTGCCATAGCAAGCCTGGTTGCGTCCCAGTTGTTGGCAGTTGTCACTGGCCTTTTCAATAGCGGCTGTTACCAGTTCACCACAACTCAGGCTCACGGCTGTGGCGGGTGGTATCGTTGCGGTCGGTGGGGCGGCTGTCGGACCACAGGCTGCCAGCACCAGCAGCACCATGACCCAGCCCCAAAGGTTAACCTTAACTCGCGAATTCTTCATTGAGAACATAATAGGAACCACGTTTCTGTCCGAGCTTGCGTAGCACATTCTTGGTGACCAGATCAGCCAGATCGCGCCGGATGGTCTCCGGATGGACATCCGGGCAAAGGGTTTGTAATTCGCTGTTGGTGATGCGCCGACTGCTGCCATCGCGATGGAGGTGAATGAGCGCTGACTCCTGACGCGGGTTAATCTCGATCCCGTGATAGATGCCGTTGAACTGAAGGACGGGCTGCGGTTTGGTCGCATTCGCGGCTGGCGCGGGTACATTGTGGTTGCGCAGCACCACGCGGAAACCGCCGGCGGTCTCCTGAAATTCTGGTTCCTGGAGTTCTTGCTGCCGCATCAGATCAATCACACGGTCTACGCCATAACCCAGCCGTTCGATGAATCCCATATCTGAAAGGACCTGCACGATGACCGGATTGCGCGAAAACCGTTCATCCTTGATGTTGTCAATCGTCACCGGACCCGGCAGACCGCCAGGACTGCTGACTTCCATTCGATTGCTGAACACGAATAACCGGATGCTATCACCGCTGATGCGATAATCGCGATGAGCGACCGCATTGACCACCAGTTCACGGGCCGCTTCCATGGGATACTCGAAACTCTCCTGCCGTGCCATTGCCTGACCAATCTGCACACCCTTGCGCAGATGATCCACCAGAAACATCTCGGCTCGCCGGATCTGTTCCGGCAGCGTCCCGCTGAGGTCCTGCTTGCTGAAGGTATCGGTCATCGTGTCTCCGGCAAACCGGGCCGCGATGATGTCGGCTCCCCGAATGAAGCGCTGTGGCTCTTTCCCGAACAACAAGATGCCGGCGTTGGTTGGCTTCAAGGCGGAATCCTGGCGCGTGATACAACCACGACGCAGCAAAACCTGCTCGATTTCCTGGTCGCTCACACCGCTCAACATCGCGGCGTAGGCGCGTGCTTTGTCCCAGTCAACGTCGCTCAATACGGTTCCGCTGGCGATCTCGGTTTCAAAGCTGATCTCACCCCGTTCCAGGATCAACCGGCGCAGGTCAACTGGCTTGAGTGGCAGGTTATCGGTGCTTTGCCGATGCAGATAACGTCCATTGTAGGAATAGACATTCGGCATACCAGCCGGAATCTGAACGACGACTACCGACTTTCCACTGACGCGCACCACTGTTGGCAGCGGGATAATCAGGTGTGGCTCCAGCGAGAGCGCAGCCCGAACCAATTGATCCACCATATCACTGACATTGCGCACCCCAATCAGATTGCCGGTATTCCCGGTGATGCCGACCAGGATATTGCCCCCAAGCGTATTCGCCAGGGCGGTCATGCTTTCAGCAATCATGTCAAACGGGGTGGCCTCACCAAACCACTCGGTGCGCAGGCCACGCTCCTGATGGATAATTTGCCACAAGTCTTCAACGGTTAGGCTCATGATTTACTGTCCGTTGGGTCAGCGTTCTCACCTTTCGCTTCTTCTTCCTCTCGTTCCAGATCGCGTTTGCGCTGCGGTGGAGGATCGAGCAGCACCAGATCAATCACCTGCTGCATATCGCTGACAAAAGTAATGGTGAGGTCTTTGCGCGATTCTTCGGGAATATCGATTAAGTCGCGTTTGTTTTCGGCTGGCAAAATCACATGTTTGATGCCAGCCCGTCGGGCAGCCAGTACCTTTTCCTTAACGCCGCCGACTGCCAGGACTTTACCGCGCAACGTAATCTCTCCCGTCATCGCATAATTGCTGCGGACTGAGCGCTCGGTAAATGCGGATATAATTGCGATTGCCAGGGTGATCCCGGCTGATGGTCCCTCTTTGGGGATCGCCCCTTCCGGCAGATGAACGTGGACATCGTAACTCTCAAAGTCATCGCTGGGGATGTCGAAATCGCGCGCCCGTGATCGCATGTAACTCAGCGCGGTTTGTGCCGATTCCTGCATCACTTCTCCCAGTTGCCCGGTCATGAGCAGGGTGCCTTTGCCCGGCAGCACCGATACTTCGATGATGGAAATATCGCCCCCGTCATAAGTCCAGACCAATCCGGTGACCAGTCCAATCGTATCTTCTGTATGGGCACGGCGGTTGGTGTACAGCGGTGGACCCAGTAGATCGATCACTTTCTTGTGGGTAATCCGGCGCGGGTATGATTTGTTCTCTGCGATTAACCGGGCAACTTTGCGACAAATATTGGCGACTTCGCGGTTCAGATTGCGAACCCCGCCTTCGTAAGTGTACTCGCGGATCAGCGTTTGCAGGGCGGATGTGTCGAAGCCCACCCGTGATGATTTAAGACCATGAACCCCTAATTGGTTCGGAATCAGAAAGCGACGGCTGATCTCCAGTTTTTCTTCCTCAGTATAGGGGGGGAACTCGATGATCTCCAACCGATCCACCAGTGCTTCGGGGATTGGGTCAAGATCATTCGCGGTGGTGACGAACATGACTTTGGACAGGTCGTATGGCACTTCCAGATAATGATCGGAAAACGCAAAATTCTGCTCTGGGTCAAGGATTTCCAGCAGTGCCGACGCTGGGTCTCCCCGGAAGTCCATGCCCAGCTTATCGATTTCATCCAGCACGAAGACCGGGTTCGTGCTGCTCACCCGTCGCATCGTCTGGAGAATCCGCCCCGGCATAGCGCCGATGTAGGTGCGGCGATGTCCCCGGATTTCCGCTTCGTCGCGCACTCCACCCAGGCTAACCCGGATGAATTCCCGCCCCAGTGCAGTGGCGATGCTTTTACCCAGAGAGGTCTTGCCCACGCCTGGCGGCCCCACAAAACACAGGATCGGGCTTTTCATCTGGTTGCCTGCCAGTTTGCGGACAGCAATGTATTCCAGTATCCGATCCTTGACTTTCGGCAGACCATAGTGATCGGCATCCAGGACTGACTGGGCATGGCCGATATCGAGGTTATCTTCCGACTGTTCCCCCCAGGGCAGGCTGACCAACCAGTCAATGTACGTGCGGATGATTCCAGTTTCGGGTGCCATCGGGGGCATCATTGCCAGTCGTGAAAGCTCTTTGACGGCGCGTTCCTGAATCTCACTCGGTAGATTAGCCTCGAAAATCGTCTCGCGGACTTCATTGATTTCCTGCTGAAAGATGTCAACTTCACCCAACTCATTCTGGATGACACGCATCTGTTCGCGCAAGAAGACTTCCCGTTGACCCCGTTCCATTTCCTGCTGGACTTGATTATTAATCTCTTCTTTTAACTCCAGCACATTAATCTCTTGGGTCAGCAGCTTGATGATGTGCTGCAGCCGCGCCTCTTGCTCCCGGATTTCCAGAACCCTCTGGCGATCCTCAACGGACAGGCTGAGTGTTGTCGCCAGTAAATCAGCCAGCGAACCGGCTGTTCGTACTTCCAGTAAATGATCGACAATATCATCTGGCAACAGCGGATTTAGGGCGGCCAGTTTTTGAATCAGTTGGTGGGTTCTCTGGATGAGCCGGCGCGTTTTGGCTGAACTGGACTCTTTTTCTGAGACGAGGCGCGCTCTGGCGATCACATGCGAGTCTTTTTCCTCGATCTCCACAATTTCAACCCGTCGCCGACCCTGTGCCAGGATGACTTGCTCATCCTTGGCTGCATGAGGTAGGCGCGCCAGGGCGATCTCCGTCCCAACGGCGTAGTAATTGTTGTTCGACTCAGCGTCATCCTTCGTTGCGCCCGAGTCTCTTTCCGTAATAGCGATGACCGTTTGGTGATTCTTCAACGCCAGTCGGGCAACCGTTGCGATCGGATTATGCCGAATATTGATTGGCATGATCTGATTAGGATAAATCACCAGATTGTGCAGCGGGATGACAAGGCATTCGATAAGACCATGTTCATCGGCTTTGGCATCGCTAATTTGCTGAAAATGGTAGGTAATGGATCGATTCATGAATGGCGTGATCTCCGGTGCAGAACCCTCAAGACCATCCGTCACACTTGGCTGGTCGTTGGCTTTCCGCTAAACTTCAGTCGCCGATGATTGTAATGGAGATGTGATGCGTATTTCAATTTGGATAGCTGGAATACTGGCGCTGGTAGCGCTGGTGGCAGTTGTTGGGGTAGGGCAGATGATTCTGCAACCTCGTTTGCCACTGATTACAGATGCCAGTTTTGCGCCGGAGACCATCACACCGAATGCTGACGGCGAATCAGATGTAACCATATTGTCCTATACTTTGTCGCGTAATGCCAATATCAGCCTGATCTTTGAACAGTCCGACGGTACGCTGTATTACTTTCGCAAGGATGAAGCTCGGATTGCGGATACCTATCAGGTTTTGTTTAGCGGCGTTGTTGAAGGGTACACACTGACAGGTGAAAATATCGCTGGAACAATAGAACGCCGGTTGATGCCGGATGGAGATTATGGTTGGCGTTTGGAGGCGCACAATCCTGAAACGGGTGAAGTGGATGAACGCAGTGGCAGCCTGGTGATTTCCGGCGGCAAGGCTGTGTTGCCCGAAATCATCAGCTTTACCATATCCCCAACAACCTTTAGCCCGAATCAGGATGGTATCGATGATCGTGTGCTCATCAGTGTATTTCTGGCGCAACCGGTTGAAGATTTGACGGTTTACTTGCTCGCACCTGATGGGCAGCAGATTTTTGTGCCGGAAGTCGATGGTGGGCGCGAAGCTGGTGAGGCCGGTCGGCATGATTTCGACTACGATGGTGGTATTCAGCAAGGCTCAGAACCGCCGGTTGACGGTGTGTACACGGTTCTGGTGACGGCGCAGGACGCCGAGGGACAGCGTATTTCCCGATCTGCCTCGCTGGTCATTGAGAGTGGTGGCAAACCTCAGGCTGAGATTTCTCAGCAGCCAACAGGCGTAGATGTGGTATTCACCGTCATGCCTTACGAAGATCGCTATTTCACCGATGCCAAGCAGACCGGCGACTTGGCTGCGATACCCGATAATCTGAGTGATCTGGGTTTTCGCGCCATAACAATCCCCCAGGGCGATCTGTTGGCTTTTCGCCTGACAGTCGATAACTATGGCCGTGTGCCGATCCGCACCAGCGGTCCCTGGCCGGGAACCGTGTATCAATGGGATCAGGTATGGGGGGCGATGGGAGTTTATGAGCAGTCCGGTGCCTGGCGCGTGGGAATAAACTGTTCAACCACATCGCTGCCCTGGCCCTGGCGCTGGGCAATTGGTACGCCCGATCAACTGGAACAGGTGGTAGATGAGGCCAGCGGCAACACCTATTACTATTTGCCTCCCGGACAAAAGAGTGAGGTCTGGGGAGCGGTACGCATGACTGAGCTAGTGCGGGCGCGCAATCCACAGCAGTGTTGGGCTGGTCTTATCCATGAGGATGTTGAGGTGACAGCGCGCAATTCTCGTGTCGGTGCGCGTGATGTGACCTTGATCGAAGCGGCTTCCAATGAGCAGGGGGACTAGAACACGATGGCAGCGTATCGTTTCCACGTTTTTGTAATTCTGACCCTTTTGGCGTTGACGGGTTGCCGTCGCGAAGCCACAGTCGATCAATCGCCTCAGCCGATTCTGGTTGCTAGCCAGACCCCACTGCCGCGCTCTACAGCGCTTCCGCCTCTGCCAACTCGAGTAGCTATGGGTTCTTCCGAGAATCCCATTCAATTGTTGCTTCCATCAGCATGGGTTGAATCTGATCCTACTTCGTCCATACGGGTAATTGAGACAGCTCTGGGGTCGCAACTCGGATGGGCTGTACAAATTCAACTCGTGCAGCGCCAATCGGACGCTATTGCTGCCTTATGCAACTCAATCACAGGGAAGATCGCCATAGCCTGGTTGGATGGGATCGCTTTTGCCATCGCCCAGGATCGTGCTTGTGGTGATCCGATTTTGCAGGCAGTAAATCGAAATGGGACTGACTCGCAGGCTGATGCCGCTGTGACGCTTGTTGTTCAGGCCGATTCTATTCGTGATTTCAATGGTTTGCGCGGTGCCACTTTTTGTCGAATCAGTAATGATGATCCGATAAGCTGGACTGTTCCTGCTCTGTTGATGAAGGCCAATGGAATTGATCCTGCTACCGAGCTTGGCTCGCTACGCGATCTTGATACGCCATCTGACTTATTGATGGCTGTTGCTGAAGGGGACTGCGACGCAGCAGGCGTGTCCGCGAACACGTTGGCGGAGTTCACCCAGGAATCGCCCGAAGAAGCAGCACAAATCACAGTCCTCTCGACCAGCACTCCGTTTCCGTCTAGAGTTCTTGTTGTTCCGCCTGGTCTTACACTGGGCATGCGCCAGACGTTGACCGAGATACTCTTGACGATGTCTGAAAGTACAGATGTGTCAGCACCACTTCAATCAGTCTTGGGAGTCGACACCCTTATCCGCGTCACGAATGCGGATTTCGTCGATTGGCGGAGCTTCCTGGTTGGTACAGGATTCAACCAGTTTCAATTGGGGAACTGATGGTTGATCTTGCTGTGCTGATTGTCACCTGGAATGTGCGTGAATTGGTTTTGCAGGCATTGCAGACTCTGATTCATGATCTCCAGGATAGCCAGCTAAACGCTGAGGTATTGGTAGTTGACAGCGCATCGTCGGATGGCACGGTTACAGCAGTCCAAACCGCATTTCCTGAGGTGAAGGTTATCAGCAGTCCGACAAATCTGGGCTTTGGTGCCGCCAACAATATGGGGTTGCGAGCGCTTGGCTTTGGACAATCAGCCACATCAACTTTACCCAAAGCAGTCTATCTGCTAAACCCTGATACCTTAACCCTGCCGGGGGCCACGCGGCAACTCTATGACCACCTCATGTCAACTCGGCCTTGTGGTATGGTCGGCGCACAATTGGCCTATGGCGATGGCTCATTTCAGCATGGTGCATTCATGTTTCCAGGGCTACGACAATTGTGGGTTGAATTTTTCCCGGTGCCAGGGCGTCTGGTTGATAGTCGATTTAATGGTCGATACGCGCCAGAGCACTATGAACACCTGAAACCATTTGAGGTTGATTTTGTGCTGGGCGCAACCATGATGTTGAAAGCAGAGGTCATCCACCAAACCGGCATGTTTGACGAGCAGTTCTTCATGTACTGCGAAGAAATCGACTGGGCATGGCGCATTCATCAGGCGGGTTGGAAGGTCTATTGTGTCCCCGCGGCGCGAGTCACCCACCTCGGCGGCCAAAGTACCGGGCAGGTCAAGCCACAAAGCATCGTCAATTTATGGCGTAGTCGTTTGTTATTGTTCTCCAGATATTACCCGAGACTTAAATATCTCGTGGCACGTCATCTCATCATTGCGGGTATGAACCGCAAGTTACAGCAGTTGCAACATCGGGTTGACATAACCCCGGCGGATCGCGATCAGCTATCTCTGGCTTATCGGACTGTGCGGGATATGGCTCAGCAATCATGAAGCCGGTTGGCATCATCCTTACCTATAATGAAGCCTTCCATATTGTTGATTGTATCCAGAGTCTGAAACACATTTCAGATCACATTATCGTCCTTGACTCCCATAGCACCGACCAGACGGTTGAACTGGCACGACAAGCGGGTGCCGAAGTGGCACAGCGTTCATTTGACAACTATGCGGGGCAGCGCAATGCTGCGCTTGAATTAGCGAGATCACGGGCAAAGTGGGTGTTGTTTGTTGATGCCGACGAACGAGTCAGCCCTGAACTGGCTGACGAAATCCAATCGCTACCGGTTGAAGATGACCATGCCGGGTATCGTATTCCACGCTTCAACTATATCTTTGGACATCGGATGCGCGGGGCAGGGTGGTACCCGGATCATCAGACTCGATTGCTCAGGATAGACTCGGCACACTACGATCCAGCGCGTGAAGTCCACGAACTTGTACTCCTGGATGGCCCTGAGGGAACGCTGACCGAACACTTCATCCATTACAATTATTCTACTCTGGCGCAGTTTGTCGCCAAGCAGCATCGCTATACAGCCTACGATGCCCAGATTATGTTTCAGCAGAGAGTCCAACCCAGACTGCACAACTATGTGCTGCAACCCTTGCGCCAATTCTGGTGGCGCTTTGTAACTCTCAATGGGTATCGGGACGGCTTATACGGTTTGCTGCTGAGTGCACTCATGGCGTGGTATGAGTTTCGCAAGTATTGGTTGCTTAACCGACTTCACCACAAAGAAAAAGGGGCGCTTTAAGCGCCCCGGTGGTCACGTATTATTCGACGCGCGGTATCAGAACGCCATATCCCCCTGATGTGCGCTTGTATACCACATTGATGCCATTTCTTTCTGGATTGAAGAAGATGAAAAAGGTGTGACCCAACAGCTCCATCTGTTCGATGGCCTCGGCCTCATTCATCGCTGCCACAGCCACTTCTTTTCGACGGATGACCTCAGATGTTTGCGCTTCTTCTTGAGCGATTGGCTCTTCGACATATTCATCAATGTCAGGAATGGCTTCTGCGACTTGTAATTCATCCATCGTCGCACTAAATCGTTCACGACCTTTGCGGCTTCGCTTGCCCTTGAATCGTTGAATCTGACGATACATTTTTTCAACTGCCGCATTGATCGCCAGATTTATGTCGTTCGTTGTGCGCTCTTCAGCCCGCAAAATGGCACCACGCTGGTGTCGGATAGTGATCTGCGCACTGACCAGGTCTTCACCGCGGCGTGTATGCTCATGTGTCAATTCTACGCGGACTTCAGAGATATTAGGCAGATACCGATCGAGTTTATCGAGTTTCTTGCGCGTAAAGCCCTCCAGAGCATCGGTCACCTTGATGTTTCGACTTTGAATCTGAACGTCCATCATGTGCTCCTTTATTGAGATGGAAATTAGATACGCGCAGCAGTAGCGGTCAGGCCATATACGGCCTTTGCTCCAGCGAATAGCAAAGCCTCGGCGCAGTTCGCTAAAGTGGAACCCGTCGTATACACATCATCAACGATGAGGATTGTTTTGTGTGCAACCAGTGAGGGATTGGCTGTGAACGCATCTTTGACATTCTGTTGGCGTTCTTCTGCTGTCATTTGAACTTGAGATTGACTGTAGCGTACCCGTTGCATAGCTTCCGGTGTACAGGGAATACCTGTGTTGTGTGCTACCTGATCCGCCAGTAGTTTAGCCTGATTATACCCCCGTTCTGCTAGCCGGGATATGTGTAATGGCACCGGTACAATGATGTCAATTGTCCAGGTTTTTCTGTCCAGACAGGTCGCCATTCGGCTCCCTAAAGGAATGGCGACCTGGGGTAGATTGCTATACTTCAGTGCCTGTACTGCCTCGCGAATGATCCCGCCGTGATGAGCGCTGGCCGTGATGTCACGCAGCGGAGGCACCAGGTGAATGCCTGTCGGGAACGGGAGCGCCATTAGCTCTTTATCACAGATTTTGCACCAATTGGTGTCAATTTTGCCACACCCTGCACAACGCGGTGGGAAAATCAGATCGATGCCTAAACTGAGCAGGGCTGCGAGGTTGCGAGACAAAAAATGCCCAGGAGCAAATACCTGAGCATTTTTTCTCAGTGTCGAAAACAATGATGGTTTCGACAACATGAATTTAGTCTTTCAGTGTTGGATCAGACCTTGCCTAACGTACCACTTTCGATCAAGAAGATGACTGCTGGCCCCAGCAGAACGATCCAAAGCGACGGGAAAATCAGCAGTACCATCGGGATCATCATTTTCACCGGAGCCTGATGCGCTTTTTCCTGCGCGCGTTGGCGTCGTTTGACACGCATCTGATCAGACTGGACACGCAATATCTTGGTCATGCTGACGCCCAGCTGATCGGCCTGAATGACAGCGGCAGTAAATGATGTCACATCTGGTACACCCATTCGATCTGACATATCACGCAGTGCTTCGCGGCGCACTTTACCGAGTTGAATTTCGCGCAGAACACGACCAAAGCCGATAGCAAGATCATTATCCCACTTCTCGTAAACCTTACCCATCGCCTGGTCAAAACCCAGTCCTGCTTCGACACAAATGGTGAGAAGATCCAATGCATCCGGCAGGCTTTTGAGAATAGAATCCTGGCGACGGGTGATTTTGCTCTTTACCCACATTATCGGCAGGAAGTATCCCAATCCAGCGCCACCGGCCGTATAGAGAAGGGCATTGGGGTCGCGAGTGGGTGACAAGATGAAAAATACCATAAATGCCGCTAATGCGAGGCCAATTGTGAGGCCAATGCGCAGCGCAAAAAATGTCGTCGGCTCCAACTGACCGGCCAAACCTGCCATATCCAGTTGCTTGCGGGTTTCGTCAATCTGTTTTTGCGGTGTAAAACGCGCTGTGACGTCCGCGATGCGACGCAGCAGCGGGACTAGAATACGGTCCCGAAACGATAGCGATAGTTCAATTTCTTCAAGCGATTCGGGTAACTCGCGCTCGCCAAACTGTGCCAACCGTTCTTGCAGCGGATCGCGGCTTTTGTCATCGCGCATAGCAATGTATACGAGGCCGACAATAATCACGCCTACTACAACAACCAGAATTCCGATAAGTGTTGCATCCATGCGATTCTCTCCTGATCGCTAAATCTCGATGTTGACGATTTTTTGGATTGCCGCCATTCCCATCCCAATCAACGCGAGACCGATGCCAATCATCGGCCAACCGCATGAACGGCTTCTGAAGAGTGGATCCATAAACCCAGGTTGAATGACGGATAGGAACAGCGCTACCGCAATTGGCAGAAAGCTAATCAGATAACCCGTATAGCGACCCTGAGATGTAAGTACCCGGATCTCACCTTTTAGTTTGATACGTTCACGAATGGTATGTCCGATGGTTTCAAGAATTTCTGCTAAGTTGCCACCAACTTCGCGCTGAATGTTCACGGCGGTGATGACAAGGTCAAGATCTTCGCTCTCTACTCGCGCGAGCAAATGCTCCAGTGCATCCTCGACATCAATACCAAGCTGCACTTCTTGCACGACACGCTTGAATTCAGTTGATGTTGGTTCTGGTGCATCACGAGAAATTGCTTCCATCGCCTGTAGAACGCTAAAACCAGAGCGTAAGGCATTAACCCATAGGCCTAGGGTATCAGGAAGCTGCTGTTCAAAACGGATCAGTCGTTGACTGGTTGCTCGTGTCACATAGAAGCGAGGTGCAAAAAAGCCAACAAATCCAGCAACAATCGACATAATCAGATCGTAGCGGAACAACAGAAAATACGCGCCTGCGAAGAAGACTACTGGTGCCATGAACTGCACTGCATAGAATTCGGCTACCGTCAATTTGATGTCAGCGCGTGCGAGCTGTTGCCTGGTACGTTGAGCGAATGGACGCTTGGCGATGGCCTTGTCTATTGCATCCAGCGCTTTTCGCTCATCCTTCTCAGGTTTGTCTTCATCTGAGTCCACATCGAGATAAGACTGGAAGTCCTGCTCGTACCTGCCTAACCTTTCTTCCACAAGGTCCCGTTCCGAGCGAACAGTAATTACACCAAAAGCAATCACTGCAACGGCGACAACACCGGCTACAATGGCGATAATTGGGATAAGTTCCGCTGGCATGAGTTCTGCCCTCCACTAAACCGCAATCCTGGTGTCAATTGTATGGAAATAAAGAAAAGCGAGTCAAGCAGACCCGCTTCCCTGTTTCGTGTCTCAATTCTAGTAATTGCGCCCAACGCCAAAGACTGATGGCGGCAGATGGATGCCTGCTGCTTCAATGCGTTCAATGAATTTGGGGCGCAGACCGGTTGGGCGAATGCGACCGATGATCTTGCCGCCTTCGATGCCAGTTTGCTCAAACTCAAAGATATCTGACATGGTGATGATTTCGCCTTCCATGCCCTGAACTTCCGTGATTTTCTCGATCTTACGCGATCCATCACGCAGACGGTTCTGCTGGCAAATCATATCAACCGCGCTGGCGATTTGCTCGCGGATCGCGCGTACTGGCAAGTCTACACCTGCCATCAGACACATCACTTCCAAACGCGAGATAGTGTCGCGTGGAGTGTTCGAGTGACAGGTGGTTAATGATCCGTCATGACCAGTATTCATGGCCTGAAGCATGTCAAGCGCCTCACCACCACGACACTCCCCGACCACAATTCGATCCGGCCGCATACGGAGGCTGTTCACGACCAAATCCTGAATGGTGATTTGACCCTTGCCCTCAAGGTTCGGCGGGCGGGTTTCCAGGGTCACTACATGTTCCTGCCGGAGTTGAAGTTCAGCTGCATTTTCAATAGTGACAATGCGCTCATTGTTCGGGATGAAGCCGGACAATACATTCAGCAGTGTTGTCTTACCAGAACCTGTACCGCCTGCGACCACAACGTTCAAGCGGGAAACGATGCATGAGCGCAGGAACTCCGAGATTTCTTTGGTCATGGAACCAAATCGAATCAGATCATCAATCGTTAGCGGTTTCTTGGAGAACTTACGAATGGTAATGGTTGGCCCAACCAGTGCAATTGGACGAATGACGGCGTTCACGCGAGAACCATCGGGCAGACGCGCATCTACCAGGGGGGAACTCTCATCAATACGCCGACCAAGTGGTGCTACAATGCGATCAAGAATGCGCAGCACATGTTCGTCATTCTCGAAAGTGACCGGTGCACGCGTGATGAGACCTTTTTGCTCAATGAACACATTTTTTGGTCCATTGACCATAATCTCCGTGATGCTCTCATCGCTTAACAGCGTTTCAAGCGGGCCGAAACCCAGAATCTCAGCTACGATCGCTTCAAACAGATTCATGCGTTCTGCCCGGGAAATGACGATACTTTCATCCGCCAGAATAGCATTGAACAATTCTTCAATGTGGGCGCGAACTTCATTGACGCGCTTGACATCCATTGATTGGTGATCAAGTTCTGCCAATAGCTTGTTTTGAACGCGACTCTTGAGATCGAAGTAATTGTTGCTCTTCGCTCCAGGGCGCTGATCTGTTAGCGCTTGTCGTTTCAGCCGCATCTCGGCTAGCTTTGAACCCTCAGCATCGGCGCCACCACTTGCTTCTGATCCTGGTCGATTGGCAGGATCATTTCCCTGACCACCACCGGAGATGTTTCCTGTTCCTCCTGAGTTCCCTGTTCCCCCGCGTTCAATTCGGCGTAACAATGACATCGGAATCCTCCGCTAATACAGTCAGTCCAACTATGATTTGCGCCCAAAGAGCGAGAGCTTGGGTAAGGCTGATTTTTCAGCCGCTTTATCGTCGCCTTGAATTTGATTGCCCAAAAGCTTGCTGTACACTAACTCTGAGAGTTGTAACAATTCGCGCATGGGCGAGCGGCTTCGATCGCGCTGGGCAACCATCAGAACACCCTTATAAAGGGCGCTGAGTGTTGTAAACTCATCTGCTGGAATTTGTACATCAATCGAGCGCCTAAGGAATTTCTCAATGCGATCTGCAGCGATTGTGAATTTCTGTAAATTCTTGTCACTGGGTACGCGGTTTAGAACCAGCATTACTTTGTCCGCTGGATATTCGAGCTGATCAAAGAGATCGAGTACAAAGCGCACATTCTTCACGCCAACCAATGTTGGGGTTGTGACTAGCACGATCTTAGAGGCGATGTCAAACAAGGATACCAGAGTTTCATCAAGATGATTGCTCGTGTCAACCACAATAAAGTCATATTGGCTGCGTACTTGGTCGATTATACGCGCAACTGCTGCCGGGTTTGACTGAATAACTTCTGCCATTTCCGGCCGTGCCGGACCCATCAGCACTTTCAAGCCGGTATCGTGCGTCATGACAATATTGTCGAATAACTCAGTATCGAGATCGTCAACATTGCTGGCAAGGTCAATGATGGTAGATTGTGCTTGCATATTCAGGAAGACGCCTACATCCCCAAATTGCAGATCAGCGTCTACCAATAATGCTCGTATCCCTTCTTTCATGACTCCGGAAGCCAGATTTGTAGCGATGGTAGTGCAACCAGCACCACCCTGTGGACTATAGACCACCACTACATGCCCAGCTCTGTTGCCATCCTTATCGGAACCACTTCGAGTCGTCTGACTCGAAGTGGTGATGGTTGATGGGTCAATCGGGTTGATGTTTTTGACCAACGCTCTGTTGCGTGCATGGACAGTGCGGATCGTATTATACAGTTCGTCCATTGAAACAGGCTTAGGCAGAAAGTTTTTGGCTCCAGCCAACATTGCCCGGCGCAGATAATCAGGATCGTTTTGTACTGACATCATGATAACGGCTACCGTTGGCACCGCTTCCGTGATCAGCGTTGTTGCTTGAATACCATCCATATCAGGCATATTGATGTCCATGATGATGATATTCGGTCTGATCTCTTTCGCCAGCGTGACAGCTTCACGCCCAGTTCCAGCAGTTCCAACTACCTTCATGTCAGGTTCGAAGGCCAGCATCTTCTTGATATTCTCACGAGCTTCTGGTATGTCGTCAACCAACATAATCGTGATGATATCACCCTCGTTTCCCTGATTTCCGCTCGCTCTATTCATGCTCGGTTTGTATCCCTACAAATGCTCAGATGAATTGGTTTGACTGAACTTACTGTGCTGGCGCGGCTTGGGCTGAGTCGCTCAAGCGAATCTCTTGTGATGCCAACAACTGTCGAATACTACGAATAGCTGGCTCGATGCTGTAATCGCGACGAGCTGGCAAATCTATCCGGAACTCCGACATGATGTAATCCAAAGTCACTTGCTGAGTCGATTCCTGGGAAATACTGGAAGCTGAACGCAATAGCAACGTGACCGGTAACTTCGCTTCGATTGCCCACACAATCACCACTGCATATTGCGGTGTGACGCCCAGTGTGATGATGTCAGGACGCGGAATGGCTGTGGGCGGGGGGGGCGGCGTTCCACCACCTGCATCTGCTTCTGCCGTAACTGGAATAGGCGTAGGAGTTGGAAGCTCACCGATAAACTTTCCATCCAGTGGGAAGTCACCCACATGGACAACGAGTGCGTCCTGAATGGTACGTTGTGTTACCAGGCGAGGGCGCTGGCGTTCCGTAGGGCCAACAATGACTCGACCGACTGTTGATACATCTGGCCGACCTTCAATGCCTTCCAGAAGCTCAATACCGTCAGTAGTTTCGCGGAACAGTGTAATGCGATTTGGGGTGATCGATTGAAATATCTCGTCAATGTCAACAAAAAGCATCGAGATAACGACATCCACTCGATCACCATCTTGAACACCATAAGCCACGCTTGTCAGGCGGTCAATTGGCAGCGATACAGCAACTCGATCAGCTGGCAGGATAGCGGCGGCATCAGAACCAACCGCTGCAATCCGTGTCAGATCATCGACAATCAAGGTTGTAAGAATAGGCTGTT
Organism: Anaerolineae bacterium; assembly: GCA_022843385.1. Lineage (GTDB taxonomy): Bacteria > Chloroflexota > Anaerolineae > Aggregatilineales > Phototrophicaceae > CFX2. The sequence goes on along the minus strand of JALHNT010000002.1, from coordinate 140,273 downwards.
CGCGAGCAATATCGGTTCGGGCAATTTTGCCGGCAACATTCTCGATACCGCCGTCGGCTTCATACAGACCGTTAAATGGTGCTGCTGATTCCGGCCAATCGCGATAGCCCACAATGTTTTGCAGTTCTTCGATGGAGTCAGGGAAACGATAACCACGCGGTATTTCCTGCAAAGCAACCAGAATGCTGACTACGGGCACAGGTGTTGGTGTATTGCTCGGTGTAGCGGTAGGTTCAGTGTTGCCATTTGCTGGAGAATCAACGACAGGTGGTGGAGTAGTCGGACTAAGGAACGTGAACGCAACCACACCGATGACAACCAAAAGAAGAATCAATCCAATCAGGATTAGTAAGCGACCACGCATGAAGTCCCTCCGTTAGATCTTCGGTTGTCTCATCGATAAAAAGAGATTGATGAGACGTAGCGACGCAAAAGTTACGACACACTTACTTTAGTGTAGTCGATTAACAACCACTGTCAAACAGGCGAAGCGTTAAGATCAGAGCTGTCATTAGAGTTCGTTATCGCCTGCAGGAAGTTCAATATGAACACGTGTACCTTCCGTTTCGCCACTCGAAACCGAAAGAGAGCCTTTAATCAGCTCGAACTTCTCTTTTAGGGTTAGCACACCTTGTGCACGTGGTTCAAGATGGGTCGGATCTCCCGAAAACGCCTCTTCCGCATCGAAGCCGCGACCATTGTCCTCCACATCAACCTTTATGAGGTCATTACCCATGTCCAAGCGAACTGACAATTGGCTAGCTGTGGCGAAATCTCTAGCATAGGTCATCAGTTCCTGGATGGCTCGGAATAACATCACTTCGCGATGTGACTCGAGTCGGCGTTCTTCTCCCAACAATTCCAGCTTGGTTTCGATATCGCTCTTTTCCTTAAACGAATCGACATATCGTCGAACTGTTGGCACTACACCCAAGTCATCAAGCATCATCGGGCGCAAGTCGAAGATGAAATCGCGGACTTTCTGGAATGTGACGCTGGCAGTAGTCTTGAGGTTGTTCAGTTCTTCAGCTGCGCGGTTGGGATCACGATCAAACAACCGTTGACAAATCTCCGTTTGGAGAATGAAGTTTGTCAACGACTGCGCCGGCCCATCATGCATCAACCGCGCCAGTCGCATCTTTTCTTCTTCTTGTGCCTGAATAATGCGAACAATATTCAATGCCGCAGATGGTTGTCGCGAATCGTTTGGCCCGTTCTCTTCACCGCCACCCAATACATCGACTCCCTCCATCATGCTGCGCAACTGACTGAAGAGTGACTGTTGCTTTTCTAGGTTGTCACGATTGGACTGGAATTTTTCCAGTTGGCCGCGCATCGTTGTCAGGCGCGTACGAGCATCAATTGCGTCATCGTATCGCGCCTTGATGTCTTGCCGTGGAACGGTTTCAATGTTGTACTGAATCAAACTGAGTTCGTTGAATATGTCGTTATTGCGCTGTTGTTCACGATCAACAACCAGTTGAGTCTGATCGATCTGCCCCTTCAATTCAACTAATTTATCCTTGATTCGCTTCATTTCCTGATCGAGCAGGACCAGAATTTGTTGACGCGATCCATTGTTGTCTGTTGCCATGGTTACTTTCGTGCTCACGAATGATCAGAAGGACTCTTTAAACGCACCCAACCTCGTCGGATCGCGTTTACAGCAGCTTGTGTACGGTCTTCCACATTCAGTTTCTTGAGGATAGAGGTCATATGATTTTTGACAGTTTGTTGGCTGATTCGCAGCTTTACTGCAATTTCCTTATTACTCAAACCGTCTGTCACATATTGCAGGATCTCCATCTCGCGGTGACTTAGTGGGATAAAGTGATCATCAGCATCAATGATGTATGGGCCGCTCAACGCTTCGACGCTGGATTGTATCCATTCATCCAACTGCTCAGCATCCATCCGTTCACCATTCACGACGTTCAGTCCGCCTGAAACATCTCGGATGATTTGAACCAATTCATCTGGCATAACATCCTTTGAAACATAAGCGGCTGCGCCTGTCCGCATGGCGTGGAGAACCTGTTCTTCGTCATGATAGGCAGTAATCAGAATGATGGCAACGTGATTACGTTCAGTCTTGAGTTGGCGCGTCACCTGCAATCCATTGATAACAGGTAGATTGATGTCAAGCAATAGGACATCTGGATCAAGCTGGCGGGTCATTTGAAGGGCTTCTTCGCCATTTTCCGCACAGCCTATGACATGTATATCTTCTTCATAGCCAAGTGCCTGCTGCAAGCCATCACGAAACAGCGGATGATCGTCAATAATCAATACATTGATTTTTTGCTGCTTCCGATGGTCATCCCGATTCATGTATACCTCGCTAACGGAATGGTCATAGCCGGATCATCATGAAGAATGAAGAATAGTGATCCGGTTGAATTGTTGATGAATGTACTTTGATGTTGTTGGCAGTATACACCTAAAATGTTAGCGCCTGCAACAAAGTGCTGACCCTGCACTTTTGGGGATATTGCCGCTAAGATTGCGATTGGCCTAATGAGAGAACGAGGACGGGTTTGGAGAAAATTATCTCGGGTGGTGACCTGATGTATTATCAGTTCAACCAGTTTAGTGAGCTGAGGCATGGCATCTTTACCCGAAAGGGTGGTGTCAGCCAATCACCCTGGGCATCCCTGAATATGGGTGGTAGTGTGGGTGATGATCCGGTTGCTGTGCGAGCCAATCATGTGCGTGCATATGAAGCACTAGGAATCAATGGCAATCGTGCCTGTACCGTGTGGCAAGTGCACAGTGCCGATGTGATTGTAGCTGAAAATCCGCCGGAAGGACAACATTGGCTCGCTAAAGCGGACGCCATGATTACTGATCGAGCCGATACACCGTTGGTCATGCGTTTTGCTGACTGTGTTCCCTTGTTCTTCTTCGATCCCATTGTTGGGGTAATCGGTGTGGCTCATGCAGGGTGGCGCGGGACAGTGGCCGGAGTTGCGGCCAATACAGTTCGGATGATGACGACGACTTATGGCTGTCAACCCGGTAATATTCGCGCTGGGATTGGGCCGAGTATCAGCCTGCAACGGTATCAGGTTGGTGAAGAGGTTGTTGCAGCCGTGAAGGCCTATTTTGGCGATGTTGACGCCCTGATTGCATCTGATCCGGTTGACGGTACTTTCTATCTCGACCTATGGCAAGCCAATCGAACTGACCTTGAACGGGTTGGCGTGGAACAAATCGAGATTGCTGGAATCTGTACTGCTCAAAACACGGATGAATTCTTCTCGCATCGTGCTGAACATGGACGAACCGGTCGCTTTGGAGCGGTGTTGTCATTATGACTATTGCTCACAATCTTGAACGGGTTTATGAGAATGTCGCACGGGCCTGTACTAGATCGGGACGGGCACCTGAATCAATTACTCTCGTCGCGGTCAGCAAAACGCATCCGGCTGAACATGTTCTGGAGGCGGCCGCTTGCGGTTTGCAACATTTTGGCGAGAACCGCGTAGAAGAGGCTGAAATCAAGATACCACTGGTGAGTGCTCAACTGAGTATACCAGTAACATGGCATATGATCGGACACATTCAAAGCCGAAAGGCGCGCGAGGTGGCGTTTCTCTTTCAATGGGTACATTCGGTTGATACCTCAAAACTGGCAACCCGATTGTCCAATTTCAGCGTCGAGCAGGGGAAACGACTGCCGGTCATGCTCGAAATGAATGTCTCTGGTGAAGAAGCCAAATATGGCTTGCAGGCATCGGGTTGGAATGAGGATCCATCGATCCGTGAGCAACTGTGGAACGAAGTGCGCCAGATCATTGAACTGCCTGGACTGGAAATTCGGGGGCTGATGACGATGGCACCTATCGTCGACACCATGGAACAAGCTCGCCCTGTGTTTCGCTCCTTAGCACAGTTGAGATCAGCGCTGGTTGAATCATTCGGCATTGCGCTCCCAGAATTAAGCATGGGAATGACTGACGACTACCCAGTCGCGGTTGAGGAAGGCTCGACGATCATCCGAATCGGTCGGGCGATCTTTGGTGAACGGGAAAGTTGAGGCAATAACGTGGTATTATTCGTCGATGTGCTGTTGACTATACTGGAACTATACAAGCTGGTGCTGCTGGCACGAGTATTGCTTACTTGGTTCCCCAACGTTGATCGTAGCAATCCGATCATCCAATTTCTATATGATATTACTGAACCGGTGCTGCGCCCCATCCGTGACATGCTGCCACAGACAGGCATGATAGATTTCAGCCCCATCGTGGTATTTCTGGTGCTGCAGGTACTGACCGTTGTTATTCCAGCGACCTTTCGATAATTTTCAGATCTGTTTCAATGGCGTTGCAAGGCATTTCGCTGTACAGTAGATGCAGTCATGTTGGATGCGGATCCAACTGGATCTGGAAATCAGGAGAGGCCGAACTATGTCTCAGAATCGGAAATTTGAAATCACAGACGCGCGTGGCGGTGCTGCTTTCGCTGTCCGGGTCATTACGCGGGCCGCTGCTGGGGAAGTGGTTGGCATCCAGGAAGATGGCACACTCAAAGTGCGTTTGGTGGCCTCACCTGCTGGCGACCCTGCGGCCAACGAAGAATTGCTTAACTTGCTGGCCGATAAACTGCAGGTGCCAAAAAGCAAGATCGAAATTGTGGCTGGGGCAGGGGGACGGGAAAAGATGGTGAGCGTTGAAGGGCTTACCACAGACGATGTTGAAAATCGGATTGGCGTTGCAAGCGCTGAAGAGTAATGTTCCCCAAAGTCATGACCGGGCCGCGCAAATATGTGGTTATGGTGATGTTTTTTGCTGCGGCCTGTTCACCTCCAGCAGCCCCTGACTCTCAACCGACTCAAATGCTTGTACCGCCAACTGTGACATCAACTTCGATCCCTGTTTCGCCAACGGTGGTCACAACCCAATTGCCGCGACCCGGCGACATAAGCACCATTGCGCCAACCAGTGAAATGCTTGAAGCTACCCCGATTGATGACATCATTGCGGCTGAACTGGTTGGGCTTGCCCAGCGTCGGCTGTCGCAGGAATTTGATGTTCCCGTTCGTCGTATTCGCGTGCTTGAGTTGACCCGATACACCTGGCCGGATACGAGCCTTGGTTGTCCTGCCCCTGGTGAAACCTACCCGATTGCGGACGTTGAAGGCTATCGTATCGTGCTGGCGATAAATGATGAGCAGTATATCTTCCACACAGATTTTGACCGCGTAATCGGCTGCGATCCGGCGAACGAACAATTACCGCAGACATCGGCTTCGTAAGGCGAACAAATTTGCCACTGCGCCTCAGATGGGCAGTGGCTTTCCCATCAGTAATTCTAAATCCACCAATGATCGATGCGCCGCAGCACGTACCTCGTCTGTTCGATCCTGAAGTGCGCCATAAAGATACGACACCATCTGCGTTGCTCCCAGCTCTCCGAGATTGCTGGCGGCGAAGAATCGAATATCAGTCTCGCCCTCTCTCAATGCTTTCTGCAATACCTCCAGCGCATCTTCTCCCGGCGGTACGTTTGTCCCGCGCCTCGCCGCCCACTTATTAAGCCAGGTGATCGATTCTGCTGGCGTATTGCCGTGCGGTCCGTGGTCAACACCCTTGCGTAGCTCCTGAAACGCAACCTGTGCCGCCGATCGTACATACCACTGCTTATCTTCAAGGAAAATGCGGTAGATGGCGACCAGCGCCCAATCGGATTTCAGACGTTTCAATCCGAAGACAGCGGCGCGGCGCACCAGCATATCTTCTTCTCGTATCGCATCATATAAGACGGGATAGCCCTCAGCCGGGATGTCGGCGAACATTTCGGCCGCTGCCTGCCGTATGGCTTCTGAGCCTTCGGTCAGCGCTTCGACCAGTCCATTCAGTGCCGCTTCAGTTCGAATTGCACCCAGTGCCAGGGTCGCCCCAAGCTGAACATTCGGATCAGCGTCTTTCAGCAGCGCGGTAATCGCATCCACACTTTGGCTGTCTTGCATAGCGCCCAACCCCAGACAGGCCAGTTGGCGCACCTGTGCTATTGGGTTATTGAGGCTCTGGCGGAACAAGGCAATGGCGTTTGAGTCCCGTGAAGCCACCAGCGCTGCAGCGATTCGTTCACGCACTGCTGGGTATTGAGCATTGGCAACAAACAAAGAACCCAGCGCCTTCAGATAACTGTTTCGCCAGGCGGCGTTCGCACCGACATAGGGCATCCATCGCGTGACTTCCAGCAAGGGGCGCAGACCCACATCCATATTGGCGTTCATGCGGTTGCGTACGATCTCATTTAGTGGCTGACGAAATCCCGCCATCATGATGATGGAACTTCCTTTTGGGCTGCTGCTGAAAGTACTGAGCAGTGCTGGATCACCATTCAAGCTAGCAAGGTAAGCCGTCAAGAGCGGATGCACGAAAGCATAAGCCTGGGCGTGTGTGCGCCGGATCAATCCACTGTTTCGGTAGGTCTCCAGTAGTTTTGCCTGCTCGCTATAACTCGGTTGACTCTTGGTAGTCGTTTTCTTAGATGATTTGGCTTTGTTGTCATCATCAAGACCCAAACCAAGTTCATCAAACGGTGATTCTGACTCTGTTTGAGACGGGTTTTGCATGGCATATAGCTTGGCAGGGGTCACTACACCTTCTTCGATCTCCACCATTGCCATCGCCGATAATGCTGACATGGATGCGTCCAGCGTTGTCTTGCCGGGGAGGTGTTGTCCGATGAAACTCTTTAACCCCGTTTCTGGATTATCAGGGTCAGCGCTTGCCAGCGCGGCGTACAGACTGATCGTATATTCGAACGGGGTGACAGATCGACTGTGTTCGAAAAGCTTTTCTTGTTGATCAGGACTCAGACCCTCGCTGCTGCCTCGCTTATTGCCCTGCAAACGCGGCCATGCCGTTGCCCATCGCTCGACGGCCAATTGCCGGTCAACCGATGCCCAGGGGCGCATGATCAATGGTGTTAGCCCCAGGGTCTGTGTTAGCGTTCCATAGCCATTGACCGGCCCGGTGACGATGGTGAAGTTTCCGGGATATGTCACCTTAAGTGCGGTCAGCCAGGCCAGTTGGCGGCTTTGCTGAGTCGGGGACAGCTCATCGAATCCGTCGATCAGCAGCAGAACCTGACCTGCCGACAGACGATTGTACAGACGCACTGACAGTGCTGCTCGCGCTAACAGCCCCAATTGCCTTTGAACTGCGCGGATGAGCGGCTCTGCCGGATCAATCTCTTTGGCAAGCTCCGCATCATGGACAGCCACCTGCGCCAGATGCACATAGACGGGCATCAGGCGGTTGAGTAGTGCGCCACCACTCTGCTTCCGATCAGCGCTATCGAAGGCGGTGCCTTGCTCTTCAGCTAAGCGCTCATTGGCTTTCTGTTCGAGCAAGGCTCGTTCTTTGGCACGGGCGCTGCGCTGCTTTTCGTTCAGATTGGATTCCTCGTCGCGCAACCGTTCCTGCACCGGATCAACCGGCTGCGGGATATGAAAGCGCCCAAGCGATCTCAGCAGGATTGCCATCAACGCCGTTGTTCGTCCACTTCCCGGATGCCCCAATAGAGCCAGGGCGCGATCTCCGGTATTCAGATCATCAATAGTCAAGCTAGGAACAGGGTAGGCGGCCTGAAGCGCAGGGAAATCAGGAACATGGGGGACAACGTGGAAAACATCATGCACCACGTCTTCAACTGGCACCGTTAAGGCTGGTTGTGGAATGAAGCGTGGTTGAATCAGTACATCACTGAGGGGGACAAACTTTCCCGCCAGATGCTGCCGCTCGACCATACGGACGATGGCCCGGATGTAGCGGCTGTCGACACTCTGCGTCGCACTATCCTGAACGCTGCTGGCCTGCTGGTTGGCTGATCGAAACAGTCGTCCTAACCGGTGACGAGCGCGATAGACCCCATAACCGGTTGCCCATCCCGTAAGCAATCCCAGTCCAAAATTCTGTATGTCAAATCCCATGCACTTGCTCCATCATCCACTTGAATACGCCAGGATGCGTCCGCAGCTACCACAATAGGTCAGTTTTATGCCTTTGCGCACCTCGCCCACAATTGACAGGTCTTGCTCGACCCGGCAGAACGAACAGCTCTGGTTGACGAGCAAGGCAACCGGCTGATTGGCTTTGCGGGACTTTATTGCGTTGTAGACCTGCAAACTATCGGCATCAATCGTCGGTATCATCTGGTTGCGTTTTTCGATCAACACCGGTTGTTCGGTTCGAAGTTGATTCCGTTCTGCGATCAGATCACGATTGCTGGCTTCATGCTGCCTCGTGGCATCTGCTAGTATCGCTTCGGCCTCGGTCAAACGGGCTTCAGTTTCCTCGACCTGCATCATTGTTTCGAGCAACTGATCTTCCAATACCACATTGCGTCTTTTTAGCGATTCGATTTCGTGCTGCATATCCTGCAATTCTTTCGGATTGCGCACCCGCCCGCTGTAGAGCGCTTCATCCGTCTGCTTGATCTTTTCTCGGTTGGTTTCAATCTCCAGTTCGAGGTTCTTGGCTTGCGCCTGCAAAGGGGACACTTGCTGCTTTATGGTTGTGACGGCCTGTTCCGCCGCTTTGACCTGTTCATTGTTCGCGAGTAGTGCCACAATGTCGTGTAATCGTTTTTGGGTGCGCCCTAAGTGAAGCTCAACTTGCTGCAAATGGTAGAGTTTGTCTGCCTGTGACATGAATGCGCCTTCGCTGGCGAACCAGAATAGTCCGTGTAAAATGGGTTTGGGGTAAGTCTTAATGACTGTTACATAACAGTTTGCGTTATTGTATGAAGTATATACCCCGCTTCCATGAGGAGCAAACCAGACCAATGAAGGCGGATTACGAATGCAACCATCACGCGACACTGTCTATATTGCGCCGGGAGAATGGCGCTGGGTTGTCTTTTGTGGCGTTGGTCTTGTCCTGTTGGCATTCCTGCCCTTCATCTGGGTAGCCTTCAGCGGGGCGAATCAACCGAATATGCAGTTCATGGGGGTTCTGAGCAATTATCGCGATGGAGCCACCTATCTGTCCAAAATGTTGCAGGGGTATGAAGGTCAGTGGTTGGTGAACTTTCGCCATACGCCTGAAGACCACAACGCTATCTTCATCCAGGTGCTTTATCCGGCCTTAGGTCACGTCGCGCGATTGGTCAATATTCCGCCGATTGCCATCTTCCACGTCGCCCGTGTGATCGCTTCGCTGGTCATGTATCTCGGCTTGTACTATCTCGGTGCAACCATCTGGCCCCGTGTTCGGTCACGTCGTATCTTCTTCGCTATTGTAGCGCTGGGGTCAGGCTTAGGCTGGTTGCTGCTCTTCACTGGCGACACCAGTGCGCCCGATCTGTCGATCCCGGAGATGTATCCCTTTTTCAGCAGCCTGGTGAATGTTCATTTTCCGCTGACGATTGCCTGTCTGGCGTTGATGGTCAGCACACTGATCGTTGTCTTTCGTCCGGGTTCGACCTTTCTGCCACAGGTGAATAACGGCGGTCTGCTGGTTGGCCTTCTCAGTTTTACGATTTCAGTGCTGTATCCCCAGGCTTTGGTGCCGCTTGCTATTGCGGTTGGACTCTATGTGCTCCTTTTCTGGTTGCATCAGAAACGCCTTACTATACGTGAACTTCGCTGGGGCTTGTTGATTGTCCTGCCGGCATTACCGATGGCAACCTATTTGGTGGCTATCGTCAATTACAATGATGCCGTCCGTATCTGGAATACACAGAATTTCACTGGAGCGCCCAGCCCGGTTGCTTTGCTGTTTGGTCTGGGGGTACCGCTGCTGATCGCGCTGCCTGGCATCTGGCAGGCGCTGCGCCGCTTCGAGCAGGACGGTGATCGCTTGATGCTCATGTGGATTCTGGCGATCGTGGTAGCGATGTATTTGCCGACCAATGTTCAGCGGCGTTTTGCTGTCGGGTTAATGATCCCCATCGCCTATTTTGTTACTCGTTCGCTCGAAGTATTCTGGTTCAAATATGTCAATCGTCGCTGGCGATACCGGCTGTTTATCCTGGTCGTCCCAGCCATGACAATGAGCTATGTGTTCGTCCTGATGAGCAGCGTGAGTGCCACTGGCCCTTTCTTGCAGCGCGATTATGCCGTTGTACTGCAGTGGTTGCGCACTCAAACCCGTTCCACCGATGTTGTGCTGGCCTCGCCTGAAACCAGCATCTGGATACCAGGATGGGTGGGCAGTCGCGTTGTCTATGGACATCCTTATGAGACTTTGGATGCAACTGCCAAAGAGCAGGCTGTTTTGGCCTGGTTTGGTGGCGAGCTGGAATCCGCTTGCGCTCAATTGCTGAGGGACTACAACGTTCGCTATATCTTATACGGCCCGCAAGAACGGGCGCTAGGTCAGACCAATTGTCTTGACTCACTGACTGAGGTCGCGCAGTTTGGTTCGGTGCAGGTGTATGCGCCTTAAGGCCGTTCTGATAGGGTGGGGGCTGCTGCTCTTGCTGCTTGCCGGTTTGCGACCCGATGCGCTCCCATTCATTCGGCAGGATGCGCTGTACTCGGATGCTGTCTTGTCTCACTGGCCGAACGCAGCTTTTTTGAGCATATCGATTCTTGAGCATAGCCAGCTCCCGCTGTGGCGTGAAACGATTATGGCTGGGCAACCCTTTGCTGCCAACCCACTGAACAAGACGGCCTATCCGCTGCAATGGCTGGTGTTGGCCTTGCCTCCGGCGCTTCATCTGAACCTGATGATTGTGCTGCACATGCTCCTGGCTGGTCTGGGGTTGTATCGTTGGGCGCGTTTGCTCGGTTTGAGAATGGAGGCGAGTACTTTCAGCGCCGTCACCTATGCCCTCGCGCCTCGTCTCCTGGGGCATCTGGCGGCTGGACACCTCGATATTGTCTACGCGATGGGTTGGTGGCCCTGGCTGATGGCAATCGTATACCTTGTTATGACCCAGGATAAGCGACGCGGAACTCGAACGATTTTGTTGGCGCTGTTCGCTGCCCTCGTGCTGACTGCTGATCTGCGGGTGGGGTTATTTGCCCTCAGCAGCGCTGCTGTTTATGCTCTGCTCCTGCTGACCCACAGCCGAGATGGCCGTCGCTTGTTCCCACTGGTGACATCCGGTCTGATCGCGTTCTTGTTGACTTTAGCGTTGCTCATCCCGCTTGTGCTATGGCAGCCCTTCACATCCCGCGCATGGCTATCAACTGCCGAAGCCAGCGGCATCGCTTTCAACCCCGGCCATTTCATCGGGGTTCTGCTCCCGATTCAGCGATCAGATGTCGAGAATCAGACCTATCTCGGCCTGCCAGTGCTGCTGCTGGGCATCATCGGGATCATGTCGTTTCACCTTCGTTATCGCCTGTTGGCAGTCGGACTGGTGATTTTCATCGCTCTCTATGGCCTGGGAACGAATGCATTTCTCTATCCCTTCCTGGTTGATCTGCTGATTCCGGGTCTGACCATCTTCCGCGTCCCGTCGCGCATCTGGTTGGTGCTGGCGCTGCTCATGCCCCTGTGGGCTGGTTTTGGACTGAATTGGCTTTGGGGGCGTATTGATGTGCTGAGAAGCAGTGGTGAATGGCCTGCGCTTCCTCGGCTGCGGCTGACATTGGCCGCCTGGATTCTGTTGTGCCTTCTGTTCGGCCTGTTCCTGATGATCGCGCTGCCAACCCCATTGACCGGAATCGGATTGCTGCTGCTGGGTGGGTTGACGGGCATGGTGCTGCTTGTGGGCGCAAGCCGTCGTCTGAGTGCGCTGCCTGTGGTGCTGCTCCTCATTGGTCTCGCGTCAGTTGATGTTGCTGCGACCGGTCTGAACTGGGTGCAGTGGCGCGGCCCAGATGAATGGCTTGATCCGTATCGGGCGCTGGCTGAACGCCTGGTTGCCGAGGACGCTGACCGGGTATATAGCCCAACCCTCAGCCTGCCGCAGCAGGTGGCTGAAACCTATCATCTCCGTTTGTTCGGTGGCGTTGACCCATTTCAGTTATCCGGCATCGTTCGGGCAGTAGAGCAGGGGAGCGGCGTTCCCGTCACGCGCTATGAAGTGGTGCTGCCACCCTTGACTGGCATCGAAAGTGATGCTGATATTCCCTCAGCCAATCGGGATGCAGTTATTGACACAGCAGTTCTGGGGCAATGGCAGGTGAGCCATGTTGTGGCGGCCTATCCCATCTACCATCCGCGCTTGCAATCGGTTGCCGTCATCAATAGCATTTTCATCTACAGCAATCGTGATTATCGTTCATCCCTTACACCTGGGCAGATTCCCGACTGGCCGGCTGACTGGCCCGGCTTGCCAACCGCCGAAGATGTGAGCCGATTCAATCAGATCACTGGGTGGACATCCATCATCTCCGGGACAGCCTGGATCATCGCTGTGGCTGCCCTTTTAGTCTTGTTGAGGCGTTCCCAATGGCGCGTATAGATCGTTCAGCTCTCGCACTGGTCTTACTGGTCGTGGCGCTCATCATCGCTTTTCATCGGATTGTGCTGGGTGAAGCGCTGTTCTGGGGCATCCCCGCGCTGCAATTCTATCCCTGGCGTGAGTACGGCTGGGAACTGATTCGCAGCGGTCAGTTGCCTTTGTGGAATCCCTACAATGGGGCGGGTGCGCCACTGCTAGCGAATTATCAATCGGCTTTCTTTTATCCCCTCAGTTGGCTGAGTTTTGTGCTGCCGATGGCCTGGGCCATGAGCCTGACCGCTATTTTGCATCTGTTCCTCGCGGGATGGGGCATGTGGCTGTTCACCGGAAGGCTTGGGCTGCCGTCGCTGGGGCGCGGTGTCAGTGCGTTAGCCTTTGGCCTGACGGGCTATCTGGTGGCTCGGTTGGGAACCTATCCCACAATCTCGGTTGCCGCCTGGTTGCCCTGGTTGCTCTGGGCGGCTCAGGGAGTCATGACTCAGGGGCGCTGGCGCGATGCCGGTTGGTTGGCCTTGTTCACCGGAATGTTGCTCCTGGCGGGTCATGCTCAGACCGCCTGGTATAGTCTGCTGTTGGTCGGCATCTTCTGTGCCTGGTGGATTGTCAGCAACCGGTTGTGGTCAATCCGCCCGGTGCTACTGCTGGGTGCTGGATTAGCGCTGGGCGTTAGCATCGCGGCCGCCCAGTTGATCCCCACCGCTGAACTTCTCCGTCAATCACAGCGTTCCGGCGGTGTCGATGCCGAATTCGCGCTGAACTTCAGCTATGGTTGGGCGCGCGCCTTCAACTGGATCATGCCTAATTTCTTCGGTAACCCCGGCGATGGCACCTTCATCACTCAGGGTGCGTTCTTTGAGGACGCGGTTTATATCGGCCTCATCCCCTTGATCTCGGCGCTGGTCGCCATCCTGACCTGGGCCTGGGGCAAGCTGCGTCGTTCGGAACGTCCGGCTTATTTCCGCTATGTTCCGTTCTGGTTGATGATTGTCGTCATCGCTTTTGTGCTGGCGCTCGGCCAGAACACACCCATCTTCCCTTTTCTCTATAACAATGTTCCTACGTTCAACCTGTTTCAGGCACCCGTGCGCTGGCATATCTGGACGGTCTTTGGCCTGAGCGTGCTGGCTGGCATTGGCGTTGGCATGTGGGGGCATGGACACTGGCTGTTCTTCGGCACTCGTCTGGCGACCGCCGCTGGTATTGGCGCGGCCATCCTGGCTATCCTTGCACCTCAATTCCTGCCGCCGGAGATTGCAGGCGAGGAGGGCGTTCTGGTCATCATCCGCGCTGTCATACCGCTGGGCATACTGGGGGCGCTGGCCGGTGTTCTGACCCTGACTCAACCAGAGACCCAGAGTAACCGCTGGTATCCGGTCTGGTTTGTGGCGGCGCTGCTCGTGGTCGCTGGCGATCTGACCTATGCTGCCTGGAATTCCAACGTCACGGTTCCAGCATCCTTTTATGATCGGCGGCCTGTCGAATCAAGGGCTGTCCGTTCCTATTGGTCGGAAGATGCCAGCCGTTGTCTGATGTTTGGCGATGACGAAGAAGGTGAAACGCTCGCGGGTTGTGGCCTTAATCCATTTCTCAACTTCAAGGATTACACCACACTGGTTCAGCGACAAACCGAATTCAGGACGAGCCATCTGCCCAATCTGAATCTGCTGGATCGTACCTATTCCTTGAGCAACTTTGATCCGCTGCTGGTCGGCGGCTACAAACAATACACCGAGCTGGTTGATGCCCACCCGGCTGAACAATCTGATCTCCTGCGAATCGCTGGGGTAGGACAGGTCTATGATCTGAACGGTGAGCTGCGAGTCCTGGATGCCGCACCGCTGCGCGTCTGGTTGGCATCGAGGGCGGAATGTGGCGACCAATCGACCCTTCAGCGTCTCGCGCCAGAGCTTCCGGGGTTGAAGCTGGATTGTCCGGCCAATCTGGATAATCAGGCGGCATTCGGCGAAGTCCTGAGCGTGACTGATGCGCCATCGTCAACTGAGATTGAGGTCGCGCTTCAGTCAGGTTTGCCCGATGGTGGTGTCTGGTTGGTGCTGGCCGATACCGATTATCCCGGTTGGGTTGCGACGATTGATGGGCAGCCAGCCGACATTCAGCGTGCCAATGGCATGTTCCGCGCCGTCTGGGTGCCGGAAACTAGCCGCCTGATTCGTTTTGAGTATCGCCCCTGGTGGGTCTGGCCGGGGCTGCTTGTCACCCTGGCTTCGACCATCGCCATGCTCATCCTGCTGCGCCCCAGAGCAAAAGGGACGTAGATGCTTTTTTCGCCGTCGCCTAAACCGAAGCGCTTACAGCTCCGCATCTCCGAGCGCCGCTTGCTGCTCATGGCGGGTGATGTGGCAGCGGTTGCCATTTCAGTGTTGATTGCCTTGGCGATCTGGGCTTTTGTCGCGCGTGAATCTTTTGATCTTGCCTTCATCTGGCCGCGAAGCATCTGGTTTGTCATTCTGATTCCACTGTGGCTTCTCCTGGCGGGAGCCAACGATTTCTATGACCTGCGGATCGTGGCAACGCGGTTAGCCACGCTGCAACGCCTCATCTTAATTACCATCCAGATGTTGGTCATCTATCTCCTCATCTTCTTTTTCGCCACACCCTTAGCGCTGCCCCGGCTGTTCATCTTTTACTACGCCGTAGCTGTCTTTATCTTCATCAGCATATTCCGCTTGCTCAACGCCTGGCTGACCGGCTGGTTCAGCGTTCGTCGGCGGGTGTTGATTGTCGGCACCGATTGGGCCGCCATGACCATGATCGGCGCGATCGGTCGCTATGCCCACCGCCTCTATGACATTCGTGGCGTGATCGCCGAAGCCGATGATGTGCTGAAAGACATCTGCGATGTGCCGGTGGTCGGGCGCGGCAAGGACATCCTGCCGCTGGTCTATGTCGAGCAGATCAGCGAACTGATCGTCACCTCCACCCGCGAATTGAGCGGCGATACCTTTCAGGGGGTGATGGATGCCTACGAACACGGTGTGGCGATTGTGCCGATGCCGCTGCTTTACGAGCGCATCACGGGTCAGGTGCCGGTGGAACATATCATCAACAACTGGGCCGTTGTGCTGCCTACCGATGGCAACACGGCTTTCAACCCCTATCTGACCCTCAAGCGTCTCATCGACATCATCCTGTCCCTGCTTGGCATGGCGGTGTTTCTGCTCCTCTTGCCTCTGTTGTCGCTCCTCATCCGCCTCGATTCGCCCGGCAGCATTTTCTACTCACAGGAACGGATGGGCTTGAATGGGCGCACCTTCCGCATTTACAAGTTCCGCTCGATGCGCCAGGATGCCGAGGCGGTTGGCGGGGCGCAGTTTAGCCGACCCGGCGACAGCCGCGTGACGCGCATCGGGCGGTTCATGCGAAAAACCCGTCTGGATGAACTGCCGCAGATTTACAACATTCTGCGCGGCGATATGAGCATTGTTGGCCCGCGCCCGGAACGCCCCGAACATGTCCGGCGGCTGACCGAGAAGATTCCTTTTTATCGCACCCGTCATGTCATCCGCCCAGGCCTGACCGGCTGGGCGCAGGTGCGCTATAACTACGGCTCCAACGACGAGGATGCTCTGGTCAAGCTGCAATACGACCTCTACTACATCCGCCACCAATCCCTCGCCCTCGACCTCAGCATCATGATTCGCACCGTCGGCAAGGTGCTGAAGATGAGCGGGGTATGATCAGGCTGTCCCGATAGAAACCAGGTTGAAGGCGAAAAATATCGTCACGATCCACACCAGGCTGAACAGAAGGGGGCGGCGCTGCCGAGTGGCCGCCGCATACAGGATGAGTGCGATTTGCAGCCCGATGATGAAACGCAGGATGCCCAGCGGTTCGCGATAGGTCGAGAATGGCACGAAGGGCATGATGATGGCGTTGACGAGCAGCAGAGCCGGATACAGGCTGCTGCCAAATACGCCTCGCCGAAATTTCTGCCAACACTCCCGCAGCGCCCAAAGGGTCGGCAGCAGCACGAATGGCACAAGGATAATGCCGAAAATTGCTAGCAGTGCCGGGATTGCCCCTCGCTGTTCGGGCGTCAGGTCGCTGATTATACGGATGACTCCTCCGAAGGGGATGATCTCGAAGCTGGTCGCCAGCGCACCGCCGGAGCCGATGCCGAAGCTGCCGAACTGCTGCCTCAGGATCAACTGCCAGATGACGAAGGGCAGGCCAGCGACTAATCCGAAAATCAGCACTTTGCGCCACTGTCGCTGTAACAGCCAGTACAATCCGTAACCAGCCACGAAGAACAGGGTGGTCTCCTTTGCCAGTGCCGACAGCGCCAGCAGCACTGCACCCTGCATCCAGCCGCCGCGCCGGATCACCCAGATCGCGCCGATCACCAGCCCGTAGGCCAGCGGCTCGGCCAGGCTCAGGCGCACCGAACCGAACATGCCAATGGTCAGCCCAATCGTCAGCGCGTACCAACGGCTTGCGCCCAGATCAACCAGCAGGCGCTCCATCAGCGCTGTGCTGACGGCCAGCGCGATCAGGTTGATGAACACGAACGCCCAGGGGATCCATGCTTCCTGCCCCAGCGCCAGCGCTCGTCCAGCCGCCGGCAGCAGGATGCGCTGGAAGCGATAGGCCGGAACATCGATGAAGGCAGCGGCGCTATCCGGGTCACGGGCGATGTAATAATTGAACTGCCCATCGTATCCTTCGCTACCGGCGCTGTTGCCCTGGCTGAAGCGTGTCCCCAGCGTGACCAACGCCAGCGGATCGTTGTTGTTGGCGGCCAGGACAAAGATCACGTACATCAGGCAGAGCACAGTGACGATCTGGTAAGGGCGAATTCTGGACATTCGGTGTATCCTTTCAACGTGCTTTGATTGTACATCGGGAAGGCTGCCGGGTTGCGAAAACCTTCTGACTTCATCGCTTTGGTTGTGGTGACGCTGCTCTTCAGCTATGCCGTCACAGTCGGCGCGACCTTCAACGGTTTGATTGATCCGGCGCTGCACCCGACTGGGCTGGGTTTGCTCGGTCTTACCTTAGTCGGGTGGTTGATCGTCCGTTGGCAGGGTCAATGGATCTGGCATCGCACCCCCCTCGATGGGGTGTTGCTGCTGTGGGCTGTTGCCTTCGGTCTGTCGCTGCTCACCAATCTGGAGGCTTCCCGGCGCATCACCATCGGTCTGTGGTACATGGGACTCTACATCGGCATCGGGTATGTGCTGCATGATGCCATCGCTAACCGGGTTCTGCGCCGTGAGCGCGTCGTGGATGCGCTGCTCATCGCTGGTGTTGTCATCCTATATTTCGCCTTCCTGCAATTGCGCGTCTGGCTGGGGCAAATCCAGATCAGCGGCTTTACGCTGCCACCCCGTCCCGTCAGCACCTTCGGCAATCCCAATTTCCTCGGCGGCTTTCTGGTCGTCCTGATCCCGTTTATCCTGTCTCGCTTGTTCGCGACTCGCAATTCGATCCCTCGTATCGGCCTCGCTCTTTACCTGCTGCTTGCTGTGTTCATGCTCGCGTTGACCTATTCGCGCGGTGCCTGGCTCGGCATGGTCGCCGGTTTGATCGCCTGGGGCGGCCTGTATCTGGCGCACCAGGGTTTGTTGTCACGCGCTGGCTTTACGGCCTTGTGGAGTCAACAACGGTCCGCCATCCGGGGGCTGGTCATCACGTCTTCGCTTGTCGCTGCTGCTGCTGTTGTCGCTATTCTCATCGTGGTCGTCGCTTCGCTCAATGATGCTGGGCGGCAGGCTGGGCTGCGGACCGAACTCTGGCGCGGGGCGCTGGCGCTGTTTCAGGAGCAGCCGTTGACCGGGCAGGGCTTGTTCACCTTTGGCCGCGAGATCGTCCGGGTCGAGGGCGTCCAGCCGGATCGTCCCCACAGCCATGCCCACAGTGTCCCCTTTCCGATCGCGGCTGATCTGGGATTGATTGGGTTGGTCACCCTTCTTATTACGGTCATCGTGATTGTGCGAAGTCTGCGACAAAACTGGCAGCGTACCCCGCCTCGTGATCGCCTGCTGTTGATGGGGGCTGTTGCGGCGGTCACTGCCTTTGGCGTTCATCAACTGACCGACCTGCCCACCATGATGCCGGCTGTCGCCCTGACTGGTCTGGTTGCGCTGGTGCTGGCGCTGGCTCCGGCTGAACCTCAACCCATGACAGTGCGCTGGCGTCGGCTGGGGCATCCGCTTGGGCTGGTGGGGTTGTGGCTGGTGCTGCTGGCGACGGGGTGGTGGAGCAGTCGGATTTATGCCCAGTATGCCGACATCCTGAACGCGGTGGCCTTTGACCAGAATTATCGCCAGGGGGCGGAACGGCTGCAACCCGTCCTTGATGCTGATCCTGACCTGAGTCTCTACCGGCTGCAACAGGCATTTCTCTGGGGCATGGCGGCACAGGCCGGTGATGCCGATGCGCTCGAACGTGCCATTGCTGGTTATGAACAATTCACCCGGCTTGAACCGGGTTACGCGCTGGGATGGGCTAATCTGGCTGGTCTGTTCTGGCAGGCTGGCAAACCCGAAGCCGCTGTCACGGCGATGGAACGCGCCGCAACGCTCGACCCCGAAGTCTGGCAGTTCCGATTGAACCTCTCTCTCTATGCTTCTGCACCGGGTGATTCTTCCGCGCGTCTGGGACAATTGGCTGAAGTCTTAAGCCTGAATCCCGACGCTCTCTTGTATCCTGAAGTCAAGCGTATTCTTCCGCCGGACTTCAGCCTGCCAGACGAGTCGGCGGGTTATGCAGTGACACCGATTGTGACGGCGTTGGATGCCGGAGAGGGTCAGGCTGCACTGTCTGCCTGGGAACAAACGCTTCTCTCCAATGCCACCCGTCACTGGACGCTGCGAGCTATGATCGCGCTGACCCTGAATGACCGCGCCGGGGCAGTCGGTTACTTGCAGCAGGCCGAGTCTTTTGTGACTGGGCGGGTCGATGAAGCATGGGTACATCTGGGGCGGGCGTGGCTGGCGCGTTCTGCCGGGGATGATGGATTGATGACTATCAAACGACAACAGGCATTTGCCCTGATCGAGCGTGAACCTTTTGCTGCCGATGATGATTTGCTCATGAACATCGCCTACGCCCAGTTCATACGAACGGCTATTGCGCGTTGGTATCTGCCCCAGGTCATCTATCCGGTCGGTGACCCGGCGCTGCTGCATTTTCTGGATGAGTTGTCATGATGCGCCAACTGACGATTGAACGAGTCGCTTTCATCATCCTGTTCGCGCTGTTGTTCGCGCTGGCGACCCGTATTCCCACCGATACCGATGTCTGGTGGCATATCCGTTCCGGCGAATACACCCTGACTCAGGGCATGATCTTCACCGATCCCTTCTCCTTCACCAAAGCCGGTGAACCCTGGATCAACCATAGCTGGGGAGCGCAGATCATCCTGCTGGGTGTGTGGCGGTTGGCGGGGGATTTTGGTCTGGCGGTCTACACAGCGGCGTTGGCGACGGCGGGCATGGGGCTGGTGTACCGCGTATCGTCAGGCAGCGTCTACCTGCGGGCCTTCGCCCTGGTGATTGGCGCGGCGACGGCAGCCGTCTTCTGGTCGCCTCGCCCTCAGATGCTCTCCTTTTTCCTCAGCACGGTCATCCTCTACATCCTCCACTTGCACAAGCGCGAGAAGATCGACCGTTTGTGGTGGATCGTGCCATTGATGGCGCTCTGGGGCAATCTCCACGCTGGATTTTCCATTGGCTTCATCTTCCTGGGCGGCAGCATCGCCGGTGAGGTGCTGGGGCGCATCTTCAATCCACAGGGCGCGGATGTCGTCAGTTGGGTTGGCATTCGCAAGCTGCTGATCGTCAGCCTGCTGGCCTTTGCCGCCATCGTCGTTAACCCCTATGGCCTCAGTATGTTGGCGGTGCCATTCCAGACCGTCGGCATCGGTGCGCTGCAAAACTTCATCCAGGAATGGAACTCGCCCAATTTCCACGAACGTCAGACCTGGCCGTTCATCTTCCTGCTGCTCGGCTTGCTTGGCGCGGCTGGGGCCAGCAAGCGCCGCATCGATTGGACGGCTTTCCTGCTCTGTGCCGGAACAGCCTTCATGGCGCTGCTGGCCGGACGCAACATCGCCGTGTTCGCCGTCGTCGCCACGCCGGTTCTGACCCGCCATCTCGATGATGTCTTGTCCGAGCGCGGCTGGATTATCAACACTATCAAGCGCGTCACCCCCCGTCAGGCGCGTTTGAATGCCGCCCTGCTGGCCGTCGTGCTGCTCGGCTGTCTGGCGAAAGTGCTGCTGGTGCTGGACCCGACCCTCGTTCGGACCGAACAGGCCAAAATCCTGCCCATCGACGCAGTGGAATACATCCGCGCCAATGACCTGCGCGGACCGCTCTTCAATAGTTACAACTGGGGTGGCTTCCTCATTGATCGACTGCCGGATGAGCCGGTCTTTGTCGATGGTCGTACCGATCTGTATGGCGATGCCTTCCTGACCAACACCTATCTGCCTGCTGCTACAGGCAGTCTGGCCTGGGTGGATGTGTTTGAACAATATGGCATTCGCCTGGTTATCATGGAGAAAGAGAGCGGTCTGGCGCGTGAACTGCGGCAGGCGGGTGGTTGGCGCATTGCCTATGAAGCTGAAGACCAACCAGCCATCATCTTCACGCGGGAGGGTAGTGGTGACTAAACACGCACCGTCTGCTGCTCCATCCAAAGAGTCAGCGCCCCCGCCATCAGCATTATCGCTGAATGCGCTGTTCATGGATTTTCGCCTGCTCCTGATTCTCTTCATCGCCTCCCGCCTCTTGCTGGCGATGGTCTATCAACCGCTGGTCACCCAGGGCGTCGAACGGGGCATGACCGCTGGTGGCGATTTCCAGACCTATTACCAGATTGCCGCGCTCTCGAAGGACTACGGCCTACCATTGCGCGACTGGTGGAGCGAATTTCCGCCGTTGTGGTCGTATCTCTCGGTGGCGATTTATCAGGTACAGGGTGCTAGCTACCCCGGCTTTGCCCTGGCGTTGGCGGTGATCTTTGTGGCTGCTGATGTCGGCAACCTGTTCCTGCTTCGTCGGATCGCGACTCGCCTGTATCGCGCCGATACTGCTATGGCGTTGGCCTGGATTTACGCGTTGCTGGTGGTGCCGTTGGTCTTTGTCTTTTGGACCTTCGAAGTGCTGGTCGCTTTTGCCTTGCTCCTGGGACTGTGGTGGCTGCTGGAAGATCGCCCGGTGCGCTCGGCGCTGGCGATTGCCCTGGGGACGCTGGTTAAATTCACGTCCGCCATCCTGCTCGGCGCGGTCTGGCGTTACAAAAATCGGCAATCGGCCCTGCGCTTCACCCTGGTGCTGATGGGCCTAGTCGCGCTGGTCATCCTGCCTTTTCTCCTGCAAAACGCGACTATGACTCTGCCTTCGCTGACGGCGCAGTTCAGCAAAGCGTCCTATCAGACGGTCTGGGCGCTGCTCGATGGTAACTATCGCACCGGCAACTTTGGCCCGCTCACAGATCGGCTCGACCCGGCATTGGCGGCTGTAACGCTTGGCAATCCAGCCGTCGTTCCCGGATGGCTGCGTCTAGGAGCAGCTGGTTTGCTTGGACTGTTCGTCTTCTGGCGCACCCGCCGCCTCGATGACAAAGGACTGGTGGCTTTCGTCGCCTTCACGCTGCTCATCTTCTTCCTGCAAGCCCAGGGCTGGAGTCCCCAGTGGTTGGCGCAGATCATCCCACTGATTCTGCTGTGTTTTCCCAGCCGCAACGGTGTGCTGATCGTCGTTGTCCTCAGCCTGCTGACCTTCGCCGAATACCCGGTACTGTTTATCCGCACCGGCGATACCGGCGGGGAAATCACCGGTGCGCTGCAACTGCCATTTGCCGTGCTGGTCATCGCGCGCACGATAACGCTCATCAGCGTGGCGGTTGCTCTCTACGGCATTCTGCGCCAACCCCGTGACCGATCAGGTCAAGTCATTTGATTCGTGATACCCTTATAGACAATATGGATGTTCACAACGGAGGCGATGAACCGATGCTACGACAAGAGCTTCAACTGGCAAAAGAACTCATCAACGAGATGAAATATGACAAGGCGCGGCAAATCCTGCAAACCATCCCCAGCGATCCGGTTGCATCCGAATGGCTGAAAAAACTGGATGCCATCGCCCCACTGGAAAAGAAGATGAAGGCTTTGATGGATTCGCCCAGCGTCGAGCCGGGAGCCTGGCAATACGCTGCCCTGGAAGCCCGACGCTCCTATGGCATTCAGTACAAGGTGAACGGCGAATCGAAGCCGGAATGGAAAGACCAGCCCATCTTTTTCCCGCTCAACTTGCTGGGTCAAGAGGGTTGGGAACTCGTCACCTTTGAGAGCCGTGAGGAATTCTCCACCTATATCCTTAAGAAACCCGGTGTCGGCGAAGCTAAGAAGATCGAGGTCTGGGATCAATAGATGCGGCGTTACGGGCTTGCGCTCATCCTGCTGCTGGGGTTGGCGCTGCGGCTGATCCATCTCGGCGGAAGACCGCTATGGTATGACGAAGCCTTCGCTGTGTTGTTCGCGGAGAAGGGGCTCTCCGCCATGCTCTATGGCACCCTGACTCCGGTGGCGGGCGGTGCGGCCGATATTCACCCGTTGCTATATTACACCACCCTCAACATCTGGATGGGACTCTTCGGCCAGAGTCCCTTCACAGTACGGCTGTGGAGCGTGATCCTCGGAGTGGCGACTATCGCCGTCATCTATGGCATTGGCCGCGCCTTGTTCGATCACCGCCTGGGGTTGGCGGCTGCCCTCATAACCGCCATCGCGCCCTTTCACATTCAGTATTCGCAAGAGACCCGCATGTATGCGCTATTGGGTCTGCTGCTGGCATCGGCTACCCTGTGCTTCATCTATGGCTGGCGGGATGCGTCGCCAGCGAATTCGTCAACTGGGGGCAGGGGGCGTTTAGCTGTCTGGCGCGGGTGGATCGCGTTCGGCATCCTGTCCGGCCTGGCGATGTACACCCAGCAGTTGGCGGCCTTCTATCTGGTCGCGCTCGGACTGGTGCCGCTGCTGGCGCGTCGCTGGATAATCTTTCGTGGCGTCGTGATGGGAGCCGTGATCGCTCTAGTGATCTATTCGCCCTGGCTGGTCAATCTGCCCGGTCAGTTGCAGAAAGTGCAGTCCTACTACTGGCTCGAACCCCCCAGCATTGCCCGCCCTCTGCTGACCCTGCGCTCATTTCTCTCGGTCAGCCTGGATTTTCCGCCGCCGGCTTCCATGGTCGCTTTCTTCGGGGCATTGTTTGTCACGCTGCTCGTCATGGTACAGCTCATCCTGTCGCTGCGGCAGCGGCGTACTAAAGCAGATCGGCATCGGTTGCTCCTTGTGCTATGGCTGACGCTCTTTCCGATGATGGCGATGTGGCTGATCTCGCAAATTCAGCCATTATATCTGGAGCGTTCGCTGCTGCCCTCGGCGCTGATGGCCTATGTCGTGCTGGCCTGGTATTTCACCCGCAGCGGATTGCCGCGCCCCATTGCGTCGGTCGTCGGAGTGGCATGTCTGATTCTGGCGGGCGTCGGCCTGTACTATCAATACACTTGGGCGACATTCCCCAACTCGCCGTTCAACACGGTTGGTGAATTTATTCGTCAGTCGTGGCAACCGGGCGATGTTGTTGTTCACCAGAACAAGCTGACCGCGCTGCCCATGATCTACTACGAACGCGATCTGACGCAGGGCTATATCGGCGATAGGCCCGGCAGTAGCGACGACACGCTGGCCTTGCCGACGCAGGAAGCCCTGCGGCTGCTGGCCGATGGTTGTGTTGGCGCTGCGGGGCAGGGGGCGGAGCGCATCTGGTGGGTGGCCTTTGCCTTCGCCGAGGCTCAGTATGCAGCGGCCGAGCGCCCGGAGTATCAACAGGCAATGGACTGGTTGACGGCGCATTACACCCTCGCCAGCCAGCAAACCGTCAATGATCTTCAGATCACGTTGTTCACCGACCCGCGTGGTGTGCCTGATGCCGAGTGCCCCGCCACATGAAGCGCTTTCCCTTGAGTCTCTGGTTGTTCGCGCTGTTCATCGCCGCGCTGACCTCGCTGCCCTACCTGGTCGGTCAATGGCGTACGCCGGACGGTTGGCAGTACAGCGGCGCATCAGCCGTCCCCGTCGGTGCCCAGATCGACTACAACAGCCATCTCGCCAAGATGTGGCAGGGCTATCGCGGGCAATTCACCTATCGCCTGTTGTTCACCCATGAACCCCACCTGGATCTGCCGGTTGTCCAGAGCTTTTATCTGGCGCTGGGCTGGCTGGCACGCCTGACGTCGCTCAGTCTGCCGCTGGTCTATCATCTGGCGCGGTTTGCTTTCACCCTGACTCTGGTCTTATCGCTGTGGGCATTCGCCAGACGAGTCTTCACCCAGCCGCGTGAGCGCTGGCTCGTCATCCTGTTCGGTACACTGGCTTCGGGGTGGAGCTGGTGGTTGCTGTTCATCGACCCGGTCATGACGCGCACGGTTGCCCCCATCGAGTTCTGGTTGGCCGATGCCTTCAATCTGTTCGGCGCTTTCCAGATGCCCCACTTTGCTGCGGCCATGACGCTGCATATCGTCACCCTGTTGACCTTCGACGACTGGGTTCGCACCGACAAGACCAGCCAACGGAATTTACTCTGGCTTACCCTGGCCTTAGCCGGGTTAGCCATCCTTCAACCGTACAGCCTACTGCTGTTCATCCCACTGCTGACGCTGTTAGCGGCCTATCATCTGTTCTCCAGCCGGCTCCTGACCTGGCGGCGTGGGTTGTGGTTGGGCATTCCCTTTGGCCTTCACCTTGCCCTGGTCGGTTATCAATATCTCGCGCTCAACAGCGACCCCATCTGGCGCAGCTTTACCGAGCAGAACATCACTGCTTCGCCGCTGGTGACCTACTACCTGCTGGGCTACTTACCCTTCATCATTCCGATTCTGCTGGGCGCTCGTCGTTTCATGCTCGAATCGGCTGATGACCGCTGGTGGATGCCGCTGCTCTGGGTAGCGCTGGTGGCGATGCTGCTCTACGCGCCTTTTCCCACTCAGCGCCGTTATCTGCTCGGCGTCCAGACTCCGCTGGCTGTGATGGCGGCCTATGGTTGGTCACGGGCGGTGCTGCCGCGTCTCTCCCGCTCATGGCGCGGACTGGCGACAGCCGTCTATCTCCTGCTGGCCTCTATCGGCCTGCTGGCGATCCTGCTGGTCAACATCGCCGCGCTTGCCAATCCGGTCAGCAACGCCGCCTTTTATCAGCCGGGCGAAATGCAGGCGTTTGCCTGGCTGCGACAGAATGCCACGCCTGACGATGTGGTGTTGACCACCTTTGATGCGGCGGGTCAGGGCAGCGGCGGACGGTTGGTGGCAGCGCTCGGCCAGCATGTCTATCTCGGTCACTGGATCGAGACCGCCGATTATCTGCGGAAACAGGCCGATGTCGAACGTTTCTATCAGCCGGCAACGACCGATTCGTGGCGGCAGCAATTTCTTAAGGAAACAGGTATCGCCTATATCTGGTACGATGAGAGTGCGCGGGCGCTGGGTAGCTGGCAGCCATCCGCCGCAGGTTATTTGCAGCCCGTGTTTGAGTCCGATTCTATCAGCCTGTTGAAGGTCATTCTGAATGGCGGTTAAAGCGCGCCAATCGCTGCTTCTGGGCAGCCTGCTGACGCTGGCGATGCTGGTGATTGCGGTCATCGTCGTCCATCAATACCTGACCGAGCCGTTTCCCGGTCACAACGACTTCATGTCGCGTTGGGAAGGGGCGCGTTCCTTCTGGGTTGACGGCCTGAATCCCTACGGTGAGCAGGCCAGCCTCAATATTCAGCAGCAAATCTACGGGCGCCCGGTTCAGGCCGGCGAAGACCCCGGCTACTTCGCCTACCCGTTTTATACCCTGTTCCTGGTCTGGCCGCTGGTCTATCTGCCCTATGCCTGGGCATCGGCTATCTGGATGGTGCTGCTGGCTGCCTGCCTGATAAGCAGCCTTTTCCTGCTCTTCGATCTGTTTGGCTGGAAGCCCGCTGTCTGGTCAGTCGCGGTGCTGATGATCTGGGTGCTGGCTTTCTATTACTCGGCGCGGGGATTGATCCTGGGGCAGCCCGGCCTGTTCGTCTACTGGCTCGAAGTGCTGGCGCTCTGGGCGATTGTGCGTCAGCGGGATAACCTGGCCGGGGTTGCTCTGGCGCTCTCGACCCTCAAGCCGCAGATGGGCTTTCTCATCGTCCCGTTCATCCTGCTCTGGGCGCTGCGCTACCGCCGTTGGCGTCTGTTGATCGCTTTCACTGCGACCATGCTGCTCCTGCTCGGCGCGTCATTCCTGCTTCAGCCGGGTTGGCTCGGCGATTGGCTGGCGCAGTTGGGTCTCTACCCGTCCTATACCGCCCTCGGTTCGCCCGTCTGGATTATTGTGATCCATTATCTTGGGCTTCCCTCCATCAGCGAGTGGATCGCTGCTGCGTTCTTTGTCGGGGTTATGCTCTGGGGCTGGTGGCTGGCGCTTCGCCCTGGACTGCCGTCAGCCGATTGGTCAACAACATTCCTTTGGGCGGCTGTCCTGACCCTAACCATCACCCATCTGATTGCCCCGCGCACCGCCACGCCGCATTATGTCGTCTTCATCATCCCCCTGATCGCGCTCTTCGCCGTGTGGTCGCGCAGACATCGGAGGCAGGCAAATCTATGGATTGGCCTGACATTGATGCTTTCCCTCATTGTTCCCTGGTTGCACTTCCTCATCACGCTTGAAGGACGCTTCGAGCATCCAACCGTCTACCTGCCGCTGCCATTTCTGGCGTTGGCCTTACTGCTCTTGTTGCGTCGTGCCTGGTGGAAGGAAGCAGTTCGGTGATAACGCGCCGCGAGCGAGGTCTCTTCATCCTGATTGCGCTGCTGGGCGCGTTGCTGGTGACTCGGGGTCTGGTCAACGGCCCCGGCTTCACCGATGTCTTCTATCACCTCAACGCCGCCAACCGGCTGGTGACCGGCCAGGGCTTGACCGATGACTACCTGTGGACGTATATCAGTGCGCCGGAACAGCTTCCTGCGCTATCGCATCTCTACTGGATGCCGCTGACTTCACTCAGCGCCGCATTGGGGATGTGGTTAACCAACAGCCCAAACAATTATGCTGCCGCCCAGTGGCCCTTCACCCTGATGTTCGCGGCTACCATCTACGTGGGTTTCGCGCTGGGCGAGCGCCTGGGTCAGTCGCGGCGTCACGCCTGGGTCGCCGGACTCGTGACGCTCTTCAGCGGCTTCTTCACCCGTTTCTGGGGAGCCATCGACACCTTCGCGCCCTATGCCATTGTCGCTGCTCTGTCGCTGCTCTTCCTCGGAATAGCGCTGCAACGCCTGATGAGCGCAAGCTCGCAGCGTTCCTGGTTGTACTGGCTGCTCAGCGGTGTCATGGCGGCGCTGGCCCATCTGACGCGCGCCGATGGCGTATTGCTGCTGCTGGTCGGTTGGAGCGTCATTGTCTGGGCATTTCTGTTTCAGCGCGGTTATCGTCTTTGGAAGCCGCTGCTGCTCGGCGGTTGTGTCATGACAGCCGCCTATCTCGTAACCATGCTGCCCTGGTTCATCCGCAATCTAAACACTATCGGGACGCCCATGCCTTTCGGGGGAGCGCAGACCATCTGGCTCACCACCTACGACGATTTGTTCCGCTTCCCGCCCGATAACAGCCCGGCCAGCCTTTTCGCCGATGGGGCAGGGCTGTTTCTGGCTTCGCGCTGGGAAGCGCTGACCAACAACCTCGGCACCTTCATCGCCGTCGAGGGACTCATTATCATGACGCCGCTGATGCTGGTTGGCCTGTGGCGCAGGCGGCGCGAAGATTTTCTGCGCCCGTTCTGGATTTATGTCGTCGGCCTGCACCTTGCCATGACGCTGGTCTTTCCTTTTCCTGGCTATCGTGGTGGTTTGCTCCATTCGGCTGCCGCTTTAGTGCCGTTCTGGGCCGCCCTGGGCGTCGTCGGGTTGGATGATTGCGTCGAATGGATCGCCCGACGCCGGCGTAACTGGAGTCCTGGCACGGCCAAACAATTCTTCTCGGTCGGCCTGGTGCTGATTGCGGCGGCGTTGAGCTGGGTCATCGGAACGGGCAACCGGGTTGGCGAGCAGTCGCCATCGGCTTTCCATCAGGAACTCAGGCAGCTCGTTGAGCCAGAGGCGCGGGTGATGATTAACGACCCGGCCCAGCTTTACTACTTCACTGGATTAGGCGGCGTGGTGCTGCCCAACGAATCGCCGGCTGTCATCCCGCAGATCGCCCGGTTGTACGGCGTTCGCTATCTCGTGCTGGAAGGTGTCGCCGCGGATGGGCAATCGTCATCAGCCGCCCCGGAGTCCCTGTGGCCGATCTTGACCGCGCCGCACGACTTCCTCATCCCCTTACCGTTTTCCGATTCGAGTGTGAGACTGTATGAAATTCGTGACTAAATGGCTGCGGCCATCGGATGCGCTGCTGCTGGCCGTCGCTCTGCTGTGGTCGCTGCTCTACATTGCCACTGTGGATGGTGGCTTCCCGCTGGATGATAGCTGGATTCATCAGGTCTATGGGCGCAATCTGGCCGAGACCGGATTATGGTCGTTTGTGCCGGGCGTTCCCAGCGCCGCATCCACTTCTCCGTTATATACGGTGCTGCTCTCAGTTGGCTATCGCCTCAACATTCCCTACGCGCTCTGGACACACGGTCTGGGGGTGCTGGCGCTCTGGGGTGCCGGTGTGCTGGCGTCTCGCATGGTCGAACGTCTGCTCCCCAGGCCGCGCTACCTCAGCCTGCTGGGGGGATTGGCCGTCATCAGCGCCTGGCATCTCATCTGGGCTGCTGTCTCTGGCATGGAAACCATGCTGTTCAGCCTGTGGACGCTGGCGTTGCTGCTGCTGGCCTGGCGCGAACTCGATGAACGTTCGCCAGCTACCCGTGACCTCATCAGTCGTGGTGTCATCTTTGGCGCGTGTGCCGCCTTCACCACCCTGACTCGCCCGGAAGGGATCGTTTTAACCGGGTTGATCGGGCTGGCGTTCCTGCTATTGCGTCCGCAGAAGAGTCTGAGCGCTGTGCTGGTGTATGGCGTTGCGGCTGGCGTGGCTTTTCTGCTGGTGATGTCACCTTATCTGGTGTTCAATCTGCAACTCACCGGCGGCCTGCTGCCCGATACGGCTGCGGCTAAACAGGCACAGTCAGCCCCCCTGTTGCAGGCCAGTTATCCCGTTCGCCTCATGAACATGATTATCCCACTCACTGCCGGTGGGCAGGCTTTTCTGCTCCCCGGTGTCATCTGGTTCATCTGGCGCATCCTGCGCGAGTCGCGACACGATCGGCAGCGCTGGTTGTTGCTGCTGACGGTTGTCTGGGTCATCGGCCTGATTGCCCTCTATGCCGCCCGCCTGCCAGCCTACTACCAGCACGGTCGCTATGTGATTCCAGCGCTGCCCGCCTTCATCGTGGCCGGGGTGATTGGCACCGTGTGGTTGGTGCAGGCCGCCCGCAGCAGCCTGATCGGGCGAGTGTTGACGCGCACTGTAGCCTTCGCCGCTGTGCCGGGATTCATCGCCTTTGCCTTCCCCCTGGGGGCGAATATCTACCGCCAGGATGTTCGCATCATTAATGAAGAGATGGTCGCTGCTGCCCACTGGATTCAGGATAACCTTCCGCCGGACGAGCTGCTGGCGATTCACGACATCGGGGCAGTCGGCTATTTTGCCCCGCGCCGGATGATCGACTTGGCCGGGTTGGTCAGCCCGGAAGTGGTACCGTTCATCCTCGATGAAGAACCTCTATGGGACTGGATGCGCCGTAATGATGCCCGCTACTTGATGGCCTTCCCCGATCAGGTTCCCGGCGATGATACCCGGGATTCGCGCCTGTGCCTGGTATTCAGCTCTGGTGGCACGACCTCGCCGGCAGCGGGTGGACCAAACATGGCGGTGTATCGACTTGCTTGGGATGGCAACTGCTCATCATGAAATGGCTTTGATGCGGTCACATTTGGCCTGCCCAAATCTCTTGACAGAACAGATATTCTGATCTATCATGAAGCTATGATGTTGTGCTTTGTGACTCCTCGTCCATTTGTTGTCACCTTCCAATCATCCCACACATCTCATCACCCGGCGGCAGTCTCGCTGGTTCCCGCTATCAACAGCCAATTGATTGTGCAGCGGCGGTTCACTCCCGAGTGGATGCTGCACAGCGCGACAAGAGCCGAGCTTCAGCGCAGCGCCTTACTGCAATTTTGCGCCAATCTCCTGTCCTGTCGCCTGCATCTTCAGCGGGAATTATGCAAAAACTGCAAAACTGTGAATCAACCGGCTGCAATGCCCAGCAGTCGTATATCCCGGTCTTCACTATTTACTTTACACTTCGCACTTAGCACGCTTCTATCCTGGCGGCCAACTGCTCCCGTGCAATGACTGCCCCTGGGGCAGTCTGCCGGCGGCAGATCGCTCCCGCACAGTCACAACCCACAGCGCCACCTTCCCGTCTTTTCGCTGCCTCTGATCGGCCATTGACCGCCTGTTTCTCGTAGTGTCGCTACGCCACTCGGCAGTGATAAAAGTGATCCAGGTTGCCGACTTTTCAGAACCTGATGTCTTGTGCTTGCCGATTACGTAACGAAAATAGTAAAATATTGATATGGACGATCTAATCAAGAAACTGAACGTACTGTTGAACGCCAGCCTTAAAGAGGCGCTGGGTGATGGCTTGAGCCTGGATGCGCTTCGCGCCCGGCTCAGCTCCCTCGGCGCGGGCAGGGGGCTTGATGGCGAAGTAAAACTCCTGCGTCAGCGCACCAATGATGCCATTGCCTATGAGGGCGAGTTGCAGCAGCATGTCGCACAATTGCAGGCCGAAGTGGCAAAGCTTGATCAACAGGCGGATGATGCCGTCGCGCGTGGTGATGACGTGAATGCGCGCTATTGGATTGACCAGATGACGCGTGTGCAACAACGTCTGACGATGGCTGAGTCTGATCTGGCCGAGCATCGCAAAGTCACTCAGGAACTCATTGTCCAGGTCAATACCCTGGAAGCCGCTGTGGCTGACGCGAAACGCGCCGAAGAGGAAAAGAAAGTTGCGATCCCTGAAGCGCCTGCCAAAACGCTAACCGATGTGTTGCAGGGAGTTCGTGAGAAAGTGACGCAATTCAGTGAATCGCTCACGACGAAGCCCGCTGAAACCACCTCAACTCCGCAGCCCGATGTGCCGCCTGCTCCTGAGGCAGATATTGACGATGATCTGGAACAACGCCGCCAGCGATTGAGCAAGAAATAAGATGAAGCGAATCCTGATTGTTTCCGGTGATTATGGTTTGATCCGCCAGTCTCGCCAGGCCTTGAGCGTCAGCGGATTTTCCTATCAGACCGCCTACAGCCACAATGACGGCATCTACTCATTGGAGAACGGTGATTTCGACGCGGTGCTGGTTGATGCCGCCATGATTCGACGCCAATCAACTGACTCGACGGTCATGGCTTTGGCGCGGCTTCGCTCGACCATGCCGGTAATTGCCCTGTCACCCGATGGTACTTTTGGGCGTGGCCTGACTTTGCCAGGCAATGTCAAGGTGTCTCAGCCTACCGAGATGGCAATTTTGCAAACTGTTTCATCTGCGCTCAAGCTTCCCATGACCTTGCCGCAGCAGCAACCCGATCAACCGCGCGTCCATAAACAGACGGCGGATATGTCTCATTTGATTGTTGCTGCCGACGTAGCTGAAGAAATTCAGACCCTGTTTGAACTCAGCCAGTCCTTGACTCAGGTGTTGGCGGTTAGCGAAGTCCTGAACCGGGTCGTCGAAGCGGCTCGACGGTTGACTAATGCTGAAGAGGGTATGATCCTCCTGCCGGATGAAGACGGCGGACAACTCTATCTGCGGGCCAAAGTGGGCATCGATAATGAAGTTGCGCGCAATTTTCGGGTGAAGACCGAAGACACCATTGCCGGGCAGGTTTACAGCAGCGCCCAACCGGTTCTGATCGGCGCTTCCGGCCCGCAGAAGATCAAGACCGAATACCTGGTCAACGCGCTTCTTTATGTGCCGATTGTCTATGAAGCTCATTGCATCGGCGTACTGGGCGTCAACAACAAAAAATCCGAAGCCGTGTTTCTGCCGAAACATCAGGACTTGCTGCAAAATCTGGCGTCATTTGCCGCCATTGCCCTGGAAAACGCCCGCTCACATGAGGAAACACTCAAGCGTACCCGCGAGCTGCAGGCGCTTGTCGAGGCCAGTCAGGCGCTCAATTCGTCACTTTCGCTCAGTACGACCTTGCCCAATATCTGTCATCAGATGATGCAGGTGTTGGATGTCAATTTTGCTGCGGTCTATGAATGGAACCGTGAGTCGAAACAGTTGCAATTGTTATCGCGTTCTAGCCGCTTATTCTGGGCAGTTGGGCACGGACCAAAACTCAATCTTTCCCGGCGTCCCATGCTACAAAAAGCGCTGGATGAGAAAGCAGACTTACGCGTATCCCAGCGTGACTCATCGCCGGAACAGAGCTATCTGGAACATATTGGTGCGGACACAGTTCAGTACATTCCGCTATGGGTGGAAGACCGCGCCCTGGGCATTGTCCAGTTTTTCTATGCACAACCGCCTGAATCCACACCCGACCATGAGGCGCTGCAACGAATCCGCAGCAATCTGATGGAAGCGCTCGCCCTCATCTCGTCCCAGACCAATTCCGTTCACCCCCAGGCGCTGGTCCGAGCGATGGAAAAAGCCAATGAGCAGTTGAAAGCCAACTGGTCCGAGGCGGCTATGTTCTCAATTGATCAATCCGCGCTGGTGGTTCAACTTGAGGTCGGGCAGGCGGCCTGGTCATCGCCCAACAATCCTGTCATCGATCTGAATCGCTTTCCGGATCTGCTTCAAGCTGTGGAAAATCAGGCGACTGTCAACCGGCAGGCTGACACCCGTTCTCTCACATCGGGCTTGATCGCGCTGCTGGATATCACCCGTTGTCGTTCAGCCGCCGCGCTTCCGCTGATCCAGGGCGGGACGCCTCGCGGGATGGTCGTCGTAGCTGATGCTCGCCGCAGCCGCCTCATTGATCAGCGCGATCTCGATATGGGGCGGGCTGTTGCTGCCCAGGCGGCAACAGCTCTGGAGAATGCGCGCCTGATTCATCATCTCGAAAAGAGTTTAGCCGACTTGAAGGAGGCTCAGGAGCGTCTGGTGCAGACGGCACGCCTGACCGCGATGGGGGAATTGGCGGCAGCTGTCGCTCATCAGATCAATAACCCCTTGACCACCATCATCGGTGATGCCGACCTGCTCCTATCCGATGAGGCACCGACTTCACCCAATTACAAATCACTTCAGGCGATTCATCGTGCTGGCAAGCGAGCTTCGGGTGTTGCTCGACGTTTGTTAGCCATTTCGCGGCCTGATTCTGCCGAGTCACCACCTGAACGGATAGATGTAGTGGATACAATTCAGGGTGTTATCTCGCTGGTGAAAGGGCATATCGAACGGGATGGTATCGAGATTGTGGCTGATCTGCCGACTGAACCGCTACCGGCTGTCTGGGCTGTGCAGGGGCAATTGGATGACATCTGGCTAAATCTACTCCTAAACGCGCATGACGCGCTCATGGGACAAAACAACGGTGTGCGCAAGATTGGTGTGCAGGCGTCCGCAGTCCATGAGCAGGATCAGCTTGAGATTGTCATTTGGGATAACGGCCCAGGCATACCGGCGAAAATCGTCAACGAAGTCTTTAAGCCGTTCTTTACCACCAAACCCCCTGGTGAAGGAACTGGACTGGGGCTTCATATCTGCCGCCAGACTGCTGAGCGGGTCGGGGGCAGCATCCGGGTACAAAGTGAGGAAGGGAACGGGGCGCGCTTTACCATTACGCTCCCCACCAAACGAGGAGGAAACGAGTCGTGACTTACATAATGGCTGTTGATGATGATCCTGAGGTTCTGGAAACATTGGGGCGTGTTCTCGAACGTGAGGCGTTTGATGTTGGTTTGGCGCGTTCAGCGGCTGAGGCATTGAGTCTCCTAGAGCAGCGTGTCCCTGCGGCCATGATCCTGGATATCATGATGCCGGGCATGGACGGCATTACCCTGTGTCGCCAACTACGGCGAGACGCTCGCTTTAGTGCCTTGCCGATTCTGTTTCTCACAGCCAGAGGCAGTACCGAAGATGTGGTGGATGGCCTCGATGCCGGAGCGGATGATTACGTGGTCAAGCCTTTCGAGGTGGCTGAACTGCGCGCGCGCATCCATGCCTTGCTGCGTCGGAGCAATCGCGAGGCCACCGCCTCATCCATCATTCAGTTGAGTGAACTCAAACTGGACTCCGATACGTATCAGGTCATGATTAAGGGCAATCGGATACAGTTGACCTCGACAGAGCATCGATTACTGCGTTACCTGATGGAAAATCCCAACCGGGCACTGTCCCCCTCACATTTATTGCAGGCAGTCTGGGAATATCCCCCGAATACCGGCGATCCTGATCTGGTGCGTGCTCACGTCCGCA
Organism: Anaerolineae bacterium; assembly: GCA_022843385.1. GTDB lineage: Bacteria > Chloroflexota > Anaerolineae > Aggregatilineales > Phototrophicaceae > CFX2. The sequence continues at coordinate 105,416 of JALHNT010000002.1, read as the reverse complement.
ATTTGCGTTCCAAGATTGAAAAAAACGCTGATCGTCGCTATATCCGCACCATTCACGGTGTCGGCTACATGATTTCTGCCTGATTGTTCTGTCTGAAGTAGTTTCTGAAAGCCAGTCTGTCTGGCTTTTTTTGTTTATCCGCTTCTTACCATCCTCCCGTTCCTGGATTTCACGAAACTTTCAGAACTGCCTACACCACAAATCCTTAAGACAAGTTTATACTGATAACAGAAATGCACTCACCAACAATGGACTGCGAACAATGTACAAAATCCTCATCGTTGATAATGATCTGGATACCCTCGTGATGATGGAGGGATTTCTCAAGCGAGAAGGCTATCAGGTGGTTAAGGCTTGTTCCACTCATGACGCTGCCACCCAGCTTGATCGTGAAAACCCGGATATGGCGATCATCGATATGTCCTCCATAGATGGGGTTGGATTGTGCCGGAAACTGCGTTCGAATGCGCGGACCGAGGCCCTACCTATACTGTTGACAGGTGCGCCGGCGCGTAACGCGGTGACGAGTGCACTTGATGCCGGCGGCGATGACTTTGTTGCGAAGCCATTTGCCATGCGCGAAGTCTCTGCCCGTATACGCGCCCACATGCGCCGTGTATCCTCAATCAACACCGAGACAATGCCATTAATTCATCTGGTTCCAGCATCGCAGACTGTAACCGTCTTTGGTCGAGAGGTCACTCTGACGCAGGTCGAGTTTGACTTGTTCTACTTCCTCTGTCGGCATCCAAACCAACTGCACTCGACTGAAGACTTGCTGGTTGATGTGTGGCATTATCCGCGCGGCACGGGCGATGCAGCGCTTGTTCGCAATCATATTCGCAATGTGCGCTGCAAACTTGAAATTGACCCGGAACGTCCGGCTATCATTCAGTCTCGCCATGGCCGCGGCTATGCCGTCCGTGCCAATGTTCAGATTGAACACAACTGGGTTGGGGTGCATTAATTCAGGCTCAATGCTTCTGACAGCGAAAGGCAGGGACTTCCCTGCCTTTTGTATTCACAACGTTGCTCGTCTCCTGACAAAATTCTATCAATATCTTATCACTCCCTGCATCATCTTAAGACAACCTTATGGTATGATGACACTAGTAGTCGTGCATCAAGCGATCATAGAGTAGAGGGCGTGCGATGCGAAAAGTTATTCACAAACTGATGCAAATTCTCGATGGGACGCCGCAGGTTTATGGAAAACCGGCGCGCGGCCAGAGCTTGGTAGAGTTAGGTCTCGTCACCCCGGTCCTGATTATTCTGATCATGGGACTGGCCGAAATAGGGTGGTTTGCCAACAACTACCTGATTTTGCTCGAAGTGACCCGTACCGGCGCTCGTTATGGCACCGTGCAAACGGGCGACGCCACACCGCTGGTGTGGGAGCAGGATGAAGATCGGGCAGAACGCACCTATTATCTGCGTAAACTGAGCTATGCCCCCCCGACACTCTACAAAATGTATCGGGCGCTTAACCCAGCCTACAATAATGATTACAGCCAGTTCCTGGTCGACTACACCACAACCGTAACGATTCCCTCGTTGGGTGATTTCACCTTGAACGCTGCTGGCGATTCGGCCCCTCAGGCCATATTCGCTGATCAGGCGCGTGACTGCCGGTTAATTCAGACCATTAATGAATATGCCCGCTTTTACGGTAACATTGCCTGCCGTATGTTGAATTCCCTCACGCCGCTTGAGTTTCGTGATGGACGCAACATCTCACCTGGCAGCACGACAGCCGGAACCATACCCGGCACCAATGGTATTGACGACATTGTCATTTCCGCATTCTCACTGTTGGCAGTGGATCCGGATCAGCGTTATTTCTCTTCGAACACCGATGTGGTTCGGCCCACCGTTGCCGCTGCCATAAGCACAGTTCCTGGCTTCCCTTCCACTGCCAAGCGCGTGGTCGTTGTTGGTCGTTACCCCGAAGTGGCGAACGAATGTACCTATCTGGCTGGGACTGCGAACGGCGACATACGGGATCCATTCAATTACATTAACCTCACAACAAATTACACTGAGGCTGATACGCGCTTCAATACTTATGTTGAGACGGATACCCAGCGCAATTTTCGCCCACTTCAAACAAGCGTCACGCCGTTGGATGGGCTTAACAATCGCTTCTACCTCGAACTCCAAGGATATGACAACGATACGACCGCGAATCCTGAAATCCAGCGCGGTTGGGCCTTCACCGGGCAGCATGTGATCCGTGCAACCCGTAATCCGGCCAGTTGGAATGCCATCTGGGGTCGCAACGAACTGGTATGTTTTGGCTCCGAGTGGTCGAGCCGTCGGGTCGAAGAACTGGTCAATTTGGCGAACTTTAACCTGAATCTCGCGACCACTCAGGAAGCCCGCGAATTCCTGCCCAGCCAGGGTATTGTCCTGGTTGAGATGTTCTGGATGCATTCGCTCCTGCTGCGTAACCCAGTCTTTAACCCGGTCTTCACCATATTGAATGACCCGAATGTCGCCCAGGGTGCGGCGGAAATCTCTGTCTGGGCGGCTTTCCCGCTCCCTTCAACCGAACCGCAGCTCAAATGGCTGCCGAAGACGCAGTAATTGAGGTGAAACGATGTTGATTCGAATGGCGAAACAGGCTTTCAAACAGGGGCAAATTGGGCAGACCATTATCATCGTCGCCATTGCCTTCATCGTGCTGCTGGCCTTTGTCGGGCTGGTGACTGATGTCTCGTTGCTTTTTGTACGATACAGCACGCTGCGCCGGGCTGTCGACGCCGCGGCTGTTGCGGCTGCGGGTCAGGTGCGCCGTACCGTCCCGAATCAGGATGAGATTTTAGCTGCCAATGCCAACTGCCCGCCTGATGACGTTGACGACTGCGCCGATGGTATGGCTTTCGCCCGCAATCTGGCGAATGTCAACCTTGCGGCCCGTCAGTTCATCGAGTTCTATGGGCTTAATCCATCTAATGTGGTGGTCGAGACCTGTGCTACTCCGAAAGTCAATCCGATCAATCGAGTGGCCGGCGATGACAACGCTTACTATGACCAACTGGCACTGCGTCTTGGGTGTGGTGATACTGCCCAACCGCGCAAGCTGGTGCAGGTGACGGCTGAGATTATGTCCCCGACGGTCTTCCTACGGCTGTTGGGTTGGAATGACGTTCGGCTGCAAGCCAATGCCATCTCGGAAACGGCAGTGCTGGACGTGGTCATGGTCTTCGATGGCTCTGAGTCGATGCTTAATCAGACGACCATGCGCGATTGGGAAAATGTGCCCCAATCAGACGGCAGTAGTTTGACCATCCGAAACATGGGCATCTATTTCGTCCCGCCGCGTTTCTACACCGGCCCCAATCGTTTTCCCGGTGCGCCGACAGGCACCGGCAATGCTATCATTGACCAATTCCGCGGCAGCACAACCTTTCCCTTTGGTGTCAATGGCTTTGATTATCGCACCACTGCCTATCCCAGCACCAGCGCGGCTGACCGGGCCAGCATTAATCAACTACCTTTCGCCATGCTCCAGTTCCTGCTGACCTCGACCCAGGATCAGATTGATGCCCTCCCTCAATTCTTCCCAGTTTGGGCCTACAAGTGTACCGCGCGCGATGCGAATGGTGTCTGTACCACTTTTGCTCAGGCTACTGCAAGTGAACAAAATGCCATGCGTGAGCAATGCCGCGTCCGAGTGTTCCCCTCAGCGGAGTGGGTGGGGCCGATTCCCAACGGCAATGGCTCTTTCGAGGCCGAGAATAATCTCCGAGGAGAATATACCACTATTCTTCGAACCCAGTGGGGGATGCCCAATGCGACCTATCCAGCTAAGTACGACTTCTTCATGCCGGCTTACAACTACTTCGATTGCTGTAATGACCCGGATGGGGCCAACGGCTTCGACGACCTGATTTGCCAGCCCTTCCGCCAGGTGCGTGATTCGGCTGAAGACTTCCTGGATCGGCTGGATTTCATCCGTGGCGACCGCGTGGCTTTCGTCACCTTTGATCGCTACGCCTATCTGCTCGATCCCGATGGTGAAGGCCCGCAGAAGCCTATGATTACCTCGCAGGAAAATGCGTTGGGTGCGCTGCGCAACAGTGTTGGCGTCCGCGCCGAACCCAGCTATTATGCTGACCTCGGAACCCGTCAGGCTGATGGTTCATTGGATGCGACTACTGATGGCTTGTGGGATGCGCTGGTGGTCGGCGGTAATCCCTGGAGACCGGATGCGGCTGATCCGACGACCAGTGGCACCGCCATTGACAAGCTGAACTACACCACTGAATATGGCCCGCCCAATTTCACTGCCACCGTCAATGCCGGTTTTGACCGGAAGCCTTTGTGGCGCGTCAATGACTATCCGCTCAAGGATAACTGCTTCCTGAATAATGCCCTCCTGGGTTATGACTACAGTCTGTGGTCATCTCCTCCCGGCACAACCGACTCAGTGGCTCCCTGGATCGATTATAATGCTCGTCCACCCCTGGCATCACGCTATCCAAACTCACTGGCATCAACCCAGTATGCCACCATCGTCAGCGATCCCAACCGGCCAAGTTTCACCGGCCCAGTTTATATGGAACCCAATATCAACGACCGCGCCTGGGATGATTACATCCGCACCAAACCAGGCTTCACCACCTGGTCTGCTCGCGCTGGTCTGCGTTCGGGATTTTCCTACGAACTGCGCGCCCTCTGTCGTAACAGCAACATTGGCGCGGCGCTGCGCGAGGGCAACAATGCTTTGCTCGACCCTGAAACCATCCGTCGTGTCGGTGCCGTCTGGGTTATGGTGCTCCTCGGGGATGGTGCTGCTGGCGCCACCGATCCGGTCATTCGCAATGGCACCACTCCCCCCGGTTCCAATCCCTATGTTGTCAATCCTTCCACTGGTAGGCCATTGGAATTACTGCCCGACGCCAATAGCATCTATGGCGCTTATGGCCTCTGCCCCTATGGGTCGCCGAGTGATCCATCCCAATTGCTGAAGAACAATTCGCCCGGGGACACCCCGCGCTGCATGGACTGGAATCCCTTCACCCGTAGTACATGCCCCGATCAGGCGCGTACCGGCTCCAACAGCGAAATCGTCATTGAACTGCCGAACCAGAGTGACGATTGCTTTACCAAGTACGATACCGATGATTTTGCTCGCGATTGGGCCGACTTCGTTGGCCTCGAACGCCTGCCCATCATCAGCCCCTTTGGTCCGGTGGTCGAAAATGTCCAGCGTGATCCGAGCCGCCTGCCTATCATCTTCACCATCGGTTTCGGTCTGAATTTCACGGCTGATGCGCCTTCCGCCAGCAAGAGCTGGTACGACATCTGCCTGGATACGACGGATGACTGCCTCGGTGAAGAGCTGCTGCGCTATATCGCTGATGTGGGCGATAACCAGCGGCTGGACAGCAACTACTTCGAGATGGCAGTTAATAACTTTGTGCCACCCCGCGTGGACTTTGTCTACAACACGGACCTGCCTGGCCCGTGCGAAAAGAGCATTGCGCTCAGCCAGCCCTGGGAGCAGATGGTCGAAAACAGCTACATTATCGCCCCGCTGCCTTCCGGACAGGATTGTGGCAATTATTACAATGCGCCGGATGTCGATCGGTTACAGCGTGTGCTGGACGATATCGCCTCCCGCATGTTCACCCGCCTGGCGCGCTAGGTTTGGAGAAATAGCATGAGTAATCTGAACGACACGACCAACCAAAACCGGGGGCGAAAAGGCCAGACACTGGCTGAATTTGCCTTCACCCTGCCCATCCTGCTCATCATGATGTTCGGCATCATCGAGTTTGGCCGCTTCTTCCAATCCTGGGTTACGGTGCAGAATGCGGCGCGCTCCGCAGCCCGTTATGCCAGCACTGGCCTCTACGATGAACAGCGCTATCCGCTGAATACGACCGGCGCTGATGAAAAGACGGGGCTTGTACCCTGTATGGAAGCCGATCAGCGGGGCAACAAAACCACCATTTTCCCCAATGGCGGTACTGAAGGCGTCCAGGTATATACATCCCCTGCTACCACTGGTGAAACCGGCAAGGAAGCACTCTTCGCCACCATGTATGATGGACGTGATTGCGATCCCAGCGATGTTGAGGTCAGCCAGGAACAGCGTAAGGATCTGGCGCGCCTGCTCTCCATCATGGAAGTGGCGCGGCGCGGTGCGGCTGGCATCCCGGTTAGTGAGATCAATATCGGCATTCCGGCTGATCCGGCTGTACGCGATATCGCTGCCAACTGGAATAGTTTCTCCTACTTCCGTCCCTGGAAGACGCCCAACGCCGCGGCAGTGCCGGCTGATCCGGCCTTTCAGCGCAACTGGTTCAATGTTCTGATCTGCAGCCCGGATCGTCGATTTGACTACGTTGAAGGTGTCCGCGATGAAGCCGATGCCTCGACAGCCTATTTCCGCAACGCAGCAAATCAACGTTTTGTGTTGTACATTCCGGGTATGTCACAGGTGCCGATACTCACAAGTACGGGTAATCCTATTTCTGCACCACCTGTTCCTACTTGCTTCCTCAACGAAGTCATCCGACCGGTCGGCGCCAATGCCAGCAAATGGCTCAGCAATGCCGGTCGTGCTTGGATGGATCCGGGTGGACCGGGTAACACGGTTGTGATTGTTATCTCATTCAATCATCCGCTGATCACGCCGCTGCCGTTGCTGCCAAATTATCTCCCGATCACCGCTCGGCGTTCGGCGGTCGTTGAATCCTATCGCCCGGCCAATCCGCTCAAAGCTCTGGTCGGTGCGCCGCCAGCATTGGGCGGGCCAGGCGCTGTGCCGACTGATACGCCTACACATACAGCTACTGCGACCCGGCAGATCACGGCTACGCGCACACCTACCTCAGCTCCTACTGCAAGTGCAACCAAGCCGCCCGTCTTTAGCTGCGACCTCTTGGAGGTGCGCGATCTATTCATCGCAGGCCGTGATGTGTTCGTCGATATCCAGAACAACAACCTGGCTGCCCAAACAATCATCACCCGCGTCATCATCACTTGGCCGCGCCTGACCGATTACCCGTCGATGAAAGTTGACATGATGTCTCTGGACGGCGCAGTCTTCTGGGATGGGACAGGCACCTCCAGCCCGACTGACACCAATACATCTCCTGGCCTGTTTGGCGAAGGCACCCGTACACTTGATATCGAAAGTACTGGGACCATGGCGATCAGCTTCACTGAGGGGCCAGCGGATTGGAGCGTGGCTGGAGTCAGTCGCTTTGACTTCGATGTTCGTGTGTCGTTCCGCAGCCTGGACAACGTCAACTGCGATGAATCATTCGATCCAGGCAATCCGACCGTGACACCGACTCGCCCTGCCAACCAGCCGACACCCACCCCAACCTTCACACCGGATTGTGCTTCGAGCAACATCGAGGTGCGCTTCATTGGTTTCGAACCATTCGGTATTGTGCGGCTCGAAGTGCGCAGCAACCGTAGTATCGTCTCAACGCTCACCTCTTTCTCTGTGGCATGGCGTAAGGTGGGCAGCATCAACCTGCGGCGGATTACCGCTGTCGCAGCCCCCGGACAACCCGGATCTGTGACGATATGGGAACACCCCAATGGTGCTGAAGATGCGACACCTCCAACAACATCGGGCGAGGGTGGTGCTGGTGCATTCAGTACTAATTACCGATTCGACCCACGGTCGGCATCAGGCCCGTCCACTACGCCATTGCTGCTGGACTTCGACGGCACCAGCGCCCCGCTGAGCGATATCGGCATCGGTCGGGCGGATTTCAATGGAACCTGGTTTGAGCTCTCATGCGGCAACCCAGGGGGGGGCGGAAGCGGTGGTGGCGTTGGCTCGATTGGTCGCATCAATCTGGCCGAGGCGCCGACTGCGCCGCCGACCGCGACTCGTGGTCCGACCAATACCCCGGCTCCAACCCGTACCCCGGCGCCGCCTCTGCCAACGGCCACACCGTCACGGACACCGCCGGCCTCGGTGACACCGCTTCCGCCAACGCCATCACGGACGCCAGTACCGACCAACACGCCGGTGCCCCCGACACGCCCTGGTGGTGGAAACATCGGATGTACCGATAACTGTTAACGGTCATCAAACTCCCCGGTCATCAGATCGGGGAGTTTTTTGTTGACGTGATGCTACACAAAAGGTAAGGAAATCCTAACTTTTACCTGCTCCTGTCTGTTTTTCAGGCTAAATTCGTAGTCATCTGCGTACGTCTTGTACAATTACCCTGCACTACTTTGTCTGCTCCTGGAGGCGTTCTTGATCGTTTGTGTATCACCTAACCCGGCGCTGGATCGGTCTGTCGCGGTGGAACATTTCACACCGGGGCAAGTCTTTCGCGCTCAATCGACGCTGGAGGCTGCGGGTGGCAAGGGCATCAACGTCGTCCGCGCTATATCGATCCTTGGGGGTGATGGGCTTGGCATGGGGTTTCTCGGCGGAAACACCGGCAAGCGTATTGTCAGCCTGTGCGATTCTGAAGGGCTGAAGGGTTCATGGACGTGGATTGATGGCGAAACCCGCACCTGTACCATTGTTGCCGATGTTGCGACAGGCGTGGCAACTGTCATCAATGAGTCCGGCCCGCTGGTGTCTCAGGCAGACTGGTTGCGTTTGCATGAGGATGTACTGCGTGAGTCGCAATCGTCAGACATGATCTGCTTCAGCGGAAGTCTCCCACCCGGTTCGTCAACCGATTGGTACGTCAGTCTGATTGCGGATGTGACTAGGCAGGGCAAGCCATTGTGGGTCGATACCAGCGGCTCGTCGCTGCGGGCTGTCATCGGATTGCCTGCTATAGGCATCAAGGTCAACGGCGAGGAAGCCGGCGCCATCCTGAACCGTGTCGTCGATGATCCGGCATCGGCGCTGGGTGCGGCTGCTGAAATCCAGCGGGGTGGCCCAGACAGGGTGGTCATTACGCTCGGTGCGAAGGGTGCAATCATGTTGACCCCTGAAGGCCGGTGGTATGCTCATCCTCCAGTCATTAAGGTTCTGGATGCCGTTGGAAGTGGCGACTCATTTCTGGCAGGCCTGGCGTATGGATTGACCTCCGGCCAGGACGGTGCTCGCTCGCTTCAGTATGCTGTGGCCGCCGGCGCAGCCAATGCTACGACAATTGGTGGGGGGAGCTTTCCTCGCGAGACTTTTCAGCAGCTTCTGAATGACACTTCCATCTCAATGCTCTGAGAGCTTTCGGTCGGGTGAAAGAGCATGCGAACAACATTTATGGCGCAGGTGTCGCAATGACGATCACCTGCGGCTGTCGCAGATAGCGCTGGCGCGTCGCTTCGGTAGCCCGCAACTGGTCGGGTGAGAGTATGTTCCAGAAATCGCTGCTGGTCATCACCCGACCTGCGCCTGCCTCGGCATAGCGTCGCAGCCATTGGAAGAACGTGTCGTCGCCCACGTCGGCGCGAAGATCATGCAGCAGCCTCACTCCGCGCAGATAAATGGCATTGATGTAGGCGCGTCGTGTACCGAATTCATACACGCTGCTATCGACAAAGCCTTCCGGCGAAAACCGATTGATGCGAAAATCCCACCACCAATCCGTGTACTGTGGATAGTATTCGCTGAGGAAGAGATATTCGCTGTATGTCGCCAGCGCCTCATCCAACCACGGTGCGAGTGCCTGATCGTTCCCCACTAACCCGTACCACCACTGATGCGCGACTTCGTGCGCGGTGATGATCGACAAATACCCGTTCAAACCACCATAGTTGCGGAAGAAATCACCGCCCACAAAGACAATTCCGGTGAATTCCATGCCATCGGGGAAGTCTGCCTGGACGATCAATAATCGTTGATAGGGATAGCTTCCGAACAATCGCTCAAACAAGGTCACGCTCTTGGTCGCAACATCGAGCGCGACGGCTGCGGTATCAATGGTTCCGCCGCTCGACGCAACCAGGGCATCGTCGAACGTGTAAATTTCAACGATGACGCCACTTGGCGTTTGCTGTCGTGTGATCCGGAAACCTTCGCCCAGGCTCATGCTGAAATCACGCGCTTTGGTCAGGCGGTAATGCCAGTAGCCGCCATCGGCCTCGATGACTTCCCCTGGGGCGGCTACTTGTAATCCGACTGGCGCATGTTCGACTACTACTGCAACATCCCAATCGGCTTCATCCAATACCTCTTGCTCGCCAATTCCCACATAATCGTGACTGATCCAATCCATTCCTTGACGAACGGCCATCGTAGGAAGCCACTGACCTAAGTTCATCTGACGTGGGCTATAACCCAGATAACCGTCGAATGCATTTCGTCCACTCAACTCAATCGGCGGGATCTGGACTCTAAATCGGATTGCAAACTGCAAGGCGCAGTCCGGACGGAGCAATTCTGGCAATCGAATCAGGAGCCGCTGCTGGTGCAGACTGTACTCCAGTGGATCTTCACTCAAGGAGAGTGTAATCGCTTCAAGACGAAAGACGCCATCCCGGCTGTTGGCGCGGATGTTTAACACCAGTTCCGTCAGAAAATCAGCAGTCCGATTGATGTACCACACATCTTGCTGTACGATCACCGATCGTTCCAGATAATCGAGGTTGGCTCGGACGGTATGCGTTGTGCGCTCGTCAGGCGCAACATTGCACTCTGTTGATGACTCGGTTGCTGTCTGGGATTGGGCGACGGCAGCAACCTGCCTCGCCTCACGACCCAGAGTGGCGACGGGTGTGGCGCGAAATTCGGTAGCGACTGTGGGGGGATGTGCTGTGGCAGATTCAGCATGAGTCGGCGCACATGCAGTGGTTAGCCACACGACAAGATAAGCGAAGATTAGTGTTTTCATGGTCATCATGGTACTCAATGTTCAGGCAAATGCCAACCAACGGTTGACCTGCGACGCTGCAACTTCTGTCTCGGCTCGTTCGTAATATGTGGTATCATTTTCTAATGACCAATGAGGGGAGGCAAACTTGAATCCATCACTATCTATTCAACTTCGTGGGATTGTTCAACTCACGCGATGGAAAGAATATGTTCCATTTGTGGTGCCACTGACCATCGTTGGGGCATTACTCGCGGCGCGACCCAATGATATGCTGCTGGATTGGCGACTGATTGCAGTTACCCTGGCGAATATCCTCGCGGTCGCTTATGCCTTCATGATTAACGATATTGAGGATGCTCCGGATGATGCGCGTGACCCGGATCGTGCGGCGCGCAACCCGGTCAGTTCTGGACGGGTCGGTGTGCGGATGGGTTATGCCGCCTGCCGACTGGTCGCAGCGGCGACATTGATTATGTATGCGTTGGGTGGGGTCGGGGTTTTTATGATCGGTGTCCTGACGCTGCTATTATCCCATCTTTATTCCTGGCGCCCGGTGCGCCTCAAAGCCTGGCCGGTCACCGATGTGGTATCCCATTCTCTTATGTTGAGCGGTTTGTTGCTGCTGGCTGGCTATTTCACTTACGATAGCCAACCGGGCATCGTCTGGTTCGTTGCAGCTGCGGCAACGTTGGCGTCAGTCTATGGTCAGCTTTATAATCAGCTCCGCGACTTTGAAACGGATAAGGCCGCTGGCTTATATAACACGGCCATCATTCTGGGCGAGGATCGCACCCGTTATGTGATGTACGCCTCGGTTGCATTGGCTGGAGTTTGTCTGTTGGCTGCCATAGTTCAGGGTGCTTTCCCACTATGGCTGGGACTGGTACTGCTCATCAGCATCCCCATCAGTATGCTCATGAAAAAACCACAAACCGATATGCGTGGGACAAATGTCGTCGATGCCAGTGGCAGTTATCAGATACAGGGACTACTTGTCATCAATATGACGATTGGCGTGTGGCTTGCTTATGCCTTGTTTGCTCAATTTATTCTCCCAGCACTCTAAACGCTGTCAATTGCTGCCGTTACTGAATCAGTGACGGCAGCCGCTCTCCATTCTTCTCCATACTTGAATCAATTGTTTCGCCATCATCATTGGCATCGTTAATGGCAGCGTCTACCGCCTTGACCTATAATGGATTCATATCGATCAGCCTGTAGAAATCGTATGCTCGAGATACAATCCAATGGTCAATGCTGCAAGTTCCAAAGCGACGATTTTGATCGTCGATGATATCCCGGATACTGTTCAACTCCTGCGCGATTGGCTCGAAAGCCATGACTATGCCACCATTGGTGTAACCAACAGCCTTAAAGCGCTTGAAACTGCCGAGGCTCAACGACCTGACCTGATCCTCATGGATGTCATGATGCCCAAAATGGATGGCATCGAGACCTGCCGCCGCCTTAAGGCTAACCAGCGCACATCTGGTATTCCGGTGATGCTGGTCACTGCCAAGAGTCCAAGTGATGCTCGTGCTGAAGGCATTATGGCCGGTGCGGTGGACTATGTGACGAAGCCTGTCAATCTGACGGATCTGATCCGGCGCATCGAAAAGGTATTGGCTGCCAGCAGTCAGGACTCAGGCGACATGCAGCGCTTGCTGGAAGAAGTTGCCCATTCGGCCTTAACGATAGTGCCGACCGAGTTGGTGTGGTTGTTGAGTGTCGATCCGATAGACCAGACCTTACGCAGTCGCATTTTGACGACTACTGGCGGCGCGCGTGTAGAGATGGAATTCCTGCTGAAGGCCGGCAATGGACAATCTCCCCCCCGCTTTGACCTCGATGACGTGACCAATCCCTTGTGTAACGTTCTGAAAACACGTAAAACGCTGGAAAATCTCAATACCGCTACGCTCAAAGGTAATCCTTCCACGCGGGGGATTTATGATGCGGCTGAATTGCTGCGCCTGAGTTACCTCAATGTGATTCCACTGACCGCCATCGGCAAGACTCCCGGCGTCATGGTGTTGGGGGACATGCAGCCGCTTAATCTGGAGTCCCCGCGCGCCCGGCAAACTCTGATTACGCTTGGGACGCAGGCCGCAATTGCGCTGGACTATTCCCGTGTTATCAGTGACCTGACCGCACGCGAACGCGAAATGCAGCAGGAACAGGTCTTTCGCCAGATGATTCTTGATACCATGAGCGATGGGCTCGCTGTGATCGATGCTAAGGGTAGCATTCGCTATATCAATCGCCGCTTGTTGCGCATGACCAATTATCCGCGAGGTTATCTGGAAGGGCGGTCTGTCGGGGATTTGTTTCATCCCGATGACCGGATCGAAGTGATGGTCGGTTTGCTGCGCGAAGGCATCGCCACGATGAAATTCGAGCAGCGATTGGTCACGCGCGACCAACGCATAATCCACGTCTGGCTAACCCGTTCCCGTTCCCAGAATGATGACCAGAATTCCCAGGTCATTGTACTGAGTGACATGACGGTGCAGAAACAGCGTGAGGATGATTTGGAGCGTCAGACCGGACGACTCAAGGCGCTCAACCACGCTGCTCATACCATTACAGCCAACCTTTCTTTGAACGAAACATTGAATAACATTCTGGCTTCTGGCTGTCAGGTGGTTGAAGCCGAAGGGTCGTCGCTGTTTCTGATCGACGAGAATAACGCCAGTGAACTGGTTGTGGTTGAAGCGGTGGGCTCAGGCTCGGATGTCATGCGCGGATTGCGCGTGCCGGTAGGCGAGGGCGTGGCTGGATGGGTAGCCCGTGAAGCGCGTTCCCAGCTTGTCGGCGATATTGAACAGGATCCTCGTTTTTTTCGCGGGGTCGATGAGCAAACCGGCATGAATACCCGATCCCTGATCGCTGTGCCGCTGATCCATGCCGATCACGTCATTGGTGTGCTGGAAGTCGTCAACAAGAAAACCAAAACGGCCTTTGATCATGACGATGTCAATCTGCTGGAAGGCTTGGCTGGAACGGCTGCTGTCTCCATCATCAATGCTCGCTTGTTCGAGGAAACCCAGCGTCGGGTGAATGAATTGAGCCTGGTTCTCAGCGCCAGTGAAGCGGCCTCATCTACGCTGCAATTTGCTCAGGTTTTGGAGAGCATCGCGCGGAATTTACTCAATGGTCTGCACGTTGCGCGTTGTACCATCATGGCTTGGAACGCCCCTAAACGTCACCTCGAATCGCTGGCAGAAATCAGCGATGCTTCCTGGGATATCGCTGATGCGCCGCAGCGCTGGCTTACCGCTGAGGCACCGGTACAGCGGGCGCTGCTGACGGCTGAACCGGTGGTCATCTCACTGCTGGATCATCAAATCGCTGATGATGAACGCCATTTCCTCACCACCCACGGCGTTGTCAGCCTGATGGCGCTGCCGCTAATGTTTGGGAGTCAGGTGCGAGGCGTCATTACGCTGCACAGTCTGCTGCGGTTGAACTATGCCCAGGCAGATATCATTGAAGCTCAAGCCATTGTCGAATCCTGGCAACGCGGCCTGGCATCGGTTAATCATCTGGATGCACTCTCGTCAGGTGCCCTGACGGACCTTGTTGAGCTGCTACTCAAAGTTGGGCATACATCCTGGGTGACTCTGCGGGATTATCGTCCTGGCGAGTCGTTTACCCGGCTGCTGCGCGAGAAGGGATTTGCCGAATGGACGCGACGCCAGGGGATTGAGCGAGCAGTCGAGAAATACCCCACCATGCAGACCGTCATTGACGACCGGGAAATTCGGCTCGGCACCTTTGCTGACTTTGCCAACGACCCTGGTGAACAGGAATGGTTAACTGCTCATGGAAGTCGATCATGTATGATTGTTCCGCTCTTGGAACGGGGTACAACCATTGGTCTGGTTAAGCTGGAGCGCCCGCAGGAGCGCTTGTTTGATAATGACTCGCTTCGTCTGGCACAGGGTATTGCTAATGTCGTCAGCAGCGCGATGGAAAATGCCCGCCTGTATCAATCGCTCGACAGCCGCGCCCGCGCCTTAGAAAGTGCCTATAAGGAATTGCAGGAAGCCGACAAGGCCAAAGACCAGTTCATCCAGAATGTGTCGCATGAACTCCGAACTCCGTTGATTTCAGTGCTGGGATACAGCGGCTTAATGTTGGACTCCAGCCTGGGGACGATCAATGAGCAGCAGCGAGAGGCGCTTCAAACCATCCTGCAAAAAGGTCAGCAGTTGACTGAGCTGGTTGACGATATTGTCTCGATTCAGGCGTTGGAGTCGCAGAACTTCGATCGGCAGTCGGTTCGGTTGCAAAACATTCTGCGCACCTCGCTGGACAAGCATCAGCACCAGATGTCAGGAAAGGGTCTCGAGGTCATCATGTATGTTCCAGATGACTTGCCATTGTTGCTGGTCGACGCCAAGGGCATGGCGGATGCTGTTGATAAGCTGATCGACAATGCCATCAAGTTTGGGGCCAACGGCAAACGCATCGAGATATTTGCCCAGGATACCAATGGTCCTGTTGTGCAAATTGCCATCCGCGATCATGGGATTGGGATTGACCCAGCAGAACATCAGAAGATTTTTCGCCGCTTCTATCAGGTCGATGGCGGAACGAACCGCCGCTATCCTGGAACCGGACTGGGACTGGCAATCGCCAAATCTATCATTGAAGGGCATGGGGGACGTATCGGCGTCAAGAGCAGCCTGAATGAAGGCGCTACATTCATCTTTACTGTACCTAAAGTGACTGAGGCTTAAGGTGGACCTAAACCCCATTCATACGATTTTATTCAATATGCATATTCTCTATTCCCTGATTTTAGGGATATGGGCGGCTGTGATGTCGTTCCGCCATCAGTCCATTTCAGGTAACTTCTGGGGCGCAGTTGCGACTGGGGCAATTCTGGCAGGAGTCATCCTGTTGATTGGCGTCATCATGACCCTTCAAGGGTATAGGGTCGCCCGAATGACCACTTATTTCCTCTATATGGCCTGGCTGGTCATCATCATGCCCGGGCTGTTTTCGCTGTTGCGCGGACGGGATGATCGGAGCGCGGCTGTCGCATTCTCAATCCTGAGCCTGTTTAATGCGGCCACCTCCGTCAGCATGGTGCAGCGCAGCCTGGTCGGCCCCTGGCTGGAACCGGTGTAGCGAGCTGACATCCATCGTGGAATACATTCTCACGCATGAGAACGCGGATTTTGACGCCATAGCCGGGCTGCTGGCAGCGCACAAGTTGAACCCAGATGCACGCCCGGTTTTGCCCGCTCACCTCAATCAGAATGTCTCGCGCTTCATCACGCTCTATCAGAATGGTCTGCCCTTTACCTCGATGATCGAGGCTCGCTTGGAGACTGCCACCCGGATCATCCTGCTGGATACACAACGGATGACTCAGAAGGGCGTTCCGGCCAATACTCCGGTACACGTCATTGACCATCACACCTCTTCGCGTCAACTGCCGTCGCATTACACCCTCCTCACCGAATCTGTCGGCGCGGTAACGACCTTGCTGGTCGAACAAATCCGGGAAAAGGGGATTCATCTGAGTTCACTGGAGTCGACTCTGCTCCTGCTCGGAATCTATGAAGACACCGGCTCACTGACCTATGGCACGACCACCCCCCGCGATCTGCTGGCAGCAGCCTGGTTATTGAGCCAGCAGGCTTCTCTGGATGATGTGCGCCGTTTCCTGACGCCACCCTTGAATGATGAGCAGCAGACGTTGTTTGAGCAGCTCACTCAGCAGGTTGATATTCGCGCTATTGCGGGTTACACCGTGGCACTGGCAACGATTAGCATCGATCATCAGGTTTCTGAAATCAGCAGTGTTGCTCATCGCCTGCGTGACTTGCTCGATACCGCTGCGTTGTTCGTGCTGGTGAAAATGCCACGCAGCCTGCACCTGGTTGCGCGTTCCAGCGAAGAGGCGGTTGACGTGGGCGCAGTTGCCCGGCGACTGGGCGGGGGAGGTCATAGCCGAGCCGCTGCCGCCTCTATACAAGGACGCTCGCTGGAGGAAGTGGTCAGCCTGATCTGGGATGATCTGGCACAGCACATTACTCCAGTTCAGCGCGTGGCCGATTTGATGTCGTTTGGCGTTCAGACCGTCATGGCTGATTCGCCTCTGGTTGATGTGGTAGACCGGCTGCAACGGATTGGTCATGAAGGCTATCCCGTGATGGATGACGGACGGGTGGTTGGCCTGTTGACCCGTCGCGATTCAGATCGGGCCCTGAGTCACGGTCTGCAATTGCGCGTTCGTGATGTCATGATGGCCGGGAACATCACCCTGACGCCGGATGATCCGGTATCTGAGTTGGAACGCAAAATGGTTGAGTCAGGTTGGGGGCAGATCCCAGTTGTGGATAATAGCGGTCTGCTCATCGGGATTGTCACACGCACCGACCTCATCAAATACTGGTCGCGCTTGCATCCCAGCCTGCTACCGGCAGTGGAGCATCTGACCGTTCAACAGCTTGAGACGGTTTTGGGTCAGCCAACAACAGCCCTGATTCTTCAGGTTGCCTCTCAGGCACAGGCGCAAAACGCGCGGCTTTATCTGGTTGGTGGCGTCGTCCGTGATGTGTTGTTGTCGCGTCCGAATTTCGATGTGGATTTTGTCATCGAAGGTGATGCCATTGCCTTTGCGGATAGCCTCCAGCAATTACAGGGTGGTGTTACCCATTCCTTTAAACCTTTCGGCACCGCGAAATGGTTTGTTCAACAGGCTTCTGACTCATCACTGCCTGACCACGTCGATTTCGCCAGTGCGCGTTATGAGTTTTACCAATTGCCGGCAGCGTTGCCGACAGTGTACAACGGTTCGATCAAGCTTGATTTGCAACGCCGCGACTTTACGATCAACACATTGGCAGTTCAATTGAGTCCTGCGTCATCATTTGGGCAAGTTCTTGACTTCTACGGGGGATTGCCCGATCTTGGGGCAAAACAGATTCGTGTGCTGCACAGCCTGAGCTTCATTGATGACCCCACGCGGATATTGCGCGCCTTGCGTTTCGAACATCGGCTGGGATTCACGATTGAGCCGCGCACCCGTGATCTGATGCAGGTTGCCAGGCCGATGCTGCAACGGGTCACTGGCGAACGACTGCGCAACGAGCTGAACCTCCTGTTGGAAGAAGACCACCCTGAAGTTGCTCTCCTCCGTTGGCAGGAGCAGGGGTGGTTGCAAGTGCTGCATCCGGCGCTGGTGCTGGATGAAAAGATAACAGAATGGTTTCAATTTACACGAACTTCTAACCACCCTTGGCCCTGGGAAACGATCAGGCAACCAGAGCTTGATTGGCATGTGCTACTCATCGGAATCGCCCCGGCTGAACTGGAGAAGCTCTGTGACCGGCTGTTGTTCCCGCATCGCCTGACTGAATCGATGGTGCAGTCTGCCCAGCTCTGGCCCCGTATCCACGAACCGGTCATGCGCTCCTATCGCCCCAGTGAAATGGTAGACATGCTGAAGGATGTGACCGAGTGTGGTCTGCTGGCGATCTGGATGCGCAGCCAGTCAGGCGCTGTCCGTGATTTGATTCGTCGTTACTGGCTGGAGTGGCGGCTGGCTCAACCGATTGTGACAGGGACGACGCTGCGTGAACTCGGACTCAAGCCCGGCCCGTGCTACGGCATCATCCTCTCGCGCTTGCGCATGGCACGGCTCGATGGCGAAGTGCAGACTGAAGCGGATGAATTAAGGTTGGTGCGGCGGTTAGTTGATGAGGAGGGGGCCTGTCATGGTCGCGCTTAGTCATCCCACTATCCGGTTATCAATACCGCTCTCGATTCGTCCAGCAATCGCTGCGGACTTGCCTAAACTTGAATGGTATGGACAGTATACCCATTTCCGCAACGTCTTTCGCCGCGCGTTTCAGGACCAGGAGCAGGGCAGTCGCCTGATGCTGATTGCCGATTGTAACGATTTTCCCATCGGTCACATCTTCATCAACTTTCATGATAATCGCGATCAGAGCGCCTATCTGTATTCGCTGCGGATCATGGAAATGTTTCGCGGCCATGGGATCGGCAGTCGCTTGATTTCGGAAGCGGAGAAAATCGCCCGCCGTCGTGGGTGCCTGTGGTCAACCATCGCTGTCGCCAAGGACAACACACGCGCCTTAGAACTTTATCAGCGTCTCGGTTATGAAACCTATGCTGAAGATGATGGCTTCTGGCGCTACCGCGATCATCTGGGGCGGATGAGAAGCATTAAGGAATCATGTTGGCTGTTGCAAAAATCCATAGCAGTGCGGTAGAATGCCACCTCTAAACAATTGGTTAGAAATGTTACAGTTTGATATAGGCCAGATGGCGTTCCTTTTTACGGTTTCGTACTGGTACTAAGTTCTGATTGACAATGGAGTGCGCTTGTCTATATGAGTATCAAGCAGTCTACTGTGCGTGTCACCCGCTGGCACGGCAGCCAACATCCCACCTTTTCGATCATCACGCGCGACATGAAAAAAGAAGGTCTGCGCCCCTATATGTGGGAAAACGGGGCCAATTTCCGTTATGCCGTGCGCAGCCATGGCTACGATAAAGTCATGTACGTGATCGAAGGAACCGTTGAAATCACGCTACCAGATAGCAATCAGCGCCTGAGTCTGCGTGCTGGGGATCGCGTCGATATTCCGGCGGGCGTCCGTCATGGTGCCAATGTCGGGATCAGTGGCGCGAAATGTGTTGAGGCGGCGGTCGCTGCCCAGCGCTAATTTATGACTTGCAATGATCTGAAGGTCGCTCACTTCGCGGCCTTTTTGATTCATCTACGCCAGATATTGTCCTTCATCTGTTCATGACTATAATGAGATGGATTGAATACCGAGTGCAATGAGTGAATGGATTGACGTCATCCAACATGCTTAAAAGACCACTCTCGCGTCGGCAGTTGTTTCAGCGGGTGATGGGTGCGGGTAGGGCAGGCGCGAAACCGGCAAGGCCGTTGCCCTTCACCGAGCACGTGCAGGGGATACCGACCCTGAACCTGAACGATTGGACACTCGCAGTCGGTGGGTTGGTCACGGCACCGTTATCGTTCACACACGATGATTTGCAGGGCTCCTCGCGGGCGCGGGCTGATGTGCTCCTGGTCTGTGTAGCGAACAGTGCCAGCAACCAACGCATGATGTCAGCGTGTTGGTCGGGTATACGGCTGACCGACATCCTCGAATCGAGTGCTGTGAAGCCTGAAGCCCAATTCATCCAATTCTACGGTGCGGATGGCTATACGACCTATCTGCCCATCCATCTGGCTGACCAGATCATCCTGGCCGATCACTGCGACGGGGAACTGCTCACCCTGGCACAGGGTTATCCGTTCCGCTTGATTGCGCCGGGGCTCTACGGCTATAAGCTGCCCAAGTGGATTACCCGTATCGCCCTCGTGGAGTCGCCGCTGACCGGTTACTGGGAATCTCGCGGGATGCCCGCCAGCGGTCAGTTAGCCACCTCTGCCTTTATCCTGTCTCCTGCCCATCGCCAGTCCGTTCCGATGCAACCGTTGGTGCTCGCGGGCGTTGCTTACACCGGCACCGACTCGATTGACCAGGTTGAAATCGCTATCGATGATGGCGATTGGATGCCCGTGCGGCTGGACTCGCCGGCGCAATCAGCCGTTCACTGGCAAACCACCTGGTTGCCGCCAGCGCCGGGCGATTATGCGATACGTATTCGCGCGACCGACAGTGCTGGCGTGACCAGCTCAGCCAGCGCGGATGCCAATCGATCGGGCTTCACTCGCGTCCACTCCCTCATCGTTCGCGTTCAAGCATGATCGAGGCCTTTCCCTTGCCGATGTTTTCTCGACGCACCTTCCTTCAATTGATGGGTGTCACTACCCTGGCGACCTTTAACCCGACGCTCCTATCCCGTGCTTTGCCTGTATCATCAGAGCAGCCATGGGCGCGCGCGCTTCGACCCGCTCCGGTCTATGCCTTTCCCTCAGCCATCCATCCGGTTGATCGTCTGTGGCCGGACAGCCTGGTTCGCCTGTACGGTCAAAATGGTGAATGGTACCACACCGAGAAGGGCTATGTTTCGCGCCTGGAGCTTCAACCGATTGAACCGTTCAACCCCGACATCACCGCATTCATCCGCATCGATCAGCCATTCTGGGGCATGGTCGCTGGGCCAGCAGCAGCCGTGCGACAATACTGTGCAGCCGATGCGCCGCTCGTCACTCGTATCGGACATGGCGGTGTTATGAAGGTAGTGGACTCGCTGCCCGGCGAGCCGTATGGCTGGTACGGACTGGCCGATGCTGATGAGCATTTTGTGGGCTGGAGTCAGGCGGTGATGTGGCGTCCCGCTACAACTGAAGTGGCCTCGTTCCGCCTAAGCGGCATCACGATTGATCGCCAGCGCCAGACCCTAATGGCTATTGCCGAGGATCAAACCATCCTTGAGTCTGCGGCTTCAGTTGGCAAGACAATCCCGGTCGGGACGTTCCAAGTGCAGCGAAAGCTCGACGGTGGCGTTGCTATCGATCAACATGTGGGCGCACCCTGGTTGCTCGATTGTGGCGCGTTACAATTGAGCGGTGCCTACTGGCATAATCATTTTGGCGAAGCGATTGCCGGGCAAGGTGTTCAGCTTCCGCCGGCTTTGGCTCGCTGGTTGTTCAGCGCTGTCGATCAAGACAGTGAAATTGTCATCATTTAATGCTGCTGTTCATCGTAATAAATGGACAAGGTTCAGCCTGTAAGCTGTAAAGATAGTTGATGAGTGTGGGTGGAAAGGTGTTGTAGTGGAAACGCCAACCTTAAGTCTGGCTTTCATCGCCGGCCTATTATCCTTTGTTTCTCCCTGTGTTTTGCCGCTTGTCCCAGCCTATATCGGTTATATGGGCGGTCGCATGGCGAACACCATTTCGGCACAGGTTGCGTTGGTTGGTGTAGGTGGAACCAGCGTCACCCGTGCATCTGTTGCATCTCGCTTCAGCATTCTGTTGCACGGGTTGTTCTTCGTCGCCGGTTTCACGCTCGTATTTGTGGTGGTTGGCGTGGTGGTGACAGTTGCTCTCGGCCCTGTTCGTGACATCATCGGGCGCATCGGTGGTGTGGTTATCATCTTTTTTGGTCTCCACTTCATGGGGTTGCTCCCGAAATTATTCAACCGCTTGCTGGCAAATCCACAACCGTTGAATAATCCATTTGTCAGTCTGGTCATGGCACTCCTCGGGACGGCGCTGCTGGTCTGGGGCTTCACCGGTGTACTGGCCCCGTCGCTGGTGGCGACCAACTTCGCTGGACAAAGCGAGGTGATGGCCGGCACCGTCGTCGCCCTGATTCTGGTGGCGGTCTACCTGTTATGGCTCTTCATTGGCGGGGCTTTCACCCGCCCCGGCAACTTCTGGGTCAATATCATCACCGGCCTTCAGACCGCGCTTTACACCGATACGCGCAAGCAAATCGCCGCCACCGGTCGGCAAGGTTATCTGGGTTCATCAATTATGGGCGTCGTCTTCGCTGCCGGCTGGACGCCCTGCATCGGCCCTATCCTCGGCTCAATCCTGGGATTGGCAGCGACCGGGAATAGTGTGGCGTCCTCGGCCAGCCTGTTGGTTTCTTATTCGCTCGGTCTGGGTATTCCGTTCCTGCTGGCTGCCGGGTTACTCGACAGTGCTCAGGGATTGCTACGCCGCTTGCAGCGCCATATGCACAAAATTGAACTGGTGACTGGTGGATTTCTGGTTGTGATTGGAGTTGCCGTCGCCAGTGGACAGTTACAGGCATTTAGCCAGCAGGCGACCATCCAGTTTGGCGATTTCTCGGTGCGTGTTGAAGAATGCGGTGTGGCATTCTTTGAGGGCGAAATCCCTGCCAGCTATCTGGGTTCCTGTGTCAGCGGTGAGACCCGCCTCTTGGCTATCGGCAACACGGTACAGAATAAACTTGGGGCTGGCTCTCAGTCGCAGCACTATATCTTTCGAGCCGAAGAAGGCCGTAGCTTGACTATCGAGATGCGCGACCGCAATAGCACCTTCCAGCCGGTGCTGATCCTGCTCGATGAACAGAATAATGAATTAGCGCGGGCTGAGATGTCCATCAGTGGGGAAGACGGCAACATTGCCGTGATCGAAAACTGGGTTGCCCCGTCCAATCAGGTCTATACGTTGATCGCATCCCATTTCGACAGCAATTATGTGACCGTTGAAGGCCCATTCACTATCCGGGTCTCCGAATCGAAGGGCGACTCCGCGTCGACTCCGGCCCTGAACTCAATCAGCCAGACTGCTGCTGAAACAACTGCGCCTGTGACAGGGTTGGAAATCGGCAACGCTGCGCCTAATTTCACCACCATGACTGCCGCTGGTGAAGCCACTCGACTCTCCGACTGGCGCGGTCAGGTTGTCCTGCTGAATTTCTGGGCAACCTGGTGCGGGCCGTGCCGGGTTGAAATGCCCGAATTTGAAACGGCCTATCAGTCCAACACCAGCCGGGGATTCACCATCCTTGCCGTGAATAATCAGGAGACGGTGGACGATGTTAACGGCTTCGTCGCTGAATTAGACCTGAGCTTTCCCATGTTGATGGATGAATCCGGCGCGACTCAGAAGCTTTACAGCGTCGTCAGTTACCCCAGCACCTTCCTGATTGACCGTCAGGGTGTCATCGTTGCCCGTCAGTTCGGCCCGATGACGGCAGACATGATCGAGGAATGGGTGACGAAAGCGCTGTCATGATGGCGCATCGTGTCTGGTTGGGTCGGATCGGGGCTGCGGCATGGTTGCTGGCAGCCCTTTTGATTCTGCTCCAGGCGGGCTTGCCGGAACGGGCAGCCTTCACGGGTCGTATGTTACCGGACGGTATCCGTGTCGCGCCAGAGATGGGGGCAGTGGCTCCACCCTTTGCCTTACCGGCCATGACTGGCGAATTAATTAATCTGCTGGATTTGCGCGGCAGTCCGGTGATCCTGAACTTCTGGGCGACCTGGTGTGAACCCTGCCGGGTCGAAATGCCAGAGCTGCAATCCCTGTTTCAGGATTATCAGGCGCGTGGGCTGCGTCTGCTGGCAGTCAATCTGGGCGAGTCGCGTCAGCCGATTGAGTGCTGGATGAAAGAATTCAACCTGACGTTTGATGTACTGCTGGATCAGGAACAGCAGATCGCTGCTCTCTACCAGCTTCGCGGGCAGCCCTCGACTTACATCATTTCACCAGCGGGAGTGATTACCCATATCGTGTTCGGGGCAACTAACCGCCAAGCGCTCGAAGCCGCAATAGCGCCATTTTTCACCGGCTGATACACTATCTGCATTGTTGACGAAGGTTTACCCTGATGGCAGCTTCCCCTCGCAAAAACACGCTTGGACTCCGACTCAACCTCGGATTGTTGTCCTTCGCCCGCAACTGGCTCAAGGTAGCGATGTTGTTGATAGGTCTCTATGCTGGCCTGCCGATTCTGGCACCGACCCTGATGGAGCTGGGTGTGACCGGGCCAGCCCGCGCCCTCTACACTCTTTACAGTCCGTTCTGTCATCAATTCGCTTTTCGCTCCATCTTCCTCTATGGCGAACAGCCTTTTTACCCCCGTTATAACACGGGCAGTCCCTATCGACCTTTCGAGAGTTATGCTGAAAACCTGCCCGAATTCGACCCCAACCGCATGGTTGATCTGCTCGGCACCAGCAATCGCATCGGTGACATCTACGCTTTCACCCCCGGTTATCAGGCGGCTTCCCGCGAATTCCTCGGCAGCCCGCAGATGGGCTACAAGACGGCTCTCTGCGCCCGTGATATGGGCATCTATGTTGCATTGTTCATCGGTACTGTGATCTACAGCATTCCAGTGGTGCGCCGCCGCTTGCGTCCGGTGCCGCTCTACATCTATGTGATCCTGGGCTTGCTGCCGATTGGCCTGGATGGTTTCAGTCAGTTGCTCGGTTACCCGCCGTTCAACTTCTGGCCGCCGCGTGAAACCTCGCCATTCTTCCGCGTAGCGACCGGGCTGCTCTTTGGCATGATGAATGCCTGGCTGGGGCTGCCATATCTCGAATTGTCGATGCGCGAAACGCAGGAGCAGATCGAGGCCAAACTGGAACGCGCCGGGATACCGATCCCGTTTCGCCCCTGAGCCACCTCAAAACAACGGCAGTTGAAGGCTGGGGTGGTTGCCATCCAGCAGCAGGTATGGGGCAGCTTGTTGGGGCGCATGGATGCCGAGCTGTCGCAGGTGGGATAGGTCTGTCAATCGACCTTTCCGCCGTGCCTGGATGATGCGATCGGCATTCTTCGGACCAATCCCCGGAATTCGCATCAATTGTTCGCGTGTGGCCTGCATCACCTCAAGCGGATTGTGCCTCAGATGGAGGTCTGCCCAGGCGCGTTTGGGATCGACATCGCCCGGCAGAAGCCCGTCCGATGTGAACGGCAGTTCTTCGACACTCCAGCCATAATCGCGCAGCAGAAAACTCGATTGATACAGCCGCAGTTCGCGCATCGGCTGTATCGAACTCAGATTCTCAAACGGCGTATCCAACACCGGACTGAAGCCGGAATAGTAGGCGCGCGCCAATCCCATCTGGCGATAGAGCTTCTCGCTCAGGCTCAACAGTTCCAGGTCGGTGTCACCCACCGCTCCCACCACAAATTGGGTCACCAGACTGGCACGGAGGCCGCCTCGTCGCAGTTGGTTGGCCCAGCGAATCCGTTCCAACAGTTCGCCCGTGAAATCCTTCTTCGGTGCCAGCGCATTCAGCCGGCTTGCGGTTGGCCCCTCCAGATTGATCGACACCCGATCCGCAAGCTGCATCGCCCGCTGTACCTGGTCATACTCCGCGCCCGGCATCACTTTCAAGTGGACGAAACCGCTGTAGCCATACTTGCGCCGGATGATCTCCGCCGCATCCAGAATCTTGTCCTGGGTGGTGACGCTGCCCTTGATGATCCCGGATGACAGGAAAATGCCTTCCACCTGACCACTGCGCTGCAACACATCAAACGATGCAGCCATCTCATCCGCCGTGAACGACAACCGCCGCGTCTTTCCCCGTCCAGCGCGAAATACGCAGTAGTGGCAGTTGCGCTCACAGGCTGTCGTCATCATCGCCTTCATCATGGCTTTGGGCCCGCTAGGCGTGGCAACCTGACTGATACACGGCAGTTGGTGGGGCAGGGGTTTCTGCTGTTTTTCCTGCTGAGGACGGTCGCCCGCCGGTTCATGTTCGGTGGCGTCACCCATCAACTGGAGTTTTTGTAGGGTCGAAGGGGTAGAAATTATGTTCATATCTGTATGATATGAAATTATGTTCGATCTGTCAAGCTGGTCAAAACGCCCATAACGTGTCATATTCGGGTCATTCATCGACCTCCGGGTCAAAGGAGCAAAAATGGTAGGGCAACCCTTTGTTTTAGGCGTGAATTACTGGCCGCGTCGTAAGGCCATGTACTGGTGGACAGACTTTGATGCGGGTGAAGTGCGCGAAGAATTCGCCTTGATCCGTGAAATCGGCTTGAATGTGGTGCGGGTTTTCCTGCTCTGGGATGACTTCCAGCCGACGCCGGATGCCGTCTCTAGGGAGTGTCTGACGCATCTGCGTACTGTTTGTGACATTGCAGCCGAGAATGGCCTGAAGCTGGACATCACCTTTTTCACCGGTCATATGAGTGGCCCCAACTGGTCACCGCGCTGGCTGCTTGATCCAACCGGTGAGATTCCTGCCCGATGGGTGCGCCAGGTAGTGAGCGGGGGGCAGGTGGTCGCGGGCGGCTATCGCAATTCCTATCACGATCCGATTGCGCTGGATGCCGAACGTCTTTTATTACGAACGGTTGTGGGAGCGCTCTCAGATCATCCCGCCGTGTGGATGTGGAACCTGGGGAACGAACCTGACCTCTTTGCCATCCCCAACGACCCGGCCAGCGGTCGCGCCTGGGTGCGCGAGATGGTCGGTCTAATCAAGGCTATTGACCCCCATCATCCCGTCACCTGCGGTCTGCATGTCGCCAGTTTGATCGATGATGTCAACTTGCGCATCAATGATGTCTATGCCGAAACGGATGTGGCCGTGATGCACGCCTATCCCATGTATGCCGAGGGCTGGGCGATGCATGACCTCGACCCGGATTTTGTTCCCTTCACCTGTGCCTTGACCAGCGCCTTGTGTGGCAAGCCGACGCTGATGGAAGAATTCGGTGGCTGTACCGCCCCCGATCATGGCGCATCACAGGTCTGGGAGTGGGTCTCCTATGGTCGCAACAAAAAGCAATTCATGGCGTCGGAAGAGGCGCTGGCTGAGTATTTGCAGGCGGTGCTGCCCCGTCTCCTGAAAGTGGGTGCCACCGGCGCGATGGTCTGGTGCTTTGCCGATTATGTGCCGGAACTATGGGACAAACCGCCCTGTGAGGAAGCCCGTCACGAGCGCTTTTTTGGGTTGGTTCGCCCCGATGGTAGCCTGAAGCCGCACGCCCAGGTACTCAAGGATTTCGCCGCCACTCAACCGCTGGTGCAGGCGGCGTCGCGTCAGGTGCATCTGGATATCACGCCCGAAGAATACTATCAGGATCCCGTGCGCCACGCCGTGCGTTTGTACCGCGAACAGTTCCTGAAGAGCTAGATCAGCCGATGGCTTGCTGGCGGGGGCGATATTGCAGCGCTTCCGCCAGATGGTTCATCTCGATAGTGGGGCAGTTGTCCAGATCGGCAATGGTGCGGCTGAGTTTGATGATACGGTGGTACGATCGCGCGCTGAGTTGCAGCCGCTTGGCCGAGACTTCCAGCAATTGTTTGGCTTCCGGCGTGAGCTGGCATAACTGTTGTATGTCGCTGACGCCCATATCGGCGTTGGCGAACAACCCCGAACGCCCGCGAAAACGCTGCCGCTGCTGCTCACGGGCATTCTCGACTCGCGCCCGAATCTGAGCCGAGGTTTCGGCGCGCTGGCTGCTCATCAGTTTGTCGTAATCCACGCGCGGCACATCCACATGAATATCGATTCGGTCTAACAGCGGCCCGGAAAGCCGTCCCTGATAGCGGGTAATCATGGTCGGCGAGCAGGTACAGGCGCGGCTGCTATCGCCGAAGTTGCCACACGGACACGGATTCATGGCGGCCACCAGCAGAAAATTGGCAGGGAACGTCATGCTGCCCTGAGCGCGGCTGATCGTGACAACCTTATCCTCCATTGGCTGGCGCAGCACTTCCAGCGTCTTTGGGTTCATCTCGACAATCTCATCGATGAAGATGACGCCGCGATGCGCCAGGCTGATTTCCCCCGGCTTGGGTATCGAACCACCACCCACCAGCCCGGCCTGCGAAATCGTATGATGCGGTGCGCGAAACGGGCGCGTTTGGATCAAGGGGCGATTGCTGGTCAACAAATCGGCCACCGAATAAATGCGCGTCACTTCCAGCGCCTCTTCCAGACTCAGCCGGGGCAATATTCCCGGCATCGCCCGCGCCAGCAGCGTCTTGCCCACGCCGGGTGAGCCGGACAGCAGCACGTTGTGATTGCCCCCCGCGGCGATTTCCAACGCCCGCTTCACATGTTCCTGCCCCTTCACATCGGCAAAATCTACCAACCCCTCTGGCACAACGTCCTCGTCTGGGGTCAGCGGCGCGGCTGTATAGGTCGCAATCGGTTGTAATCCGTAGAGATGCTCCACCAGATCGCCCAAAGTCCGCACCGGATAAATCTCAATCCCCTGCACCAGCGCCGCTTGTGGCGCATCGTCTGCCGCCACATAGATGCGCTCGATGCCCATTTGCAGCGCCGTGTAGGCCATCGGCATGACGCCTTTGACATGGCGGATGCTTCCATCCAGCGATAACTCGCCGATGAACAGGCTGCTTTCGATGGATTCCAGCGGTACCTGGTCGGTGGCCGCCAGCACCCCCACCGCGACTGCCAGATCATAGGCCGGCCCATGCTTGGGGAAGTCTGCTGGCGACAGATTGACCACATAGCCTTTGTTGGGGAATTGCAGCCCGCTGTTTTTGATGGCGGCGCGCACCCGTTCCCGGCTTTCCTTGACGGCGGCATCCGGCAGCCCGACGATGGCAAACGAGGGAATTCCGGCGCGGGGGTTAAAGTCAACTTCTACATCGATAATGTGACCGTCCAGCCCGAACAGGGCGCAGGCGTTGATCTGGGCAAGCATTCTGTGTCTCGTTGTTTCGACTGTTTCCCTTCAGTATACATCTGTTCTTGCCGCCCGAATCTAGACCTTTTGCTTTAGCTCTGATCAGACGGTCGCGGTCTATGGACACACCCCGTCTGATGCACTGCTGCGGAATGGCATCAGCGGCGCGTTGGAGAAAGTCAACGGTGTTATCATTTCAGTGAAATCATGCGCCCCAAATTGGGTTGCATACACATACATCTCGCAGCTTGCATGTTGAGGCAGCGCCAGCTAGAAGGAGAGAATCATGTATTTTCCAGATATGAGTCCCTATAGCTACGGGACCTGGTATCGCGAACAATCTATCGCGTTTCAGGAGGTCAGAACTATTGGTTGGCTGAAACAAGGTTTTACGTATTCTAAAGGGAAAGTGGGAGACCGCTTTCTTCAGAAACTACAGCAGATGTATCAATCTCCCAGAGTACATATACGTGGAATGAGAGGATACCATCAATGCGATTTGTGTGATCCCTCTTTAGCCAATAAGGATCAACAGAGTGCCAGCAGTCCTCAGCAGATCTGGCGTGGAAGCTCCGAGTTGTGGATTCCATCGTCTATGTCCTCGCAGCTAATATATGCCGCGCCCAGCATGATTAGACACTACATCATCGCCCATGAATATCGACCACCTGATGAGTTTATCCAATCAGTACAGGAATTTGATCTGAATTCCGATTGGGATGGAGAGGAGATGTATTCGCAACTGCTAGAGCAATACCGAGATCGCATGAGAAGAGGAGAGAAACGTTTCTAACTATGTATGTTTATCGGGCAATAAAGCACATTTTATTGCGTCGAAGGATTGAACTGACCTGTAGATGTTCTCACAGTCACATGAGGAGTTGATCTATCGTGGATAAGCTATTCGAAATCTTAAAGCAAAATAGCGAGTTGTTCACTCAAGAGCAGATCACTCAATTTCGACAAGCATTTTCCATAGTAAAGACGATGCCACGCTCATCGGCATTAGTATTGAACCTCCTTCGAGTTCTCGATGACTCTACAAGAGGGGTAGATGTAATGCAATCTATAGTCACATATCTCGATAGCTACCCTATCGAAATCCTAGTTGAGAAGCTAATGACTGCTACTATAAGGGAAAACATCAATGCCAAGAAATGGTTCACCACATTGTATTCGCATATCCTGTCAACTGATGAGGGCGTAGTTTTGCTTCGGCGGGAATACAAGAAATTAGATGTTCAAGACAAAGAGAAGGTCAAAATAATCCTCGAAAGAATCGTGAAAACAGTAGAAATCTATCCTGAAGTTGCAGATGCGACAAGGCAAAAAGTAGCTACCGTAATAACGTGAATCGATCTTCACGACTATAACTCTCTAAGGTGTGCGACAAAGGTCTCAATAGTGTTCGGCGATATGTGGCTTGCGAAGTGTTTGTTGATTATTTGCTCCCTCAACCTCGAATTTCCCCAACTGTTCTCTAACCGTCCTCCGATGGTCTTAACCTTCGCCCTCCCGTCCGATGGTTAGCGCCAGACCCGCCCGCACTAGAACAAAAAGTTTACCAAAAGTTCACCCGTAACGGGGCGAATCAGCGTATGCTGATAGCAGGAAGTGGACAGTCAGCAGTCGATAGACTGACGGCTGACGGCTGAAAGCTGAAAGCTGAGGGCAATTGTTCAAAAATGCACTTTTGACCTTGACGACTTTGACGACTTTGACGACTTTTTGCATCGATCATCATTCATCCGAGGAAAGTCTCATTGCTTGTTACTCGTTACTCGTTACTCGTCACTCATTACTCGTTGCTCTTCACTTTGCACTCAGCACTTTGCACTTTTCACCACTCCCTGCCGGTCAACTCACGGGAGGAGTTGGCCGCCGCCCAAAAAGAATGACCGCCGCCATGAGTCACAGACTGCAAAACAGGAGCCTGTGCAGTTGCAGAATTTGCGGAATTTTACGCAGATTTACTCTGCTTTCTCTCTGTGTTCTCTGTGTCCTCTGTGTTGGTCTTTCTGTCTTTGTCGGTCTGTCACTGTCTGTCCGACGACGACGACGACACAAAACTGGAGTTGCAGCCGTAGTCTGTAGTCATCAGTCGATAGCGGGTCGTCTCAAACATCTCTGCTTTCTCTCTGTGTTCTCTGCGTCTCTGTGATCGTTTCTTCGTCTTTCTTGGCGATGACTGATTCACGAATCAAAAAAGGACTGATGCGAATCTGACGAATCTGACGAATCATGTGAATCAACGGCATGATATCGTCCCAACAGAAACAGGTTGCGTTAATACTGGCGTATCCCTCCCGTCGTTGCGCCACCACAAATGTCGATCCGCCGGCGGTGGATGGGCTGGGTGATGGAGCGGGATTGATCGCCATCGGTCTGGATCGGTGTAACAATCCAATCATCCAATAGTACCAGCGCAATTCAGGTTTTACGCCCCTCTTGCATGGTGCTATAATTCATTCCGTTCATGTTCGTTCGGGAGAAGATACACATCAGCGGGGACTGTACGGCGATCACGTCGTCTGGTCAGGGGGACAGGCTTCTTTGCAAATCGTAACTGATAAACACCTTCTGGATATTCCTCGCCATGCTCCAAGAGAAAGCATCCATGCATGACCCATCACGCGACGCTATCGGATGATCCGCGCACCTTTGCGAATGAGCTGGCGGAGCTGCTTGGCGAAGAAGCGGAAAAGCCACGCGCCCAGATTTTGCAGATCACCCAACTGGCCGGCGTAGACTTTGTGCGCCAGCTATATCAGGAAACCTTGGAGACCGAAGCCCAGGGCGGGCTGATGCTACCGGATAGCAGTCGCCGTCGTACCGTCGGCGGGGTGTTCTTCTACCTGGCGCGTCATCGTGTGTCCGATGAGCATCACGCCCTCATCTTTCCTAACTACAAACGCCGCAAACCAGGCGAAGAAGCGCGTCCACTGCCGACCCCGCTGCCGGCCTTCATCTGGGAAGAACGGGCCGCACTTATCCATCCGCTCTTGCAAGAACCAGGGGAGATCACCGCCGTGAAAGTATCACTGATGGGCCGTCCGGGGAAGATTGAAGAGCGAAAGGATCTGGTCATCGTCGCGATGTCCCATGCCATCAAGTCGCCGACTCTGCCTAAGGGGGTTCCAACGCCACCGGCTGACCCGACAATCTATACTATCTATGTGGCCTCCAAGCAGTGGAAACGGGTTGAAGAGGCCATCACTGACCCGGAAGATGCTCTGATTGTTGAAGGGACGGCCGCCTTCGATCCTGAAATCAATGGCATAGCTGTGTTTGCCATGAACGTCACCACCAAGCTGCTGGAAGGGAAACGACGTCAACAGCAGAAGGAAGCGGCTACTCAGACTACCGAGACTGTCGCCCCGCGTCCGCCGGTGCAATCCAAGCCTGTCAAGTCACGTATCGCTGAAGTTCCGATTGCCCACCCGGCACAGCCCGTTGTTCATAACGATCACTCGGGTATGCCGCTGAAAGTCGCCCAGAAGCTCAACGAACTTTATGCCTCGGCTTCGGTCTATCGCCAGAAAATCGCCAACCTGGAGTCGAAACCGGCTAATCAGCAGTTTGGCATGGACATGACCCGTAAGCTATTGAAGAACGTTGAAGAGGAAATCAACAGCCTGGAAAAGAAATACGCCGCTAAGTGATGCGACGTTACCTTGACGTAACAGGTGAGCGACCACTATAATGCCGCGATGAGTTCGTCAATATGTGAGGAGAAACCCTCGTGGGGCCGTTACCGAAGCGCAAAATATCGCGTCGTCGTCGTGGGAACCGTCGTTCTCATGATGCCCTGACGTTAGAGCATCTCGTTATTTGTGAAACCTGTGGCGAGTACCATGTGTCTCATCGTGTCTGCCCCAAGTGCGGGTCATACAAGGGCGAGACGGTGATCGAAGTTGAAAAAGCATCGTAAGACTCATAAGAATGAGTTTTGAGGGCCGCTCTGCTGCAAAACAGGGCGGTTTTTCATTTGGGTCAGGAGCAAAAGATGGATGCATCGAAGATCGTTTTTATGTTTCCGGGGCAGGGTTCGCAGATCATCGGCATGGGCAAGGACGTTGCGGATGCCTATCCCATCGCTCGTCAAACCTTTGAGCAGGCCGATACACTGTTGGGCTTCTTGCTCTCCGGGCTGTGCTTTGACGGCCCGCAAGAGCAGCTCGACGACACCATCAATACCCAACCCGCCCTTTACACCTGCGGCATTGCCATCCAGCGTGTCATCCAGCACGAGTTCCCAACGCTGAAACCGGGTTTCGTCGCCGGTCACAGCCTGGGTGAATTCACTGCGCTGGCTGCTGCTGGAGCCATATCATTTGAAGATGGCCTGAAGTTGGTGCGCGAACGTGGTCGCTTGATGAAGGAAGCCGGTAGCAAAAGCCCCGGCGCGATGGCCGCTGTGCTGGGACTCGATGCCGATGCCATCCGAGAAGTTTGCGCCCGCGCCAGCCAACAAACCGGCGGTGTGCTGATCCTGGCGAACGACAACTGTCCCGGACAGACGGTGATCTCTGGTGATGACGCGACTCTCGAAAGCGGGATGCAGATGCTCACCGCTGCCGGAGCGAAGAAGGTAGTCAAGCTGGCGGTCAGCATAGCGGCTCATTCCCCGCTGATGGCGAGCGCTTCGGAGGAATTCCGACAGGCATTGGCGGCCACTCCCTTCCAGCCCCCGAACAGCGTGGTCTACGGCAATGTCGATGCCGCGCCGCTGGTGACGGTGGAAGCGATTCGTCATGAACTGGATCGCCAACTCACCCATTCGGTTCGCTGGACTGAATTGGTACGCGCGATGATCGATGCCGGTGCTGAGACCTTCCTGGAGTTGGGGCCGAAGGATGTGCTGGCCTCATTGCTCAAACGCATCGACCGCTCCAGGTCAGGTCGCGCCCTCAATAACCTGGAGACGATCCAGAAATTCGTGGCCGAAAATGCCTGAGTGTGGCAGATTGCACAAGTATCAGAAGAGTCCAATTCTGCTCCCTTGCACATTGACAGCCTTTTGGTCAGGTGTCACAATCGGCTATCAAGGCATTAAGGACGCGATGATGACAGCGTTGATGATGGATACCACCCATACCACCACCGCGACATCACCCTGACGGGGGGCTTGTCCTGTTTCGTCTATCTGATAAAACAGCACCCCGTAGCGGGGTGTTTTTATTTTAGGAGGTTCGTTTGGCTACTAATGTGAATCTGGATACGCCCGTATTTGCTGTACCAGCCGCCAATCGGGTGCCGGTCAATCGTTACCCGGCGGAGATGCTGGCGATCCCACCTTCGCGCATGTTCCTCATCCGCGACGCCCTCAAGAAATACACCGAAGTCGCTGGCAAGGACGCCCCGACCTACGACGCCTCACAGGGCGACGGCGGCGCGAGTTTGCCCGGCGTTCCGGCTGACATCCTGATGAAAGCTGCCGAGTTGCAGGTCAAGCAAGGGACGGCTTATAACCAGCCCTGGGGGACGCCGCAGTTCCGCAAAGCCGCTGTCGAACAATACTGGCACCTTAAGTCCGAGACGGGCTGGGGCGAGGCCAACATCTGCTTTGTGCAGGGCGGACGCGATGGCTTACAGAAGGCCTACGGCGCGATGGTCGCGCTCGGCAACCAGGAGGTCGGGGATGCATTGGTGGTCAGCCGTGTTCCCTGGATCAGCTACAACTGGGGTCCCTACGCCGTCGGTCTGAATGTGCTGCAAGCGCCAGGTCAGCCGAGCGAAGGCTGGCGCTTTACGCCGGAGTCGATCAAGGCCTGTGCTGAATTCGCTATCCGCGAGGGGCGCAAGGTCGCTGGCATCGTGATTACCTCGCCGGATAACCCCACCGGTCGCACCATCCCGGTTGAGGAACAGATCGAACTGGCGCGGGCGGCACTCGAAAGCGGTTACCCCTTCGTCCTCTTCGACTGGATTTACCACTGGGTCACCGATGGCGGGCCCTCGGACATCAATCAGGTGCTGCTGGCATTCCCCAAAGAACAGCGCGAACGGCTGATCTTCCTCGATGGCATCACCAAGAGCCTCGGCGCATCCAACGTCCGCAGCGCCCATCTGGTCGCGGGCAAGGCCGTCATCGACTCGATCACCAGCCAGGCATCACATGGCGTTGTCCCCGGCTTCTACGCACAGGCCGTCGCCATCGCGGCCTACGAAATGGGCTTCGGCACAGCAGCCTCTAGCATCATCGAGCCGACCAAACTCAGTCGCCAGGTGCTGCGCCGTGCCCTCGATAGTACCGGTCTGAACGCCATCATGGGCGACGGCTACTACGCCTTCATCGACTGTGGTGACTACATTCGCAAGGGTGGCCTGAAGGACAGCGAAGATCTGATGACCTATCTGGCCGAGAAGTACGGCGTGGCAGTGGTCGCCGGCATTTACTTCTCCGATGCTGGCTCGGACTGGGTGCGCTTCTCTTATGCCCTGCCACCCGAACGCACCGAGAAAGCCTTCCAGCGCCTCTGGGATGGCCTGCAAAGCCTGGGGAAATAATCTTTCCGCACCACCAACTGGAGGACACAAAAGCTTATCTGTGTCCTCCTTGATTTGAGACAGATACCTCTTTGTCTGTTTCGCTCTATCATTTCCTGGATGATTGACGGGAAGAAGATGTAGGTCTCATTCGACGGTGACGCTCTTGGCGAGGTTGCGCGGCTGGTCAACATCGGCGCCGCGCCGCTGAGCGATGTGATAAGCCAGTAGTTGTAGCGGGATCACCGCGACCACTGGACTTAGCAGATAGGGACATTCAGGGACATAAATCACATGATCGGCTTTGCTCTGGATGACGGTATCACCCTCTGTAGCCACTGCGACCACAATCCCGCCGCGCGCTTTGGCCTGTTCGATCTGGCTGATCATTTTCTCGTAGAGGTTGTCTTTCAGCGCCAGGCACAGCACCGGCATCTCTTCGTCGATCAGCGCGATCGGCCCGTGTTTCATCTCTCCTGCCGGGTAACCTTCGGCATGAATGTAGCTAATCTCTTTGAGCTTCAGTGCGCCTTCCAGCGCGATTGGGTAATTGATGCCGCGCCCGAGGTAAAGGAAGTCGGTGTAGTGGTGGAGCGCGGTCGCCAGCTCCTTGATGACTGGTTCAGTCTCCAACGCCCGTCCCACCAGATCGGGGATTCGGCTCAGATCATGGGTATACTGCCGGCGCTGCCCCAGTGTGAGTGTCTCGCGTAGTTGTGCGAGGGCTAATGCCAACAGATATTGATCGACAATGCTGGCCGTGAAGGCTTTGGTCGAGGCTACGCCGATCTCAGGCCCGGCATTCATGGTGATGTATCCATCGCTGATCCGCATCGCCTGGCTGCCGATAGTATTGACAATGCTCCACAGCGTCGCTTTTTTCTCGCGAGCTTCTTCCATCGCGGCCAAAGTATCGACGGTCTCCCCGCTTTGCGTGATCGCCAGTACTGCTGTCCGGTCATCCAGAATCGGGTCGCGATAGCGATATTCACTCCCATAGTCAACTTCGACGTTCAACCGTGCCAGGTGTTCGATATAGAACTTTCCCACGAGTCCGCTGTAGTAACTTGTTCCACAGGCCACCGTGACTAACCGATTGAGGGCTTTCGCCTGTTCAGCAGTCAGATTCAGATCAGGGAGCAACGCTTCACCGCGCTCGAAGTCCACCCGTCCGCGAATGGTATCGGTCAGGCTGCGCGCCTGGTCGAAGATTTCCTTCTGCATGAAGTGCTTGAATTCGCCCTTCGCTGCGCTCACCGGGTCCCAGGGAATGGTATGAATTTCGCTCTTGATGGGATTCCCATCGAGCGTCTGGATATGGAAGCCCTGTGCCGTAACGGTCGCAATCTGGCGGCTTTCGAGGAAGATCATGCGGCGGGTATGTTCCAGTATCGCTGGGATATCGGAGGCAATGAAGTTCTCATGCTCTCCCAGCCCAATCGCCACACCGCCCGCGTTGCCCACACGAGCGGTCACCAATTCATCGGGCTTGTTGCGATTCATGACAACAATCGCATGTGCGCCGCGCATCAAGTGTACGGCTTTGCGCGTAGCTTCAGTCAGATTGCCCTGTGCGCCATTGTGGGCGAAGCGCTCGATCAACTGGACAATAACTTCGGTGTCGGTGTCTGACTTGAACTCAATCCCTTCAGCCATGAGTTCGTGTTTGAGTTCAAGGTAATTCTCAACAATGCCATTGTGAACGACAACAAACTCGCCATCCATGCTCACATGGGGATGCGCGTTACGCTCGGCGGGTGCGCCATGTGTCGCCCACCGAGTGTGCCCAATGCCAATTTTGCCCGTCAGTGGGTCTGCCTGCACTTTCAGTCGCAGGTTAATGAGTTTGCCAACATCACGGCGAACATGAATTTCGCCCTGGTCGATAGTGGCTACGCCGGCTGAGTCGTATCCGCGATACTCCAAGCGTTGCAGACCATCCAGGATGATCGGCGTCGCTTCACGCGAACCAATATAGGCAACAATACCACACATGGGAATCCTCCGTAGATAACATATGAAAGAGCGCAAACGGTTGTGTGGCGCAG
This sequence comes from Anaerolineae bacterium, assembly GCA_022843385.1. Classification (GTDB taxonomy): domain Bacteria; phylum Chloroflexota; class Anaerolineae; order Aggregatilineales; family Phototrophicaceae; genus CFX2. The sequence goes on along the minus strand of JALHNT010000002.1, from coordinate 68,040 downwards.
ACGCAAACCGTTCACAAAACGCCAATGATCGATTTCCGACAGGAATCGTTGTGAGGGCGTTGACTCATTCCACTTGCTGCCACTTGTGAGAGCGATTACTCACCCATTTTCATGGCTGGCTTCTGTTGTACGGAGGGAAGAGACAAGGGATGGTGGAGTCATCCCGGCGGCATCCGCTGATCGATCCGATTTTCTCCCTGTTTAGGGATTAGGCTCTCTTCGCAGAGAGCAACCGCCACCTCGTTATCCTGTGTAACCAGGACCTAGCGCTATCTATACCCCCGATATGTTCGCTGTTATATCCTCCAAAACAGGTTCACTCTCAGGCATCATATCACAATTTGATGACGGGTCGCAATCACACAGCGAACGAAGAACGTGAATTTTCGCTGGATTGGCTGGCTAAATGACCCGTACCAGCGTCCCAACTTCGGCCCACTCAAAGAACCAGCGTGCTTCTTCCACCGGCAGGTTGACGCAACCATGACTCATGGGGCGACCAAAACTGTTGTGCCAGTACGTTCCATGGATACCATAGCCTTTGTAGAAGTACATGGTATAAGGCACCTGAGGCAAGAAGTAACCCGGCCCGCTCATATCATCGGCTTCGTACTTGACGTAGATATTGAAGTCACCCTTCACGGTGGGAGTTTCGGCACGACCGGTAGAGGTCAAGCGCGAGTAGACCAGTTTTCCATCCTCATAGGCGTAAATACGCTGCTTTTCGACCGAGACCACGATTGATTTTCCCTGAGTCAATGGTGCAGGCGGAGCCTCATTGGCGCTCGGCTCATAAAGGCTAGCCGCAGGGATGCGTAGCTCCTGACCGACGAAGATCAGGTCAGGATTGGTGATCTCGTTCAGGGTAACAATATCGCTGGTGGTCACACCATACTGCCGGGCAATCAGTGCTAGCTCCTGACCTTTTTCGACCACATGGACAGTGGTTGCGCCGGTATATTCACTGACCGACTCAGCCAGCGGCGACTCGACTTCGATCATGGTCAGTTCGAGGATACCATCGGCTAACTCACCGGTGGCATCTGTTCGCAGTCGATCCAGAACCGAGGGTATTTCAATCATGCGCCCTGGTCGTGGTGGTTCGCCTTGAGCCGGTGGGATGTTAACCTGCTCACTGATCTGCACTAGCATGTTCTGCGCCTCAACCAGATTGACCGTGTAGTAGGGCTGGATGTTCTGACCTTCCCTGGCTTGTTCAATCAGATCACGGGTGGCAGCCTCATCAATGCGGACGCCCATATCGGAGAGGCGAACTTCCCATTGGCGCTGCACATCAGTTAACGTCAGCGTTTGTTCTTGGGAAGCGGTCTCGATCCTCTGCATCGCCTCTTCAAAAGATGTGCTGCTGATTTCGACCCCATCAACGCTGACATTCGCAGGGACGCGATCCTGAGTGAGCAGCACCAGCGCAACGAACCCCAGTGCTGCCATCCCCACAACAGCAATAACTGCCAGCAATCCACCGATGAACAGGCCAGTGAGCCAGCCTTCGTTCGCCGCTTTTGCTTTGGTTCGCGCCCGATAAGACGGATAGGGTTGGTGGGCCATGATTCGACACCATGTTGAATTGGATTGATGATTACATTCTATTGCATGTTCGAATTTTGTGAGACATGAGGTTGGCGATTTGCAGCAGTCACCAACAGATTTCAAACCGTGCGTAGTCAAATGAATGCGATGTGTTCAGTTGTAGCCTGGCTGACATCCCGATAAAATCCCCGCAACCGTTCGTCCTGGATGGCAAGTGCCAGTTGATACATGGCCTCGCGAGTCATCACCGGCAGGACATCGCGAGAAGTGCGACCATTGCCCGATGACCTGAATTTGAACGCCCGCCCAAAGTGGATGCGGATACGAGGTCGTCGCAATTGTTTGAGACAGTCTTTCCATTCGACAGCACCCGATATGCCTGTTGGAATGATGGCTGCATCTGCCTTCGTCGCAATGAAGGCCAGTCCATCTTTGGCTTCAACCAACCCATCTGAGTGTCGTGTACCCTCTGGCGCGATGAGGATGAGCTGCCCACTCCTGACTAATTCAATGGAATTGGTCAACGCTTTGCGGTCAATTTCACCGCGCTTGACCGAATAGGCTCCCCACCAGCGAATGAATGGGGCAATCAGCGGATTTTCCAGATTCTCGATCTTGGTCATTGGGATGACGAAACGCTGCGTTACAGCGCCCATACACAGAACGGGATCGATCAGCGAAATGTGGTTCATCATGATGATGCTGGGGCCGCCGGTTGGGATATTGTCCAGACCGGTGATCTCCATGTTCCACAGCACTTTGAAACCCAGGGTTCGGATGACCCACCGCAGAATATGGCGTCGCCAGGTCAGGCTGGGCTGCCTGGCGACATATTCCTGCACTTCGGACGGAACAATCATGAATCGCGTCTCCGAGGCGTTCGCTTAGGGGATTTCGACGGGCGCTCACCCGGACGTGACGGGGGTTTCCGACGAGTGCCTTCGCTGCTGCCTGATTGCGGCTTGCGTGAGGCCGGTCGTGCAGGGCGCTGCGGTTGTTCTTCCGCGTTCTCATTGGTCTTATAGGGACGCCGCTGCGGACGCGGACGCGGGATTTCTTTCAGCTCTTCAGCCGGAGTCTTGAGCGCCATGATTTCTTTGGGTGTCAGTTCACGCCATTCACCTGGACGGAGTGCGCCGATTCCTAACTGACCGATAAAGGTTCGAGTCAAGGAGATCACCGGATGACCCAGGGCCGCTGCAACCCTACGGATTTGGCGCTTTTTCCCCTCGGTCATCACTACACGCAGGACGGAATCACGCCCACCCTCAATCATTTTCACATAGCAAGGGGCGGTGCGAAAGGTGGTTTCATCTTCTTCAACCAGCACAATACCCTGACGCCAGCGATCCAAGGTCTCCTGCGAGGGCAGACCATTGACTGTCACCTTATAGGTTTTCGTATGACGAAAACGCGGATGCGTCAGGCGATTTGCCAGCTCACCATCATTCGTCAATACCATGAGACCCTCGCTATCGGCATCCAGTCGTCCTGCGCTGAACAGGTGTTCCTGGAAGGGCAGATAGTCACGCACGCTTTTACGCGAGTCATCCTTGTGCGGTTCATCAGAGATGACATACTTGGGTTTGTTGAAAGCAATATAGAGCTTCTTCGCCGCAGCTTTCAGCCGCGTACCATCGACTTCGATTACATCAACTGATGCATCGGCCTGGTCGCCCAGCCGGATGACCTTGCCGTTCACCCGAACCCGTCCCTGACTGATAAGTTCTTCGCAGGTCCGGCGCGAACCAATATTGGCCTGTGCCATAATCTTCTGTACACGTTCGTTCACGTTTACTTCATCTCGTTAATCCAGATTTCATGTCGCATTATAGCAGCAAGCCCTTCACGTGTCAGCCGGACGACTGGCGAATCAGGATCGGGAAATCATTTCCGCCGGGAATGGCAGCGACAAGACGGGAAGCTAGCGCATAAGCGTCATCCGGTGCCGGCGGGAATACGCGAGGCTGGCATCAACAATGGCGACAATACGGGAACAATGTGCCGCTGACATTTCCCATTGGCGTCGGTCATGCTACGGGAGCTGTTGACCGACACGATCAAAGTGCTGAGTGCAAAGTAAAAAGTGCTAACTGAAGATGGGGATGATGGATAGCATTGATGATGGTGTGGCATCGCACCGTTATTTTGATTCACCGTTTTGCAGTCTTTGCATATTTCCCGCCCAATGTGCAGGCGACTGGACGGGAGATTAGCGCAAAAGTGCAGTAAACGGCTGCGCTCAGTCTCGGCTGCTGTCGCCGAGTGCAGCATTATGAAGGGAGCAAACCTCCGCTGTGCATTTGAATGGCTGCTATTGGCGGGAACAGGTGAGACTGTCGCCGGAGTTGAAGTTGTGAGGGATGTCATGTGAAGCGTGGGGATGAGAGTGTGGAAACATAACCTATCATTCATGTAAACAGTGTAGCACAGAAATTCTAAAACGTCAAGCAGTTTTTCGCCGGATAGTTGGGCTGTCCGGCGAAAAATCTGTGCGCCAAATTCATTGGTGATGACTGACTGTATGCAACCTCATCGGGCCGGCGCGTCACTGCCAGAGAAAGACTCTTGCTCGGCCTCTTCAACTGGGTCAAGCGGCTTGGGCGGAGGGCGGAGTGGTTCACTGAGCTGGATATTGGCTAATCGTTCGTACACTCCAACAACCGCGCTATTATCCAGATTGTGTTCCTCGTACTGGAGCATGGTGGTATAGAGCTGTTGAATGACGGCGGTCAGTGGGAGCGGGATGCCATAGGCCTTGCCAGTATCGAGGCAAATGCCGAGGTCCTTGTGCTGCATATGCGCTTTGAAACCGGGCTGGCGGTTGCCGGCGAACAGACGCGGCGGCTTGACATCCAGCGTCCACATCTGGGCGGCACCGCCCTTGATGGCATCAACGACGCGGCTAGGATCGACCCCGGCCTTCTGGGCGACGATCAGCGCTTCGGCCATCGAGGCCATTTGTGCGCCAACGATGATCTGGTTGCATACTTTGGCAATCTGACCGGCTCCGGCATCACCCACCAGAACCCAGGCTTTACCCATCGCTTGAAACAACGGAACCGTCTGGTCGAAGGCTGCCTGTGCACCTCCGACCATGATGGTGAGTGTACCGTTCCTGGCACCGACATCGCCCCCGCTCACTGGTGCATCCAGGGCGGACACGCCAACTTCAGCCAGGCGTGTCGCAAGCATCCGCGCCGACTCGGGCTTGATGGTGCTATTGTCGATATAGATGAGACCCTCGTGCGCTCCCTCGATGATTCCGTTGGGGCCAAGTACCACTTTTTCCACATCGGGCGTGTCGGGGAGGTTGGTGAACACGAACTCAACCTGCCGCGCAACTTCTTTGGTAGAGTGGGCGGCAGTTGCACCCAGCGCGACCAATTCCTGGACAATGGTCTGGCTGCGATTATGGACGACCAGCTCATGTCCCGCCTTCATCAGGTTACGCGCGATGGCGGCGCCCATGATGCCGAGGCCGATGTAACCTACTTTAGCCATACCTGTCTCCTTGAGATTAATGAAAAACTACATTTTACGGCTGACCTGGAAGCGCAGTGGAATGCCCAAGAGGAGCCGTGTTTGTGCCTGCAACACCGGGATTGCCACGAAGATGAGCGTCAGGATGGGCAGCAGGGGAAAACTGAGCAGCGTCAGAAAGCGTTCGCGCATAGTCTGTTTGCGAGTGCGCGGCGGGCGAACTGTTACATCCTGATACCAGAACACGATACCCAGAATGGACACCAGGACGAAGGATAGCTGAAGCAGCACATAGGCCGGATTGTTGAATCCTTCGCTCAAGACCTGGCCCAGCAACGATGGGTTCAACAGAAACGGCAACTGCGCCCCTGCCGTCAGGATGATCCAGCCAGCGCCGGCCAGCAGGATATCGTGTGCCACGCGGAACAGCAGTTTGAAGGAGGTGTTGAACTCAATCTCTGGATGCTCCAGCATTTTGGCGACGATGTAGCCGACCTCTTTGCTGCCCCAGGCATGACGTAATGTCTGCTGATAACGATTCTTGATCGCTTCCCATAGGGTTTCGCCGGTCACAGCGGTAGCTGAAAACGGTAGAAAGACGCGATCGAGCTTGACCAGACCATCACGGGCGAAATAGGCCTTGATGAACATATGCCATTCATCGGCAATCACATCGCCATCCCAGTAGCCACTCAGATCGAGTAGTTTCAGGCTGAGTGAATACGATGACATCGGCATTGGTATCCACCAGGGTGCGGCCAGATAAGCCAACTCGAAGGCGGTGGAGTAAGCATTCACGATCCGCAGCAGCGGGTTGATGTCCCAGATGTTGGTGTGATAGCGGATCGGGGCTTGCCAGAAACGCAGATGACGTTCAGGGTTGATGGCAAACCAATAGGTGAGGGCATAGAGATAATCCTTGTGCCAAAGGGTATCGGCATCCTGGGTGGTCACGACAATGTGGTCAATGTCATAGCCCATCTGGTCAACCAGGTGGCGTTTGACCCAACGGGCGGCCCAGGCTTCGTTGGCTGATTTGCACTGCATTTCACCGGGGAGGCCGCGCGGATGAACGGTGTAGAACAGGTTCTCAAAGCGATGCTTGTACTCGTGAACCAGGCGCTCACCTTTTTCGACACAACCTTCTTCCGCCGCTTCCAGCGCGATGACGACGGTTAAACGGTGACTGGCTTCATACTGTGCCGCCAGATTTTCGAGAGTACGCTGAAGAATAGGCACCGGCTCTTTGTAAGCCGGAATGATGACCACGTGGTGAATATCTTCCCACAGCAATGATTGCTCATTTGCATCCTGCCGGTACTTGTCATGCCAGTCGGTGGCTTCCCAGCGCTTTATCCGGCGCAATCCCATCACATTCGCGATGCCGGCGAAGAGAAAGCGCACAGCCGAATAGAAACCGAGCAGGGCAGCGATGAGCAGCAGGGTGCGGGGAAAGGCAATCGCGCTGGCAACACAGAAGAGCAAGGCTAACCAGGCCAGGCAGCCGGGAATGCCATCCAGGGTGCGTTCAGGTATCGCTGGGGAAGGTGAACCTGCCCAGACCGAACTGCCTACCCCAATCTGTACGTTATTGCGCCGGCCACCGCTTGATTGATAAGGCACGCGAAAATCCAATTGACTTCAGTGGACAGGTTGATCGATTGCCGATTGCCAGATGAATGCATTCACGTGGAACTACGATTGGCAGTCGCTACTGACTTGCTTCCCTTAGCTCCCTTGAGGCCACGTTGCCGGGTCAGATCAACCAGGTTGGTCTGATAGTCGTAGCTATTCTGTCGTTTGATGGCATGGGCGTCGCGTCCCAGCTCGACAAGGCGTTCAACGACCTGTCTGGCGCTCATGCCTTCATGTTGCCACAGGTACAACGCCAGCGATCCTGGCATCGTATTGATCTCATTCAGGAAAACCTCGCCACTTTCGGGCTTAACAAGGAAATCAATGCGCGCGGTGCCATTGCCTTCGACGGCGCGAAAGGCTTGAATGGCATAACCTTTGATTTTTGCCGTGAGATCATCATTCAGCGGAGCGGGGATGATGCGTTCAGCGCTTTTCATCCCGTCGCGGCCATGCAGATATTTCTCTTCAAAGGTGAGCATCTCACTCCACGAGACGGGTTGCTCCAGCACCGAGGCTCGAATGTCGGTGCCATTGCCCATCACGGCGCAGTTGATCTCGGTGGCATTCTGTACAGCGCCTTCGACCAGGATCAGATCGTCGAAGGTGAGCGCCAGTTCCATATTGCTGTACAGCATCTGCTCATCGTTCACCTTGCTGATGCCAATGCTGGAACCGAGCCGGGCGGGCTTGATGAACATGGGAAAGGTCAGTTGATGAATAATGTGGTTGACCACTTTGTCAGGTGCTTCCAGCCATTCAGCACGGGTGAAAGACACCGCTTCGATGATCGGAACACCCTGTTGACTGAGGACAATTTTGGTCATCATCTTGTCATTGGCGATGGCGGACGCCAGAATGCCACAGCCAACGTAAGCAATATCGGCCAGTTCACACAACCCCTGAAGGGTGCCATCTTCACCATGCGATCCATGAATGGCCGGGAACACCACATCGAGCCGCTGGAGCTCGCTGCGTTCAAATCGGCCAGCCGTTGGGTTGATAATCAGTCCATGATGCTCGATGCTGGGGGAGAGTATGGCGCTGCGCACGCCTTTCTGACTGACAATTTCGTTGGAGAAGTTCTTCAGATCGCGCAGCGGGTCGCCGGTGTACCAGCGCCCCTGGCGATCAATATAGATCGGCACCACTTCATAGCGGTCCGGATCAAAGGCCTGCATGATCTGATGTCCGGTGACAATGGAAACATCATGTTCTACGCTGCGTCCACCAAAGATGACCCCAACCGTCGTTTGTCGTCTGACACTCATGCTGTGCGTTCTCTATCGCTCCCGATTGAATGAAAGTCTATTCTAACGGCTAAACCGTGATAACGTCATGGTCAACCAACCACATGACCGATTCGTAAACCGCCTCCAGCGAGGTATAGCGCGGTTGATACCCCAGAAGCCGTTGGGCTTTGGCGATGCTGGCATTCGGGCTGTGGCTGATGTGATCCCAGGTGCCGCGCCAGTCGGGTTCGGGGACTGCGGCGCGGAATGCATCCCAAGAAACAAATTTCAGCACCGGCTCCTTGCCAAACCAGGCCGCCGCGGCCTGGGCAAAGCCGCGCAGAGTCAACGCAGCCGGTGAGACAACGTGGAAGTCTTCGCCGACGCTGACGCGCCAGTTCTGGATGGCCCGCATGAAGATCTGGGCGACATCATCGCCGTGCACATGATGAACGGTTTCCAGGCCAAAGTTGGCGATCAGCAGTTCTTCGCCCTTTGCCAGTTTCTCAAAAACCTTCACGTTATGATTACCCTGTGGGTTGACTGGCGAATGACCGGGCCCGACGATATGACCGGGATGGAGCGCGGTCGCAGGGAAACCAAACCGTCGTGACTGATCGCGCAAGTACGCGGCGATAGCCGACTTTTGTGCGCCGTACTCGCTTAGTTTGTCGATTTCGATGCCGACGGGTGTAAAGTTGTGCTGGGAAAAAGGCTGGCGCGGCATGTCCTCAGTGGTCGGCTGGATAGTGGGATAACCGTGCATCCAGATGGTGCCGCAGTGCAGGAAGTGCTGCACCTGCCCCTGGAGCGCCGTCACGATCTGCTGGGCGCTTTCGAGCGTGAAGCACACCATATCGATTACGATGTCGGGCTTCAGGTCGCGCACACGCTGACCGAAGGTGCCGGCTTTGTCTTCCGCATCACGATCGGCGATGACCGACTGTACCTGATCCCAGGCGGCGTGAGGCAGATAAGGTTTGCTCTGACCGCGCGTGATATTGATGACCTCGTAGCCGGCCTCAACCAGACGTGGAACGAGGTACGTTCCGACGTGTCCGCTCCCGCCGATGATGACCACACGCATGAGGCATTCCTTTCGTTAACCGGTTGTCAGCACGCTGATCAGATAGGTCAGGAAGATGGCGAAGCTGATCGCGATGTTCAGGATGTACCCGACCACGAATAGTTTTAACGCGCCGCGCCCGGCCTGTAAAGCCTTGTTCAGATTGCCAAATTGCAACAGCTCCACGATCAACGCGCCAACCACGCAGCCGATGAGCGTTCCCAGCAGCGGAATCGGGATGAGGAATGTTCCGGCGATGCCACCGATCATGCTGCCAATCGAAGCGCGACAGGTTAACCCGCCGGCTTTCGCCCCCAACAAGGGACGCCAGTAATCCGCCGTAGCGCCGACCAGCATGAGCAGGGTCATGATGATCCCGGCAGTGGGCGTGAGGCGATCCCAGGTGGTAAGGAAGCCAAACACGATCCCGACCAGCCAGGGGATGATCGGGCCGGGCAGGATCGGAATGAAGGACAGAATGAAGGCGACCAGCATCAGGATGCTGACCACCAAGAGTGACAACGACTCGGCCACAGATAAACTCCTCGATAGACTAACACTGAATACGTCCAGCAGAGGAGTTGGGTTGCTGATTATTTCACATGATCGCGCCATGAATGCTTGGGGTCGAAGCCCAATACTCGGCGCGCTTTATCGATGCCGAGCAGGGTTTCAAACTCACCGACTTCACGGGTAAGCCGGACGCCAGGGAACACTTCCTTGAGCAAGTCGCGGCTGGGACGGGTCATGCAGGTGTCGGCTGCGGCGATGATGAAGTGATCGGCTCCCTCAAAGTCCGACTCCAGACCCAAGCGACAGCTTTGCGCCACATCGCGGGCATCGATGTAGCCCCACAGATTCCACTTACGCAGCCGGGCATCCGACCAGTAGGAGGGGAACTTTTGATAATCGTCTGGCTCCATGATGTTGGAGAAGCGCAGGCCGACGATGGGGATGCCAGTCCAGCGATGGTACTGCCGCGCTATCTCCTCGCCTAAAATCTTGGAGAGAGCGTAGGTCGATTCGGGGTAGGGCGGGTGATCTTCATCAATCGGGGCATAGGCGGGCTGCTCTCGATCAAAGGGCAGTCCGAGCGTGGTTTCGCTGGAAGCCCAGACGATGCGTTTCAGTCCGAGCGTGACCGCTGCGCTGAAGACGGTATGGGTGCTGAGGACATTGACGCTGAAGGTATGGTGATCGGGTTGTATGCCGGGAGCCGGGATGGCCGCCAGATGAACCACTGCTTCCGCCCCTTTGAGCGCCTCAACCGTCTGGCCGAGGTCGGTCATGTCGGCTTTGAGGAAAGGGGCATCGGGTGTTCTGGATGGAGCCAGATCGACGTTCAGCACGTCATAGCCGTGCTTGACCAGATCACTGACGACAGCGCGACCGGCTTTGCCACTGCCCCCGGTGACGACAACTCGTTTCATGGGAAGTCTCCTTGTTGCTGGGTGGATGGACTTCCCCGGATTGTGACTCGGTTCACCCGATAATGACAACATCCATTGTCAGGCTGCCCCTATGTTGGACTTTTCCGGCGACTCACTCTCGTGGAGCCGCTCCCGCCGGCGGATCGGAATTTGCGGTGGCGCAACGACGGGAGCGATCCGCCACGTTCCAGCGCCAAGAAGGAGATTTGACTACAGAGACGCAGAGGACACAGAGAGCAAACGGAGCCTTGATTCACAAGATTCGTCAGATTCGTCAGATTCGCATCACTCCGTTTTTCGATTCGTGAATCATCAACAATGTTTTCCCTCATTTGTTGCAAAAGTTAGAAGTGTTGCAACTGCAATGCGATCTCTTTTGTGCAACTCCGGTTTTGTGTCGTCGTCGTCGTCGTCGGACGACAGAACCCATCCGCCAATACAGACATAACCGATCGACACCATAACCAGAACACCTGTTTCTATTGTAGAACATTTTAGCTATCCTGTCAAGCGGTTTGCGGAGCTGGCAGCGCTCTGACATAATCAGGGGAAATAACCCGTCACTTTCCGACGACAAGGTTGCCGCCATGCCTGAACGCATTCCTGTTTTCCGCGTGTTTCTGTCTTCGCCCGGCGATGTCAACGACGAGCGCAAGGCGGTGCTGGATATTCTGGAACGGCTGCCGAACCGACCGGCCTTCCGCGAGAAAGTGGGCTTTCGGGTGGTGGCCTGGGATAAGCCCGGCGCGGATACGCCGATGCTGGCTACCATGTCGCCCCAGGCGGCGATTGACGCCGGTTTGCCCCGTCCCTCGGAGTGCGATATTGTGGTGTGTTTGTTCTGGTCGCGGATGGGCACACCGTTCGTGATGGACAGCATCGAATACCAGTCGGGTACGCATTACGAGCTACTGGATGCGCTCAAGGGCAAGCGCCCGGAGACGCTGATTTACCGCCGGACGGAGAAGCGGCTGTTCGATGCCAGCGACACCGTTGGGCAGGAACAGTACCACCGGGTGCAGGCATTTTTCGAGGGCGATCTGTTTTATGATCCGGCGACCCGCCAGATTCGGCGTGGTGTGAATCATTACAGCAGCCCGGCTGACTTCCGCGAGAAGTTTGAAACCCATCTGGAAGAACTTGTGGTGCGGCTGCTCAAGCGCGGCGACGGTCCATCGGAATCCGACACCTTCGCGGCAGCCAGTCATCCGGCGACCGTGCTGGTGATCGAGTCGAAACGCTGGCCGGGTTCGCCCTTCCCCGGACTGCGGGCATTCACCCAGGCTGATGCGCCGATCTTCTTCGGGCGCGAACGGCAGACCGATGAGCTGGTCAGGCGGGTGGCGGAAAGTCGGTTCGTGGCGGGAGTGGGGGCATCGGGCAGCGGTAAATCATCGCTGGTGAATGCCGGTTTGCTGCCGCGCCTGGAAGCCAACGCCATCAGCAGCGAAGTGACGGGGAGCAAGGATTGGCGGGTGGTGCAGTTCACCCCTGGACAAAGTGACCATCCCTTCGCGGCCTTGTTTGAAGGCATCGTCAAAGCCTTTGAGCCGCTGCGCCCTTCGCCGTTTGAGGTGCGCCGTGTTAAAAATCAATTCGTACAGGATATGCTGGCCGACCCGATGACGGTTTGCGATACCTTGATCGCCGCGCTGGAGATGGTCAACGCGCCGGCCTGGGCGGAAGCGCTGCTGTTCATCGACCAGTTTGAAGAATTGTTCACGCTGGCGAAACCGGAGACGGTGCTGCCGTTCGCCCGGATGCTGGCGGTGGTGGTGAAGCAGCCGCGGCTGCGGGCCGTCATCACCATGCGGCACGACTTCGCCCACAGAGCGATAGAAATCCCGGAACTGGCGGAACTGCTCAACCTGGGTTCGCTGTATCTGGCCGCGCCCACCGCCGGAGCGCTGGCACAGATGGTCAAACGTCCGGCAGAACTGGCGGCGCTGGAATTCGACGATGGCCTGCCGGAACAAATCCTGAGCGATATGGGCAGCGATGCCGGGGCGCTTGCGCTGATGGCTTACACGCTGGATGAACTCTACAAGATCGCCGACCAGCGGCATGACCGCCGCCTGACCTTCGCTGATTATGCGGCGTTGGGCGGGGTGCAGGGGGCGATTGGCAAGCGGGCGGAACAGACTTTCGCGGCGCTGACGCTGGAGAACAAAGAGGAACTGCTGGGGCAGGTTTTCCGCGAACTGGTCGAGGTGGATGAGCGCGGCACGGCCACCCGCCAGCGCTGCCCCAGCGGCCGCTTCGACGACGAGGCGATGACGCTGGTGCGGGCTTTCACCGATGCGCGGCTGCTGGTGATGGACGGGGTAGGGATACGCAACGGCGCGTCCGAAACGGCGGACACCCCAACCGTCGAAGTGGCCCATGAAGCCCTGTTCCGTTCATGGGAGCGGCTGAAGACCTGGATAACCAGCGCTCAGGAAGACCTGATCCTGCTGCGACAGGTGCGGAATGCCGCCCATGACTGGCAGAGCAAAGGCCGCCCGGATTATCTGCTGTGGCCGCAGGAACGGCTGAAGCTGGTCTATGCCATGCAGGAACGGCTGAAGCCCGAACTGAACGAGGTCGAGCGCGAGTTTGTTGAGCCGGAGCAGGTGCGGCTGCTGCGTGAACTGGAGATGCTGCCCCACGACAATACCAGCCATGAGCGCCGCCGCGACATTGGTGACCGCCTAGCGGTGATCGGCGATACACGCCCTGGTGTGGGGGTAAAAGACGGCGTGCCGGACATCGCGTGGTTGCCTGTAGAAGGGTCGGGCGAACCGGTCACGATCAAGACCGATGAACATGAGATGGGTCCCATAATCATCGCGCCGTTCTACATCGCCAAGTACCTGATCACCTACACCCAGTTTCAAGCGTTTGTGGAAGCAGAGGACGGGTTCGATAACGCGGTGTGGTGGGACAAATTCCCGGAAGAATATTTTCCGCCAGACCTCGCCGGACAGCGCGCGAAGATGAAGAACGCGCCGCGTGACACCGTGTCATGGTATCAGGCAGTGGCCTTTGCGCGGTGGGTGGATGCGAAATATCGGGAATTGGGAATGTTCAGTCAGTTTAGTGACGGCGATTGGATCGTGCGTTTGCCGACCGAAAGGGAGTGGCAGTGGATGGCACAGGGTGGATTGCAGGCGAAAGCCTATCCCTGGGGCAGCTGGCAGGGGGGGCATGCCAATACGAGCGAAGCGGGTTTGAGCCGCACGACCGCCGTAGGACTGTACCTGCATGGCGCGGCAGCCTGCGGGGCGCTGGATGTGGCGGGCAACCTGTGGGAATGGTGCCTGAATGACCACGAAAACCCAGAGGTTACGGATGGTTACGGTAATGAAAAAGATAAGGTGCTGCGGGGCGGTTCTTTCCTCAACTTTCAGCTCAGCGCCCGCGCGGTCTCCCGCCTCAGCTACTCCCCGTACCTCTGGACCTACAACTTCGGTGTGCGGTTGGTGTTGGCTGCCCCTATTGGATAAGGCGGACACGGCGGTGCCGTGTCCCTACAGCGTACGGCAAGGGTGAATTGATCTGCCTGCCGACGCCCAATCCTGTTGGTGCGCGGTGTTTGGCACATCCGCCGGGATATTCCTCGTTACGAACCATACAATTGATCCTGAGGCCAGCGCGCCGGATTGGTCAGAATGTATTGACGGATGGCGTTTAGATCGACCTCATTGCGGATGATGTGATCGTGAAAACGCCCCTGCCAGATGATGTCATTTCCGCCGGTTGTTGCATGAATGGTACGGGTGACAATCGATTTGTACGAGCGCATGATGGTGGACAGCGATCCATGCACCGGCCTGGCAAACGCCTCCCGTAGGGACACGGCACTGCTGTGTCCGCCCACGCCACCATGTCTATCCGCCAACACCAGAATCCCGTGAACATGATTGGGCATGACAACAAAGGCATCGAGTTCCACCGTCGGGAAATGGTCGGGGATGGTCAGCCAGTAATCGTAGGCGATTTGCCCCTCAGATGAAAGCACCATCATTCCATCGTGGGTGATGTGACCGAAGTGATGGTGACGTTGATGGGTGCAAAGGGTGACGAAGTAAGCGCCGGATTGGGTGTAGTCGTAGTCCTTAAGGCGGGGTGAACGCCGTTGTGGGAGGGTGTTGGGCATCGGTGCAGCCTCCGATTGGTTTGTATCCATTGTAAGCAAATCGAGGGGGTGCAGAGCATTGAGATCATTCACGGCAAAAAAGGTTCAGACGCAGTCATCGGTAGACAGGATGAATCAAAACGGACACGGCATTGCCGTGTCCCTACCAGATACATAGATCCTTCGTTGAATCACGATGAATACGTATCCGGCAGATCGTTGAGGAACAGCACAGTGTCGCCGGAGCGCAGGTGGGTCTGGTACCACTGCTGGGCTTCGGCCAGCGTCTCGACAGTGCTGACGCGCTCGGCGGTGAACCCGGCCTGAAGCAGCCCATCCTTGATGGGGTGGGTCTGTTTCGCGCCGACCAGGATGACATCAGTGGCATGCTGGGCGGCGATTTCTCCCAGCTTGCGGTTCTCCTGCTCCTGCAACGGACCCAACTCGACCATGCCGGGGGTGATGAGCAGGCGGCGTCCGCTGGTGTGCATCGAAAGCACCCGCAGCGAGTGGACGATGCCGACCGGGTTGGCGCTGTAGGCGTCGTTGATGATGGTGACGCCCTGCGGCGTGGTCTGGCGGACGAGGCGGCTCTCGGCGGGTTTCAGTCCCCGCACCCGGAAGGCGACCTCCTTCAGCTTCATGCCCTCATGAACGGCGACGGCGGTTGCCAGCAGCACATTGGTGACGTTGTGCAGGCCGAGCAGCGGTGTGCTGAAGTCCTCGCGCTCGCCGGTCAGGGTATCGGTGACGGTGAACTTCAGCCCATCGAGCGAGTCGCTGACCTGCGAGGCGATGAAGCGCGGGCCATCGGGCGGCAGGTTGGCCGGGTCAACCTCACGGCTGACCGTCAGGCGAGTCTGGGGGTAGCCACGCTGCGCCATCTCGCGCACATAGGGATTATCCCAGTTGAAGACGCCCACTCCATCGGGCGGCAGCGCCTTGATGATCTCGTACTTGGCGATGGCGATGTTCTCTAATGAACCGAAGCGTTCCAGATGCTGCGGCCCAACCTCGACCACAATGCTGATCCAGGGGTGGGTCAGATCACAGATGCGCTCGATCTCGCCGGGGATATACGCACCCATCTCGCAGACGAAATACTCGATGCTGCGGTCATCCGCGATGTCGTTGTTGATGGCAAGGCACACGCCCATCATGGTGTTGTAGCTCTTGGGAGTAGGGTAGGTCTTGTAGCGCCCGTTGAGGATATGCGCCAGATAGGTTTTGGTGCTGGTCTTGCCATAGCTGCCGGTGATGCCGATGACCACTGGGTGCACCGCGTCCAACACCTGCCGCGCCCGTTTGATGAAGCGCTGGCGCAGCAGGGCTTCCACCGGCTGCATCAGCCAGTTGCCAAAAACCAGGATGATGGGGGCGGTCAGGAACAGCAGCAGTCCGATGCTGGAGATGGCGATAAACTGTAACTCGCTCATCGCGGGCAGCGGCAAGCGGCTGACGATGAAACTGTAGAATGCCAGATCAAACACGGCGACGGCAAAGGCCGCGGCCAGCAGCCGTTTGGCGCGGGCAGTGGGCTTGAAGGTCTTCTTGATTTCACCTTCGCCGGGCGGCCAGACGGCGATGATGCCGGTCAGCAGCGCGATCAGGGTGAGCATGAAGGTGCCGGGGGCTTCGGTCAGGATGAAGCTCAGGACGAGACCGATAATCCAGGCGGCGACGGATCGGGTGGGCAGCCAGCGGGGGCGGACGCTGAAAGTCCAGCTCAGGTAGCGCCCGGACATGTATTCTTCGATCTGGTAAAACCGCGCTTGCCGGTAGACGCGCACCCACGTCCCCACCAGCCAGACCAGCGCAATCAAGAGGAGTTCAACCGACATCAGCCATCCGCCTTTAACACGAGTCGAATGGCTGAATTATAGTGGAAAAGCGGTAGTTGTCAGCGCCGGTCAATCACGATCACGCTTCTTCTTGTCGTCGTCATCCTTGAGGCCGAAGACGCCTTCCAGCACCATGCTGACGATGCTCATGATGATGCCGCCGAGCAAAGCCGGCCAGAAGCCGTCGATAGCGATGCGCTCCGGCAGGAAATTGGCGGTGATGAGCAGCAGGATGGCATTGATGACCAGGGTGAACAGGCCGAGCGTCAGGATCACCAGCGGGCAGGTGAGGACGGTCAGGATCGGTTTGAGTAGGGCGTTGATGATGCCGAAGACGGTACCGATGATGAGCAGTGTGCCGAACGAGTCGTTGAGCAGTTGGATGCCGGGTACCAGCGCCGCCACAATGGCGATGGCAATGGCATTGATGATAATTCGCAAGACGAGGTTTCGCATAGAGAGTATCTATCCTCAGCAAGTGAGAAGCACAGGTCAGGTCGCTTTTATTCAGCCGAGAAGAAGTGATCCATCACGCGGGCTGTCTCGGCGAGGCGTTCGAGATAGCTGTAATGACCGGCTCCCTGCCAGACCACCAGGCCAGCATCGGGGATGGTCATCTCCAGAAGCTGCCCCTGCCACAATGGGGTATCAGCATCGGCGTCGCCCCAGAAGAGCAGGGTGGAGCATTTGACCTGGGCGGCATAGGGCAGGAGGTCTTCATTCACCACTTTGACGAACGTCTCGCGCATGATCCCTTGTACCGCTTTGTAGTCGGCTGAACCATAGCGCTGACTATATGCATTACGCAAAGCATCGGCCTGGGGTTGCAGCCTGAGCGTCTGGAGCAAATTCAACAGGGTGCGATAGACTTTGAACCGCACTTGCCCACTGGTCGAGGGTTTAGGGCGGACTCC
This sequence comes from Anaerolineae bacterium, assembly GCA_022843385.1. GTDB lineage: Bacteria > Chloroflexota > Anaerolineae > Aggregatilineales > Phototrophicaceae > CFX2. The sequence continues at coordinate 50,771 of JALHNT010000002.1, read as the reverse complement.
GGCGCTGTCGGCCAGGGCGATTTTGAACAGGCGGTCGGAATGCTTCGCCCCCAACACCAGCCCCAACCGTCCTCCGAAGGAATGTCCAAACAGGTAGACCTGATGGAGGTCATAGGCATCCAGATAGGCGATGACCCAATTCACATAGTCATGAACAGACCAGACGGCTGGCGGCTGGTCACTCTGGCCGAAGCCCGGCAGGTCGGGAGCATAGCAGCGGTAGCCCAGTGGGATGAGCCGTTCCGCCAGCGGCCAGACCAGACCGATGTTCGCGCCCCAGCCGTGCAGCAGGATGACGGGTTTTCCCTCGCCGGCAATCGCCTGAGCCGTTCGAACTCCCTGAATAGTGGTGAAGCTGATGGGTGGGGTAGTGGACATGCTCACTCGATGGTGATGGCTGCGCCGAGCGCTTGCAGTTTGGTCAGCACGCTGGCAAAGGTGCGTTCGATAGCCTGAGCGTTGTCGATGGTCGATTCACCTCTGGCAATCAGCGCGGCGGCTAGCATCGCCAACCCCGCACGAACATCGGGTGTATCCATGTAGATGGCGTGGAGTGGCGTCGGGCCAACGACAATGGCGCGGTGAGGATCACACAGGACGATCTGAGCGCCCATGGCCTTGAGTTTATCGACGAACAGCAGGCGGTTGTTGAACAGCTTCTCATGTACCAGAGTCGTTCCTCGCGCCTGAGTCGCAATCACCGTGGCGATGGCGACCAGATCGGACGGGAAGGCCGGCCAGGGAGCGCTTTCCACCGAGAGATCAGCGTCTTCCTCGCGGGTGGAGAGCGTCAGCGTCTCATGTTTAGGGACATAAATGGTGTCGTCGTCGACATCCAATTGAATGCCAAGCTGACGATAGGTCTTGGTGATCATCGGCAGATCGGCTCGCCGCGTGTTGTTGATCTGAATGCGTCCGCCGCAGAGCGCACCGATGACGGCAACGCTGGCCGCCTCGATGTGGTCGGGACCGATGGTGACTGCTGCGCCTTCTAGCCGGTCAAGACCAATCACCCGCAGCAGGTTGGAGCCAATGCCCTCAATGTGAGCGCCCATCTCACACAGCAGATGCGCCAGTTCCTGCACATGCGGCTCACAGGCTGCGTTGTGGATGAGCGTCTCCTTACCCAGCCGCGTTGCCAACATCATCACAATAGCGGTGGCGGTGACGCTGGTCTGCGACAGGATGATCTCTTTGCGTTCCCAGTAGGCGGCGCGGCACTCAATCGCCCCACTGCTGGTGATGACATCGATACCTAGATCGCGCAGGGCTTCCAGATGCGTCCGGATACGGTTGAGGGGAAAGTCGATCTCGATGCGGATATGCTGACGGCGGCAGAGCATGGCGGGCAGGTAGAGCATCATGCCGACGAGGCCGTTGGTATCGGCCAGCGTCAGGGTGCGGCGGGTTACCTGCTCGGTTTGAAGACGAAGGGTGTGGGGATCAACCCACTCCAGCTTCGACCCCAGCTTTTCGGCTACGGCCAACATGGCTTGCAGGTTGATGGTATGCGGCATGTTGTCCAGAGTCACCGGTTGGTCGGTGAGCAGGGCTGCCGCCAGCAGCGCCATTGCCGCGTTGGTGCTGCCAGAGGGATGATAGACCCCATTGAGAGGATGTTTACCTTCGACGCGAATCCGCATAATCATCTCCGAGTGTGCGGCGGGATTATAGCAGAATGAAGAGGGAGCGTATACACTTCGGCTTCAGTGGGACGGGATAATCCAGCGCATGTGAGGGAGCGAGAACGATGGCATTCATTCGGACAGTCAAGGGCGATGTGCCGGTTGAGACGTTGGGGCTGATCCTGCCCCACGAGCATCTGTTTGTCGATTTACGCGGGCCAGCTACACCCGGTTACGGCGAAGGTGATCCGGTAGAAGTCGGTCAATTGATGAAGCCCTATCTCGACCAGGCTCATGGGCTGGGGGTGACGGCGATTGTGGACTGCGCCCCAACCGGAGTAGGACGCAACATCGCCGCGCTGCGCCATCTGGCTGACCTGACGCCCATCCATATTTTGGCACCAACCGGCATCTACAAGGAGTCGTTCACACCTGCCGACAAGCTCAATCACACCGCAGAGCAATTGGCTCAGGAATGGACAGCCGAGATCACACAGGGCATTGATGGCACCGACAGCCGTGCCGGGTTCATCAAGGTGGCGGTGATGGACGATGGGCCTACGCCGCTGGAGGTTCGGAATTTACGCGCCGCCGTCATGACCAGCCGGGCGACGGGGGCGATGGTGGGGTGTCACACGATTGGCGGGGCAGCCGCGCTGCGGATTCTGGATGTGCTGGATGCCGCCGGACACGACATGACGCGCTTCATCTGGATTCATGCCCATACCGAGTTGGACATGGGTATCCATATTGAAGCGGCGCGGCGCGGTATCTACCTGGAATTTGATGCGATTGGTGCGGTGAACTGGCATCCTCCGGCGGCGCTGCTGCGTTCGGTGCTGGATTTGCTGGAGGCGGGGTGGGCGGATCATCTGCTGTTGTCGCACGATGCCGGTTGGTATGAGCCGGGGCGTCCCGGTGGCATGCCGGCTGACGGGGTGCGCGGTTATACGGCGTTGATCGAGACCTTCATCCCAGAACTCAAGGCGCACGGGATTGATGATGCGACCATTCACCAATTGACGGTCACCAATCCGGCGCGGGCGATGGCCTTTGCCTCAGCCCCCTAATCATTGGGGGATTTTTCGCGGGGCATTTTTGTACAATGGGGGTGTTGTTTACGGGAATAAGGTGACATGGAATTCCTGTTTGCTGGCATCATGCTGGCGGGTCTGTTGTACATTGTCCTGAGCATTGTTGGGCTGACGGACGCGCTGGATTTCATCAACGTCGATGGCGCGTTCGGCGCGGCTGATCTGGATGGATTGGGTTGCAGCCTGGTGGCGGTGTTCATGGCCGGGTTCGGCGCACTGGGACTGACCGGATCGCTGCTCCAATGGAATCCGATCCTGACCTTGATCGCGGCGTTGGCGGTCGGTGTGGTGCTGGGGCGGGTGGGCATGGAAGTGCTGCGCTTCGTCCGTAAGCAGCAGAGCGCCCCGGTGACATTTTCCAGCGAAGATCTGATCGGTCAGAGCGGGCGCGTGACGATTGATAGCCCGCCTGGCAAGACAGGGGAAGTGATGGTCGAGGCCGATACCATCATCAAATATGCCGTGAAGGAAATCAACGGCGCGGCGCTGCAACGTGGCGATGTGGTGGAAATCGTCGATGTCGATGGCCGTGTCCTGCGCGTCAAGAAGAAGCGTTCATAGTCGAAAGGAGCGACCATGCCCCCGGAATTAATTCTACCCCTTGTAATCGCCGTCATCGTTTTGATGTTCATCGCCATCATCGTGCGCTATTACCATCGTGTTCCACCCAATCAGGTGATGGTCATCTATGGGCGGGGCGCACCGCGGTATGTCACCAGTGGCGGTACATTCGTCATACCGGTTCTGGAAACCTACAAGAATCTCGATGTGACGATCATGACCATCAAGACCGAGAAAGATGAGGTCTACACCGTCAGCGGCGTTCCAATCCAACTGGACTGGGTGGCGCAGGTGCAGATTGATGGGTCGCAGGAAGCCTTGAAGACGGCAGCGCGCGCCTTCCTCGACAAGAAGCGCGACGAAATCCAGAAGGTGATTCTGGAAACGTTGAGCGCTAACTTCCGCGCTATCGTCGGCCAGATGAGCGTTGAGGCGATTCATCGGGATCGTGATGATTTTGTGCAACGGGTGCAAGACCTGGCAGCCGATGATGTGACGGCGATGGGCGTTCGCATCATCTCGATGGGTATTGAAGAGATCAAGGATAATCAGGGGTATCTGGAAGCGATGGCCGCGCCACAGATTGCCGCGATCAAGCGCGACGCGACGATTGCCCAGGCGGATGCCGAACGGGAAGCCCGCGTCAAAGCGGCAGATGCCAAACGAACCGCTGAGCAGGCCGAACTGGATGCCGAACGTGAAATCCTGGCACAGCGCGAAGCCCTGAGTCTGCGTGAAGTCGAAGTGCTGCGGCGCGTCGATATTGAGAAGGCCGTGGCCGAGCAGGAAGTCCAGCAGAAGCGGGCGCTGGCGGTGGAGCAGCAGCAGGAAGCCGAAGTCCTGGTGCCGGCGCGATCAGCGCGACAGGCGGCGGAAATCCGCGCTGAGGCCGAACGGCGTCGAATTGAGATTGAGGCGGAAGCCGCCGCGCAGGCGACGCGCAAACGGGCTGAGGCTGATGGCGAAGCGACAGAACGCGCGGGGCGCGCTCAGGCGGTGGCGTTGCAGGCGCAAAAAGTGGCTGAGGCTGAGTCAGAAAAAGCGCGGCTGGTGGCGGAAGCTGAAGGTCTGCGCGAGATGGCCGCGGCGACCCAGGCACAAAAGCTGGCCGAAGCCGAAGGCGTGAAGGCCGGATTGCTGGCGGAAGCTGAAGGCCGGCGCGAGATCGCGGCTGCGACGGCGGCTGAAGACTCGATCAACCTGCGCCAGTTCATCGTCGAGCAGGTGACGCGCGCCGAAGTCGAAAAGGCACAGGCGATTGCCAACGCGCTGGCCGGGCTGGGTGGCAATGTGCGGGTGGTGCAGTTTGGCGGGGGCAGCAATGGCAGCGGGACGAACAACACGTTCATGGATATGCTGTTGAGCATCCCGGAAGTGGCGGAGATGTTCCGCGCCAAGGTTGAAGCCCTCAGCGGCGACGATTTCGCCAACACAATGGAGCGCGTGGCGCAGTTGGTGCGCCGGTTGCAATCGGCAGATATGGACAGTTTGGCCGAGCAGGTAAGCAGCCCGGATAAACCGAGCAAGACGTAAGCCCTGAAACGCTCACACATGAAAATCCCCCACGACTTGCTGGGGGATATTTCTATCCTGCTGGAGCTATTCGCGATTCGTCTGGTATCGTTTTTCGCCTTGAAATGCATCCCCGTAAAACGCGGCGATGACCTCGATTAGACCGTTGATATGGGCGTTGAACTCAGCAAGTTGCTCGGCTGGAATCCAGAGTTCACGATGCATCGCTGCGCCGACTGTCTGTTCCTCAAACCGACTGAGATAGCGGGCATCGACTGCAAAGCGGGTCACAAAACCGCAATAGCCAGAACGCTCGTCCTGGGTATTCCAATCGCGGGCGATCTGGACTGCATACTCGCTGTTGAGTACGGGATAGAAATACGGTTGTTCCGGCAGTCGGGGCGGGAAAGCTCGACTGCCGCTGGCCTGAATGAGTTCGAGTTCCTTTAAACCAACCGGACGAAACAGCGTGCGCGTCTCCATCAGCCGACCAGCGTGACGTTCGGCTGGCGATCACCCGCGTTTGCGGCACGTTTACGCTCACTGATCGGTTTGACCGGCGGGCATTCCCAGTCCATCGCTTCGGTTTCTGAGCGCTCCTGCTTGAACTTGGGCAGGATACCGCAGGCAAAACACTGGTCACGGCAGTCCACGCGGGTCTCGCCCTTGATGCTCATCAGGTAGTCGTCGATCAGGAACTTCTTATGCACGGCAGCGTCGATGTGATCCCAGGGGAAGACTTCGCCGATAGCGCGTTCGCGGTGGGTGTAGAAGGCCGGCGATAAATCATGTTCGGCGAAGGCTTGCAGCCACAGGTCATGATGATGCATATCGTTCCAGGCATCGAACTTGCAGCCCATCTGCCAGGCCGTGTGAATCACCCGACCCAGGCGACGATCCCCGCGCGCCATGAAGCCCTCGAAGTCGCTCTCAGCAATGTTGTTGTAACGCAGGTGCAGCCCTTGTCCGCGAAGCTGGTTCTGGAGCAAGTGCAGCTTTTCGCGCACCTGCACATGGGTATCCTGTGGCACCCACTGGAAGGGCGTATGGGCTTTGGGGATGAAGGTGCTGACGCCCACATTCAGGTTGGCTTTACCGCCAATCAGCTTCTGACCTTCTTTCAGGACGGCCTTGCACAGGTTGACGATGGCCTGCACATCGTCCAGCGTTTCTTCGGGATGGCCGATCATGAAGTAGAGCTTGATGGTGCGCCAGCCGCGTGAATACACCGCGCGGGCGGCTTCCAAGACCTGCACATCTGGCACAGACTTGTTGATGATGTCGCGCATCCGTTCAGTGGCGGCTTCCGGTGCAAAGGTGAAACCGGCGCGGCGAGTGTCACCCAGTTTATCCAGCAGATCGGCGCTGGTGCTTTCGATACGCAGGCTGGGCAGGCTGAGGCTGAGGCCGGAGTCATGGTATTGCGCATGAACGGCGTCCACCAGCTCGTGGACATAAACGTAATCGGATGACGACAGACTGAGCAGGCTGATCTCCTCAAAGCCGGTGTTGGCGATGATCTCGCCAATGGCTTCCATCACCTCTGGTACCGGACGTTCGCGCACCGGGCGGGTAATCATCCCGGCATGACAGAAGCGGCAGCCGCGCGTGCAGCCGCGCATGATCTCGATGGGGGCGCGGTTGTGCACGGTGTCGATGTTCGGCACCAGGAATTTGGTGAAGGGTTTGGGCAGCACCGGCACGATACGCTTCAACACGCGGTTGGGGGCTTCCGGCATGTTCGGCGTGATGCTGGCAACCGTGCCATCGGGATGATAATCGACATCATAGAAGCGGGGGACGTACATCCCCTGGATACGGGCGATGGCGCGGAGTTGCTCGGTACGACTCGCGCCGCGCATGGTCTGTAAGGTACGCGCGACTTCGATGATGATCTCTTCGCCTTCACCGATGACGAAGGCATCGATGAAATCGGCCATCGGCTCCGGGTTGAAGCAGGCATGTCCGCCAGCGATGACCAGCGGGTAGCTGGAGTCGCGATCCTGACTGCGCACCGGCATCCCGGAAAGATCAAGCATGTTCAGGACATTGGTATACAATTGCTCGTATGGCAGGCTGAAGCCGATGAGGTCGAACTCGCGGATAGAATGGTGGGTTTCGAGCGAGTAGAGCGGGATGGCCTGGTGGCGCATCTGCTCTTCCAGATCAACCCAGGGGGCGAACACGCGCTCGGCCAGCATGTCGGACTGGTCATTGATCTGTTGATAGAGGATCATGATGCCCAGATTGGACATGCCCAGGTCATAAATGTCGGGGAAGGCGAGGGCGACCTTGAGGTCGATCCCGTCCCAGTCTTTGCGGATGCTGTTAAATTCGCCGCCAACGTACCGACCCGGCTTGGCAACATTCAAGAGGATGCGCTTCAGTTTTCGTTGAATATCGTTCGGATGCATGGCATCATTCCCCATAGTTGATCCATTGCATTATAGCGAGGATAGTGAACTGTGCCTATGTTGCTCCTGCTGCTGCTCCTGGTCGTGCAGATCAGTTCGCCACCTGAACCGATTACGGCAGAAAATTTCACCCAACTGCGGTCTGTTCGGGCGATTGATTTTGCGGATCTACCCGACGAGGCGGGCGAGGTGGATAATGGCTGGTTCACCGTCAGTCATGATGGCCGGTATCTGGCCGTGGTCAACCGGCAACAGGCGATTCTCATTCTCGATGACCAGGGCGCGCTGGTTGACCAGTTCAGCATCAGTGGACAGGATGGCCTGCCGGCGACTTTTCTCGATGGTGCGTTCAGCCCCGAGGATTACACCCTCTATTCCATTCACTCGGAGGGGGGGCGCTACTACGTCGCCCGACATGTCGTTGGTGTTACGCCGACGGAGTATTACTATATCGATAGTTCGGACGTGCCGGTGCGGGTGTGGGGCGATGTGGGGTCAATCTGGGTTGAAGTGACACCGGTTGATTATCTCAAGTTGCCCTATGTCCTGCGTCTCAATCCGCAGCCCTTAAGTCGGTTTCGGGTGAATGAACCCCTGATGCCAGCCGAGATCACGGAAATCCCATCGGGGCCGGAAAATGATGCTGAATCCTTTCTGCGCATCGGGCGAATTGACGCGCCCTATGCGGTGACGATCACGGGAGATAATCTGGCAAAGCGCTGGGACCTGGAGCTGGGGATGGTATCAACTACTGCCCAGCTTGATGCTTTGCCAGGGATGGGGAGCCTGACACCGGATGGACGTTATTTTGCCTGGCGCGATGGCGAGTCACGTGGGTTAAGCCTACTGGATTTTCAGACCGGTCAGACTCAGAGGGTTGCGGAATTGGAAGGTCGTTACATCCCATTCCTGTTGCTAAATCCAGATGCCGATGTCATCATTGGCGTCAATGTCGCTCTGCAACCGGATGTATTGGCCTGGTCGGTGGTTTCTGGCGAGGAGGTAGCGTTGGGGGAATATCGCGCCTGCACACGCCAGCCGGATCTGGTGAAGTTGAGCCGGGATGGAAGCGCGCTGGTGATTGGCTGCGACCAGGGGCTTGATCTGTGGCGGGTAGCGGACTGATCGATTCATTCTTATGAGGGTCGATTTCAGCATGAACGTTAATTCCATTCGGCTGTTTTGGCAATATAATGAGGATATGCACCGCCGTGTCTGGTCGTGCATCGAGCATCTATCCGATGAGCAATTTGTGCATGAATTTGGCTATTCGCTCGGTTCGATCCGCAATCATTATGTGCATCTGATTGGGGCCGACAGCCGCTGGCGCGGTTGCAGGGGATAGCGCTGCCGCCTCGACCAGACAATGAGGATTTCCCGACCCGCGCAGTAACACGGGCAGCCTGGGAACAGGTTAGTCGGGCGATGATGAGTTATCTTGAAACATTGGATGAAGAATTGTTGAACGCCATCCTGGAATACGATGTGCCGCATCGCGGCGGCCTGAAGCGCAACACCCGCTGGCAAATTCTGCTGCAGGGGGTGAATCATGGTACCGACCATCGGGCGCAGGTGCTCGCGCTGCTACACCAACTGGGTGCGCCGACTCTGGAACAGGACTTCATGATTTACTTATGGGACTAACGATGGACTGGTTTGAGAAGCTGCTGGCTGATCCCTATATTGAGGTCGTCATGGTTGCCGATAATCAGGGACGCCTGCTGCGCTCATCCCGTGGTTACAGCAGTGATGACGATATGCTGCCGTCGATGTTGCAGGCGTTGGAGGTGCTAGGGCAAACGCTGGCGGATGAGTTTAGCTGCGGCGTGACACAGATGGTGCTGTTGACGACGGAGAAGGCACATCTGCTGCTGTTCCCGCTGCTGCAATCCACCTATTATATCCTGTTGGTGATTGAACGTTCTGCGCCGCTGGCGAACATTGTTGTCACAGTCGAAAGCAGTTTACAGGAATTGACGGTAGACGATTTCATGCTGGAAGAAAATCTACCGCCGCTAAACGCTGATGAGCTGATTGAGGCCGTCCGTGAATGGCTGCGCCGTCGGCCAGCTTCCTCATAACAAAGATTTGATAAAAAATTCATACTTCCTCAACGTTATGATCTAGAGTCACTGCTATACTGATTTTAGATGATTGTAGTGAGATCATTTATTATCATGATACAGACCAAACATTCGCCCTCATCGCATAAACATCATTCGTCCTGCCCGTACTGCCAGAAGCACTTCGTCAACATCGACAAGTTGACGCTGCATGTGGTGACGCAGCATCGCTGGCGCAGCAACAAGAGCGTGGTAGCAGCAGCGGCCGTCGCAAAGGTCTGACCTTCAGCCAACGGTCGAGTGCATCAACACGTCAAAACGGCGATTTCGTTCCGCTTCGGCGATCAGCGCCGGGTTCAACGCGCCGATCTGTTCCAGGCAGAATGAGGCTGAGACGCTGGCTCTGACCGCGGCAGCCCGCAGGCCGCAGTTCTCCACGAGTCCTTGCAGCAGCGCCCCACAATAGGTATTGCCTGCACCCGTCTGATCGACGATGTTTGCCACCGGCACAGCGGCGATGCGATACCGTTCGCCCGTTTCACGATCCGCCACTATCGAACCGGCTGCGCCCATCCGCAGCGCGACCCGTTTCGCTCCATCGTTAAACATCGCTTCAATCAACGCCTCCGGCTCATCGAGACCGTAAACCGCGCGGGCTTCGACCAGGTTGGGCGAGATCAGATCAATTGGGCACTCCGCTAAGGCCTGGCGCATATCGGCGCGGTGCTGCGGCAGCATGACCTGCTGCAACGGCTCCCACAGGATGAAGCCGGATAACGCGGCGCACCAGCGGCGGATGCCTTCGTATCCCTGCAGGAGATAGTAACCCCGACTGCCGCGATAGGCAGCGGGCAGCTGTTCAGGTTGAGCGCCGGGGATGAAGGGTTGGATGTCGTTGACTCGGTAGATTTCCCTGCGCCCGCCATCGAACTCGAACAACTGCCAGGCGCGCATCTGGGGGACATCGAGCTGGTACAGCCCACGTGTATCGAGATGCTGCTCAAGCTGCTCCATTGAGTGTGGTGGAAATGATCGACCGACGGGCGCGACGATACCGGGGCGTTCCCCCCAGACTGCCGCGCCCATCAGGGCATGAACCACACCGCCGCCAAGAACGGCCATATGGGTTTGTCCAGTGGGCAGGACGATATCATCAATGAAGATGGCACCTGCCCCTACCATGCGTGGTGTACTGGTGGTCATGGATTCAACTGGCTGTAGGCCGCTGCAATCTGCCCACCGACGCGGGCATTGTTCACCAAGAGAGCAGTATTGGCGCGGCGCGAGACGCCCTCGGTGATTGTAGCAACACGATCCAGCACGAAGGGCGTGACCGCTTTGCCATGAATTCCCTGCGCTTCAGCCTCGGCAGTTGCCTGCTGAATGGCAGCTTCAGCCAGTTCGTCCGGCATTTCCTCTCCTGCTGGCACCGGCACTGCGATCAGAATGCCATGCGTCAACCCCAATCCACGCGCGGCTGCAATGATGCGGGCGGCCTGTTGCGGCGTATCGACACAGGCATCGAGCGGCAGTCCGCTGCTGCGGGTATAAAAGGCCGGCAGCGTGTTGGTTCCCAGGCCGATGACGGGTACCCCCTGTGTTTCCAGCACTTCCAGCGTCAAGGGCAGGTCAAGGATGGATTTTGCGCCACCGCAGACAACCGCGACCGGCGTCCGACCCAGCTCGATCAGATCCGCCGAGACATCGAAGGGATGTCCACGATGGACGCCGCCGATGCCGCCGGTGGCGAAGACCGCGATGCCGGCCATGTGCGCCACGATCATCGTGCCGGCGACGGTAGTCGCACCATATTCCTGCATGGCTACTGCGATTCCCAGATCACGGCGGCTGCACTTCCGCACGGTTCCGGCGGGGCGCTGGGCGAGATGCTCAATCTGGTCAACTGACAGCCCGACAGTGATTTCACCCTGCATTACCGCAATGGTGGCCGGGATCGCACCGACTTCGCGGATAGCAGCTTCCATGCCCAGCGCCGTTTCGACGTTGACCGGGTAGGGCAGGCCATGCGTGATGAGGGTTGATTCCAGCGCAACCACTGGATGATGAGCATCAAGAGCGTCGCGCACTGCGGCAGAGAGTTTCAAGTTCACGGTCTAATCCTTATGAGCGTTCCAGATTAAGGCGAAAACGATGAACGCTGACGGTTTCCTGATCCAGTTGCATCACCTTCAGCAATTCATCCGGGCGATAATTGCCACGTTCTCCCACCGAGAGGCGGGCGATTAAGTCGCCATCCATGAGGGAAAGTGCCTCGATAGATGAACGGGCATTCATGATGATGGGTTTACCGTTGCGTTCCTTTTCCTGTGGCACATGGCTCGATTGCAGCAATTCGTCAATTCGGCTCTGAAGCAGCGCGGCATCGATGCCATCCTCGAAGTGGATGCGGTACTCAGCGCTGCGAACCAGCGCAGCCAACGATGTCACGCGGATTGGCACATCACGCACACCATAGATCCGCAACCCAGCCGGGCTGGTCGCCAGGATGCGCTCCGCCAGTCCCTCAAGCGGAATGGCTTCGCGCAGCGAGACATCGAGGATTTCACACTCGCTGGAGATGCCCAGTGGCAGCGCCGAGGCCAGCGCCAGTCGGGGGCGTGGGTTGAACCCCTCGGAATACAGGATCGGCAGGTTGGCGCGGCGCAGCACACGCTCCCACATTTTGGCGACATCTAGATTACTGATGTAGACCAGGGCATCGAATTTGCCGAAGGTGATGTGAAGGCGCTGCTTGACCGGAGAGTTATCGATCATCGTTGTACTTTTGAGAACGGTCGGATAAAATGTTCTAGAATCGGGATGGGAGCGCGCATGACACCGGATCACGAACACGAACAGCGACGAGACACGATCCTGCACCTCATTCTACCGATGATTGTAGCAGGCGTCACGGTGGGAATTCCGATTGTGGTGGTGCTGCTGCTGGGCCGGCGGGCGCAGGTTGGCATCATCGCTGATCTGATGGTGTCTACGCTCGCGTTGTGCCCGGCGGTGTTGTGTGGATACCTGCTCTGTGTCGTGCTGCTGACCAGTGTGGTGATGATGCGGCGCTTGACCGTGCGGGCGATGAGACCGGTGCAACGGCTCCACGATTTGACGGATACGCTGCACGAGCGCGTGACGACCGCAACCGATACGGTCAATCAACAAACGGTGAATGTCAGTGCGCGGCTGGCGGTGTTGGATCGCATCTGGACGTTATTTGACCGACCTGAGTCGGAGGGAAAGGGGAGTGAGCATGTCACAGATGACACCCAAAAGTGATTGGAAAGCGCGTGCTTTTGCCCTGGGCGGTGTGGCGGGCATTGTGTTTGGATTGGTCGCCGCTTACTTCTATACCCGCGCTGCTGAAGACGATGCGCGGCGCAACGGCAATCGCGCCAATCGTGTCTCGACCGGTGAGTTAATCGGCCTGGGTCTGGCCGGGCTGGCGATGATTCGGCAAATCACCGAGATGGGACGTTCGCCCGATCAGAAACGACGCTAGGGGGATGTATGTGTGGTCGATTTGTGCTAACGGCTGATTCGAACACAATTCAGCAGGCGTTTAATCTCGACAGCGTTCCGGCAGCGATGCAGCCCCGTTACAACATTGCCCCGACGCAACCGGTGGCCGTGATTACGAACGAAGCACCGAAAACGCTGACCTTCTATAAATGGGGGTTGGTGCCGTCGTGGTCGAAAGATGCTACCGCTGGGGCGCGAATGATAAATGCCCGTTCTGAGTCAGCGGCAGAGAAACCTTCTTTTCGGGCGGCCTTTCGCCGGCGTCGCTGCATCATTCCGTCGGATGGCTATTATGAATGGCCGGAGCAGGACAGCACCAAGACTCCGATCTATTTCCACCGGGAGGGGCGGGCGCTGTTCGGCATGGCCGGCTTGTGGGAAATCTGGCAGCAGCCGGATGGCGGCGAACTGCGTACCTGTTCCATTCTGACGACGGATGCCAATGGTTTCGCCCAGCAGTTCCATCATCGGATGCCGGTTATCCTGTCACCAGATGATTACAATCTGTGGCTGTCACCCAAAGAAGAACCCTTAGCGGTGCTGCAAGCCTTGATGAAACCCTATCCTGGCGATGAATTCCGCGCCTATCCGGTTTCCAAAGCGGTCAACAAGCCGGTCAATGACTACGCCTCATTGCTGGAACCGGTTCAGCCGATGCAGCCGCTGTTGTAGTTCATGAACGATACTTAGCCCGTTTGTCCAACTCGTCCTTGAAGGAGTCTTGGCCGGGCTTTATCAGGACTTTACGCGAACGCCCGCCGGTTTCCTGTTCGCCGACGATGCCGAGTTCCGCCATCAAATCTACAATGCGGGCAGCACGGGGATAACCCAGCCCCAGCTTGCGCTGAATGAGTGAGGCCGAGGCTTCGCCTTCGCTCACCACCAGATCAATTGCCTGTTCCAGCATCGGTTCTTCTTCGCCCATCCGTTCACGCCGGCTCAGACCACGTTCCCACGGGCCGCGCCGCGCCAGATCGAAGCGACCTTTGCTGGCCTGGTCTTCGGCCCATCCCTTCCAATGTTGTACGATGGCGCGCACTTCATCGTCGGATACAAAACAGCCCTGCACACGCTTGGGGGCGGCTGCATCGGGCGCGAAGTAGAGCATATCGCCACGCCCCAGGAGATTTTCTGCGCCAACACTATCGAGGATGACGCGCGAGTCCATGCCCGAAGCCACCGCGAATGAGATACGCGCCGGGAAGTTGGCCTTAATGAGGCCAGTGATGACATCAACGCTGGGGCGCTGAGTGGCGATGACCATGTGCATCCCGGCGGCGCGGGCTTTTTGTGCCAGGCGCTGTATGGTACGTTCGGTTTCTTCCGGGCGCGCCAGCATCAGATCACCAATTTCGTCGATCAGGATGACGATGTAGGGCATGTATTCTTCTTTTTGCCGACGACCCAACCGGGCGTTGTAGCCATCGATGTTGCGGACGGCGTAATCTTCCAGCAGCTTGTAACGGCGATCCATCTCACGGGTGCACCAGTTCAACACCTCGATGATGCGTTCCTGATCGGTTTCGACGGGGCCGATCAGATGGGGCAGGCCATTGAAGCGCGACAGCTCCACCATCTTGGGGTCCATCATGACCAGCTTGACGTTATCGGGGTGATTATTCATCACCAATGCGGTTGCCAGCGCGGCAATACACACCGACTTGCCCGAACCGGTGGTGCCAGCCATCAACAGATGCGGCATAGTCGCCAGATCGATGCCGACGGGTGCGCCGGAAACATCGCGCCCCAGCGGAATAGTCAGCGGGGATTTGGCTTTGGCGAGCTGATCCTGAAACTGCTTACTCTCATACACGCCGCGCAGCGAGACGACGCTGGGGTTGCGGTTAGGGACTTCGACGCCGATGTAGGTCTGTCCCGGCACCGGTGTTTCGAGGCGTAGTCGCTTGGCCGAGAGCGCCAGCGCCAGGTCGCCGGAGAGGGCGGCAATCTTGGTGATACGGGTGCGCTGGGCGGCGGTTTCACCTTCACCCTCGCGGAAGGGCTGTACCGCGTACTGAGTGACTGTTGGGCCAACCTTGACCTCAACAATGTCGATGTCGATCTCAAATTCCAGGAGTGTGTTCTCGATCAGGACGACGTTGTTGTTGATTTCCTGTTCACTGGGAAGATTCATCTCGACATCGCGCAGGATCTCCAGCGAAGGTAGATTGTTCTCGCGCTTGCCGACTTTACGGATTTCCTTCATCTCGGCCACGGTAAAGTAGCGCTTGATACGTCCGTCGGGGCGTTCGACGATGGTGACCCCTTCCTTGTTCTTTTTGCCCTTAATCGTGCCGATAGCATTGAAGTTGGCTTTGAGATTGTCCAGCGTGAGCAGGCTGGGTTCGCTTAATCCCAGCTCACGCGCCAGCGGTTCTTTCTCATTAAGCTGGATGACCCCGGGGCGCTGCGACGGTGGAATGCTGCTGATATCGGGGCGAATGCGCAGGATTGCACCGGTAGAGCGCTTTGTCACCGGTGGGGCCTCCCCAATGGCTGGAGTCACTGCGATCGGATCGGGTTCTGGTTTCTTTAGCACTTCAGCCGATTGCTGGTGCAGCAATGTCCCAACCGTCAACAACCGCTGGCGAACCGTTTGAATCGCCTGCTTAATGGTGGTGAAGCGCAGCCCCACAACGACGCCCAAACAAATGACGAGGATTAATCCATAGAAGATCGTCGCTGTCAGGGTTCCGGCCAGCGAGGCAATGGCTGCGCTGAGACCGTAGCCGATGAAGCCACCTCCCGCGCCAGCCCGTGCCAATGACCGCAGCTCGGTATCGCCGGACAGCAGATGGAGCAGCGCCAGCAGTGTCAGGAAGCCAACCTCCAGCGCCAGGATGCGCCGTGCCGGGAACTTGATCACGATGCCCATCTTCGGCAGTAAGATGATGACACCCAGCGCCAGGATGCCGCCGGAGACAACGATGCTGCCGTAACCGAACAGGGAGCGCAGCGTGGTTGACCAGGCGGTAGAGATGGTGGCGTCGGCTGATACGTTCAGGAGCGCCAGAAAGGAAATGATGCCAAAGATGATCAGGACAATGGCCGCGATTTCATCAGCCCAGGGAGGAATGCTGTCGAGGATCGAATCCCAGAATTCAGGTCTGGCGGTATAACGATCAACATCGATCTTTTTTTTCGATGCCGCATCCGGCGCGGTGTTAGGCCGTTTGGCATCGGCTTTATTGCTGGTGGATTTCGGCTGTGCCACGTGACTCTCTGCCCTCAATCACAATACAGTTTTCTAACCGTGTCCCCATTATAATGCGTAATGGCGCTGGCTGCCTGAGTAGAAACAAAAAAGGCCAGAGACAATCTGGCCTTTTCCAGTGAGCAGAATGTGATTATGACGGTTGCGTATTGAGGCGCAGGCTGAGGCCCAGACGACGGGCATGGCTGTCGATGCTCAGGACGCGGGCGGTAATGACCTGTCCTTCGTTGACGACATTGCGCGGGTGGAGGAAGTGACCTTCCGCCATCTCGGAGACGTGGATCAGCCCTTCCAGACCATCTTCAATGCAGGCGAAGGCACCGAAGTCGACCACATTGGTGATCGTGCCTTCGACAATCTGACCGACGCGGAACCGTTCGTTAACAGTTGCCCAGGGATCAGGATGCATCCGCTTGTAGCTGAGGGCGATGCGCCCGGCATCGCGATCAACATCCAGAATATAGACATCCACCTCTTCGCCGCGTTCGAGAATATCAGCCGGGTGTCCAACACGCCCCCAACTCAATTCGCTGATGTGGATCAGTCCTTCTAATCCACCGAGATCGACGAAGGCACCGAAGTCACACAAGTTGGTGACAAAGCCCGAAACGGTATCGCCGGGCTGGAGGTCGTGCAGCACGCGGGCGCGCTCACCAATGCCGACACTGGCAGCCCGCTCGGAAAGAATTAGACGATTTTGTTCTGCATTCAGTTCGATCACCCGCAGACTGAGCTTCTGACCGACCAGATTCATCAAGGCGTTGCGGCGTTGGATCGATGTCCCGGTGGCGGGGAATTCCATCAACTGACTGGCAGGCACGAAGCCATGCAGTGAGTGCCATTCAACCAGCAACCCCCCACGATTGAAACCGATGACGGCCATCTCGATCACTTCGTCCTGGTTCATTAGTTGGGCGATTTCCACCCAGTCGTGGTCCGGAGTCTTGTGGGTGCCGTTATGATGCGTCCCGGCACTGTGATTGGCGTGTGCGGCTTCCAATCGCCCGGAATCATGCGGACTGTGGTCAGTGTATTCCCCGTCATTCAGCAGAGCTGACCAATAGCCTTCATCCAAGGGTGGTGGCGACGAAAAATCTCGTCGTGGTGAATTAGTTGTCATCCTGCCCCCTAGCAGTAAAAACTAACCTCATCATCGAGCGGGCGATATGGATATGAATTACGGATGGCGTCATCGGCGAACGCTAATACTTCCCTTTGTAGAGATTATAGTGCGGTATAAACGGGATTGCAAAACGATCTTTCAAGCGGCTATGAGCCGACTTGCCGGGCTTTTTGATCCATATCCAGCAGGGTTTGAGCCACTGCCTCAATAGCGACTTTTTGCTTGCGATAGAAGTCGGGTTCGCTCAAGGCCAGGCGGATCGCAACATCGCGGACTTTCAGACGTTCAATGAAGCGCAGATCGAGGATGTTGTAGACCATCCATTCCGGGCTGAGGAGTTTGCGTTCGCCTTCCGGCTTCTGGCGGTCAATCGCTTCCTGCAAGATGCCACGCAGCGTCCGCGCCGGATGATTGCCGTTATCGCTCAGGCTGGTCTTCACAATTTGTAGTTCGAGAAGCTGGCTGTTGGTCAGTCCGGGACCACCCCAATACTGTTTGAGGGCGACCTTGACCTGTTCGATAAACTGATCTCTATCGGGCGGTTCGCTTTCGCTTTGTGATGAGGGATCGCGGCCCGGCAGGAATTCGACCTCAGCCGCTTTGGAACGAGTGATGCTGATCTGGGGAAGCAATCCTTCGAGTGCCGCATAAATCTCGCTTTGGAGGCGCATATCGTCCAGCGTATCGGCGGCGCGGCGGATTTGTTTACGAAGGAGGAGCCAATCATCTTCAGACAGATCGATGGTGGCGGCACGCGCCTGAATGCCGAAAACACCAATCAGCGGATTCGACTGCTCTTCGGATAGGCGCTTGCTGTACAGCGGAATGATCCAGTAATTGTGCCAGGTCAGAATTTCAGGCGTATCGTCGGTGCGAACGGCTGGCAGTTGTTGGCGCAGCGCGGCTTCCTGCTCACCTAGCCAATTCTCTTTGGGTCGGCTCGGGCCGATGCTGGCGACGACCTCTGCTGCATGACCATGATTCAAGTCGATGATGAAGGCTGTATTGACCTGCAAGAAGTCACAGGCGGACGCAAGAATGGCATCGAGGAGTTGAAGCAGATCAGAGCGAGTGAGCAGGCGCTCCGTCAGGTTTTGCAGCTTCTCAATCTGCTCGCCATCTTCGCCGGAATAGATCAACCGCTTTTCCAGACGAGGCAACGCCAGCGCGATGAACCACTGCCAGAACATCACGGTGCCAACGACAGCGAACGGCATAAAGGTTGTGCCAGGCAGCCCCAGAATGCGCGTGGCGGGAGTCAGGAAGATAATGACTACGAGGGCCAACAGACCGGTACCAGGGCCGCGCAGCATGAATCGCAGCAGGTCAGACTTAACGGCACGATCCGGTTGGTGACTGCCGAAGAAGGAGAGGGGATATGCCAGGAACAGCAACAACAGGACGATGACCAGATTGGACAAATTCACCAGGAAGATCATCGCTAGCGTGCTGGTCTCACTGATTCCAGCCAGAATAGAGTAGGGAAAAATGCCAAAGGCCGGGGTCAGCATGGCGAATTGCAGATAGCCCATGCGCCGGCGCGTGTCGCGCGTCAGGCAGCGCTGGCGAGCGCGCTGGATATTTACAAACGCGACAACTGCGGCAGTGAAGAAGTAGGCGACGTAGACTGGAAACAGGCTGCCACCGACGATGTTGACGAGGCGAAAGCCCTGGATATTGGGGATTATCAAGAGATCGGTGAAGGCTGCGGCGATCACGAACAGCAGGCTGAGGAAGTACAGCATCCGCGCTACGGATTTGCGCCGTCCGCGTGAAGGTAAGCCCGTTGTCTCTAACAGCGCATCGGACAGGTGGAACATGGCCGCAGGCACAAATGCGATGCCGATCCATTGGAGGCGGACAACGCCATCCAACACCACGCTGCCCGGTCGCAGCGACACCAGAACATCCGCCAGTGAGACCACGCTGACGCAAGCTAACAGCGCGCCGGAGGTTCGGGCCACGCGATTGTGTAAATTGCGCGTCAGGTTGTAAAGGAGCATTGAGGCTGACAGCACCAGAATGGCGGTGGTCAGCGTTTCATTGAACGAATTCAGAATGACGCTGAGAAAGTCTTCCATAGCGCTATCGACTCATCGCAGAGATTGACAGAAGAAAACAGCGATATCCTGATTAATAAAGTAATGGTCGTTAAATCCACAGAACTTGAGGCCACTCTGCTGGCAAAAGGCGATGGCCGGGTAATTTTGGGTACGGGTTTCCACCATCAAACGGCTGCGCCCCTGCTCTTTGGCCCAGGCGCGGGCGACATTCAACAGTCGAGTCGCAATGTGGTGGCGGCGATATGGACGCGAGACCACAATATCCTGCATCCAGGCGATGTCGTGCGCCTCATCATTATACAGCGCGACATAGCCCAAGAGATCATTATCGTCTTTTGAGATGGCGACCAGAAATCCCTGTTGACGCGGTAATGCCTGCCGCAAACGGTCTTCACTGGCGTTATGCATCAGATCGACAGTGCGGGGAAGGCGCTGGGTTGTGAGGTTGATCTGCCAGTCGCCGTGATTCTCGGTGATGTTCACCTGCCAGATGAAATCGGTCTGATAGGTGTGATCGAGTGCAAGACACGCTGGAATATCGCTGGGTAAGCCATCGCGAATCAGAAAGCCGCTTGCCATGCTGTTACGTCAGGAAGACGTCTCCAAACGTGCCGCGAATTACAATCGAGAGTGCTGGTGCCGCATCGTTAGCATCTTTGCTGATGAAAACACCCGGTTCCAGAGACTCGTAACGCCGTTCATCGGCATGGATGCCAAATAATCGTCCCCCTTGAACCCGAATCTCAGTCCGATGGCCGACGGGGGTAATGAGGTGAATGTTGCCCAGTGCCGATTGCAGGCGGATGCTTCCGAGCGCTTCACGCGGACAGATGAAGCGAATGTCACCGACACCGGTGCCGACCACGACATCCTGAACGATCAGGTCAACCAGGTTGAGATTGACCTGCCCCAGGTGACTGCTGACCAGAATATTCCAGGGCAGATCTCGTGCCAGCGCCAACTCCCAGTCGGCAAATGATAGCCAGGGGGTGGCGGATCGATCCATCTTAAGATGAGTGTGTGTATCGCTGACCTTCATCGTCGGGCGCGATCCGGCGGCGTACTGCCCGGCAATCAGGCGCCCTTCCTGTTGGAGCGCCCGCGCCTGGACATCAATCTCGGCGGCATTGATTTCCAAGGTTGCTGACTCGACGCTGCCACGAGTGATGCCAAAGGTACGGGCTTCGATGCTGGGCGTCAGATCACCACGCAGCAGGATCGCTACCCCGGCGAAGACCAGGATCAGCGGCCACAGGCTGGCGGCGTTGAAGTCGCCCAGCAGCAGAAAGTTGTTCAGCAGCAG
The DNA here is from genome assembly GCA_022843385.1 of Anaerolineae bacterium. Lineage (GTDB taxonomy): Bacteria > Chloroflexota > Anaerolineae > Aggregatilineales > Phototrophicaceae > CFX2. Next base: position 30,271 of record JALHNT010000002.1, on the reverse strand, counting down.
TACCACGCCGACGGCCACTAGCGCCAGCGGCCAGAGCCACGGACCTCGCCATCCCTTTGCTGGCACGATCTACTCCTCGTAGAGATAATCGCGCAGGATGACATGCGCCGATGATTGGCGCAGGCGGTTCAGGGCTTGCGCTTCCAACTGGCGCACCCGCTCACGAGTCACGCCAATGGTTTGACCGACTTCTTCAAGTGTGTAGACCCGACCATCCTCCAGGCCATAGCGCAGCTTGAGGATCTGGGCTTCACGCGGTGGCAGCCGGTTGAGCGCCTTGCTCAACTGCTCGTGCAGCAGGTGAGTTGCGACTTCTTCGCTGGGAGCCGGGCTACTGACATCCTCGACGAAATCGCCAAAGGTTGAATCGCCTTCGTCGTCAATCGGTGTTTCGAGGCTCACTGGATGGCGAGCGATTTCCAGCAGCGTCTCAATCTTGTCGGGCGTGGTTTGCATCCCCTCCGCCAGTTCTTCCATGGACGGCTCACGCCCCAATTCCTGGATCAGGTTCAACTGCACCCGGCGCATCCGGTTGAGCTGGTCGCCCATATGCACCGGTACACGAATGGTGCGTCCCTGGTCGGCGACAGCGCGGCTGACCGCCTGCCGAATCCACCAGGTGGCATAGGTGCTGAACTTATGCCCGCGCTGATACTCGAATTTATTGGTGGCGCGGATCAGGCCGATGTTGCCTTCCTGGATCAGATCGAGGAACGGAACGCCACGCCCGATGTACTTCTTGGCGACGCTGATGACCAGACGCGCATTGGCGCGAATCAGGTGTTCCTGAGCCGCCTCTCCATCGATCATGATGTCTTTGAGCGTATAGACATCATCAGGCGGAAGCCGGTTGCCCATCGCTTCCAACTGCTCTTTTGCCATCTCGGCCGCTTCCATCCGCTTCGCCAGCGAAACTTCTTCTTCCGCGGTCAGCAGCGGCACCCGTCCGGCTTCCTTGAGGTAGAGGCCGACGACGTCATCGGTATCCAATGCCTGCTGATAGCCGGCATCATCGGTCAGGTCTTCGTCCCAATCCGCCAGTCCAAGGTCCAGATCTTCTTCATCAAAGTCGAGAAATTCTTCCGGGCGATCCAGTGCTGCGTCATCCGGGGGAATCGAAATATCGACTGGAGCCGCGGCGACAACCTCCACGCCTGCGTCCATCAGACTCTCCATGATCTCGTCTAACATGCCGATATCGCGTTCAGCATCGGGCAGCAGTGCCAGGATGTCATCATAGGTGACGACGCCCTGTTCCTGAGCCTTGCGGGTAAGCTGTGCGCGAATGTGTTCTCGTTTGTCTTGTGCCATTACCATCAACATACGCTGTCTAACCAGACCCAGCTACCATCTGTAGCAGGGATCATCCTCTCTGAGTATATCTTGTAACGCTAATGCTGACGAAAAATGTTCGATTGGTGCCGTTTCGAGGTCAATTGCGGATACGCAAGCCGGGAAACCAACTATCCACCTGTGTACTGAGTACATTAACGAGGTTTTGATTCCTTGTCAAGTTAATGGTGGCTTATTGAGGATCGCGACCAGATAATCAATGGGTGCGCGCTCCAAAATGAGTATTTGCTGAATGTTGTCGGCAGTGGCATAGCGATGTTCCTGCGGCACGGTCAGGCTGCCGACGACGATGCCATGGGTGCGACCATCTTTCAGGATGAGATCGATGCCCAGGAAAGGTTGGGGCAGGAAACCAAAATCAGCCAGATTGGTGGATGGCTCAATCGGAATAGTCGTGCGATAGGGTAGCAGCGCCACTGTCTTTGCAATATTAGACGCTTCGACCTGGTCTAAACTTGCCCCGCTGTCACCTTCAACCCAGTTTCCAACCGCATCCAGTCGGATGGTGAAAGCGAAATTGCTGCGCGGGTCACGCAGTCGGATGACGGCCAGGTCAGTTTCGTTGAATTGAAGCGTCTGCGCCATCAAGTTGAAACCAGTCAGCGCTTCCATTGGGTTTGGCTCTGGCGGGGGCTGCGCTTGCCAGTACGCAATCCCGGCCAGTACGACAAACACGAGCAGCAGCCCCAGCATCTGACGACGGTTCATGCGCGCATCCTCCGCAGCCAGATGCCAGTGCCAGCAGCGACTAATGCACCGGGCATCAGGAAAACTGTGATAAATGCGATCAGGTCCAGTTGCTCAGAGCTTACGAAAATCACAGGCGTAGTTTGAAACGCCTGCGGCGCGAAGTTGATCTGATCGCTGAAGCCGGTTAACCAGGAAAGACCATCGGTGAACAGGATAGCATTGCCGCTGGTCAGAACCAGACCGTTAGTGGCAAAGTCGCTGTCACCGATCATCAGAATTTTTGCGCCCGTCGCGCGGTTGTTGGCCCAGGCAACCGAAGTCAGCGGCCCTGGAATATCCTGTCCGGCATCGAACTGGAAGGTATTGGTTTGACCCAGCGCCGCCAGATTGGTCTCGCCATAACTCTGCTCCGACGACATGATCGCGCGGCCATTGGGGGTGTCCGGCGGTGGATTGCTGTTGACTTCGATGGCTCGTGCCAGACGGAACAGGGTAGGGGCATTTTCCTGGTCAATGCGCTGCACGATTTGATTATCCACGAAGACGGAGGCGCTGATGATGTCGAGAGCGCTGCCGGAACTGGAAGCCGGATCAACGATGACGGCATCCAAAGCGCGCAGACCAAAATTGGCCCAAAGATACTGGTTGAACAGACTGTCCTGCCGCAGAAAAGCGTCGGCGTTGTAAAGGACATCCGTCAGAATCATCAACGCGCCACCCTGCCGCAGGTAGCGATCCAGCACCCCGATTTCCTGCTCATTGAAATCTGTCGTGGGACGAGCCAGAACGACTGCCGCGGCATCGGCAGGAATGCTACCACCGGTCTGTGCTAGTTCGGTCAGAAACAATGGAAAGGTGATGATCCCGCTTTCGCGAATGCCATTGTTGATGCCAGAGATGCCTTGCTGGCTTGTATCGCTCGGGTCCAATTCGCCATGACTCTGCTCAAAGTAGACGGTCAATGAGCCTGCAATCAGTAACCGCGACAACGCCTGTGTCATGTCACGTTCCTGAAAATCTGATCGAGGGACACGCGCCAGACTGCTGAAGTCAACGCTGCCATCGGCATTCAGGTAGGAGATGAACACCTGACCATCGATATCGGCACCGAAATTCCGGGCTACTGCTGGTTGCTCGATGGGGTCGATGTAAAGGCGGGTGATGAGGCTGTTGGTTTCGACCTCATACTGTCGATAATACTGATCGTCAATGGCGCGCTGGCGCAGCGCTGCTGGGCTGTAGAAGCCAGTGATTTGAATGGGGCGGTTGACCCGGTTCAGCAGGGCGCGGGTTTCGCTACTCAGGGTGTAGCGCTGATCCTGCGTCATATCGAGTGTGATGACGGCACGGGCGATGATGACGTAAGCCAGCGCCAGGATGCCGACCAGGAGCAGCGTACCGAAGATTGCACCGGTGGTATAGCGGGTTTGCCGCCCGCGCACGAAGCCACGAAATTCATCCGGGGTCACGACTGCCCACAGAATGAGCCCCACTGCTCCGACGATGAATGAGCCGATGATGAATGAACTGAATCCGCCCTGCCAGATGTAGCCGATAACGCCGATCAACAACGCGATGCCGCCGAGGGCGCTGACCCACAGGCCGATCTGATTGCGCGTTATGGTGATATTTTCTTTTTGCATCAGCGCCACCTGTGGGATTCGACCACGCGAATTGCGATGAAGAGCATAATCGCGATCAGACCGGCGAAATAGGCAATGTCTTCGGCGCGGATGATGCCAACGGCGAACGATGTGGTGTAATGCCCGCCCAGCGTCAACTGCCGGATGATGAACGCCAGATCGAGGTTCGCCACAATCTGTCCGGCCAGATCACCCAGATACAGCATAAGCAGAGTGGCGATGCTCAGAAACGCAGCCATGATCTGGTTCTCGGTTAACGCCGAAAACATCAGCCCAACTGCCAGGCAGGCTCCCCCATATAACCAGATGCCGATGTAGGCACCGATCATATGCGAGACGTCCGGCTGTGAGATGCTGACTGCGATGATCTGATACACCAGCGTGAGCGCCAGCATGAGGCTGAAGTAGAGCCATGCTGCCAGAAACTTGCCGAAGACAATAGCGGCATCGTTCACCGGGGAAGTCAGCAGCAGTTCGAGAGTTCCTTCACGTTGTTCTTCTGCCAGCATGCGCATCGTCAACAGCGGGCCAAATACAATCATCATGCCGGCCAGGAAGTTGGGGATCAACGCTGGTTCGATGGGCTTGACGGTGACGCTGATGCTGACATCATAATTGAAATACAGCCCGGTGATGAGCAGCAGTGCCGCCGCGATGAGATATGCGGTGGGGGAGGTAAAATACTGGTTGACCTCCCGGCGGAAGATGATCCAGGTTCCACTCATTTCGTTTCACGTCCCACAATATCGAGGAAGATGTCTTCTAATGTCATGGCGACGGGTCGCAGCTCCAGAAGGCGATACCCGCCCTGAATGACCTTTTGGGCAATATCGCCGCGCAGATCAGCATTGGTGCGCGTCTGGATGACGAAGCCTTCGCCCTGCCGCTCGATTTTCTGTACGCCGGGTAGGGTATCCAAGAGCTTGCGCAGCGTCGCCTCGTTCGCTCCTGTCACCTGCAAATAGAGCGAGGACCCATGCTGCAATTGCTGACGCAGGCTGGCCGGTGTCCCTTGCGCGACAATCTGACCCCGGTCAATGATCACCACGCGGTCACAAACCTGTTCGGCTTCCGAGAGGATATGGGTGCTGAAGAGGACAGTATGCTTTTGCCCAAGCTGACGTACACTCTGGCGCACCTCGATGACCTGCTGCGGATCGATGCCAATGGTCGGCTCATCGAGAATGATGACTGGCGGATCATGTACTAAGGCCTGTGCCAGACCCAGGCGCTGGCGCATTCCTTTCGACAGGTTGCGGATGACGGTTGAGCGACGATCCAGCAGATTGACCTGATCGAGAACCGCCTCAACCCGTTTCTGGGGAATTCGGATACCGCGCAACTGTGCCCAGAAAGCGACATAGGCTGAGACAGTCATGTCAGGATACACCGGCACGCGCTCCGGCAGATAACCCACCCGCTTGCGCACTTCCAGCGAATCGGTGAATACATCAAAGCCCGCTATCTTGGCGCTGCCCTCGGTGGGAGGCATGAAGCCGGTCAACATGCGCATGGTGGTGGTTTTGCCAGCACCATTCGGGCCGAGCAGCCCGATCACTTCGCCTTCTCTGGCCTCAAACGAGATATGGTTGACCGCCAGAAGATGCCCATAGCGTTTGGTCAGACCGTTCACTTCGATCATGTCAATGCCTGCTGCGTTGATATTCTGGCGATCATCCTAATACCCCTGACCTGTAGCCGTCAAGCAAATGTTAAAACCTGTGGACAAGGCTATGCAATCACTTAGCACTGGCTCCTGGATGATAATCCGCCAGGCTGGATCCGCCAATGAATTCGCGCAATAGCGACGTATCTGGGATCATGGCTTGCTGGGCGGGAGACAGCGGATGGACCCAGCGCAAAAATGAGAGCAGGCGATTGGCTTCGATGTGGGGCGGCGTAGCCGGTTCGACTTGCAGGAGCAGCGGTTCAGCCAGTGGTCGCAGAGCTGCCAACTCGTAGGCCAGCGCCGAGTTGAAGATGGCATCGGCATTTTCCTGATAGGGGAAGATGTTGGCTTTCTCGCCCTCGCGGACACTTTGCCAGCGCATCAAGGTATCGGTGGCGGAATAACCGCGATGTTCAGCATCGCGCACAATCCGGCGCAGCAGACGGACATCGGTGGTGGGGATGCGGTTGTGATTGTCGATGTTTAGGGGCGTCAGGGCAGAAACGTAGACGCGATAAATCTTTTCCGGTGGAATAGCCGGAACCAGACCGGGATTAAGACCATGAATGCCTTCGACGATGATGATCTGGTTGCGCTGGAGTTTCACCTGCGGGCCAGCCTGACTCACCCCGCTGATGAAATTGAAGCGTGGCAGGGTGACATCCTGACCATCCATCAGCGCGAGCAACTGTTGGTTGAAGAGGGGTAGATTGATGGCTTGCAACGCCTCAAAGTTGTACTCGCCTTTGGCATCGCGTGGTGTTTGGTCGCGATCAACGAAGTAGTTGTCCATCTCCAGTGTGAAGGGACGCAGACCATGTGCCAGTAGTTGAATTGCCAGCCGCTTCGAGAAGGTCGTCTTGCCGGATGAAGACGGCCCGGCGATCAACACCAGTTGCACGCCTTGCTGTTCGTGTCGTTCGCTGATTTCCCCGGCAATGGCGGCGACCCGTTGTTCATGCAGGGCTTCGGCCACCAGGATCAGCTCGTCGGCTGCATCCTGCCGCACAATCTGATTGAGCCGTCCAATATCCTCGACTCCCATGCGATCGAGCCACTCATCAGCCTGGCGAAAGACTTCCACCAATTTGCTATGAGGATTGATCGGGAGAAGTTCGTTCACAGTTTCTTTTTGCGGGTATTGCAGGATGAAACCGCCAGCGCTGTGGATGAGGCGGAAAGTGCGTAGATAACGGGTCGAAGACAGCATATAGCCATAGTAGTAATCCTCGCGTCCGCGCAGCTTGTAGAGCATCAGGTGGTTGCGGGTACGCTGTTCCATCAGACGGATTTTGTCCTCGTCGCCGCGTTGGCTGAACAGGGCTACCACTTCTTCGAGCGAGGCGGAACGTTTTTCGATCAGGTCATCCTGCTCGACGATATGGCGCATATGGGCTTCCAGCGCATCGAGTTCGGAAGGCGTGAATGGCGGGCGATTCAAGAGCTTGCAGTAGAACCCGCCTTCAGGAATCGAATAATTGATATTGATGCACAGCCCCGGCCAGAGTTCGGTGGCGGCGGTTGTGAGCAGCATCACTAGAGAACGTCGGTAGATGCGGCCGCCGTCACTGCTGTTCAAGAGTACAGCCTGTAACGAACAATCGCGCGTCAGGGGATAGCTGAGTTCACGCAGCCGACCATCGACAATGCCGCCCATCAACAGGTCAGCGTTTAGCCGGTCATCGAGATGGCTGGCCGCCAGCAGAAAATCTTCAATCGTTGCACTCACTGGGCCCTCCAGCACCTGCTGGTCATTCAGCGTCACCTGGATCGTGTCGCGTGGGGTAGTGGGGTGGATCATATGTCGTACCGCAATCATCATTCGTTATCCTCTGCTCTCTTGTTCATTATAGGCCATCCCACCGCCTGAAAAAGCCTTAAAGTCGATGAGTGCATTGTGTGAGGCCGGTGTTATAATCGCTCAATTCTCATCGGTTCAGGGATTTGTTTATGCTTCCTTATGAAAAGTTTCTCGCCGAGATTCTGATTGACGAAGTCACCGTGCAGCGGCGGGTGGCGGAACTGGGTGCGCAAATCTCCAGCGATTATGCGGGTGTGGATAATCTGATCCTGATCTGCATCCTCAAAGGCGGCATCATGTTCCTGGTCGATTTGTCACGTCACATCACCGTTCCCCACGAAATGGATTTTCTGGCCGTTTCGAGCTATGGCAAGGGCGTGCGCGAATCCACCGGCAAAGTTCGCATCGACATGGATCTGAGCGCCACTGTGACCGACCGGCATGTCCTGATCGTTGAAGACATCATCGACAGCGGCGAAACCCTCAAATTTGTTATGGATGTGCTGAAGGCGCGCCAACCGGCCAGCCTGCGCCTGTGTGCGCTGCTCAACAAACCGGAACGGCGCAAAGTCGATATCGCGATTGAATATCAGGGGTTCGAGATCGAGAACAAATTTGTGTTTGGCTACGGTCTCGATCTGGACGAAAAGTATCGCAATCTGCCATTTGTTGGCGTGGTTAAATCGGATGCACTGTAATGATCGGCAAACGACCTGATCGTCCATTGATCTGGCCGGACATGGTTTTCGACCTCCAAAATCGGGTGCAGGAATTTCCCGCTACAATCTATCTGGTGGGTGGCTCAGTGCGTGACGCGCTTATGCACCGCCCACTGCATGATTTCGACCTGGCGACCGATGGTGATGCAATTCAACTGGCCCGTCTGATCGCCAATCACTTCAAGGGCAGTTTCTTTGTTTTGGATGCCGAACGCGATGTCGGCCGCGCTTTGATTGATGGGGAAGATGGCCGCGTCATGGTTGATGTGGCGCACTTTCGCGGCGCGACCCTGGAAGCCGATCTGCTGGATCGTGACTTCACCGTTAATGCGATGGCGGTTGATCTCAAAGGCGATGTGGAACTGCTGCTCGACCCGTTGGGTGGTGAAGCGGATCTCTATGCCAAACTCGTCCGGCGTTGTAACCCATTGGCGTTGAGCAATGACCCGATTCGACTCATGCGGGCCGTACGCCTGAGCGTCCAGTTTGGGATGCGGATCGAAACGGAGACGTTGCAGGATATTCGACAACATGCCATGCAGCTTACCGGGGTTTCGCCGGAGCGCGTGCGTGATGAATGGGTCAAGCTGCTCTCCCTGCCGCGTCCAGTCAGCGGTTTACGGATTGCCGAACGCTTGGCTCTATTGGATCAATCGCTGCCGGAAACACGTGCGCTGCATGGCTTTCCGCAGCCGCCGCTGATTGAGGATAGCTGGACTCATACGCTGCTGGTCATTGAGCATTTGCAGGATTTGCTGACGACGTTCAGCTACAAACGGACTGACAATACCGTAGCGGCCTTTAGTCGGGGGATGATGGCGATTCAACTGGATCGCTATCGAAAGCATCTGGTGAAACATCTGGATACGCGCTGGCCTAATGAGCGGCCTCATCAGGCGTTGCTGATGTTGGCGGCGCTGCTTCACGACGTCGGACGCGCTACGGCGGCGGGTGATGAGGCGGCGGCTGTTGCGGCGCGGAGCATTGCGTTGCGCCTGAGTGTGGCGGAATGCAACCGGTTGGTCACAATGGTGGTTCATCACCGCGCCCCTCTCGAATTAGCTGACACCAATCCGCTCACGGTCTATCATTTCTGGCAGCGTTTCGGCGAGGCTGGGGTGGATCTGTGCCTGCTGGCAGTGGCCGATTATCTGGGGACGTACAGTACACAATTGTCCCAACCGGATTGGCTGGAAGTGGTCGAGCGGATTCGGGTGCTGCTGGAAGCGTATTACGACAAACGTGAACAGGTCGTGTCACCGCCACCTTTGGTCGATGGTAACCAACTCATGCAGCAACTGGCACTGCGACCAGGGCCAATGATCGGGGCGATCCTGGAGCATATTCGCCAGCAGCAGGTGATCGGTGTAGTAGTGACTCAGGACGATGCGCTACAGACTGCCCGCCTGTTCGTCGAGCAACACAGCTGAAGGCATCGCTACAGGCGCGTTGCCAGCTCTTGTAACCGCAACCGCGCATCTTCCTCTGGCACTTCGAAGTGCACACTGAGCGTCGGTGCTGTGCGAGCGTTGAGGCTGAGGGCTTTCACCATGCTGGTCGGCATGATGAGCATCCGGGCAAACGCCTTGAGCATCTCCTCATTCTTGTCCTGTTTCAGCAGATCGCGCAGCCCGCGTGACTCGCCCCATTCGCTCTGAATAATGTGTCGTGCCAGCAGCCGTGCCAGCGACATGCGCGGAGAGAAATGTCCGCCCGTTCGCAGGAAGCCCACCGATAGCTCGGTGATGTCCACTTCACTCCACATGTCCGGTTTCGGGCGCTGCAACATAATTTCGATTGGCACCGGGGGACTGTTGATTTCAAACGTGTGGATCAATTCAGCGGCGATGTCTTCAAGCTGACTCAGGTTCGTCACGGTCTGACCCTCCGGTTATCTTTTTCTCAAAGAAGCAGAGCAATGTATTGCCATATTTGCGCTGGTCGGTTTGCTCCAGATATTGTAGCTCAAGAGGGGCAAGTTCGGTGGGGTCGATCTGCGCGATGACAAGCGTGTCTGAACCGATCCATGCCGGGTTGGCGTCCAATGCTTTCAGGACATTCAACCACAGACCCTTGTACTGGGGTGGCGCAACAAAAATGATGGTGAAAGGGAAAGGTGGCGCTTGCTTCAGCAGGCTCAGTGCATCAATCTGCCGCACGATGGCTTTATCAGCCAGGCGAGTCGCTGTCAGGTTGTCCTGGATGGTCTGGATGGCCCTGCGCTCATTGTCAATAAACAAGACCTTGGTTGCGCCCCGGCTGAGGGCTTCAATGCCGACGCTGCCGGTCCCGGCGAACAAATCCAGGAAGGTTGCGTCGAAAATGTCGCGCCCCAGGATGTTGAATAGAGCCTCTTTAACACGATCCATGATCGGGCGCGTGGTATCCCCTGGAACGAGCTTGAGCTTTCGTCCTTTGGCGCTACCGGCTATCACACGGATCGGCATTTTTACTTCCCTTCCACCACATCCCGCACCGCCCGAATATTGGACAGCGGCGTTGTCACCAGCAAGGGGTCACCAGCCGACAGTATGAGCCGACGATGATTGAGTTGGGACAACACCAGTCGCGCCTGTTCGCGGATGCTGGTTGGCGTGCCGTTGTGTAAGTGTCGCCAACGTGAGAGGCCACCGCACAGGGCATGATTCAGGATCAGTTTGCCCTGCGCTAGCTCAATCTCACTGTCCTGATCGGGCCAGTGAACCACCTGAGCCGGAAGGGGAGCGATGACCTTCAGCATCGGGGTGCCGCCCCGTACCTGGACAAGATTCAGCCACCATTTTTCCGGCAGGGACTCGATAATCTTGCGATCATAGGGTAGGCCAAATGCCCGGTATTCTTCTTCGGATAGGATATCGGCATTGGCATGGTCAATGACATAGTAGATGCCAGCCACCGGCAGTTTTTTGACAGCATCAATCAGCCGCAAGGTGCTTTCAGTCAGCGCGTTCAGGCCAGTCTGCACCCGATCCGGATTGGTGCGAATATGTCGGATAAGGATTTCAGCGCCGGACAAGGCTTGCGCCTGGGTCAGCGGACTGTAGACTGTACACACCACTGGAGTCGGTTCCGTTCGCAGTCCATCACAGACCAGTCGAATGGCTTCCTGATGTCGCCCCAGTGTCCCGCGATTCGGATCAAGGGGTCGGAGTTCGGTCCATTCCAGCGAGCGATAAATGGCGCGACGAATAACGGTTCGTCGGCCCTCCAGATTGCCTTCCCACTCATCCTGAATGCCATAATCGCTGATCTGATAATGGCTGGATGGACAGATGTTGACGAAATCCCAATCGAATGACTGTTGAAACTCAAGCGTCGAACGTGCCAGATCGGCAGCGCGTTGGTCATCGCCCGGCCAATGACGCCAGAGCGCCGCTGGCACGCGATCGGTGTTTTCACCGGCGATGGTTTTCAGAAGGCGCTCTTGTTTATCCATCACTTGCCTGGGGTAGCATTCAATTCCGACAGCCGCTGCTTAATCATGCGCCCTAACATCATGTAACGGTCGTGATCGCTGATGACTTCTGATTGCCCTTTGTCACGACCAGCACCGGATTCCACCAGTTCGAGCGCTTTCTTGAAGGATGCGATGGCGTCCTGAGCCTGTCCGGCGGATTTCTGCGCTAAACCCAGACCATAAAAGGCATCAATGCTTTGTAACTCGCGGCTGGTGATTCGTTGGAATTCGCTGACAGCGCCTTTGGCATTGCCATCTCGATGTTGCTTCCAGGCCTGGCTGATTGCATTCGTTGTGTCGTTTGCCATGTTGGTTTCTCCTTTTGTAGCGTCCGGTGATTGTACAGAGCGAGCGAGGCTTCGACAAGGACATCGCTAACGGTCTGCATTCACGGCGAGCAGGGTGGGTAGATTGACGCTGGTGCCGATGAGTTCACCACTCGTATCGAAGAAATTGAGGTTGTTTCGTCCTGTTTCGCAATCCGTACTACACCAAAAAGCGCTCACACGAATCTGGTAATTGCCCACCGGAATGTCAGCCGGGAGTATGAGCTGATATGGGTCAACAACGTACTGCACGGTGTTCCAGCGTCGGGTGGGATACAGTCCGGGTGGGCGCGGTTGCGATACGACCCAAGCCTGACCGTCGCGGTTGTTTACCAGGGTGATCTGCGTCAAGTAGTTTTCCGTGAGGAAGCGCTGCGCTTGCCAGTACAGGTTGAGATGGACAACCTCGCCTGGGCGAAAGGCGCGAGTGTTGGGGTCAAAGCCTAGCAGTGTCAATCCGCCATCGGTGCGATTATTGATTTGCAGTGCATCACGCAGGGAATAACCTGGCACAGCTTCCAGCGAAAACGGTAACCCGGGCACGCGCAGCAGAATATTGACGACGGTGAATGTCAGTAATGGCATGACTATGAGGCGCGCTTCCGGGGTGGTCAGCAGCTTACGCTCAGGTTGTTGCAGTCGTCGGGGATGCTGAAAGCGCCGCCTCGTCCATAGCAGCAGGATAGCCAGAGTAGCAGCGGTGACCAGCCATGCACCTTGCCGGATATTGGTGGTGCCCAGATAAATTGTCATCTCACCCCGACTACGACTGATTTCATCGATCTGAATCTGAATCAAGCCGTTGACAGGGTTTTGCTGGAGCGACAGTTCCTCATCATCGAGGGTGGCACGCCATCCAGGGAAGTAAGCCGTCAACACGTCCAGCGTCAAGGGGGGGCGGATGAAGCTCACCTGAAAGGTGTCGCTATGGGAGTTGTGATCGAGCAGACCAGCCTGAAATGATGACGTGATTTGGCCCGGCGCGAGTTTGTTCACGCTGCCTACGGCGTAGTTATCGAGCAGGTAACGGCTGGGCAGCAGTCTGGTGGGTACGGTAATGGGCAGCGGATGTCCCGGAGGTAGGATGGCAACGCCGTAGCCCCGCTGATCATAGGCCACCTGAACGCCGGCATCGGTTTCGCCAAACGGCTCTTTTGCCGGGCGATGTGACCAGATCGGTGTTGCCGCAATCCATGTTAGAATGATAAGCAGCGTCAGAAGCAGTCGTTCAAGTTGTTTGGACAGGAAGCGCGACGATGCGACGACGATTCCACTGGCACTGATTGCCCAGCATAACGTCAGAAAACCGACCAGCGCTACATCGTCTGGGCGAACCATGATTAGCCAGATGGCGATGACCCAGCCAGCCAGAAAGAACAGACTTTGCAGGGTCATTTTCCGGTATATGTAACTTGAGAGTAAGGCACCGCAAGCCGCCAGGAGCGGCAACCCTAAACCGGTTGTAAATTGCGGGATATAGACCGTCTGTGCCAGGTCGAGCGGACGCAGCGTGGCGAATAGATCACCCAATCGAATATCCCACTCCGGCGGATGGGTGACGAATTGCCAGGTGACGGAATTGGCTTCCAGAACCGCTGGCAGCCAGAAAAAGGTGCTCATCCCGATTCCAAGTACTAGGCTACATAACAGCGCCCATCCGTTCACGCGCTGACCTGCAACGTGATGCTCCCATACTGCTAATCCGATGATGAATAGCGCACCAATGATAAGCCCTTCGGGCCGCGTCAGGATGAGGGCGGCGGTTGTGACGGCCACGAGGATGATGTCGGTTGGTTGATTGCGGCGTAGCAGCCGGTCAGAGGCCCACAATAGTGTTGGAACAAGACCCAGTGTGAGACTGCCGGGCAGGTCGCCCATCACATGGGGTGATGTCAGCCCCATGTACGGACTGCATATATACAGCAGGGCAGCAAGTACACCTGCCGGGGCGCTGGCGCGTCGCAGTACCCAACAATACACTGCCACACTAGCGCCAACCAATGCGATGACATACATGATTCGGATGGCGGCGACCGAGTCATCGGTCAGCAACACCTTGACCAGCGCTGAGCCATAGGCTGGCAGCGGCGGATAAAAGTGCGGGACAGGTGCACCGTAACCGCCCAATACATTGGCTGACCAGCGTGGATACAAGCGACCTTCTTCTAATGCCTGCGCATAGTCAGCAGTCAAGTACACATAGTTTTCGCTTGCATTGGTGTGGGGTAGGTCAGGATGCAACAGGAATGGCATGGCGAGGGCCAAGGCGAAACCGACCACCAATAACACACCCCAATCCGTTTTGCGGCGGGCGCGCTGCATCCAGTCCGGTAATTGTTGATCGTCGAATTCGAGGCTCATACCCGACCATTGTACACGACGTGCTTGATTTGCGTGTACCTGAGTGATATGCTGACTCGGAAAGTCGGTTGAGTGAATTGTTATGCAACCCGTCACTGTTCGCGCGGCATCTCCGGTTGATTTTGTTTCCTGTTCTGCGCTGTGGTTGGAATCGATGATCCTGTTGCAACAAATGGATGCCCGTGTACAACTGCTGCCCGATGCCCGTGTGCAGTGGATTCAAGCAGCGCACAGTTGGTTGAGCGATCCGAAGATAGCGGTACTGGTGGCTGCGAGTGACGAACAGATCGATGGCTATGTGGTGGGCCGCATCGTCGCCTCACCGGCGGGGTTTGCACCGGCGGAGATGGGTGTGGTTAGCGAATTCGTGGTCGAAGCGCATCAGCAGAGTCATGGTGTTGGGCCTGCGCTCCTCGACCATATTTGTGATTGGTTCCGTTCTCACCAACTTTTGCACATCACGGTTCATGTGGCAGCGCGAGGCGCGGTTGATCAGGCATTTTGGCGCGCCCAGGGTGCGACGGATTGGACAAGACAGTTGTGGCTGACCTTATAATTCGACCCGTTACCGAAGATGATGCGGATAGTCTGGCTGACATGTGGCTGGCGTTGGTGTCGTATCATCAATCGTTAGATCATAACTTGCCTGGGGCAGCCCGCGGGGGAGAGCATCGCTATGTGCGGCGTATCCTGGAACGATTGGATGATGCCTATACCTGTGCCTTGATGGCCGAGGTTAATGGTCAGCCAGTCGGATTCGCATTGGGCATGATTGTTGACCTGATGGGCGATATTTTTGCGCAGGAGCCAGGAGGCTTTCTGGCAGACATCTATGTTGAGCCATCGCATCGGCGTGCCGGTGTTGGACGGGCCCTGGTTGAATCGCTCAAGGACTGGTTCCAGGAGCGGAAGGTGACTTATTTTGATTGGCATGTGGCGTCGGCAAACCAGGAAGGGTTAGCCTTCTGGCGCTCAGTGGGCGGTCAGGATGTGATGCTGCGGATGCGGGCGGATCTGACGACCAGGAGTAGAAATCAACATGACTGAACTCATCTATCAGATCGATAGTTATGTGCGGGAATTTGATGCGGTCATCACGGGGCATGATGCCGCACAAAATGGACTATTGCTCAATCGCACCGCCTTTTATCCGGGGGGGGGCGGTCAACCGCACGACATGGGGCAGTTGATTGTCGAGGGACATCACTTTCCGGTGACCAGTGTTGCTCGTGGCAATATTCATGTGGTGACCGGCGAACTGCCGCCGATTGGCGCATCTGTCAAAGGGGTGCTCGATTGGGATCGGCGCTACCGGCTCATGCGAACGCACACCGCGATGCACATTTTGTGTGGTGTTGTCTGGCGTGATTATGGTGCCAGCGTGACCGGTGGCAATATGGAACCATTGAGCGGGCGCATGGATTTTGAGTTTGAGCGCCTGCAAAAAGAATCAGTGAGTGAGATTGAAGCCCGCATCAACGCTGAGGTAAGCGCTTCACGGGACATTCGCGTACAAATTCTTCCCCGAGAAGACGCTTTCAACATACCTGACCTGATTCGCACCAAAATTAACTTGCTGCCTGAAGGTATTTCCGAAGTGCGAACGGTCGAAATCGTCGGACTTGATTTGCAGGCTGACGGTGGCACCCACGTGGCGAATACCCGCGAAGTCGGGCGCATTCGGATTACTGACTACAAGAGTAAAGGCGGCATCAACAAACGTATCTATGTGGAACTTGAGGCATGATTAAGCGCATTCAGGTTTTTCTCGGACCCACCCTGTCGCGTGTACTGGTGATATGGCTGTTGCTGACGGGGTTCATCAGCCTGGTTCTGAACAGTGTTGTCCAGCAGTACGACTGGGTGCGTCCGGTTCAGTCGCTCCTGGCACTGGCATTTGTGCTGGGTGCAGTCATCATCTTTTTCATCCGCCTGCCTCCTGATGAGCGTGGGCGCTGGTCAGCGATTCTGGTTCCGGCTGTCCTCGCGCTGGCTGTCGGGTTAACTCTGCTGCCACAGTACAGCACATTGCTCATAGGTGCGGCGCTGGGTTGGGTGGTGGCTGGCTTGTTTCTGTCTCGCAGCCGGATGCCCATCGCTTATCGCGAGGCAATCAAGCATCTGCGCAAGCAGGAATATGCCGAGTCGGCTAAAGTGATGGATAAGGTCATCCGGGCGGAGCCGGATAATCCCCAGCATTATAAGTTCCGCGCCGAAGTCTATCGCTTATCCGGCAAACTCAAACAGGCCATTCGGGACTACGAGAAAATGACGGAACTTGTACCGGACTCGCCGATTGGCTACAACGGTCTTTCAGAAGTCCACTTGCAATCGGGGAATTATGCTGAGGCACTCAAGGCCGCCGAACGCGCTCATCAACTCGCACCGAGTGACTGGGTGACACTCTACAATCTGGGCATGATTGAGGATCGGCTGCTGCTGTCTCAATCCGTTATTGACCACCTAGCACGGGCGCTTGCGTTGAAGGTCAAGGATGTTCGCCACCGACTGTTGATTCACTTTTATCTGTTACGCGCGTATGTTCGCCTTGGTCAGATCAGCGCTGCTGAAGAACATCTGGCGGCATTGAAACGGCATGGGCGCGGCCTGGATGAATGGCAAACGATTCTGGAAGCCAAAGAGGCCGAGACGCTGCGGGCCGTGATTGGTGCAGATGTTGCGCAAGCGGCCAACTTGATGGGTGGTCAGATCAAGTTGAACGAATGGCAGCCATGAATACCCGAATGCGCATGATCGCAATTTACTTTGCTCCTCTCCTGGCTCTGCTGGGCGTGATGATCTTCATCAGCGGGCTGGTGAGCGAGCTGCTCGGTGGTCGTTCGCTTGGGCCGGAGAACCTTTCATCTTCGGTGCAGATCGCGCTGGCCGGGCTGTGTCTGGCCGCAGTCATGTTCTTCATCTGGTTTGTCATGGTTGGGTTGCTGCTGGCGCGGCAGTCGCGGGTGCAGGGTTCTGGTTATGGCGATGCCTACCGCCTGATCGAAGCCTTTCGCTTTCGTGAAGCAATTCCATTGTTAGAGCGTTCAATCAAGGAAGGTAAGGAAACGGCAGAGGTCCTGATGCTGTTGACCAGTGCCTATGCTTATGCCGGCCAATTGGGCAAGGCGCAGGCTACGGCCGATCGCGCTGTGAGCCTGTTTCCAGATGATCCCGGTTCTTATATCACTCTGGCAAATGGTTATCGTTTGCAGGTAGCGTATGATGAAGCAGCACGGGCCTTGCGCAAAGCCGCTGAACTACAGCCTGACCAACCGATCATCTGGTCAGAACTTGGCTTTGTCCAGCGTTTCGCCGGTGACGAAGCCAGCGCGCTTCAGTCCTTTCAGCGGGCGGCACACTATCCGATGCCGGCGCTGTATGGTGTTCGGGTGCAGTTTCATCTCGCGCAGGCTTATGCAGCGGCAGGCGATACCCGACAGGCAATGAGTGCGACTGCCAAGATGATGGGCGCCCGCGATGGACTAGCTACCTGGCAATCTGGACTGGGAGCGTTGCGCGGGACGGCCTATGGGCAGGCGCTGAGCCGAGAGATTGAAGCGATCCAAAGGGCTTTGCAAGAAGCCGACTCAGCGACCATTGGGTAGAGGATTTATGGGACGACTGACGGCCTATCTGTGGCGCATGATACGGAGTTGGGAGCGACCTACCCAGATTGCATTTGCGGTTGGCCTTGCACTATTCGGCTTGGCTTTTGTTGTGCTGCAATTTGGACCGGTTGAACTGCGACAGCCCTCATTGATCGGTGTGATCGGGCTGTTGTTTGTCTGTCAGATCATTTTTATGTGGGGTAATCGCCATATGGTAACCCCCTACACGCAAGCACAGAGGAAATATCTGGCGGAGGATTTCGCCGGAGCCTGTGCGATTATGGAACAGGTAGAAGCTCAGGGCAAGGCTGATGTCAACACCTTGACGCTGTTGGCGAACAGTTATCGACAGCTTGGCGATCTGGATAAAAGTGAAGAAATTGTCAAGAAAGCTCTAGCTTTACGACCAAACCATCACTTTCCACTTTATGCATTTGGACGTACACTGCTCATAAAGGGACAGTTTAAGGAAGCGGCTGCGATCTTTCAACAGGCGCTAGAAGCTGGTGCGCCGGAAATCGTCCGGATTGATTTGGGCGAGGCACTTTACCGTGCTGGGGATGGTGCAGCTCGTGAAACTCTGGAACAGGCGTTGGCGCTGGAACAAGAGCCATTTCGCCGCTTGATGATGGGCTATCTGCTGTATCGAATGGGTGCAGCCGTCCCGCCTTCGCCTGAGCAAATTAACGCCGGTCTGCTCTATTGGCAGGAAACGGCCCGGCGTTTCAAGGATACGCCTTATGCTCAATCCCTTGCAGATGATGTGTTGCAGATGCAATCCTTGCTGGAGGACCTATGAGTGTGCTGGTTGGTCGTGATGGGAACATTTCACTGTTACGGCTCGGAACGCTGGGCGGTATCATTGGCATTGTGGCCGTAGTTGGTGGCATTCTGAGTTTTGTATTGGATCGCAATTCGCGTATGGCACCCTATTCGGTTCCGGTTTTCCCCAATGCGCAGCAGCTCGCGGGCTATCCACTGGCGCTTTCGGAGACGTCACAACGGATTGTCTACAGCGTCGGCGGTACAACGGCTGAAGATGTGGCTGCATATTATCAGCAGAAGTTAAGTGAATTCAGTGGTAACACCGAGCGCTGTGTTCGTAACCCTGCCTCAGGAAATTTTGCAGAATTTGACCAGGGCGTGGCAGATGTGCCTCCTTTTCAAATTAGCTGCCTGTTCGACAATTCTGGCTTCAACAGTATGCAGATTACCCGGATCAATGTGCAACCGGGCGTTGCGTCGCAGCAAACCGAAGGAATGGTGCTGATCGAGTATATTCAGGAATGGCAGCGCTGACTTGACTGCGTCAACTCCGGAGCGAGTAGTGCGCATCCCGATCTCGCTCTTGTTGATCGGGATCATTACGCTCTTGTTGGCGCTTTTCATTGGCACCCAGGTGCTGGGAGTGCTGTATTCGATCCTGTTTCCGCCGGGACCACCCTTGCCGGGGGAGAGCGTCGTTACCCTGCATACTCCCAGTGACTACGGCGTTGATGAATGGGTATATGCTTCGGCTTCCCCAGCCTGTGATGTGGTTCGGTTTTATCAGGAGCAAGGTGGAAGCTGTCGGGTAGCACCGCTGTGGTGTGGTGATCAACCGACCGATGATGATAGTTTCAGCGCCGCCGGGTCGCCGCGCCAGAATGTGGCCCAGTGTACCGGTGAGAGCCGTTTCTCGATTTTCTCCCAATCCTGGGAAGTCATCATTGCCACCGGCGACAATCCACAACAGACGACCTTCCGCCTGGCGCGCGAAATCTTCTGGTCTGGTCAGGTGCCGCCCAATCCCGAGTCGATATTTGGCGAGGGCTAACCCTACCCGAATGCCAACATTTCAGCCATAATCTATCCGTCCTGCGTGACGGATTTTTCATTCTCGCACTACTCAATCGGTTGAAGGAGGTGTCACCGTGATGCTGGAGGCTACACTCCAATCGCGGCTGATTGACGGATTCGTTCGAATAGCCCAATGAGGCGTTTATCGATTCCGTTTCAATCCGCTTCACAGACGACGAATGCATGGAGATCGCTATGTTTAAGGCAGTGAATGCCAAAGTTGACATCCAGAAACTCGAACGCGACCAGCTCAATTACTGGCGCGAGAAGAACATCCTGCGCCGCACCCTGACCGAACGCGAAGGTCAGCCGACCTATGTGTTTTATGAAGGCCCGCCGACAGCCAATGGCAAGCCGGGCAGCCATCATGTGCTGGCGCGCGCTTTCAAGGATATCTTCCCGCGCTACAAGGTGATGCAGGGGCATTACTGCCGACGCATTGGTGGCTGGGACACGCATGGTCTGCCCGTCGAAATCGAGGTTGAGAAAGAACTCGGCATCAAGCACAAGCACGAGATCGAAGCCTATGGCATCGCCGCCTTCAACGACAGATGCCGGCAAAGCGTGCTTCGCTACCTGACCGATTGGGAAAAGCTGACCGAACGTATCGCTTTCTGGGTCGATCTCGATAATGCCTATATCACCTTCAGCAACGACTACATCGAGAGCATCTGGTGGATTCTCAAGCAGTTCTGGGAAAAAGACCTGCTGTTCCAGGGGTACAAAGTAGTGCCGTACTGCACCCGCTGCGGCACGCCCCTGAGCAGTCATGAACTGGCGCAAGGATACGATGAGGTCGATGACCCCAGCGTGTATGTGCGTTTCCCGCTGCGCGATAAACCGGGGGTGTACTTCCTGGTCTGGACGACCACCCCCTGGACGCTGCCGGGCAATGTGGCGCTGGCAGTGGGCGAGAACATCGATTATGTCCAGGTCGAAGGGCCGGTGCTGAAAGGGGAGGGTACCGAGAACCTGATCCTGGCCGCCAATTTGGTCGAGAAGGTGCTGGTCAACCCGGAACAGTACACGGTGGTCAAACGTTTCAAGGGCAAGGAATTGTTGGGGCAGCACTATAACCCGCTCTACACCTTCCTGCCGGTTGAGTCGGATTATGCCTATGTGGTGGCGGGCGATTTTGTCAGCACTGAAGATGGTACTGGCATCGTTCACATCGCCCCGGCCTTTGGCGCGGACGACCTGACCGTTGGCAATAAATACAAGCTGCCGGTGCTGCGAACCGTCGCGCCGGATGGCACGTTCATCGAAGCGGTAGCCAAGTTCCGCGGCATGTGGTTCAAGGAAGCTGACCCAGAGATCAGCCGCGACTTGCGCGAGCGCGGTCTGATGTACAAGCAGCAGACCTATACCCATGACTATCCGTTCTGCTGGCGTGATCATACGCCGTTGATGTACTACGCCCGCGATACCTGGTTCATCCGGTCAACTGCTTTCCGCGATAAGCTGGTGGGGCTGAACCAAAAGATCAACTGGGTGCCAGAACACATCAAGGAAGGGCGCTTCGGCAACTGGCTGGAAGAGGTCAAGGATTGGGCGCTGGGGCGTGAACGCTACTGGGGGACGCCGCTGCCGGTCTGGGTCGATGAACAGACGGGTGAGACCTTATGTGTGGGCAGCGTGGCCGAGTTGAGCAAGCTGGCAGGACGCGACCTGACTGGACTCGACCTGCATCGTCCGCATGTTGATGACATCACGTTCCCTAATCCCAATGGCACGGGTGGGCTGATGCGGCGAGTGCCGGAAGTGATCGATGTGTGGTTCGACAGCGGCGCGATGCCGGTGGCCCAGTGGGGCTATCCGCACAAGAATGCCGAGTTGTTCAAGCAGCAGTTCCCAGCGGATTATATCTGCGAAGCGATTGACCAGACGCGCGGTTGGTTCTACAGCCTGCACGCCATCAGCACCATGCTGTTTGACGAAGTGGCTTATCGCAACGTCATCTGCCTGGGACACATTCTGGATGAAGAAGGCCAGAAGATGTCCAAGAGCAAAGGTAACATCGTTGATCCCTGGGATGTGCTGAACGCCCACGGCGCGGATGCCTTCCGCTGGTATCTGTATACCTCCAGCCCGCCGGGCGACTCGCGCCGTTTCTCGGCCAATCTGGTCGGCGAGGTCATCAACAAATTCTGGGGGACTCTCTGGAACACCTATACGTTCTTTGTTACCTATGCCAACCTGGATGGGTGGTCGCCGGCCAATTCACAGCCGCCGCTGGAGCAGCGCGATCCGCTCGATCAATGGGTGCTGGCGGAACTGAATCTGCTGGTCAAGGAAGTGACCGAAGCCTACGAAAGCTACAACGTCACGGACGCCACCCGCCCGGTACAGGTGTTTGTCGAGCGTCTGAGCAACTGGTATGTCCGTCTGAGCCGTCGCCGCTTCTGGAAGGCAGAGGCGGATGCGGAAAAGCTGGGGGCGTATGCCACCCTCTATGAATGCCTGGTCACACTTTCCAAGCTGATTGCGCCGGCGATGCCGTTCCTGAGCGAAGCGTTGTACCGCAATCTGGTGGCCGATGTCGACAAGAGCGCGCCCGACAGTGTACATCTAGCGAGTTGGCCGAGCTTTGACGAAGGCTTGATCGATCAGGTCAAGATTCGGGAGATGAATCTGGTTGAACGGTTGGTGAGCCTGGGTCGTGCCGCCCGTGAAACGGTCAAGATCGGCGTGCGCCAACCGCTGGCAAGCGCCCAGTTTGTGACTCGTTCGCCAGAAGAAACTGCCGCGGTCGAGCGTCTGTCGGCGCTGATCCAGAACGAACTGAATGTGAAGCAGGTCAAGGTGTTGCAGGGGGCAGGTGAGGTCGTTTCCTACGCGCTGAATCCGCTGCCGAGTGCCCTGGGCAAAAAGCTGGGTAAGGATTTCCCTGCGGTGCAGAAAGCGCTGCGTGAAGGCCTGGTGGACGACATCACCCGCTGGGCCAAGCTGCTGCTGGGTGGGCAGAACGTGACCCTGGACGTGAATGGCGCAACCTTTGAAGTGACTCCGCAGGAAGTCGAAGTCAAGCAGAAGTCGTCCGAAGGATTTGCTATTGCTGAGGACGGTGGTTATCTGGCGGCGGTGGATATTCGCCTGAGCGATGAGTTGGTCATGGAGGGGCTGGCGCGTGAAGTGGTCCGTCGCATCCAGACCATGCGTAAGGATGCTGACTACAACATTGCGGATACCATCGCCATCCGTTATGTCGCTAGTGACCGGCTGGGCAAGGCCATTCAGACCTATGCCGACTATATCCGGACAGAAACGTTAGGTGTTTCGCTGGACGCACAGGAACCGGCCAACGGCTACTTCCGCCAGGACTTCACCGATGACAAAGAGCGTCAGAAGCTCGACGGCGAGTCGCTGGTGCTGGGTGTGCAGCGCGTAACATCATAGGCTAATGTTGACAAAGCAACGAAAAGGGCGGGTTGAAACTCGCCCTTTTTGTTTGGTCGAATATGCCAGATTGAGACCCACTACAGGCGTCATCTTTTTGGCTGATCTCTATAGGTTTGGTTATAATAGCTAAATCGTGCCAATTTCCATTGTGGGAAACTGTTATCGCCACTGGTTGTTACGCAGATTACAATGTCACCATTGGCGAGGTTCAAGTATGAGCGAAAACAATTCAACAACATTACAGGCATTGCTGCAATTCGCCTTGCCTCTGGGTACCACGCTGGCAGCCGGGTCGCCGGAGCAAGCCATCAACTGGGCTGTCACGGTTCGCGCCCAGCCCCCGGCTTTCCCCGATGTCTATGGGGGTGAGCTGGCGCTGGTCTCGATGGATGTGCTGCGCAGTTATAACAGCCGACTGACGCTGTCTGAAGTGGTGCAAAGCCTGGCACAGGTCGGGGTCGGGGCGGTTGCTGTGATTGATGATGTTTCTGACGCCGCCATCACCATCGCTACCGATTGCCAGATTGGTCTGCTGGCGCTGCCGGATGATAGCAATCTGACGCGCATCGAGCGCTCGGTCAATACGCTCATCGCCAACTACACCGCCCAGTTGAACCAACGGGCGATGGAAATTCAGCGGCAATTGACGCGCCTGGCGGCTGAAAATCGTGATCTCAACAGCCTGCTGCAAATTGTGGCGCGGGCGACGGCGCGCCCAGTCGTCGTTCATGATGATGCTGGTGTGCTGATGGCACAGGTCTATCCCAATGTCACGCGCCGACTGGGTACTAGTGGACGAGCGATTTTGCAAACCCTGCCTTATGGGGCGTTTCAGAACTGGCTGGAACGGGATGCACCCGACACCGAGGGCAGCATTGCCCCCAGCCCGCTCGGCTATACGACTGTCCTGAAGGTCGAGAAGCGGGTAGCGGGTTACTTGTCGCTGGTGGATAAGCAGACACCGTTGGACGAATTTGACCGGCTCGTCATGTCCTATGGAGCCGATGTGTGTGCCATCGAACTGGCGAAGAACAAGGCCATCGCCTTCGCTGTCGAGCAGGCGCGTGGCGACTGGATTCAGATGTGGCTGAGCGGTACGCCCGCCGATGATGACCTGCTGACAACCCGCGCCCAGCAATCGGGTTTTGATGTTGGTTCGGGCTATATGGTGGCGGTATTTCGGGCTTCGACCCGCGCAGGTGCGCCGCTGCCGTTGGAGTCGCTCATCTCGCTAGTGCGCGATGATATGGTGCGACGGCAGATCAATGGGGCAGTGGGGCAGTATGTTGATGTGATTGTGGCGTTATATCCGCTGGAGACCCCGGCACATATGCCGCGCGTTCGCCGGTTGGTGGAAGAAGTGCGCGATCAACTGGCGGCGCGTACCCCAAGCGGGGTAGTGGGTTCGGGGATCAGCCGGCCTGTCACCGGGCTTTCCAGCCTGCGTGAGTCATACCGCGAAGCGAAGGATGCGGTCAGCATCGCCAACGAGTTGGGTGATCGTGAACAGACGACCTTCTATGGCGACCTGAAATTGTTCCAACTGCTCCTGGCTCTGAAGGAACGCAATCTCGATCATCTGCGCCGCTTTCACAATGAGACGCTGGGCAAACTGGTCGAGCATGACAAGCAGAAAAATGGTGATCTCATCCGTACTCTGAACGGATTCTTCAAGGCCAATGGCAACCTGGCGCAGGCCGCGACCGACCTGGATGTGCATCGCAACACGCTGGTGTATCGCTTGCAGCGCATCGCCGAACTGACCGAGATGAATCTCGATGACCCAGATAATCGGCTCATCCTGCATCTGGCGCTCAAGATTCAACGGGTGCTGGCAACCGTTGCCGGAGGTTGATGATCGGTTTTTGTTGGATTGTGACATTTGTCACTAGTCGCAATTACTCGGATGATCTTGAATAGAGAATGAAGGCAAGATTGTCTGAGGAGTCTCCATGAGCATCAAATTGATACCCACTCGCATCTGTGATGGATGCGGTTCTGAAATCGAAATGGACTACTATTTGCGCCGTTACCCTGAAGGGCAGACTGTCCTTCAGCGTGATAAAGATGCCTCGCCGGAACGAGACTTTTGCTGCGAAGCCTGCCGCGATTGGTGGCTGGCGCAGTATGCAACCGATGATCCCTGGGGGCCCGCCTGGGATGAGCGTGAATGGTGGCGGCATACGATGGCAACCTGTGACCACATCGCTGTGCGAACAACGCACGATGCGATGCCTCTGATTGATCAGAACGTCCACTTCGAGGACCCAGAGCCGATCAGCTAGGTCACGCTGTCGGTCAGCCAAGCCAGATTAGTCACATCAGGATAATCAGCAACAGAGCTGCTGCACAGTGAAGGCAGCAGCTCTGTGATGATACAGATGCGGCAGGTTTAGTTCTTGCGTGTCGGTGGAGCAATCTTGACGAAGTGATCCTGCGGCCGTTGCAGCAGGGCATATAGATGCTGCGCCGCCTGCGGTTGGTTGTTCACTTCCAGCGTCTGGATGTAAATGTTCAGCAGTTCGCGCACATCTTCAGTCCCGCGTTCATCCAGCGGGAAGATGTCCACTGTCGCACCTTCGGCGATGCGCCGCTTGATGGCCTCAACCGTCAGGTTCATCTCCGGTTGAATGCGCTGGTAGATCGCGCCGCCGGACATACCCGCGCACATCCAGGGGCCTGGGTCGCCCAGCACCATCACGCGCCCGGAGGTCATGTATTCGCAGGCATAGCCCTTCAGGTTAGACCGCGCTGCCAGACCGCCCAGTTCGTCGCGCAGCGGCTCATTCACTTCGCCACCGAAGATCACATCAGCCCCGCTGAGTCGAATGCAGGCACGGGTATCGGCGTTGCCCTGCACAATGAAGCGCCCGCCCTGTGCACCATAAGCGAAGCTCTTGCCAACCGAACCATCGAGTCGCTGACCGTTGTGGTTCAACCCCTTCAGGATCGTCAGGGTGCCGCCGCGTGAACACTTGGCCGCGCCATCCTGCGCCCCACCTTCAACCATCACATCCAGCGGCGCATCCAGGAAAGCCGCCAGACCATTGCCGGGGATAGCCGAGTTGCTGAAGTTCAGGTGGACGGCTTCCACCAGATCAGCGTTCAGGAAGTCGCCACGTTTGATCGCCCCAGCCAGGTGCGTGCCGAGTGCGCGATCCATCGCCATCACCTGCTCGTCATCATAGGTCAGTTCGCGTTCGCCAGCTTCGACCTGCTGGGCGATGGTCGAGGTGATCTGAATAGTCAGGGTGTTGCGCGGACGCACCAGACGCTTGCCCACGCCCGGTTGCAGGGCGCGCTTGGCGTTCTGGGGAGCGCGTCTCAGCAGCGGGCTGAGGTCAATCCGGTCATGCATGGCGATCTGTTCCAGCAGATCCGCCCGACCTACCAGGTCTTGCGTCCGGGTGAAGCCCAGCCGGGCGGTCCATTTGCGGATGTCGTCTGACAGCATGTGGAAGACGTTGACAATCCCTTCGACCGCCATATCGTAGTCGCGTGGCTCGAAGTGCTTGATGCCCTTGAGCGTCGCTTCTTCTTTGGTCTTGACGTGGGTGGTGATGCCGACATGACAGGTGCCTTCGTGACACTTGCGACAAATGGTGCAGCCGACTGCCACCATCGCCAGTGTGCCGAAACCGACGCGATTCGCCCCCAGGCACAGCATCTTGACGACATCGCGCCCACTTTTCATGCCGCCATCCGCCCACAACTCAACATCATCGCGCAGGCCGCTTTCGCTCAAGGCGCGGTGCGACAACCACACGCCGATCTCCGCCGGCAGGCCGACATGCCGCAGCGAGTGCGAACGTGCCGCGCCAGTGCCGCCATCGTAACCGGTGATATTGATGATGTCCGCGCCAGCTTTTGCCACGCCCACTGCGATCACGCCGACGCCGGGGACAACCGGGATTTTGACCGAGACTTTGGCATGCGGATTGGCGGTCTTGAGTTCATCGATCAACTGCGCCAGGTCTTCAATCGAGTACAGATCATGATTGTTGCTGGGCGAGATCAGATCAACGCCGGGGGTGGTCTTGCGCGCCGCTGCCACCTGTTCCGTCACCTTGTAGCCGGGGAGCTGACCGCCTTCGCCGGGTTTCGCCCCCTGACCAATTTTGATCTCCAGATAGTCGCACGAGTTGAGGAACTCAATGTTCACCCCGAACCGCGCCGAGGCGATCTGATTGCCACGATTGCGTGGATACCGCCCCATGACATCCGCCAGTTCGCCGCCTTCACCGTTGACGCAGATGGTGTTCAAGCGGTAAGCGGCTTCACCATAAGCCTTGTAAGCCAGTTCACCCTGCGAGCCGAACGACATGGCACCGATGATGGCTGGCATCGAGTGATGCCCGATGGTGATGTCCACTTCATCGGGATCGACCTCGCTCTTTTCCAGCGTCTTCAGACCAATGACATGCCGCAGCGCCACTGGAATCTCGTCTTCCAGCGTGAACATTTCCTGGGTGTATTCTTCCAGGCTCAGTTCGCCGTGCGCCACATCCTCAATCTTTTTCCACATCTTGGGATACAGCCGGTCGGCATTCGCCAGTTTGCCGGGCTTCTCGCCGCGCAGTTCAGCCGCGCGCTCTTCAGCATCATCCTTCAGATCGGTGAAGGTCAGCCCGCGCGCTTCTGAACCGAAGTAATTTGGTGTATTGAAGTAGGGGGCCAGGCTGGTCGCCAGACCGACCGAACTGAACGAATGACCGTAGCCACGCAGCTCATGGCAGCCGATGGTCGAGATGATCTTTTCGATGCCACCGTTGATGACTTTCAGCAACCCACTGAGTTGCTTGGCGCGGATGTCTGCCGGAATCTCCTGCTTGGGCGGCTTGGGCGCGATGCCTAGCGCCACTGCATACATGGCATAGGGGACGAGTCCGTTGGCTCCCAACGCCACGCACAATGCCAGATCGTGGAAATCACGCAATGAACCGGAGCGCACAATCACACCCACCTGACGGCGCAGGCTGGGTGAGTACGGGGCATTACGGAGGGCCTGATCGACAGCCGAGGTGACCAGCAGCGGGTCCATCCACAGGCGTTGACCATCGAAGATTTCCGTGTCGTCCAGCACCAGACATTGCACACCGCTCAGAGCAGCTTCGACCGCCGCCTGCTGAATCCGATCCAGCGCATCCTGAATGCCTTCATCCAGCGCCGCGCTCATGGAGATCACCAGCGCCCGATCACCGAAGATGTCCAGCAGATCTTCGATCAGCAGGGTGCCGTTCTTCTCGGCGATTGTCCGCAGCTCATCGGCTGTGCCCAGCAGCTCCAGACCGCCCAGCAGCGCCGGCGTTTTCAGTTCAACCAGGATGTCGTTGACATTATCATTGTGACCGACCGACGGGCGGGCACCGATCAACATGCTGGTGGAGAACTGGGCTTTTTCGCGCTCACGGTCAATCGCCGGGTTGGTGACGACCGCGACCGTTTCCTTGAAGTAATCAGCGATGTTGATGCGGGTATGGCTGAGTGCCGCCAACGCGCCATCCCAGCCCAGCGAGCCAACCTGTTCCTTATGCGACTCAGCGATGGTTTCCATGAACTGAACGTGGTAGCGTTCCCAACCGAGCGCGGCCATCGTATTGGCGTTGACCGGCGTTATCCGCTGCTGCCACGGAGTGAGCATCCGCGTCGCCACAACGGTTGCCATCGCCTGAGGGGCCTCCGCAACCGCAACCGGGCTGCCACCCGACGGTGGATTGCCCGCCGGTTTGTGCGGTTGACTCTCACCGTTCGACAGCCCGCCCAGCGACCAGATGCCGCTCTGCTGCGTGTTGAAGACCATCCCGCGATCCCGCTGCCGGTTGAGGACATGGCGCTGAATGGCCGGATAATCCAGCACTTCGATGCCTTTTCCGGCCTTCAGCTTGATCGCGATCTTTTCCCCTGGGGCGAGGGGCTTTGGCTCCGAGACCATCATATCGAGGAAGTAAACGCCGCGTTCAGAAGTCGCGAAGTATTCTTTTTCGGTTTCGCCAAACCACAACGGGCGCAGACCCAGCGCATCGACACCGAATACGCAGGTATCGCCCTGGCGTCCGGCGACAGCCGCAGGCCCTTGGGCAAAGGGGCCGAATGACCGGCGGATGCTGGTATACATATCCTGAATGTCGGCTGAACCCTGCATCAGGTCATGTTTGTGGGGCGGGAAGACGTACTCCATCGCCTCGATCAGATCCATGCCGAATTCCATGCACAGGGTATGCAGCATCCGGTCAATGTCCTGCGAGTCGGAATTGTTGGAGTCGAGATGGATGCCGATCATTCCTGCTTCCAGACGGAAGCGTGAAATGGTATTAAACTCGCCATTGTGACCCATCACGCCGAAGGGCTGCACCCGCTCGAAAATCGAGTTGGTGTTGGTCGAGTAACGGGCATGACCTAGCGTCACGGTCGAGGCGTAGTCCGGGTCGCGCAGCTCAGGGTAGTAGCGGCGCAGAATCTCGACCGTGCCCTGTACCTTATAGACCACGCTGTGAGAGGAGAAAGAGGGGAAGTGAACCCCCAGATCGCGTTCCAGTTTGGTCTGTACCCGGAACAGGGTGCGTTCCAGTTGCTCGGTCGGAACGCTGCCGTTCATGCCGGCAATCTGCCAGAATTCAGGTTCGTTTTTCTGGGCATTTGGCCCAAGCATGTGGCTGTTGACAACACCCGGTTCTTCCATGACCACATCCAGCCCGGCTGCGGCGATCTCCTGGCTGACTTTATCCATCAGATGCTGGCTGCGCCCACGCGCCGAGGCCGGGATCATCAGATGCGCCAACCAGAAGTTTCGGCTCGAGGCGGCAGATGAGCGCAACCCGGCGCGCGCCAGGCGCTTGACCCAGAGCTGTCGCGGAATATCGGTCAGAATGCCCACCCCATCGCCTTCGCCATCGACGATGCCGGTGCGATGCCCCATGCGGGTCAGCGCTTCAATCGTTCGTTTGATGTTGCCATGAGTGGGTTCGCCGCCCTTGCGGACAGCACAGATCAGGGCGCAGGCGTCATGTTCCTGCGTATCGATCGGGTGGAGGGGAAACGCCTGGTCACTACAGTCCGATGGATTTTGCTGCATTGTTGACTCCCTGGCTCTTCAAGCCCAGAAAGATTAGCCGTTGTTGAGAGCATCTAAAAAGTCGGCTCTTTTATTGGTGATAATCTATCGTGTTTTTAGCCAGAAATGTACGGATAATGTAATCGAACGTAATCTGCCTCTGATCGTGCAATTTGCACAGAATCTATTGACTTCTGTTGGTTTTGCCCCCGATTGATCGATTTCTTCGCTTAATCTTTGGCTCATGGGTAGAAAGAGTGCAAACGGACCAGGGATGAGATGAAAGCAACGGAGACGCGCTTGAGATTGACGCGAAACTCATGGATCGCGACATAGCCACTGAGAAAATGCTTGC
>JALHNT010000001.1 GCA_022843385.1 Anaerolineae bacterium | reverse complement strand
TGTGGCCGCGCCTGCTGGCCTGGCTGCGCCGCCGCGCCAAGAAATAGAAGAACCGACCACAGAGACGCAGAGAACACAGAGAGAAATCAGAGGTCTTTTCCTTTGAACTTAGTACTCAGCACTTTCAACTTTCTCTGCTGCTGATTGACCCTACCCCCCATTGTTGCTGAATTTGCTGATTGGAGCGAGTAGCCTATAGCTTTCAGCCATTACTTGATTCGCAAGATTCGTCAGATTCGTCAGATTCGCATCACTCCGTTTTGCAATTCGTGAATCTTGTGCCACCGTTTTCCCTCAAGTGTTGCAAAAGTTAGAAATGTTGCAAGTGTTGAAAGTCCACTTTTGGGCAACTCCAGTTTTGTGTCGTCGTCGTCGTCGGACAGACACAAGAATTCACCGCCAAGCCGCCAAGATCGCCAAGAAAAAAGAAGAACCGACCACAGAGCCACAGAGAACACAGAGAGAAATCGGAGCAAATCTGCGTAAAATTCTGCACTACCCTTTTTGCAGTTTGTGAATCATGCTTCCAGGCTGCCGGAGGCTCAAGCCCCCGGCTATCGCTTCCAAAGCCTGCTGAAGCAGGCTGCCCGTAGTGTATCTCCACCTTCAGCCCCTTCAGTGGGCTTACCACCCTGGATAGCTGTGGGTTTTAACCCGCAGCGTCCATGCCCCGCAAAAGTCACAAAAGTCGTCAAAGTCGTCAAAGTCAAACGCCATGTTGTGACATTTGACGTTCGGATAGTAACGAGTAACGAGCGACGAGTAATGAGCTTTTCCTCTATTGACTATCGACTACCGACTATCGACTTCCTGTCATCAGACTACACCCGATCCCGCCGTTAAGGGTGAACTTTTGGTAAACTTTTTGGTACGACTTAACGCGAGTCGGCGCTAACTGTTTGGCGGGAACGCGAGGGTTAAGGCTGTCGGAGTGGGGTTAGAGAACGGTTGGGAAAAATCAGGGTTGAGGGAGCAAGAGTCGGGCTGATTGGGTGGTCGGCAGTGTCAGGCATAGGGCTTAACGGCCAGACCGCCAATCAGAGGTGTCATGTCCTTCAGATTATGGGTGTACAACGGCAGTTGAAGCCGATGGGCAGCGGACGCAATCAAGCAGTCATCCTTGCCGATGTGGTGGCTGAACTGGAAACGCTCGATCTGCTGCATCGCCCATTGCTGGTCAGCCGATGTCAGATAAAGAAAGTCAAATTGGCTCAACAGCAAGCGGCACCGTGCCTGGTTTGTCTTATTGCTTGCGCCCTGCATGACTTCAAGCCAGGTGATAGAAGTCACACCTTAGCGCCGAGGGTTGTTGAACCAGGCCAGAGCCGGTTGGTATTTGCGGTACAGATGCAAAACAACCGTTGTATCGAGGATGGCATCGATCATTGATCTCCATCCCGGTAGGGTGCTAACCGCACAGTTCGCTTGCGACGCTGGGTTTTCACCCATTCAACCGGGTTGTCAATCTCAGGATCAACGAACTCTATCGGCTCCATCGTTTCCAGTAGCGCCACGATTTCGGCACCGGTTTTGGCCGGACTGACCGACTGATCGGTATCCAGCGTGTCGATCAGCAGCTTCGCCAGTTCTTTGCGTTCCTGCGGGCTAAGGGTTTTCGCCTGATCGAGGATGTCTGAGAGTGTCATGCTTTCTCCTCTCCCTGGTGCTCCTAGCGGTCATGATGAGGTGCGTGTCCTCGATAACCAATACTGATTATAGGCTAAACCGGGTGATGCGTCACCTGGCGCATCCACCCTCCGTTGTCGCGCCGAGAGTCGGCTGCACCCGGCGGCCTGCGCCGTCGCAACTGCCCCGCCCATCGACAGCATCCAGTTGACGCGATGTCAGGTAAAGGCATTCGTCTCAAGAGAATATGATTGAAATCAAGGTTTTGGTGATGTCTGTTTTAGTATCCTGGCATTATGTTCTGCCTTTTGTTCGATAGAGTAGATGATGTCAGTGGTTCCGGCAGTCAATATGAACGGAAGTAACCCTTCGGCATCCTTTTCACTTGCAGGTTGGATATTGGTGAATTCAATATAATCCTTTAACACTTCCAGGCATTCTTGAAATCGTTGTTGCGATGGCACAACTAGAAAAAACGGTATGACATGGCAACCGTTAGGCAACACCTTCCAATCTTTATATTTACTCATCATGAGTCGGCACTCTAGCTCAGCTAACATACCATAAGTGCCCATAAAGCTTTTACCTGTTGAAGTTGATTGAACCAGCCAATCGCATTTGAAATAGAGATATTCCATTGTTGAGATATCCTTTCCGGCTCTGATCCAATGCAGGTTGTTCTTGCCCCGGTTTGATTGATCCTTACTCGTCACTTATCAACAGTTCGAATCCGCATGGCTTTAGACGCTCTACTACAGAAGCAACAGCTTGAGGATCAGGAATGCGGCTTGATTGTGATGCCAAAACATCATTGAAGACGATGCCATATTCTCTTCCTACAAACGCTGAGACAACATTAGCCGTTCCGCGATGATTCATGATTTGCCCTAATGCGCCCAACAACGGGAAATATTCGTTTTCGCTTAGACCTTTAGGATAAGCACACCTCAGCATTTTAATGTACGGCATGAGATAGTCCGGTACATCTCGGAAATCTTCAGACATTTTCATGCTCCCGTTAACGGCGCAGGTTGATGTAGATAGAGCCAGAACTTTACACCTTGAACTTGTGCAGTCCTATCAGAACTTGCGTCAGAAGCCTCTGTTTCAACATCCGGGCGACTTTCAATACTTGTCCTATTTTAACACCTGTATTGCTGAAGGAAGATGTCAATCAACGATGCCATCGCTCACCACCAGCGGCAGCCTCGGCTGGATGTCTTGCAGGTCACGCCGAGGGTCGGCTGCACCCGGCGGCCGGTGCCGGCGGACTTGCTGGGACGCCCCGGCCATTGCATTCTCAAGCAGCTATAAAGTTTTGCCACAGCACACACATACCATACATCATTCAATTGGTAGTCACATCCTATTTCGTGACCACCTAAAGATAATTGGGGCAATCCTCTTGCTCCAACGAGGTTTACATAATAATGGTTGGAATGCTTATCCTCAACAATGATTGCCAATGTGTCACGGTAGGTTGCAACAATAACATCATGACTATCTCGCTGATCATCTTCTGTTAGAGGCACATTTTCCCAACACGCATCTTGAGCTGGGATTGAACAGTTGGATGAACTGGGGGCAACGGACACCAGCCGTTCAAACCAGCGTGAGTTGAGATTGAAATAGATGATTTCGCGTGAGTACATAATTTCATTCGGGAATAGAAACGATGAAGCGAGAACAAAAGTCAGGATGACCAGATAGCTTAACTTGAGCAGAAATAGCCTAACCGAGATGCTTCGTTCCCTCAGTACGATGAACAAACGTACTACAAGCAAGACTACAAGTGTTATTTGAAGTGCAGGTCTATAGATGAACGCAATTCCAATTGCAGCATAACCGCTATCGCGTTGAAAGAGGAGCGTTGCGATTATTGCACCCGCAATGATTACCCCTGCATAAATCCATAGTTTTGACTTCGAAGTCATGTATAGGCACTTCTTTCAAATGACTAGACGCCTGAACGAAAGCTCAGAAATCTGGGTGCTGTTGACATTCGTACTCAAATTGATACCCCATTTTGGCGGAAAAACATCAATACAATCGATGCATATCATGGGCATAGCAGTTGGTAGATAACCAAGCCTCTACCTTGCCCAAGTCCTTTTCCAGACGGCTGATGGTGCCATCGCTCACCACCGGGCGGGCAAAGCGCGTTACAATCGGCGGCACCGCCTAAATCCTGTGGAAAGGTTGCTGCCATGTCCTTCACCCAACTGGAAACATTCATCTACGAGAAGATCGCCGAGACCAAGCTGCCCGGCCTGAGCGCCGCTATCGTCAAGGAGGGCGAGGTCATCTGGTCACGCGGGTTCGGCTACCGCGATGCCGAGCGTGGGCTGGCCGCCACGCCGCACAGCCTGTATTCGATTGGCTCGATCAGCAAGTCCTTCACCGTCGCCGCCATCATGCAGTTAGCCGAACAGGGCAAACTGAGCGTCGATGATCCGATTGAGAAGTTCATGCCCTTCCCGATTCAACCGGGTGGGGAAAAGGTGCGGGTGTGGCATCTGATGTCGCACACCTCCGGCATCCCGGCGCTGGCCTATGCCGAGGCGGTCATCGGCCATGCCATCGGTGCCGAGCCGAACTGGTTTCCCATCGCCACCGGTGAGGATGTGCTGACGTTCATGCAGGACGTCGGAAGCTGGGTGTTGAACAAACCGGGCGAACGCTGGTTTTATCTGAACGAAGGTTATATGCTGCTGGGGCTGATCGTCGAGAAGCTCTCCGGTCAGCGCTTTGAGGATTACGTGCGCCAGCATATTCTGGAGCCGCTGGGCATGACCCGCAGCTTTTATGACCGGGCGGATGTCGAGAAAGACCCGGATGTGGCGGTGCCGTATGTCAACTGGGCGGAACAGGGGCGTGTGCCGTCGCAGTACCCCTGGGGTGGGATCGCGGCAGCCGGCGGCATCCTGAGCAGCGCGCTCGATCTGGCGAAGTACATCACCATGTATCTGAAGAATGGGCAGCCCATCCTGGCGGCGGAGTCGGTGAAGGCGATGAGCACACCGCGCATCCAGCGCCCGCTGGAGAACACGCTGTTCGGTGAGGAAGGTTATGGCTACGGGCTGATGATGAAGTCGGATTTCCTGGGGCATCAGGTGATCGGACACGGCGGCTCGGTGGGGGTTTCGACGGCGCAAATCCTCTACATCCCGACGCAGCAACTGGGCATCGCCATCCTGACCAACGGCAGCGGTTATGCCACCGGCAACTTCGCCCTGTATGGCTTGGCGCTGGCGCTGGGCAAAGACCCGGAGCAGCTTTCGTATGTGCGGCGTGAACGGCAGCTCAAGGAGCTGGAAGGCATTTACGCCACCTACAAGAACACCATGCGCTGGGAGGTCAAGCGGGCGGGCGATTTCCTGATGGCAACCGAGAAAGACAAGTACAGCAGCAACACCCAGATGTTCATCCCGGAGAGTCTGGATGGCACGACGCGCCGCTTCTATCAGTTGATGGATGGCGTCAAGATTCCGGCGGAGTTCCGCATCAACGGTGACCAGATCGACCTGATCTCGGAGCGCTATCTGCTGCGCCGGACGGGGAAATAGGCTGAGGCTATCCGTAAACTTTTTTCGCTTACCTCACCCCCCGCCCCCCTCTCCAATGGATTGGAGAGGGGGAGTCGAGCAAAGCGAGGCGGGGGTGAGGTTTACAGATAGATACTGAGGCTATGCTGACGAGAGTAGTCCCATCACTAACGCACCGAGCAGGATGGGGCTATTCATGACCAGATGGAACATGATGCAGTATGAAAGATTGCGTTTCCAGCGATAGAGCAAGGTGATGATGATGGTGGCTGGAATAATGTAGCCAACGATGTGCGCCATCGGATACGCTGGCACATGAAAGAACACGAAGAGCGCTCCAGTAATTCCGCCGGAGATCCACCAGTTCCCGGTCATTCGCTGGAGACGCTCCAGTGCAAAACCGCGATACAGGATTTCTTCCGTGATGCTGCCGGTGATGAAGGCCAGCAGCACCAGCGGCAGTGGCAAGGCCAGGGCCGGTGATGTTCGGACTTCGGTTGGGAAAATCGTGCGCGCCAGGATGACATAGGCCAGATTAACCAGGAACAGCGTGACGAAGCCGATAATCAACACAATGAGCGACTCGCGCAGCTTGATGCGCTGCAAGCCGATAGTCTTCCAGACAGTGCCGCCAGCCGGCTCCGCTTTTTTATAGATCAGGAGCAGCGAGATGATGGCGGTGAACAGCCAGTAAAACAGCAGACCGGCCATTACACGACCATTGTTATCAAACCAGGCGGCGAAGTAGCCATTCAGAACGGCTGCGATGAGCGGCGTGGATAGCGCCAGCACAATCACCACCAGTGTAGTCCGGTTATGACGGTCAGTGAGTGAATAGGCGATTGGCGACATCAGTTTTCTCAGGGATAACCGCGCTCCTTGAATTATAGGATAAGTTGATGAAGGTCGCACCTTCGGCCACCATCCGAAGTGACGAGGATGTTATAATTGCTGGATCGGACAGAGCCGAAAAAAGGCAGGCGCATCATGACCAGCGGACGACTCCTGTTTGAAGAAGAATTCAGCGGCGAGATCACGCTGCGCTTCCCGCCCGACAAACGGGTGCGGGTGCAGGTGTTTGAAGTGGAAGCGGACGACCCAGACCTGTTGAACTTCAAGGGCTTGCCGGCTGATGAAATCATCCAGATGCCAGAGATCGGTTCGTGGTCCCATCGCACCGACATCACCGACAGCGTGGCCTTCATCGCCGAGCTGCGACGCAAACGACGCGAAAGGCGGCAGCGACGTGACTATTGAGGCATTTTTGGATAGCAACATCATCATCGATTCGCTTCGGCAAGAGCAGAAAGCCATACTGAGCCATGATCCCCTATGACCATGCCTTCATCAAGACCAACGGCGTCCAACTGCATGTGGTGCAGGCCGGGCCAAGCGATGGGCCGCTGGTGATTCTGCTGCACGGCTTCCCGGAGTTCTGGTACGGCTGGCGACGGCAGATCGATGCCCTGGCCGAGCAGGGATTCCGCGTCTGGGTACCGGATCAGCGCGGCTATAACCTGAGCGACAAGCCCAAAGGCATCGCCGCCTACAACCTGGATAACCTGTCGGCGGATGTGATCGGATTGATCGAGGCCGCTGGTCAGCAGCAGACCTATCTGGTCGGGCATGACTGGGGGGCAGCGGTGGCGTGGTGGACGGCCTGCAAGTACCCGGAACGGCTGAAGAAGCTGGTGATCCTGAACGTGCCGCATCACAAGGTCTTCCGTAAACGGCTAGCGACGGATAACGAGCAGCGGCTGCGAAGCTGGTACGCGGCCTTCTTCCAGATCCCGTTTTTGCCGGAAGCGCTGATCGGCTTTGGCAACACCGAAGGCTTTGCCCGTACCCTGCGCCAGTCCAGCCGGCCCGGTGCCTTCAGCGATGCCGACCTGGCCGAGTATCGCCAGGCCTGGGGGCAACCGGGGGCGCTGACCAGCATGTTGAACTGGTATCGCTCAGTGGCACAGACGCCGCCGAAGCAGGCACCCGACTCGCGCGTCAAGATGCCGACGCTGATCCTGTGGGGCAAGCAGGATCACGCCCTGAAATGGGAGATGGCTGAGGACAGCGTCAAACTCTGTGACGACGGGCGGGTGATCTATCTGGAGAACGCCACCCATTGGGTGCAGCATGAAGAAGCCGAGACCGTCAATCGTGAGATGATCGGGTTTCTGAGGGGTTAACTCAACCCGTAATACACCAGATATTGACCGGCCTCGATGCCGGGGATGACGGTTGCGCCATCCACGCCGAAGATGCGGAAGCGCCAGGTGCCGGCCTGATCAACGCGACAGGTGTAGCGAATGCCAGCCTGGTTGTCGGCCACCTGCGCCTGACAGCGCCTCCCTGCCGGCTGGCCGGAAGGATCGATCACGGCAGTGTATTGTGTGAGACCGCGCACCGATTGCGAAACGAAGTTCACCTGAAACAGAATGCTCACATCGGATGAAGTCAGGGTCGCCAGATAATCCTGGACAATGCCCACTGGAATGGTCGCCTGAAGCTGTTCGCCGACGGCCAGCGGACGGCTTTCGTGCGGCTGCACCGTCAGCACCACGCCGGGAATATCACGCACTGGCGTCCCCTCGATGGCGGTGATTGGCGGGCGACCGGTCAGGGTGTAGAGCAGGATCGGATCGCGCGTGCCGAGGATGACCAGCAGCACCGACACCGCCACCACAATGAGCGCGAGCAGAGATAACAGGGCTGTGCCACCGCCACCGCGCTGCCGTTTAACAGTCTTGAGCGGAGCCAGATCCTCCACTCTGGGGGTCGGCGCAGCCGGTGGATTCTTGACCGGCTTGTTGAGTGGTTTAGCCCCTTCTAACTGGAGCAGCAGTCGGTTGGCTTTGGAGTGGAAAGGCTCCAGCTCCAATGCTTTCTTCAGGTATTGAATCGCACCGAAGCGATCCTGCTCTTTCACCAGCACGGCTTTGTCATACAAGCTGTCGGCGGTCTCGGCTTTGGGCGAGTTCAGCGGCTTGATAGCGGCTCTCATCTCGCTGGTGCGGCGGATGTCGATACGGGTCTGGGTACTCATGTTGCCATCAGCATAGGCGCGGGCGAAGGCTTCGACGAAGGTATCGGCATTGGTATAACGCTCGCGAGGATTCTTGGCGAGCGCCTTGAGCAGCACGGCATCCAGGGCGGCGGGCAGTCCGGGGCTGACGCGGCTGGGCGGCGGGACGGGTTCGCTGATATGCTGCCCCATCACCACCATCATGTTGTCGCCCATGAAGGGGAAGCGCCCAGTCGCCAGCAGATAGGCAATAACGGCAAACGAGTACAGATCAGCGCGGAAATCGGCGTCGGTTTCGCCACGCGCCTGCTCCGGCGCAATGTACATTGGCGTGCCGACAACGTAGCCAGTGGCCGTCAGCCGGTTGCCATCCATCAGGCGGGCGATGCTGAAATCACTGAGCGCCGCCCCGGCCCGTTCATCGAGCAGGATGTTCTCCAGCTTCAGATCGCGGTGTACCACGCCCTGCTTGTGGGCATAATCGAGGGCGCTGGCGACATTCCGCAGCAACCGGATCGATTCTTGAGGGTGGATTTCGGATGGGGTGGCGAAGCGCTGCGCCAGTGTCCCGCCGGGCATATACTGCATCTCCAGGAAGTAGCGTCCCTTAACCGAACCGTGATTGTAGACAGCGACGATATGGGCATGGCGCAGGCGCTGGGCGATGGTGGCTTCCTGCTTGAAACGCTCCATGATCCCTGGCTGTTCCATCACCGACGCGCGCAAAATTTTGAGGGCGACGGTGCGCTTGCTCTCCGGGTTGTAGGCGCGGTAGACGATTGCCATGCCGCCCGTGCCAAGTTTCTCGTAGACCTGGTAGATGCCGAACTGGTTGGCTGCCGGTGTGGCGTCGGACATGGGTCGCTCCCCGGATGATGCGTCGCTGATTTACGAAAAGTATAACGCGCAACCCCAATCGAGGGCACAAGCATTTATTGACAAAAGACGAACAGAATTAGCGCCGATGAACCGGGGGCCGGTTTCGCAGCTCTAGTACAGCTTGGCTTAAATGACCCTAGTGTTTGCCCTCACCCCCCAGCCCCTCTCCCAC
This sequence comes from Anaerolineae bacterium, assembly GCA_022843385.1. Lineage (GTDB taxonomy): Bacteria > Chloroflexota > Anaerolineae > Aggregatilineales > Phototrophicaceae > CFX2. The sequence continues at coordinate 331,120 of JALHNT010000001.1, read as the reverse complement.
AGGGCGAGGGGAGAAAAACAACATTGCCGTAACTACTCAGGTAGGGTAGACAATGGTGTTCCAATTCTTGAGCCTATTTTTTTCACAAAACATTGTGGTAACAGGTTGTGAAAGCGACTGTCTCAATTAAAAACGGCATTTTATTATAGATTCATACACCAAAATCATTGTTCCAAGACTGGATATACGCTGACATCTCAAGTTACGGATACACCATCAAGAGATTGTTAGTTGATTTTGAGTTAATTGATACCACCTGAGTAGTTACACATTGCCTATAATTGAGCCTTGCTGTACTCGCTGTTAGCCGCTGAGGGTTATCGAAATTTCCCTGAGACCTTTTGCAGTGATGACTGTTTCGGACCCGCTTACATTACCCCATTTCGGACATGTATAAGTTATAATCGTCGCCATCACAGAAAGATTCTATAGGTGCAGTTCGTCTGCTATCGCCTGCTTGTACCCGCGACGATCCTCGACCCGTTCAGTCCCCACAGTCGAACTCTGGCACCCTGATGCGGGACGGTCAATTGTACAATCTATCCTGACAAGAGAAATTATGGAGAAGATCGAATGAGCAAAAAGTATGACTACAACCAGCAAATGGACATCAAATATGATCATCAAGAAGTCATTGATGTGCCTGCGATAGTCGAAGCATGCAACGAAAAATGGTTCAATCAAACGCTGACAAAGATCAACGATAGTGTAGCCAGGCTGGGGATCGTTGAAGGAGAATACCATTGGCATAAGCATGAAAACGAGGATGAGTTCTTCTTTGTTTTGACCGGTCAATTACTCATCGATTTAGAAGACAAAACGATAGAGCTTAATCCGAATCAGGGAGCGACCATTTCCAAAGGTGTCATGCACCGGACAAGAGCTCCAAAGAAGACCGTAATGCTCATGGTTGAAACTGCCGGAATTGATCCAATCGGCACCGAAAACGAGTAAAGGCCATTGCAGGGAAATAACGCTCCAAAGGCAACCCCGATCCCCCCGCTTCGCAGCCCCGCACGCGGCTGACAACCCGACAGGTTTGAAAGGGGGGTTGATGGGTAATTTTGCAGATAGAGAAAGTGAACTCGCAATATGAAAGACACAAAAAGCAACCGCAAAAAGCTGAGTAGTGCGATTAAACAAGCTTTTGCCGATACTCACTATCCCGGTGATGATAACCTCTTAAGAAATCTTACTCACTACGAGGCAGATGAGCTTATGCAGGATTTTTTAGGTAAGCGCTGGGAAGATGTGACAGTAGAGAAGGCTTACTTTCATCGTCAAAGCCTGGTCCTTTTTACTGAGGAGGCTTTTCGTTACTATTTGCCTGGTTTTCTGATCGCGGCTCTTCAGGCTTCGCCTGGCCCCAATTATGGCGCAAATGACGTACTGGAATCTATCTTCTGCCGTCTCATCGGGATAGGATACAATGAATCCTATAAAGCAAGTTTACGCAGCACAATCCACAACTTCACTCCAGAACAAAAATCATCCATAGAAGAGTTTATAAAGTTATTTCTGGATGGCGAATCATCTATCTGGATTGAAGGTTATATAGAGAATGTTAAAGAGTATTGGGGTCACCTGCTCCCGTGAGCTGGATCGTGTATTTGGAAACTGATCAGTCAAAATTGTGATTCATTGAATTTATTGATGCAATCAGGCGAATCAAGACTGACCAACGACGGGACAAACGGCTACACCTGGGATCGCGCCAACCGGATGCCGTCGATGGGCGGGGCGAGCTACCAGTACGACGGCGCAGCCCGCCGGGTGCAGCAGACCGTCAGCGCACGGCCTGCAGGGGCAGAGCGATACGAGCGACAACGGGGAATGGATGCGCCAGGATGGGCTGGGCAGTGTGTGTGGCGTGAGCCTATAATGAGAGGTATGGTTATAAGGAGAGTGGTATGACGCTCAACGTGCAGCAGTCAATCTTCACTGAACTGGCTGAATTCATCGTCTCACAGCCGGGATTGGAAGCCATCGCCGCCTACCGCATGCCTGCCACGCTCGATCAACGCATCCATGACTTGCTGGAGAAAAACCGTGAGTCGCATCTGACGCCGGATGAACAAGCCGAGATGGACAAGCTGCTGGCGATGTCGCACCTGATGACGCTGGCGAAGGCCAAAGCCCGGCTCAAGCTGGCGGATGAGACGTGACCTATATCCCGGCTGAATTCCGCCGGCAGATCATGGCACTCGCGCAGGGCTGCTGCGAATACTGCCGACTCAGCCAGGATGACAGCGATGCGACCTTTCACAGCGAACATATTGTGGCCGAGTCGCACGGCGGCCAGACAGCAATCAGTAACCTGGCTCTCAGTTGCGTCCGCTGCAATCTGTACAAAGGCAGCAACATTGCGGCGGCTGATCCACTCACCCATCAGCCGACCTTTCTGTTTCATCCCCGTCAGCATATCTGGAACGACCATTTTGATCTGAGTGGTTTTGAAATCGTGCCTTTGACTCCCGAGGGACAGGCCACCGTGTTTGTCCTCCGCCTGAACGAACCCGAACGGTTGGATGAACGAGCGATCTTAATGCCACTGGGTCGCTATCCCTGTTCATCAGATCGCGCCTGATGCTCTCGCGCCTTGCTGGGGCAACTGTTCGCATCCGCCGATTTGCGCTCCCTCAACCCCGATTTTTCCCAGCCCTTCTCTACCCCTGCGCCGACAGCCTTAACCTATCCGCTCCCGCAAAATAGTTAGCGCCGAGTCATGCGAACGCAAATCGTCGGGTAGAGGCGGTTGGCGAACCGCCCCTACAACCGACTTTACTGCCTGAACACCCGACTTATTCGTCCAGCGGCAGCACGGTGAACAGACTGCCCGCGCCGCGCCCATAGACCTCCGGGAAGTAGAACTCGCCGCCGGTGGGTGGGATGACGTTGTAGACCCCCGGCAGGGTGGCACGGATGCTGTAGACATATTCGTAGGTGCCAGCCGGCAGATAAGTCGAGTACAGATTCACCTGCTGGTCGCGGAAGTCGATGTTGCTGAAGAACCACCAGCCCCATCCCTGGCTCAACGGATCAGACGAGTCGAGCTGCGGCTGCGTCCCCAACTGCTGCTCGGTCAGCAATTCCGGGTTGATGCCTTCCGTTCCGGCGGGCAGCGGATCGGTGATGACGACGTAGTTCAGATCATTGGGGGCGATGACGGTCAGCCGCACCTGGATCACCTCGCCGACGCGGGCTTCAGTCACGGTCTCGCCGGCCCGGTTGAGATAGCGGCGCTCCAGGCTGATGCCCCGGCTGAGGGGTTCGATCTCGTCCACCGGCAGCGCCACCGTCAGATGGGCGGTGTAGTATAGGTTGCCGGCACCAGCGCTCCGGTCGATCAGCAGATCGTTGCTGCGCGCCAGATCGGCCAGCGGGATGACGACCTGCTGCGACTCCTGCACTGTGTCGGCACTGGCCGTCCCCTGCGCCAGCGAGTCGCCGTTGAGCGTGGCACTGAAATCATAAGCCGGATCGAGTTCGCCACTGACGGCCATCCAGTCGGTCAGAGCCATGATGGCCCAGGCCGTCTCCTGGGTCGTCTCCCAGGCATCGGCGGTGCGGGCGCTCATCAGCCAGCGAACAGCGCCGGGCAGCAGATCATTTTGCGGCGCGAGTTTGACCAGGGCGGAGAGGACGATGGCGGTGGTGCGGGTATCGGTGTTCCAGTTCCAGTAATCCCGCGTGGTTTCCTGCCACGATGCGCCGGTGGCGCTGAGGACGGCGCTGTTGAACAGATCGGAGAGCAGCGTATTGCTTCGTTCGGTAGAGGCAGGATCAATCAGGTTGAAGGTCAGCGCCAGCAGAGCTTTGGCATACAGATCGAGCCGTTCGCGGGCGTCGTACAGGTTGGCCGTCCGCGCGACATCGGGCGCACCGGAACGAGCTAAGGCGTAGAGGATGAAGACCTGCCGGTTGAGTCGCCAGGTTTCGGCGCTCAGGTCTGGCACGATGAACTGGGTTTGCAGGTAATCCCGGGCATTGGCGATCACCCGGTCGGCAATCGGGAAACCTTCCGCGCGGGCTTCCGCCAGACCGATCAGGGCATAAGCGGTCGTCATCGGATCGCTCGGCTCCTGGACGAACCAGCCCCAACCGCCATCCGGTTTCTGCTGGGCATAGAGGCGTTGAGCAGCGAAGTTGACGGCGGCTTCGAGCTGCTGCCGCAGCACCGCGTCGGCGACGCCGAGCTGATTGAGGGCGCGGAAGGTCATGATGTTGGGCAGGAAGCGGCTGACGGTCTGTTCGATGCACTGATGCTCGAAGTTCCGCAGATACTCCAGCCCATCGAGGGTGGTGGCCGCCAGCGATTGATCGAGCCGTAGCGTCAGGCTGCCCTGCGTGGTCTGGAAGCGGCGTGGCAGCGCCACCACTTCGTTGATCGTCCCGGCTTCGGAGAGCAGCCCGGCGGTGCCGACGGTCTCCGGCGCGAGATAGCGATAGACCGGCAGCAGGCGGTCATCGCCCTGCCCCAGCGTCGGCTTGGTGGCATCGCTGAAGGCACCGCCCTCGGCGAAGAAGGTCAGATCAACCGTATCGACATCGGCCACCGTCACCGGCCATTCGACGCGCTGCCGTCCGCCGGAGGGGATGGTGAAGGCCTGCGAGGTGTCGGTGCTGAAGATCAGGCCGCTGCCCTGCACCGTGACTTCGACGTTCAGTTCGGCACCGGTGTTGTTATTCACGACCGCCGCGACGGTGGTCTGGTCACCCAGGACGAAGAAGCGCGGCGTCACCGGACGGATGAGCAGCGGGCGGGTGCTGATGAGGTCGAAGGTATCCTGCCCGACCAGGGTGTTGCCGTCATCGCCCACCGTCACGGCGCGCGCATCCAAGCGCCAGGTCGTCAGGTTATCCGGCAGGGTGACGCTGAAGGTGGCCTGACCGTTCTCACCAGTAGTCAGGGTGGCATTCCAGTAGGCGGTGTCGATGAATTCCTCACGAACCTCGGTGATGCCGAATCCACCCCCACCGCCCCCACCGCCGCCCTTGATGACATCCTGCACATACTGGGTGATGGCATCGACGTTGATGGTCAGCGGCGTGGAAGTACGAATTGAGAGCGCGAGCTGCCCATAATAGAAGTCGAGCAGCGGTCCGCTGTTGGGTTCGGCCAGCGACAGCGACGCCAGATCGGTCAGGCTGACGCCGACTTCCGCCGCCACCGGATTGCCGGCGTAGTCGGTGGTGGCGACGGTATAGGTGATGGTATCGCCCGGCCCAGCCTGTTCCTGGTCAGGCGTGATGGCGATGTTGACGACCTTGCGGCTGTTATCCACCGCCAGCTTGACCAGCCCCATGCGGAAGGCGGCCACCGGATTGTTGGCGTCCACCCCCTTGACGATCATCACGCTGACGAAGACGTTGGGGGCGAAGTCCTCGGTGATCGGCAGGCGGTAGAGGTAGGAGTTGCTGGTCAGGGTCAGGCGCTCGGTCTGGATCACCTTCCCCCGTTCCACCGTAATCAAGGCTTCGGCGCTGCCCTGGAAGGGCGAAGTAATCAGGATGTCGGCGGTGTCGCCGATGGCATAATTCTGCTGATCGGCCACCAGATCAATGCGGTTGCTGTTGTCCTGCCGCCACGAGACATACTCGCTGCCGGCGACCCAGATGGTGTTGGAGGCCACCGCCTCGCCGCCTTCGGCATCGCGGGCGCGGATTTTGACCATGAAGATGCCGCCGTTGGGCGGGGTGAACGTGAAATCGGCCTGCCCATCATTCCCGCTGGTGGCGCTGCCTGTCGTCACCGGGATGTCTTCCACCGTCCACTCCCAGGTGGTGCGGCCGGATTCATCCTGCTTCTGCACATTCGACCAGCGACGTTCGGTGACTTCGACCGCGATCTCCTGATTGGCTACTGGCTGGCTCTCCCAATCGACGGCCAGCAGGTTGATGGTGGCGTCGCTGCCAGCAGTCACGACGTAGGATTCAGGACGCAGGCCGACATAGACCTGGCTCTGGTGGACGATGACCGATGTCCGTCCGGCGACGACCTGCTGACTCTCGTCGGTGATGGTGGCTTCGATGGTGAACATCTGGCTGCGGCTGACGTCTTCCAGCGAGGCCGGGATTTGGATGGTCAGGTTGCCCTGGGCATCGGTCGTGCCGCTGCCATCCATGATCGACTCGCCGTAGTAGTCAGGGAAATAGTACGTCGGGTAGAAGTTCGGGTCGTTATAATCGAAGAAGCTGTAGAAGCCGGGGCCGTCGTACTGGAAGTCATAGGGCTGGCGATAGACGACATAGTTCACATCAGCGTTGTTGACCGGCCCACCGAAGAAGTAGCGGCTCTCGACCGTGACGCGGATGGTATCGCCATCAGCGACCTGGCTGGCTTCCGGGGTGGCAATGATCTGGAATTCCGGCAGGCGGAACTCGGCCACGTTGAAGTTCAGATAGCCGGTTGACTGGAAGCTGTTTTCCGGGTCGAGCGAGGGCAGCTTGGTTTGCAGGAAGTAGCCCCCCAATGAGGCATCTTCGGCCAGCGTAAAGGTGCCGCTGAAGGTGCCGAAACGAGTCAATGACAGGGTCTCGTCATAGACGGTCTCGCCCCGGTCGTTGGTGATCTGAACCGGGATGGCGGTGAAATCAGGCGGGAGCAGAGCGGCGTCGTCCTGCATCCGGATGATGCCACGAAAGTAAACCGGTTGACCGGGGCGGTAGATGGCGCGATCGCTGTAGACATACGAGCGATACACTTCCGGGAAGTAGTTGGACGGCACATCGAACTGATAGGGTTCGATTCCATCTGACCAGTTGTTATAGGTCATACCAGCGAATGCGCCATCCACCTGGGCGACAGCGACCAGCGGGGCGTACAGATCCGGTTGGCGCATGGTCGCGGGGAAATCCAACTGGATCAGACCTTCGGCATCGGTCACACCGGTTACTGGCACATCCGACTCGGTGTTATAGAGCGCCACCGTCACACCACTCAACGGCTGGCCCGTCTGCACATCGGTCGCCCAGATGACAGCACCATTGACCGAGGCTTTCATCGTCAGGTTGACTGTCGCCACTACCAGGACGTGGGCGCTGGGTTCGTAGGTGCGCTCCTCTGTTTCGGGCGAGTTCGCACGCAGCAGGTAAACCCCCGGCGGCAGGGCTTCATCGCTGCTGCCGGTCACCTCTATTGGAGTGGTCTGCGACGGGATGCGGACATCAAGCAGGTATTCGTCGCTGCTGATGGCCTCGGCCACCCAGGCTTCACGCTCATCGCGCAGCCGCACCTGCCACCACACCAGGCCGTTGGCGCACAGCGGCCCACCGATGATCGGCATCTGATAATCGCGGTAGAGTTGGGCCAGCACCTCGCCATCCGGGGCAGCGGCGCGGGCGCGCACCGGGTCGGGATCACTGGTGACGATAGCGATGTCGCCCACCTGCAAGCGGCTGGTCGGCGCACCCGCGCAATCGACGGCGGCGCTGCGGGTTGAAAACGGCACCAGTTGGTAGTAATCCTGATTCAGATCATTCTCAACAGCAATTTGCCAGGAACGCAGCAGCGGAACATCGCCCTGGAAAACAGCGACATCGCCCAGGTAAGTGGTCGGGTCGTAACGATCGGCTGCAACAGCAGTGACGAAATCGCTCGGCTGCGCCTGATACAACTGAAAATCGAGGCGGCTGACATTGCGGTGAATCAGATACAAGCGGGTTGGGGTGTTGTTGGCGTTGTAGAAGCCCACTGTTCCCTGGGTTTGCAACGTGATGCTGGGGTCGAGCGCGCCGGTGGTGAAACGGAAAGTGCGCGCCTGGCTGATGACATTACCATAAATGTCGGCCATGCCCGGCTCCAGCGTGATGGTGTAGGTGGTGCTGGGCTGCATCGGGAAGTTGATCTGGTAGCTGAGGTTATAATCGCTGTAATAGAAATAGGGAGTGACCGAGGGCGGCGGGTCAATCGTCACCCGGTCAGCCAGGGTATCGACATCCATCGGCGAGGCGAAGTAAATCGCCAGATTGCTGTAGGTCAGGACTTCGGCAGCCCCATCGCCGGGATCGGTGTAGATGACCGAGGGCGGCGGGATAGTGGCGAAGCTCCATTCGGGCGCGTTCTCCAGCGGCGCACCACCACCGAGCGAGACCGCGCCGGGGTTCAGACGGGCGACATACACCGTATCCAGTTGCAGCAGGTCATCTGGTTGGAAGCCGAAGCCGGTACTGTCCTCGGCCCACTCAAATTGACCGGAGACTGGCGCGCCGCCAGAGGGCAACAGGGCAAAGCTGGCTTCGACGCTGGCATGATCCATCGGCTGGTTGAAGGTCATCTGAATCATATCGCTCAGGCGCACGCCAGTGGCACTGGCTTCGGGCAGCACCTCGACCACCGACGGCGCTGAAGTGGTGAACGACCAGGCGAACGGCGTTTGCAGCCGCGCTCCATCCACTGCCTGCAAATCGGGATTGACGCGGACGGTGTACTGCGTCCCACCAGCCAGCGCCACTGTCGGACGGAAGATGTAGATCGAGGTGTTCAGCCACTCGCCCGATCCTTCGACGGCTGGTTGCAATGTGATGGGGCTGGGCAGATCAGCGGCTTCTTCAGCGATGACCAGCGGCACCACCGGGCGATTAAAGATGACGGTGATGGCCGAGTCGGCGGCCACATCAACCGTGCCATCCACTGGCAGCACATCCGAGACTTGCAGGAAGCCCTGTCCATTCAGTTGCAGGGCGAACGGCTCCACCAGGCGCGAGCCGCCCTCGCCAACCAGATCGGCGTTCAGGCGCACGGTATAGAGCGCACCAGGCGCATAGCCGGCGGATGGGGTGAAGCGCAGCGAGGACTCGGCGGAATCGCAGCTCACCTCGCCCGGGACGGATGGGGAAAGGCTGAAGGCGGTCTGGGCACTGTTACAATCCACCGGACGGTTGAAATACAGGACAATATCGGCTCCGGCGGTCAGTTCCTCGCCGGAGAGCGGTTCACTGTCGATGACACGCAGCGGGATGGTGAAGGGTTGATCCTGAGCAGAAGAGGTTGAAGCAGTCAGCACTGCCAGCAGCAGCAATACCCATAAAGCGGCTTGACGACGCATATGAACTCCCCCAATTCGTGATGAACAGCCTCAGCCTCATTATACGACAAAGACTGACGGGTGGCATGAGAGCCAAACCACGCCAACCCTACGCCTGGCCTACAGACTCTGTACGTAGGTCACGGGGAGATTGAAGGCTTCCTTGAGGAGCTGCCAGTGGAAAGCCAGCACTTCACGCGAGAGCGACGGCAGCCAGATGTTCAGAGGTGGGTCAACCGCCGGGCTGGTGACGACCAGCAGCCCCTCGTTGCGGAAGAGGCGATAGGCGCGGAACAGGTGATAGCCGTCGCTGACGATGATGGCGGTCTGCCAGCCATTGGCCTGAAGGATGGCGCGGCTGTGGATGGCGTTCTCTTCGGTGCTGCGGCTGTTCTCTTCCAGGCTGATGGCTTCCGCCGGGACGCCGGCAGCGCGCAGGAGTTCGGCGCAGGCATCGGCTTCGCTGCGGAGCCGGTTCATCGGGCGGCCACCGGTGCAGAGCAGATGCGGCGCATAACCTTCGCGCCATAATTTCGCCGCCTGATCGGTGCGGCGGTAGAGCGCCGGACCAGGGGTGTTATCGCGGCGCAGCCCGGCCCCCAGCACAATGATGACATCCGCCGGCTGCGCCCGGTCTACCCGGCCATAGCCATCGATGACGATCACCAGCACCAGCACCACCCACAACCAGAGGATGAGCGCCAACGCCAGCAGCCGTCCCCAGCGAGCCAGACCCCAGAACCAGCGGATGAATTGGAACAGTGAACGAATCATCTAATGGCGGAAAGTCTTCGGAGCTGGCGGTGGGTAGCCATCCATCGCATCATCATCTTCCAGCGACACCTTGCCGATCATCCAACCGTCGATGGCAGTGAGCTTGAGGCGCAGGATCGACACCTGGTTATGCTGGAAGCTGACCGCCGGCTGTGGCTGAATGATCGATGGGTCTTTCAGATGCAGATAGCGGATGGTCGGCATGGTACGGTCATCCTCGGACGGGAATTCGGTCGGCAGCGGCTGGCTGACTTCCTCTTCTTCTTCGTCATCAAACTCATCGTCACGTTCGCCATACAACTCGGTCAGGTCAACATCCTCGGCCAGCCCGGTGAAATCGAAAACCTCATCGGCATTCTTCAAGTCCTGCCGGGTCGGGTTGACCAGCGAACGCTTGGCTTGATTGGCGAACATAGTGCTGATGGCGCTCAGGTACTCGGCCTCGCTGACCAGATTACCGGTGACGACCAACCCTCGTACATACAGGGTAATGCCCAGTTCCATCCCGCCTTTATTGACGAAGCCAGAAACCAGATCGGCCAGCAGGAAATCCGGCTCATGCCAGAAGTCATCCGAACCTGGCATAAATTCAGGCAGCATAAATCCCCTATCCCTCCAACGGTGAATGCATTGCGCTTAGTATACATGAAACACTGGATAAATGCGGAAGGCACTTGAGCGCCCCAACCCGATGGTCAGGCCAGCCAACCGACCTTAATATTCGATAAGTTTGCTGGATTGCCTTCACGGATGTAATATTGTCGCTCCGGCTGATTTGTGCCAGGGACAACTCAATACCCCCAAAAAGAGAAGGAGACGCTAATGTATCGAAAGTTTTCGACAATATTGTTCTTTTTGTCCATTATGCTCTGGTTGGCAGCGGTGGCGCTGCCCCTGACCGGCGCTCAGGATGCCAATGTGGATGTGTATGGTCGCACACTGCCGGCCGACGCTGCCCCCTATGAGCAGCAGACATGGCGTGCCATTTGCGACTCCAGCCGTACTGAAACGTCGCTGTCGTCGGTGGTGTCGGTCTATCAGCGCATCTGCGGTGATACCAACCTGTTCGACCTGTTCAGCGATCCGCTGGTCAACCTAGATGAGAACCTGAACCTCATCCCGGGCGCGGCGGAAAGCTGGGCCCCTTCCGAAGATGGCTTGTCGTGGACGTTCAAGCTGCGCCCCGGACAGGTGTGGAGCGATGGTACCCCGCTGACCGCCGCTGACTATGTCGCCAGCTACCGCTTCATGGTCGATCCCGCCAATGCCTACGACTTCGTATGGATGTGGCAGGGGACGATCCTGAACTGGTCGGAAGCCGTTGCCGGCGAAGTCAGCCCGGAAGAAGTGGGTCTGGAAGCGGTTGACGATCTGACACTGAAGATTTCGACCAATGGTCCGCGCCCATATCTGCCTGGCACAGTGTACTTCTGGCCGCCGCTTCAGGCCAAGGCGCTGGCCGAACATGGCCCGAATTATGTGATCGACCCGGCCTTGAGCGTGTCCTCCGGCCCGTTCATGCTGAAGGAATTCGAAGCCGGCAGCAGCCTGGTGCTCGAAGCCAACCCGTCGTATAAGGGCTTCCGTCCGCCCTACCTGCGCCAGATGATCGGCATCTATGGCGATCAGCTCAACGGCAGCTTCCTGGCGTTCCAGAACCACGAAATTGACAAGATTAGCTATGTCCATATCAGCCCGGCGGACTTCGAAGTGGTGGCGGCTGACCCAGTGTTGAGCGCCAACTATCGCCCGAACTTTGGCGACTTCCGCACGGACTATCTGTTCTTCGACACCTTCACTGCGCCGTTTGATAATCTCCAGGTGCGGCAGGCGTTCGCCAAGGCACTGGATCGTGAATCAATCGTCGAGAACGTGATTGGTTCGCAGTTCGGTTTGCCGGCCTACTCCTTCCTGGCTCCGGGCTTCCCGGCTTCGGATGGCGAAGGTGTGCTGAAGCAGTATCAGAATTACGATTGTGAATCGGCTAAGGCGCTGCTGGCTGAAGGCGGCTATCCCGATGGCGCGGGCTTCCCCGAACTGGAACTGAAGCTGCGCGGCGAAACTGAAGCGCGTGCCAGTTGGTGGGTGGCCTCGGCGGCCTCGATCAGCGAATGCCTGAACGTCAATATCACCGTCAACAACATGGAATTCGCCGCCTTCATGGAAGGGATTCTGGCGCGTCCGACCACCATCCAGTTTGGCGCGGTCAGCTATGGCATGGACTACCTCGATCCCTCGAACATGCTCGGCGTGTGGGTTTCCACTGGTCGTCACTCGTGGCGCAATGACGAGTTTGACCGTCTGGTGAACGAAGCCAACGTCATGGTCGGTGATCCGGCAGCCCGCCTCCAGATGTACAAGGACGCGGAACGGATTCTGGTCGAAGATGTCGGCGGTGTCTTCCTGGTGCATCGTATCCAGGGCGATCTGTTCCAGCCGTATGTCGCCGGTGAATGCTTCCGTCCGGATGCTCAAGGCGTCGGCGCGTATCACTGGGGCAACGACTGGTGCCTGGGTTCGTTCTACATCACCAACGAAGTAGCGAACTTCGAGACCTATCGCGGTCAGTAAGGCAGTTGTTTGCAGGGGCACGTGAATGGCGTGTCCCCTGCTGCACAGGATTTACCTTAGGGACACACAATACAAGTGTGTCCCTTCTCATGAAACAGTTTGATCGTTTATGGTTAGAGAATTCTTTTCATGACCGGCTACATCATCCGTCGCCTCATCGCACTCTTTCTGGTGATGCTGGCTGTCTCCGCCATCGTCTTTTTTCTGATGAACGCCGTTCCCGGTGGGCCGTTCAGCCTGGGCGAACGCGGCTATAGTGCCGACGCGCTGGCAAACCTGGAGCGCAAATATGGCATTGATAAACCCATCGTTGAGCGCTATGTCAACTTTCTGGTGAGCGCGGCGCAGCTTGATTTCGGCTACTCATTCGCTGTCGCCGGTTCGCCCCAGGTCACTGATGTCATTATCCGCACCTGGCCGGTGACGCTGCATGTTGGGCTTTACACCATCATCGTCTCTTTTGGCCTGGGGCTGATTATGGGGACGGTGGCTGCTTACCGCCGCAATAGCTGGATCGACAACTTTGTCACCTTCACCGCGACGCTCGGCATCACGCTGCCCAACTTCATCATCGCCACGCTGCTGCTGATCATCTTCGGCTTTCAGGCCGGCTGGGGCGATCCGCGCAAGTGGATTGTTGGCCCGCTCTGGCCGAACGGTCCGGCGCTGCTATCCTGGGATTACTTCCTGCCGGTCATCACCTATGCTCTCGCGCCGTTAGCACTGGTCGCTCGTTATACCCGCGCCAGCGTGGCCGATGCGCTGGGAGCGGATTACGTCCGCACCGCCCGCGCCAAAGGGCTGACTGATCGCAGCATCATGTTCCGCCATGTGCTGCGCAACGCCCTGATCCCGATGATTACGGTGCTGCTGCCGCAGATCCCCAACCTGCTGACCGGTTCGCTGTTCATCGAGGTGGTGTTCGGCATTCCTGGACTGGGCAAATTCTTTGTCACCAGCATCTTCAACCGCGACTACCCGATGATTATGGGGCTGGTGCTGCTGGTGGCCTTCTTCTGGGGACTGACCTACCTGATTACCGATGTGCTGTATACAGTGATCGATCCGCGTGTGCGGGTGACGGGGAGCGCCTAGACTGTGGAAACCACCGCCGCCTCGCTGCGCCAACCCATCGAACAGCGCTCACCCTGGGCCGATGCCGCCCGCCGGTTTGCGCGCAACCGCCTCGCCATGTTCGGACTCCTGATCCTGCTGTTTTTTCTGGTTGTAGCCATTTTTGCCGATGTTATCGCGCCCTATGATTTTGATCGGGTGTTTTTCACCAAACGCGCCAACACGCTGCCCTTCGTTGACCCAGCCCACGTGCTGGGATTGGACAGCTCCAGCCGCGATTATCTGACGCGCCTGATTTATGGGGCACGCACCTCGATGACGGTCGGGCTGCTGGTGCCGGTGATCGCCTTTGCCATCGGCGTACCGCTGGGGATGCTTTCCGGTTATCGCGGCGGCTGGATCGATTTCGCCATTCAGCGCGTGGTCGATATTGCCACGGCCATCCCGCCGCTGCTGTTCGCCCTGTTCCTGTTGAGCGTGGTCGGCACCGGCGTCAGCAACGTCATCTTTGTGCTGGCGATCACCAGTTGGATCGAGCCGCTGCGGCTGACGCGGGCACAATTTCTGGCGTACCGCGAGAAGGAATTTGTCACCTCGGCGCGGGCGCTGGGGGCAGGCGATCTGCGGCTGATTCTGTCGCATATCCTGCCGAATGCCGTGTCACCGCTGCTGATTTCGTTCACCTTCGCCGTGCCATTAGCCATTTTTGCTGAAGCCGGACTGAGCTTTTTGGGCATCGGCATCACCGAACCGACGGCCAGTTGGGGTAAAATGGTAGGGTCAGGTATCGGCAACACCATCCGCGTGTATTATCACCTGGCGCTGTTCCCAACGATTCTGGTGGCGCTGACGATGCTGGGCTTTTCGTTTGTCGGCGATGGGTTGCAGGAAGCACTTGACCCCAATCGCTCGAATAAATGACACAGGGGATGATGGCTATGAAACACCGTTTGATCGGGCTGGCGCTGCTGGCATGGTTATTGGCGGCTTGTGGTGGCGCGACTGCCCCCACCCCGACGGCCGCGCTGCCGACCAGCACCACGATCCCAACCTTCGCGTTTGTCGAACCAACGGCCCCGCCGCAAGTGGCGACGGCTGCGGCGACGCTCATCCCAGCAACGGCGGAAACCGTGGCGCTCGATCCGCAGGCGGTGGAACGCGGGCGGGGCCGTTATGAAACGCTGGAATGCGGCACCTGTCATGGGCCGAACGGCGAAGGCAGCGATCAGGGTTCGTCGATGGTGGATTACACCGGCACGGAAGACGAATTCATCAGCTTCATGCGCTCCGGCGGCGAGGTTGGCACCGATCACCAGTATTCGACCAACCGCCTGAGCGAAAGCGGCGGACGCAACCTGTACCAGTACCTGCTGTCGCTGCGCCCATGAAGTCTCTCAGCGACAGGCAGCGCTTCTTCCTCAGTCTGGCATTTTTTGTGGCGACGCTGGCGGTCATCCTGCTGGCGTCCAATCGTTCGGCTGCCCCCACCTTCGTCACCCCCTCGCCGGCGCAGGTGATGACGCTCGACCCCCAGATCGTCGCCAATGTCGAAAACCGCGATGCGCTGCGGCTGGATGAGGCGACGCTGGCCGCTGTTCAGGAGATCAGTGGGCTGGTCGATGACTGCCCGGATTATGGCGAGGAGCGCCGCAACCAGATGAAACAGCATGTCGCCTGGTTGGGTGCGCCGGATACCATCCCGGCGGACATCCTGCTGGCGATTGGCGAGAACCCGATGGGACGGCTGGTGGTTGGCATGGCGACTTATACGGCGGTGCAGTGGCGGCTGAACGGACAGCCAGCGGACTCCTGCCTGCTGACGATTGGCCGCAAGATCAACCCCTTGTTGATCGTTCTCGGCGAAGACCCCCTGCCGGAGTTTGACGGGCCGTAGTGCAGCCTCCGACTACAGATAGCGTTCGACGGCAGTCGT
Source organism: Anaerolineae bacterium (assembly GCA_022843385.1). Taxonomy (GTDB): domain Bacteria; phylum Chloroflexota; class Anaerolineae; order Aggregatilineales; family Phototrophicaceae; genus CFX2. The sequence continues at coordinate 315,742 of JALHNT010000001.1, read as the reverse complement.
GAGCGTGTCAACGTGCCTGACCCCCTCGACAACGATGAAGGCCAGATAGGCCGGGATGCGCCAGAGTTCTCGGCGTTCGGGAAATCCGGGGTCAAGCGGCATCTCATCCCGATAGGCATCAAACACATCCTGTGGCACCGGTTGAAAATAGTCAACCCACGCCAGATCCATTTCCGGGTGTCCGTAATAGACCGCCGGATCGATCACATACGTCCCCGCCTCGGCGCTGATGAAATTGTTCTGCTGGGCATCACCATGCAGCAGCGCCGGTGTGACGGGTGGGCCACACAAGTCGGGTAAGCGGGAAATCAGCGTTTCAACCTGCTGAATGGCCTTCAACGGCATGGGTGCATTCATAGCCAGTTTAAGCAGCGGCCATAAGCGGCATTCGGCATAGAAGCTGACCCAATCATCCATCGGGGTATTGTCCTGGTACACCGGGCCAAAATAAGCATGGGTCTTCAAGCCGAACTGGTTTCCCTTGACCCGATGAATGCGCGCCAGGGTCTGCCCGATCTGCCGCCAGCGCTGCGGTGTGCGCTCTACCGCCGGTATCCCTTCTTGTATCATCAGCGTTCCGCCGTCAAAGGAGACGATGGCGATGACGGGTGGCGTCAGAACACCCGACTGCTCGGTGAGCAGTGCCAAACTCGCTCCTTCGATCTCAAATTGCTCACGTCCATTGACGGCATCGGTCAATTTCACGAACACCGCATAGGCACCATCAGACAGGATGGCACAGGGGTGACTGGCATAATCGACCATGTTCCGGCTCTCAGTAGCGCGCCAGTTCCGCCCTACATGATCCGAAACAAGGCGTTCTAGCGGAAGCAGAAGCGCATCCGTCAACCACTCAATCGGTTGCTGCTGCCCGGTCGCATCGCCAGAATGCCCTTGTGACAGAGTCATGCCTATCCAACCTTTCGTTTCATATCTACTCACCTCTTGATGAAATGTCGGGGGTGTCATCCAAACGAACACGGCAGTGCCGTGTCCCTACGCACCCGTCGCGAAAAGCCGCAGATAGGTGAATAATCACTTCGTTTCCTCGATTATAGCGTTCTTCCATCACCCCCACTTTAAAGGGCTTCATGTATAAAACCATCTCTTCGCCGCTATAATCAAGGCATCGGTTTATGAACACTTGAGCGAGACCATGATCCGTATCTTCATCAACTATCGGCGGCAGGACAGCGAAGGTTATGTCGGGCGACTGTACGATCATCTGCTGCGGCACTTCGAGGCCGACCGCATCTTCATGGATGTTGATAACATCCCGCCCGGCGCGGATTTTGTGCAGGTGTTGGAAGAAGCGGTCTCGAACTGCGATGTGCTGCTGGCGGCCATCGGCCCGCAGTGGCTCACCGTCACCGATAATGCTAACAACCGCCGTCTGGATAATGATCATGATTTCGTCCGCATCGAGATCGCGTCGGCGCTGCGGATGAACAAGCTGGTGATCCCGGTGCTGGTCGGCGCGACCCGGATGCCCTCCGCCGCCGAACTGCCCGAAGATCTGCGCCCGCTGGCACGCCGCCACGCCGTCAGCCTGTCGCACAAGGGCTTCGCTTATGATGTCGATAAGCTGGCTGAGACGATCAAGAGTGCCAAGTCCGCGCTGGGGAAAACGCGCCCGGATTCGGAAACGCTGCGGCGCAAGGAAGCCGCCCTCAAGCAGGTGCGCGATGATCTGGTGCGCGCCTCCGAGTCGCCGCTGTACCCGTTCCGCATCGAAAACCGCTACTTCCCGGTGGTCGGCGAAGGCAACCCGGATGCCAGCATCATCTTCATCGGCGAGTCGCCAGGCAAGACCGAGGCCACCACCGGCAAGGTCTTCGTCGGCCCGTCGGGCGATGTGTTGGATGAGATGCTGGCGGCCATCGGTCTGAAGCGGGCCGATGTTTACCTGACCAACGTGCTGCTCGACCACCCCGGCAAACGCGATCCCTCGCCGGAGGAGATCAGTTTCTACGCGCCATTTGTGGATCGGCTGATCGACATCATTCAGCCAGCCGTCATCGCCACGCTGGGGCGCTTTGCCATGGAGTATATGTTCAAGCGGCTGAACCTGCCGGAACAACGGGGCAAGATCAGCGTGCAGCATGGCAAGCTGGTCAAAGCCCAGCTATCCTATGGCGAGATCCATGTGGTGCCGCTGTATCACCCGGCCTCGGTGCTGTATACGCCGGGGCAGAAAGACCTGCTGCGACAGGATTTCGAGAAGCTCAGGCTGTTCATCTGAACACTTTGCACAGGATTGGCGGAGGTGCTTGACAGCGTTTTCATGTAGTGCTAATCTCTGCTTCCAAACGTTTGCAAAAATGTTTGTCGGGAATTCAATGACAAACACACTCACCTGTTTCACCAACCAGCATTGATTTCCCTTGCAATTGAAATAGATCAATAAATCGCTTTCTGGATTATTGCAAGCGTTTTCACATTATGTATGACCACGATCTTGCCAAAACCCGCAGCCGCAGCATCACCATCATTGCTATCATGTCGGTTCTCTCGTTGTCGGCGCTGCCACTCAACATTGTCTATTTTTTCGGCCAGGAGCATGTCATCAAGGGCATGATGGCCGGAGCATTGAAATAAGGAATCACCTCATGACCACAACACCGCATTACCTGGATGCTGCCCGCCCGATCGCGGAACGGGTGGAGGCTCTGCTCGGTCAGATGACGCTGGTGGAGAAGTGCGCCCAGATCGGGAGCTATTGGGTTTATGAATTGCTGGACGGCATCACCCTCTCGCCGGAGAAAGCGGTCCAGAAGTTGAAGGACGGCATCGGTCAGATCACGCGCATCGGCGGGGCCAGCAACGTCCGCCCGGCGGAAAGCGCCCACCTCGCCAACAGCATTCAGCGATGGCTGCTGGAAAACACCCGCTTGAAAATCCCCGCCGTCGTTCATGAAGAATGTTGCAGCGGCTACATGGCGCGCGGCGCAACCGTCTTCCCCCAGGCCATCGGCGTCGCCAGCACCTGGGAACCGGAGCTGGTGCAGGCGATGGGTGATATCATCCGCCAGCAGATGCGATCGGTCGGCGGACACCACGCGCTGGCACCGGTGCTGGATGTCACCCGTGATGCTCGCTGGGGGCGCGTCGAGGAAACGTTCGGCGAAGACCCGTATCTGGTATCGCGCATGGGCGTGGCCTATGTAAAAGGGATTCAGGGCGAGGAGTGGCGCGACGGCATCATCGCCACTGGCAAGCACTTCGTCGGCTACGGCATGACCGAAGGCGGCATGAACTGGTCGCCAGCCCACATCGCCCCGCGTGAACTGCGTGAGTTGTATCTGCATCCATTTGAGGCGGCTGTACGCGAGGCCAAGCTGGGTTCGATGATGAACGGGTATCACGAACTGGATGGCATCCCCTGCGGCGCGAACAAACAATTACTGACCGACATCCTGCGCGATGAGTGGGGTTTCGATGGCACAGTCGTCTCCGATTACTTCGCCGTGACGCAGTTGTTCGTTTATCATCACATCGCCCGCGACAAGGCCGAAGCCGCCCGCATCGCCCTCGAAGCCGGAATGGATGTCGAACTGCCGGGCAGCGATAGTTATGCCGAGCCGCTGCGGGCTGCTGTCGAACGTGGTGACATCAAGCTGGAATTGGTGGATCGCGCCGTGCGCCGCCAGTTGAAACAGAAGTTTGAGCTGGGGTTGTTCGAGAAACCGTATGTCGATGCCGGGGTGGTCGTCTTCGACACGCCCGATCAGCGCAAGGTTGCCCGTGAACTGGCTCAGAAGTCGATCATCCTGCTCAAGAACGCTAACCAGCAGCTTCCGCTGAAGCCCAATCTCGCCTCCATCGCGGTCATCGGTCCGAATGCCGACAGTGTACGCAATCTGTTCGGCGATTATGCCTATCCGGCGCACATCGAAACGCTGATGGAGATGACGAAGGCAGAGAAGAATTTCGCCGGGATGCCGGTCCCGGACAAGGTCGAACTGGCAGCCGACTTCATCAAGGCCGACAGCATCCTTCAGGCCATCCGCGCCCGCGTCTCCCCCCAGACCCAGATTCACTATGCCCAGGGCTGTGATGTCCGCACGCCGCGCACCGATGGCTTTGCCGAGGCGGTCGCGGCTGCCAAAGCGGCCCAGGTCGCCATCGTGGTCGTGGGCGACAAAGGCGGGTTGACCGATGACAGCACCAGCGGTGAAGCGCGCGACCGGGCGATTCTGTCGCTGCCGGGTGTCCAGCCGCAGTTGGTGCAGGCCATCTGCGAGACGGGGACGCCGGTGGTACTGGTGCTGGTCAATGGCCGTCCGGTGACGCTGGATGGACTGGTCGATAGCGCAGCCGCCATCGTCGAAGTCTGGTTCCCCGGCGAAGAAGGGGCGCAGGCGGTGACCGAGGTGCTGTTCGGCGATGTCAATCCCGGCGGCAAGCTGCCCATCAGCTTCCCCCTTGCCGTCGGTCAACTGCCAGTGTTCTACAGTCACCGGCCATCAGGCGGGCGCTCCAACTGGAAGATCGATTATGTCGAAACGCCGGTCAGCCCACAGTTCCCCTTCGGCTTCGGCCTGAGCTACACCCGGTTCAGCTACAGCAACCTCTCGATCAGCCCGGCCAGCGCTAAAGCCGGCGAGACCATCCGCGTCAGCCTGGAGGTGCAGAACACCGGTGAACGGGACGGCGATGAAGTGGTGCAGTTGTATACCCATCAATACGTCCCGTATGTCACCCGCCCGGTCAAGGAACTGAAGGGATTCAAGCGGCTGACGCTGACCGCCGGCGAAAAGCGGACGGTGACGTTCCAACTGTCGGTCAACCAGCAGGGCTTCTATGACCGCGACATGCAGTTTGTCGTCGAACCCGGCGCAGTCGATGTCATGGTCGGCAGCTCATCACAAGACATCCATCTGACGGGCAGTTTCACCATCAGCGGTGAACGGCAGCCGGTCGCCAAAACCTTCTTCAGTCAGGCCGAATAAAGCCAATCTGCCGGAGAGCGCGGCGCTCTCCGGCATCCTTCCACCTATCTTCAGCCTCGTTCAGCACTTCAGGTCTCAGCCTCTCCCGCTCGGATGCTAGCGAATGAGAATTTGATCGTCATGGATTGCACACCCTTCGACTTTTTTGTACAATTTTTCACAAGAGGACAGTCGTCATGTCCAAAACACGATAATTGACATCGGCAGCCGACGCAAAAATTGCTATACTGATAGTTTCGGCTGCGCCGCAGGACTGGGACGTATCGTAAGCATGGATCGAAAGGGTGCATAGCATGGCTGAAATGACCTGGGAAAAATCACAAGTCGGTACCCAACCGACCGTCAAGCGCCGGGGACGCCTGAAATTCCTTATCGGCGGAGTGCTGATCCTGGCCTCTGTCATCTACCTGATTGTCACTGGCACCACTGCCGAAGCCAACCGTTCACTGACGGTTGAGGGATTGGTCAACAGCGGCGGCCAATACCTGGGCAAGAATGTCCGGTTGACCGGCGCAGTCCTCGGCGAGACCATCCGCTATGACAGCCAGAATTTGGTGATCGAATTCACCATCGCCAACATCCCGGAAGAATACGATAACCTGGCGGTGGCGCTGCACGACGCGGTGAATGATCCGCAGGCCGAGCGCATCCGTGTGCGCGTGGAAGGACAAGTCAAACCCGACCTGCTCCAGCACGAAGCCCAGGCTATCCTGACCGGCAAGCTGGATGCCGACGGCGTGTTTCATGCCAGCGAACTGCTGCTGAAATGCCCCACCCGCTTCGAAGAAGCTCAACCCGGCCAGTCCATCAGTAAACCCCATGCGTAAAAACCTATGTTAGCCGAAATCGGTCTGGTCTCGCTCTTCCTGTCGTTCGTGGCCTCGATCTATGCGCTGGCCGTATCGGTCTACAGCACGCGCCGCCATTCGGATCGTCTGCTCCTGAGCGCCCGCAATGCCGGCCTGCTGACCTTCCCGCTGTTAACCCTATCCTGCCTGGTGTTGTGGATCGCGCTGGTGCAGGGTGAATATCAGATCAGCTATGTGTGGTCGGTCAGCAATCCAGAGACGCCGCTGTTCTACCGGCTGACGGCGTTGTGGGGATCGCAGAAAGGCTCGCTGCTGTTCTGGTGCTTCCTCATGAGCGCCTTCGCCTTTGGGGCACTGATCCTCAACTGGCGCAGTCACTACCGACTGATGCCCTATGTCATCGCCTATCTGATGGCGACGCAGGCGTTCTTCATCGGCCTGGTGCTGTTCATGGAGAATCCGTTTGAACGCTGGTGGCTCATCAGCACTGGTGAGGCGGTGGAAGCCCTGCTCATCCCGGCCAACGCGGTGGCTCCATCAGCCGCGCGGCTGGCAGAGACGGCCAACGGACTGAATCCGCTGCTGCGGCACTTCGGCATGATTATTCACCCGCCAATGCTGTATCTCGGCTTCGTCGGCATGGTGGTCCCCTTCGCCTTCGCCATGGCAGCGCTGGCCTCCGGCGATCTCTCGACCAACTGGATCAAAGCCACCCGGCGTTGGGCGCTGGTGGGCTGGTTGTTCCTGAGCCTGGGTCTGATTCTGGGCGGACGCTGGGCCTACGATGTGCTGGGCTGGGGTGGTTACTGGGGCTGGGACCCAGTGGAGAACGCCGCTTTCCTGCCCTGGCTGATCGGCACGGCCTTCATCCACAGCGTCATGATCCAGGAAAAGCGCGGGATGCTGAAAGTCTGGAATATGTTCCTTGTGATCGGCACCTTCTCGGCGGTCATGTTCGGCACCTTCGCCACCCGCAGCGGCCTGATCGACAGCGTTCACGCCTTCGCCCGCAGCGAGATCGGGCTGCCGATGTTCCTGTTCTGGGCGGCGGTCACGCTGATCTCGGTCGGGCTGATCCTGTGGCGCTGGAATCGCGGCGAACTGAAGGATGAGCATCCCTTCGTCAATATCCTCAGCCGCGAGTCACTGTTCGTGCTGAACAATGTCATCTTCGTGCTGTTGTTCGTCGCCATCTTCTGGGGCAGCTTCGGCGCACCGGTCATCTCGGAGTTGTTCTTCAATGAAGAGATCACGCTGGGGCGGGAGTATTTCGAGCGGGTGACACCGCCGCTGTTCGTCGCCCTCTATATCCTGATGGGCATCGCGCCGCTGTCGGCCTGGGGCGCGACTTCCCTGCGGCGGCTGGGTCGAGCGCTGATTGTGCCACTGCTCCTGACGGCGGCTTTCCTCGGCTTCATGCTGCTGACGCACACGGCGGAACCCGTCGCCCTGATCGCCTATGGCATCGTGGCGCTGGCCGGAGCTGTCGTCATCTATGAGACCTATCGTGGGGCGCGCGCCCGGCGGATGAGCATGGGCGAGAACTGGTTACAGGCTACGCTGGCGTTGTTTCAACGCAACCGGCGGCGCTACGGCGGCTACATCGTCCACCTGGGGATCACTGTCATCGGCATCGGCGTCATTGGCAGCACGCTGTTCCAGCAGGAAACGCAGCAAACCCTGGCGAAGGGCGAGAGCGTCACTTTTGGCGGCTACGTCATGACCTACGACAACTTTACCGACGCCATCGCCGATGATGGTCGCCGCATGGAGATCGCTGATGTCACCGTCTCACGCAATGGGCAGATGCTGGCTCAGTTGCGCCCACGTCATGATGTCTACCCCGATATGCCGATGACCATCGCCGGGTCCTACAGCACCCTCGAAGCCGATTTCTATGTGCTGCTGGTCGGATGGGAAGACCTTGGAGCAAGCAGCGCCACCTTCAAGATTTACATCAACCCGCTGGTCAACCTGATCTGGTGGGGCAGCCTGGTGCTGATGCTGGGGACGTTCATCTCGGCCTGGCCGCATGAACAGAAAGCCCCGAGCGTCCAGCCAGCGGCGCTGCGTGATCGGCGGGCGGGGGTGGTGGCATGAGCAGTCGTCAGTCTCTATGGGCGTGGCTTCTCGTTCTCATGTTTCTCGTGACCGCCCTGCCCGTCGTTGCCCAGGAAACCGACCCCAGCACCATCAGCGACGATCAGGTGAACGCCGTCGCCCATGAGATGTACTGCCCGGTGTGCGAGAATGTGCCGCTGGATGTGTGTCCAACAGCGGCCTGTGACCAGTGGCGCGAGGAAATCCGCATCCTGCTGGCCGAGGGCAAGACCAAAGACGAAATTCAGACGACCTTTGTTGCCCGGTATGGCGACCGCGTGCTGGGGACGCCGGAAGACCCGACACTGCGGACTCTCTCGCTGGTGACGCCCTGGCTGGTGGGCATCGTCGCGCTGGCGGGGGCCAGCCTGGTCATCTGGCGCTGGCGCAAGAGTCGGCTGCTGCCTGCGGCGTCCACAACTCTATCCGAGCCTCATTCCGAAGATGAGTACCGGGATCGCCTCGAACGCGATCTGATGGCACGGCGATAACGAAAGCATTGCCCCCATATGCACACCTTTTTCACTGACTTTCTGGAACGGCTGGAAGTTCTGCACGACGACTTCCGCAATGCTATTGCCGGGCTGCCCAGCGAGGCGCTGGACTGGAGTCCGGGGGCAGAGATGAACACAATGACCGTGCTGGTGGTGCATACCTGTGGCGCAGAGCGCTACTGGATTGGCGATGTCGCCGCCCAACTGCCGTCAGACCGGGTGCGGGCCGACGAGTTTAAGGCGCGGGGATTTGATGAAGCGGCTCTGGTGAAGAAACTAGACGAGGCCAGCGCTTTCGCCCGGCAGACACTCGCCACGTTTACGCTGGATGATCTGGCGGCGTTACGCCCCCTCCCCAATCCCAAGAATCTGCCAACCACCACACAAACAAGTTTCACGGCGGGCTGGGCGCTGCTGCACGCGCTGGAACACACCGCACAACACAGCGGTCATATCCAGCTTACCCGTCAATTATGGGATCAACGACCATGACCGATACCCCCCTGCTGGAACACTCACCCACGCAACCGCAGAAAAGCGGCTTCAACCTGTTCTCGATTCTGCTGCTGACGGCCATCGTCGTCATCGCCGCTATCTTCGGCGTCCAGCTCATCAATCAGAATCGCACCCAGCCGACCGAAGGGCTAGCCCCGGATTTCGCGCTGACCACGCTCGAGGGCGCAACCATTCAGCTTTCTGATCTGCGCGGTCAGGTGGTGGTCATCAACTTCTGGGCCAGTTGGTGCGGGCCGTGCCGCGACGAAGCCCCGGCGCTGCAGGCCGTCTGGGAACGGTATCAGGATCAAGGCGTGGTTATGTTGGGCGTGGCCTATACCGATACCGAACGCGGGGCGCGCGCCTTCCTCGATGAGTTCAGCACGACTTACCCGAATGGACTGGACATCGGCACGAAGATTTCGGAATTGTATAATATCGAGGGTGTGCCGGAAACTTTCATCATTGACCGGGAAGGGCATGTGGTCCAGTTCTTCAAGCAGCCACTCAAAGAAAGCCAGTTGATCGCCGCCATCGACGAGGTGCTGGGCGCATGAGCATCGCCGGATTGATCGTTGGCCTGGGAATCGTTGCTCTGACTCTCGCGTATATCATCGCCCCCCTGCTGCGCCGCGAGACCGTGACGCCTACGGATATGCTGCTGGCACAGAAGCAGCGCGAACGACTGCTGATGGTGTATGACCGGGTGCTGACCAACCTGCGCGATCTGGATGAAGATCACAGCACGGGCAAGATGCCAGATGAGGATTACACGGTTGAACGGGAGATCTGGGTGCAGCGCGGGGTTGAGGTGCTGAAAGCACTGGACGAACTGAGCGAGGCGCATCCGCTGACTGCTTCAGCTGAAGTCGAGGACATCGACGACGCCATTGACCGGCGGGTTGAAGCCGCCATCCGTGAGTATCGCAAGCAGGCCGGATCGTGATGTCCCGTTCTAAAAGTGCAAAGTGCAAAGTGCTGAGTGCAAAGTCAATCTACCTAGCACAGCTTGGCCTAAATGACCCTAGTGTTTGCCCTCACCCTCCGCTTCGCAGCCTCTCCCACAGGGCGAGGGGAGAAAAACAACTCCGGGTACAATTAAACCTCAGCGCACTAGCGGCCTCGCAGTTCATCTTTCCCGTCGTTGCCTTCATCATGACCCTGTTCGTCCTGGCCTGCAACCTGCCGGCCTTCGCCCAGGACACCCCGGCTACCACACCTGACCCGCTGGCCGATGCGCCACGAGGGACGGTGAGCGGCGTCATTATCAACGGCACTGCCGCTTCCGCGATCCCGGCTGATCTGAGCGTGTCGCTGGTCATCACAGGAGCCGATGCATTGAGCGAAGCGCGTGAGACCGTCGCCAGCCCGGATGGTCGCTTCAGCTTCGTCGATGTTCCAATCGTGACGGGCTACACCTATTTTACCGCTGTTGCTTATCGAGATCGGGTGTTCAGCAGCGCATTCGCGGTCGGCGACACGGCGGTGACCGCGCTCGATCTGCCCATCACGATCTATGAGTTGACTGAAGACCCCGCCGTCCTCAGCATTGCCGCCAGCATCCTGCAAATCACCGCCAGCGGCGACACGATGCAAGTACAGCAGGTGTTTCAGTTCAGCAATAGTTCCGATCGCCTTTTCACGACCACACAGGATGTTGGCGATGGTCGTTTCGCCTCACTCAGTCTGCAACTGCCGCCCGGCTCACAGGTGATCGGCTTCGATAACCCGGATCGCTACACCGTGGATGCCCAGAATTTCCGCGTCATCGACACAGCTCCGGTGGCACCCGGCAGCAATCATCTGGTGGTCATCAATTATATCCTGCCCTATGATGGCAGTCCGGCGCTGATCGAGCAGCCGTTCGATTATCCCTTCGCCGGGCAGGTGCGGCTGCTGCTGACACCGGATACCCTGTCGATCAGCAGCACACAACTGGCGCAACTAGAGCCGCAGACCATCGGCGATCGGGTCTTTAATCGCGCTTATGGTGGACAATTCGATATACAACCAGGCGACGTGCTGCGCTTTGAGCTCAGCGGCGCACCAGCCAATCCGACGACAGCGACCAGCGAGGCTTCCAGCGATGGCGGTCGGAGCCTGCTGCTGACAGTGATGGCGCTCACCGGCGTCGGCCTGTTGGTGACCGCGGGTGTGGTGTTTGTGATGGGTAATCGCCGTCGGGCGGCGGCTCCTGCCGGGGAGACCATCGACCAACTGGTGCAGCGCATCGAACTGCTGGATCGGCAGCACCAGGCTGGTCAGCTCAACCATGACGTCTGGCATCGCCAGCGTCAGGCATTGAAGGAACGTCTCGATCAGTTATTGGAGAGGGATGAATGACTCGTCTGCTGCGATTGGGTACGCTCATCGGATTCGCGTTGTTCCTGTCGGCCTGCACGGTCAACGACCTGTTGGAAATCATTGGTTTTGCTCCCGGCATTGCAGCCCCTATTCCGCCAGCCTCACTCATGACCTACGCCGACATTCCGCAAACACAAAACGCTGAAGGCTTTCCCCAGCTTGGCGACCCGGACGCACCAGTTCAGATCGAGTTGTTCACCAGTTTCGCATGCCCGCCCTGCGGTGAATTCAACAATACCACCTTTGTCAACGAGGTCACTGGCTACATCGAACGTGGCGAGGTATTCCTGACCTTTGTCCCTATTGGCTTCACTGGTCGTCTGCCGAATGGACGTGAAGCCGCGGTGGCCTCGGTCTGCGCGGCAGAACAAGGACAATTCGGACCTTACAAGGATGCCTTGTTTAGCTGGGCACAGACCTACAGCGATGAAGCCTTCGTCAGTGAACGGCTGCGAGGCGGGGCAGAAGCGCTGGAACTGGACATGGATGCATGGGATCGCTGTGTCGCTGGCACGAGAGCCAGTGACGTGATCGATGCTGCCGAGCGATATTTGCGCGAAAGCAACATCGCTGGCACACCGATGGTTCTGCTGGATGGCGAGATTATCCAATCGCTGTCGAACAATCTGATACCGGCTATCGACGCTGCCTTAGGACAATAATCATTGTGACGCCGCTGATCGAAATTCGCGCCCTCATCAAAGCCTACGATATTCTGCCGGTGCTGCGGAAGCTCGATCTGACCGTCGAACGCGGCGAGTTCGTGGCGCTGCTAGGGCCAAATGGCAGCGGCAAGTCAACCCTGCTGCGAATGCTGTGTGGCCTCAGCCGCCCGACGGATGGCAGCATTCGTGTCGGCGGCTGGGAACTGCCCAAAGAAGCCTATGCCGTGCGGGCGCAGATTGGGCTGGTCAGCCACAAGTCGCTGCTCTACGACAACCTGAGCGCGGCGGAGAACCTGCGCTTCTTCGCCCGCCTGTATAACCTGCCGCCCGCCCACGTCGAACCACGCATCCGTGAGATCCTCGATCAGGTTGGGCTGGGCAAACGGATTAACGATCTGGTGCGGACATTCTCACGCGGGATGTTGCAACGCCTGAGTATCGCCCGCGCCCTGCTCCACAACCCGGAGATTGTCCTGTTCGATGAACCGTACACCGGACTCGACCAGGATGCCTCGGCAGTGCTGGATGATCTGCTGCGTCAGGCGCACGCCGGTGGCCGCACGATCCTGATGACCACCCACGACCTCCAGCGGGCGGCGGTGCTGCCCAGCCGTGTCCTGATCCTCTCGCGCGGGGTGATCGCCTACGATGCCCCGGCCAGCGAACTGGACGGCCTGAAGCTCTCTGCCCGTTATACCGAAATCACCTCCATGACCAGTGCGCGATGAAAATGAGTACCTTCGGCAGTGTGAACATCGTTAAGCAACCTCACCCCCCAGCCCCCTCTCCAATGCATTGGAGAGGGGGAGTCAAGCGCAGCGAGACGGGGGTGAGGTCAACTGAAAATTACCATTCACCAAAAACACAGTTGTGCTCATGAAAACACCCTTCTTCCAGACTGTCTTCAGCATTGCCCGCAAGGACCTGCGCGCCGAACTCCGCAGCCGCGAACTGGTCACGTCAATGGCGCTGTTCGCCTTACTCAGCATCCTGATCTTCAGCTTCGCCCTCGAATTGGATCGGGTGGCGCGGGAAGAAGCCATCAGCGGGGTGCTGTGGGTGACGGTCGTTTTCGCCAGCACCATTGGTCTCAACCGCAGTCTGGCGATTGAGCGCGAACAGGGCAATCTGGATGCCATGCTGCTGGCACCGGTGGATCGACCGGCCATCTTCTTCGGCAAGCTGACAGGCAACTTCCTCTTCACCTTGCTGGTGGGCTGTGTCCTGCTGCCGCTGATGACTATCCTCTACAACAAAACGCTGCTGGATCCCTGGGTGTTGGCGGTGCTGTTTATGGGGACGCTCGGCTTCTGCACCGTCGGCACCCTGCTGGCGACCATGACCGCCCAGACCCGCGCCCGCGAAAGCCTGCTGCCGATTGTGATGATGCCGATTGCGCTGCCGGTGCTGCTCTCCGCCGTCCGCGCCACGACAGCCATTCTGACGAACCTGCCTCAGAATGACTGGATGATCTGGATTCAACTGCTGGTCGGCATCAACCTGATTTACGTGCTGCTGTGCTACCTGCTCTTCGAGTACGTGGTCGAGGATTAGCCAGACTCGGATTGCTCAAACCGAACTTTCTCGTACACATCGGCCAACGCCAGCTTACAGTTGATCGTCGGCAGTTCCAGCGTCACCTCGCGGCTTTCGGTGGCCGTAAACAGCCATTTCTCACCGTAGCGCAGATAATGCTCGACCCGCACCCGCCGCTGGTCAATCATCAGGTATTCGTGCAGGCTCTCAATCGTCTGGTAGCCTTCAAACTTCTCTTTCCGGTCATATCCTTCGGTCGATGGCGACAAGACTTCCACGATTAAAGTCGGGTTCAGCAGCGTATCCACGTCGCTGTCTTCAAAGGTCGGTTCACCACACACCACCACCACATCCGGGTAGGCATAATGCTCCGTCCGGGGAATCCAGACCCGCATATCGCTCTGATAGACTTCGCAGGGACGAGATACCAACTGATTGCCCAGAACCCGACTCACACTGGCGCAAATCAGATTATGCTCCCGACTGGCTCCGGTCATCGCCCAGATCTCGCCGCTATAGTATTCATGGCGCGTCGGGCTGCTGCGCTCAAACGCCAGATATTCCGCCCGCGTTGTCCGCTGTCGCGCTGCTACCACCCAAAGCCCTCCCTGCTATTCCTCAAACCGAACCTTCTCATACACATCCGCCAGCGCCAGGGTACAGTTGATCGTCGGCAGTTCCAGCGTTACATCCCGACTATGGGCAACAGTGAGCAGCCACTTCTTTCCATGACGCAGGTAATGCTCGACCCGCAGCCGATCCTGGGCTACCAGAATGTACTCCTGTAGACTTTCCATTGTCTCGTAGGCATCGAACTTCTCGTTGCGATCATAATCCTGGGTGCTGGGCGACAACACTTCAACGATGACCGTTGGATTCAACAAGACATCGCGCTCGTCATCCGCGAACTCTGGCGTCCCACAAACGACGCTGATATTCGGGTACATGAAGGTTTCAACTACGGGCGGCCGGACTTTCATATCACCGAAAAACACCTGACAGGGTCGCCCACGCAACTGTCCATATAGCGCGTAAAAGATCGCGCCAAAAATAGCGTCATGTTCCAGGCTCGCCCCTGCCATCGCCCAGATCTCACCGCTATAGTATTCGTGGCGCGTCGGGCTGCTGCGCTCGAACGCCAGATACTCCGCCGGAGTCATCCGCTGCCGGGCTGTGACCATCGTACCATCCTTAAACCTCTCCCTTTTGCCATCAACTCCTCTTCGCCCAGCGGGAGAAGGGGACGGGGGATGAGGGCTAACGCAGTCCCAATTCCTGCCGGGCGATCACCATGCGCTGGATTTCGCTGGTGCCTTCATAGATACGGGTGATGCGGGCGTCGCGATAGTAGCGTTCCACCGGCAGTTCCTTGCTGTAGCCCATGCCGCCGTGTATCTGCACTGCTTCGTCGGTCACATAAGCGGCCGTCTCGCTGGCGAAAAGTTTCGCCATGCTGGCCTCCAGCGTATAACGGTCACCGGTCACTTTGCTGCGCTCTTTGGCGAGGACGGCGTTGTAGATCAACTGGCGACTGGCCTCGATGCGCGTCTTCATATCGGCGATCTTCTGCTGGATCATCTGGAAGGAGCCAATCGCCTCGCCAAACGCCTGTCGTTCACGGGCATACTGCACACTGGCCGCATAGGCTGCCTCAGCGATACCGAGCGCCTGTGAGGCGATGCCGATGCGCCCGGCATCCAGCACCGCCATGGCGATTTTGAAGCCATCGCCGGGTTTGCCCAGCATATTCTCAACCGGGCAGGCATAATTCTCGTAGACGATTTCGCTGGTGGCGCTGGCGCGGATGCCCAGCTTCGGCTCTTTCTTGCCGCGAATGAACCCTGGCTGGCGGGCATCGATCAGGAAGGCGCTGACCCCCTTGTGCTTCTTCTCCGGCTCGGTCATGGTGAACAGCACCACCAGATCAGCCACCGGCCCGCTGGTCACCCAGCTCTTGCGCCCGTTGATGATGTAATGGGTTCCGGCGTCGTTCAGCACCGCCCGGCTCTGCATGGTCCCGGCATCGCTGCCCGACATCGGTTCGGTCAGGCTGTAAGCGCCGATCTTCTCACCACTGGCGACTGGTACGAGAAACTGCTGCTTCTGTGCCTCAGTGCCGAACTTCAGGATGGCGTGACAGTAGAGCGAATTGTTGACGCTGACAATGGTGCTGTGGCTGGCGTCAGCCTTCGCCACTTCGATCATTGTCAGCACATAGGCCAGCGTATCCATGCCCGCGCCGCCGTAGGACTCCGGGACTTCGATGCCCATCAACCCCATCGCCCCCATCTTGCGAATGGTATCCAGCGGAAAATCACCGCTTTCATCAAATTCAGTGGCAATCGGCGCGATCTCTTTTTGGGCAAATTTGCGCACCATATCTTGCAGCGCCAGGTGTTCATCGGTCAGCGAGAGGGTTAAAGCTGTGGGTTCAACCAGAGCAACCATGAGTGTTGTACCTCCAAAAAATGCTTTTCTTCACTGCGATTATAACACCCGGCGGGTTTATAATCCGAGACGTTGATGACCTTTTACGGAGAAAACACATGACCCCCATCAAGATCGATCACATCGCGGTTGTCGTGGATGACCTGGACTCAGCGCTCAAGTTCTGGCAGGAGGCGCTCGGTTTGCCCATCGGTGGCAAGGAACACAACGAGCATGAGGAAGTTGAAATCGCTTTCCTGCCCATCGGCGAGGGACGGGTGGAATTGCTCCAGCCGATCACCGAGACCAGCGGCATCGCCAAGTACCTCGCCAAGCGCGGCCCCGGTATGCATCATCTGTGCCTGGCGGTGGAGAGCATCGACAGTGCGCTGGCCGACCTGGCTGACAAAGGAATCGAGATCATTCAGCCCGCGCCGCGCACCCGCGAGGATGGCACGCGCTACGCCTTCGTCCACCCCAAAGCCACCGGTGGCGTGATGGTCGAGTTGTACGAGATGGTGAAGTAAACCTTCGGTTGAGTATGGGCGTGGCGCTGTTCTGCCGCGCCCTACGGCGTCACACCGAAGCGGTTGAGCAGCTCGATGACAGCGTTGTTGTAACCAAGGGCACTCTCCTCGATAACACGGATGGTATGGGTCTTGCTCAGGGCGCGGTCTATCGAGAGGGCCACATCCCACTCGCCGCTGCGGTAGATGAAGCCATTATGCCAGATGGGGATGATCTTCAGCCCGTACTCGATGCCCCACTTGATCTCCTGCCGGCAGACCTCGGATTCGAGCGTGCTTGGCCCCAGCAGCACAATCACATACTGATGCTGCTTAATGCGTTCCTTCAATCCCTGCTCCCAATCTTCGCCCGGCTCCAGCGCCAGATCAAGGAACGGGTTCATCCCGGCCATCTTCAGCCGCGCCAGCACCAACAGGGCGAAAGCGCTGCTCTCCTTGCGGCGGTAGGAGATGAAGATATTGGCCGGCTCGGCCTCCGTCATTAAGGCAAACGCCGCCCGGCTGATGAGGACGGTATCCTTTGCCGACGGGTCATATTCCAGATAGCCATTCACCAGCAGCAATCCCAATCCCGGATACACATTGTTCCAGCGCTGTTCCAGGTAGGTGATGAGTTCAGTCTGGTTGGTGATTAGCCCGCCACGAAAGAGATAAATCGCCAGCGGCCAGACATCCTGGGCAGCGCCTTCGGCCAGCTCTTTCGCCAGCGTCTTGATGCGCGCCATTGGGTTCTGTGGCAGCTCCCGCGCCAGGACGGTCTTCAGAAAGGTGTCGAGGTTGGTGTCTGTCATAAATTACTCCACCATAGGAAAGCCTACATTTCACTATAGCATACTCGACAACCAGAATACTGAAAAACAGCCCCTTTGGGAGGACATTCCTCTATACGACCGGCACTGGCTCGCCGAACAGCATATGCCGCAGATAATGCCCGGTGTAGCTGGCATCGACCTGCGCGATCATCTCCGGCGTCCCGGTTGCGATGACATGACCGCCGGCGTCGCCGCCCTCCGGCCCCATATCGATCAGCCAGTCGGATACCTTGATGATGTCCAGGTTGTGTTCGATCACCAGCACGGTGTTGCCGTTATCGACCAGTTGTTGCAGCACATGGATCAGGCGCTTCACATCGTCGATGTGCAGCCCGGTCGAGGGTTCGTCCAGAATGTAGAGCGTCTGCCCGGTGGCGCGCTTGCTCAATTCGCGGCTCAGCTTGATGCGCTGCGCCTCGCCGCCGCTGAGGGTCGTCGCTGGTTGACCGATGCGGATGTAACCCAGCCCCACCGCGTCCAGCGTTTCCAGCTTGTTGCGGATGACCGGGATATTCTCGAAGAAAGTCAGGCCTTCGGTCACGGTCATATCCAGCAGTTCGGCGATGTTCTTGCCCTTGAACTTGACCTGGAGCGTCTCGCGGTTGTAGCGCGAGCCATGACACACATCGCACTCGACATAAATATCCGGCAGGAACTGCATCTCGATCTTGAGCTGCCCCTGCCCTTCGCAATTCTCGCAGCGCCCGCCCTTGACGTTGAAGCTGAAGCGCCCGGCGGTATAACCGCGAATCTTGCTCTCCGGCAGGTCGGCGAACAGGGTGCGGATGGCGTCGAACATCTTGGTATAGGTGGCCGGGTTGCTGCGCGGCGTCCGACCGATCGGCGACTGGTCGATGTTGATGATCTTGTCGATCTTCTCCAGCCCGTCGATGCTGTCGTGCAGGCCGGGGCGTTCCTTGCTGCCGTTGATGACCTGCGCCAGCTTGTTATAGACAATATCGACCATCAGCGAACTCTTGCCGCTGCCGCTGACGCCGGTGATGCACACCAGCTTACCGAGCGGAATATCCACGTCAATATTCTTCAGGTTGTTCTCGCGCGCCCCACGCACCGTGATCGCCCGCCCATTGCCGGGACGCCGCTTCTCCGGCACATCGATCCGCAGTTTACCGGATAGATACGCGCCGGTCAGGCTGCCGGGAACCTGCATCACTTGTTCCGGCGTGCCTTCCGCCACAATCCAGCCACCATACTCGCCCGCCCCCGGCCCCAGATCGATCAGCCAGTCGGCCAACCGCATCGTCTCTTCATCATGCTCCACCACCAGCAGGGTATTGCCCAGATCGCGCATCTCCATCAGGGTGCGGATCAGCTTGGCATTGTCGCGCTGGTGCAGCCCAATCGACGGTTCATCCAGCACGTAGAGGACGCCGGTCAGACGGCTGCCAATCTGTGTCGCCAGCCGGATGCGCTGGGCTTCACCACCGCTCAGAGACGCCGCCGAACGCCCCAACGTCAGATAATTCAGACCGACATCATTGAGGAAGCCGACGCGAGCGACGATCTCCTTGAGAATCTGATAGGCGATTTCTTTGTCGCGCTCATTCAGCAAGCCGGCCTGCTGCTCATCGCCGCGCAAGTTATTCACCCATGCCAGCAGATGCGAGATCGGCAGCAGCGTCACATCGTAAATCGACTGGTCGGCCACCGTCACCGCCAGCGCATACGGTTGCAGCCGTTTGCCCTTGCAGGTGTTGCAGGGGACTTTCGCCATCAACTGCTCGAAGGCTTCGCGCATCCCGTCCGATTGCGTCTCGCGGTAGCGCCGCGTCATGTTGTTGAGGACGCCTTCAAAGGCAGTCGAATACTCACGGTAATCGCCGCGCGCGTTGGCATAGCGGATGCGGACTTTCTGGCCGCCGGTGCCATACAGGATGATGCGCTGGGCTTCTTCCGGCAGGTCACGCCAGCGGGTATCGAGGCTGAAACCATAAACCTCGGCGATGCCCTTGACGATGCCGTAACCCCAGCTCCCCTCGTCTTCAAAGTTCCAGCCGTTGGCGTTGACCGCCCCCTGGCGCAGCGTCAGGTCAGGGTTAGGGATAATCAGCTCTGGATCGAACTCCAGCTTGAAGCCTAACCCCTGACAATCCGGGCAGGCTCCTTTCGGCGTGTTGAAACTGAAGCTGCGCGGCTCGATCTCCGGGACGCTGCCATGCCCGTTGACACAGGCCAGCAGTTCGCTGAAAAGGGTGTCGGTGGCCGGGTTCAGGCTGATGTTGTTGATGACCACCACCCCCTCGCCGATCTCCAGCGCGGTTTCGACGGCATCGGTCAGGCGGGTTTCGGCATTGCGGGCTTCTTCGGCTTTCGGGTCTTCAAAGTGGCGGACGATCAAGCGGTCGATCACCACCTCGATGGTGTGGATGACGTAGCGATCCAGCGTGATGGTTTCCGTCAGTTCGCGCACCACGCCATCGACGCGGACGCGGGCGAAGCCGCCTTTACGCAGGTCTTCAAACACCTTCTCATGTGTCCCTTTGCGTCCCTTGATGACTGGCGCGAGGATCTGGATGCGCGTGCCATCCTCCAGCTTGCGGATTTCATCGACGATTTGCTGGGCGCTCTGAGCTTCGACCTTCGAACCGCAGACCGGGCAGTGTGGCACGCCGATGCGGGCATAGAGCAGACGCAGATAATCGTAAATCTCAGTGACCGTGCCGACCGTTGAGCGTGGGTTGTGGCTGACACCCTTCTGGTCAATCGAGACTGCCGGGCTGAGTCCTTCGATCTGATCGACATCCGGCTTCTCCATCTGGCCGAGGAACTGCCGGGCGTAGGCGCTCAGGCTCTCGACATAGCGTCGCTGCCCTTCAGCGAAGATGGTATCAAAGGCCAGTGAAGATTTACCAGAACCGGAGAGTCCAGTGATGACAACCAGTTTATTGCGGGGGATTTCGACATCAATATTCTTCAGGTTATGTTCGCGCGCACCGCGCACCACAATCTTGTCCTGAGTCATACCCACCTGCCTGTTTTAAGCCAAAAGGGAAATGGACAGACGTTCTATTGTACGCCCGCCGCCACAGCCTTCACAAGGGTCAGCGCTAGAACAAAGAGTAGGAAGTTGGTGAGAAAAAAAGTGATAAATTCTGCTAAGATGGAAATGAGGATGCAAGTGGCACAGCAACATGGCTAACGTGCAGGATGAGGGCATCGAAAATGAGCACAATCAGTGTATCGAATGAAGTCGCCAATGAATTAGAAGCGCTTGCTCGTCTGGAAAAGCGCAGCGTTTCCGATCTCATCATCGACATGCTCAATCAATATCGCGAGAAATCGATTCAACAAGAAGATGCTGACCAGGCGTTTTTGGCGATGGCTGGAGCTTTCGACGATGACCTAACCGATTTGTCCACTTCCGTGCGCGAGACAATGGACAGGCACTTTCGGGATAAGCAATGACTCATCGGTAACCGGAGGAACCCCATGTCCGACCAACATACCCGCGAACAGGTGGTCAATCTGTTGACCTTGCGCCAGGCGCACATGAGCTTTGAAGATGCCGTCGAGCAATTCCCCCCATCCCACATCAACACCCGTCCGCCGAAGGTCGATTACACCTTCTGGCATCTGCTGGAACATCTGCGCATCTGCCAATGGGATATTCTGGATTACATCCGCAATCCAGGCTATCAGCACCGCGAGTGGCCGCGCGAGTATTGGCCGGCTGCCGACGCCATGACCGATGAAACTGGATGGAACCAATCCGTTCACCAATTTCTGGAGGATCGCGCCGCGCTGGTCGCCATCGCCCAGGACTCCCATACCGACCTCTACCGCCCAATCCCGCATGGTTACGACGGGCATACCATCCTGCGCGAGCTACTGGTGGTGGCCGATCACAACGCCTATCACATCGGCGAACTGGCTATTTTGCGGCAGGTGGTCGGCATAAGCCAACGGTAAGCTGACCCCGTCAGAGCTTGCTCAATTCATCCACTGACATGAAAATGCCCCTCACCAGAGATGGGAAGGGCATTCGACTATCAGGATTAGGAGCAAATCAGCCACTTCTCGCAGCCCTTCTGCCGGGTCAGGCTCCTGACTAGACCGTTGAATTCCCCAACTCGCATCAGAATACGCCGCTGGCGGTGTAAATGAATATCAACAGCGAGGGAAACAACCTACTCTGTTTTCTGGATATGATCGCCCTGACCAACACGATAGGCTTCTCGAATCCATGCTTGAAAAGTCGCATCCATCTCTTCCATCGAAACAATACGGAACTGATGGACAAACAGCTTTTGGGTATAGGGTGACACTGAACGAATGCGTGGGTCGGACTCAAGCGCTCGGGTTAAGTCAAAGTATCCGATTAAGCTGTCTTTCTTGGGATGAGCGCCGCAGAATCCCCGCCGGCTTCCCTTGAAGGTAATCGTACTCTTTGCCGGATGAGTCGTATAAGGTCCAATTTCATCGAGTATCTCCACAAATCGGTCATACAACGCCCGACTTTTCGGTGTGCCATTTTCCATATGCTGCTTAACAATGTCGTCGGTCATCCTTCAACTCCCTATCATGCCAAGTCTGTGTAATTGATTGTCCATCAAAAGAACAGGAGGTTTGAAACACGAGTGTAGAACAGATGTACTTCAGTATATCAACCGCGTATCCAGGAGCGCAAATGCGAATTCGCTTCGACATTGAGTTGAATTCAACACGTCTCATCCATTCTCGTACAACAAAAATCCCTCTTGAATTGAGTTTTCAAGAAGTCATAACAATTGCCCTGCCGTTCATGAACCTTGTTGAATCCGCTATAATGAAGAGGTATCCGTGAGTAGTGACAAGGTATCCGACAATGGTTGCAGTTCGCCTGGCACCGGTCTACGACAGCTTGTTGGACTTCATTCTGGAGCATGCGTCACCGCAGGATGTGTTGCGTTTTCAGGCTTCTCCTGAAGAACAGCAGCGGGCTGATGAGCTGACTGAAAAGAACAAACTCGGTAGACTGACGCCGGATGAGGCTGAAGAACTCGAACGGATGCTGGAGGCGGATTTGCTGGTTGCGGCGTTGAAGGCACGTGCGTTAGCCGCGATGAAATCCAAATGAGCCTGCCTGACTCTATTCGTCAACAAGTTCGTGTGCGTGCACAACATCGCTGCGAATACTGTCATCTTCCTGAAGGATTTACCCGTTTCAGCCATCAAGTTGACCATATCAATCCACCACGACATTTGGGGACAGATGATTTGAACAACCTGGCCTGGGCTTGTTTTCACTGCAATAACTCCAAAGGCACAGATATTGCAACGGTTGAAGCAGTCTCGTTCAAACGGGTATGGCTGTATCAGTCGCGCACACAACGATGGCAGCAGCACTTCGAAATGACACCACAGGGAGTGATCGTTGGCAAAACCCTTTCCGGGCGAGGAACTGTACGTTTACTGGACATGAACAGAATCCAGATCATTGATTTGCGTCGCTCGTTGCTGCAAGCTGGCTTGATTAAAGTGAATGTTGGGTAAATTAGATAACTTCGACAACTTCCGCCAGCGACACCCTGAACCCCGGCAGCACGTCATCCCCATCCAGAAGGGCATCACCGCTCAGGTGCAGTGGTTGTTCAGTATCAGGGGAATACACCGTAGCCTTGCGCCGCTGGGGATTGATGACCCAGATCAGGCGGACGCCATCACTCAGGTAGGCATCAATCTTCTCGTCCAGGTCAATCACTTTGTCGCTGGGTGAGACAATCTCAATGACAAAATCCGGCACCAGCGCCAATGGACGCTCACGATAATTGGGAGTACGTGCTTTGTAATCGGCAATGCGGTTGCCTACATATACCATCAGATCAGGGATGCGCGAACCGACAATCCAGTTCGTGTCATCGGCATCGGGCTGAACAAAAGTCATCTCGCTGTAGACCTCGCCCAACTGTCGGCTGACGATGAAGGCATCCAGCAGGCGGATGATTTCATTATGGATGAAGATGTTTGGCAATCGGTCTTTCCGTTCACCCTGAATCAACTCAAATGGCGTCCGCTCGCTTTGTTCGAGGAATCGTTCCAGTGGCATCCCCATCCGTGTTTGGATCAGGCTCATGTGCCGTTCCTCCATACCTGCTTCAGTCTTGTCGTGTGCTTGGATTATACCGTAGTCCAGGGGTGAGCATTTTCAGATGACTGCACGCGCCGGTCGCTATTCACCATCGCTCACAAGGCGGCAAATAAAAATGCCCTTCACCACATACGGGAAGGGCATTCGACCATCAGGATCGGGAGCGAATCAGCAGCGGCTATAGCCGCAGGTGAGGCACTTCTCGCAGCCTTCCTGCCGGATCAGGCTGACGGTGCCACAGGCCGGACACATATCCGCGCCAGAGATGTAACCATTCGCCTGAACAATCGGCGCTTCGACTTCGATGCTGGTCTCGATAGGATGATGACCGTTGCCATTGCCGTTGCCAACCATCGGCAGACCCAACTGCTGCGGCTGCTCATGCATCAGGTAATGCTCGGTCAGCGCCCCGGCCACCGCATCCGGCAGCGAGATCACGCGCTGGGGTCCCAGCCCCACCGAGCGCGAGCCGCCGATGCCTTGCAGTTGTTCGACGATCAGTTTGAGCATCTCCATCCGGTTCTGCGGCGCTGTCGTTCGCAGTTGCAACGAGAGCATCCGCCCCAGACCCTCGGCGTCGGCCTGCAAGTCGCTGCCGGCTTTGCCAATGGTGATGAACACTTCAAACGGGTTGCCCAGATCATCACTGTTCATGGTGATGTAGGCCGTGCCAAACGGCGTCTTGCGGCTGACCGTCACGCCGGACAGCCGTTTCGGGCGTGGATAGACGCGATGTGGCGTCGCCACCTGCTCGACCTTTTCCGGCGCGGCTTTCGCCCCGTTGCTGGCCTTCTCGTTCTTGCCCAGCCGTTCCATCTCGCTCTCGGCGCGTTCGTCGCCCTTGAGCATCAACACCTGCTCGTCACGGCTGCCATCGCGGTAGATCGTGCCACCCTTGCAGCCGAGTTCATACATATACTTGTAGAGGTCGCTGACCTGCTCGACGCTGTAGTGACTCGGCACATTGCAGGTCTTGGAGATCGAGCTGTCGGTCCAGCGCTGGATCGCCGCCTGAACCTTGACATGATCTTCTGGCGAGAGTTCCATCGCTGTCACAAAGTAATCCGGCAAATCCTTCACGCCCGGATTGCGGTCGCGCCATTCCTTGACCAGCGGCACCTGTTCTTCGTGCAGTCCCAGGCGGCTCTTGCGATAGTACACCCAGGAGAAGAAGGGTTCGATGCCGGTAGAGGTATTGACCATCGTGCCGGTGGTGCCGTTGGGGGCCTGGGTCGTCAGCGTGACGTTACGGATGCCGTACTTACGCACCTTCTCGCGGATGTCCTGTGGCATGGATTGCATGAAACCGCTTTGCAGGAACTTCTCCGCCTCAAACTTGGGGAACGCGCCTTTTTCGTGCGCCAGTTCAACCGAAGTCTCATAGATGGCGCGCGCCAGGAAGCTGTAGAGCTTGTCGATGAAAGCCACCGACTCATCGCTGCCATAGCGGACGCCCAGCTTAATCATCAGCTCGGCCAGCCCCATGTTGTTCAAGCCGACGCGCCGTTCGCCCAACTGCTGCTCACGGTTCTGCTCGAAGAAGTAAGGCGTGGCGTCGATCACATTATCGAGGAAGCGCGTGGCATAGCGGGCGGCTGTATCCAGATCGTCCCAGTTCACATCATGGGCGGCTTCATCATAGAACTTCGCCAGATTGATCGCCCCCAGATTACAGACTCCGAAGGCTGGGAGCCCTTGCTCACCACAATTATGAACTACCAAATTATTTGCAACGAATGAATGCGTGACTGACTCAGTCAGATCAAACACTTCTTCGATGCCATCAGAGTTGATTGTCTCGACCTCAGCCATGAACGACTCGGCATACAGGCCGCGTTTGCCATGTCCGATGTAATCCTTCAGAGCGGCCTGCTTGTAATCCATCAGGAAGCCGATTTCATCTGCGAAAACGCCCATGTTCTGTTTGCTGATGACCAGTTCATGCTGGGCTTCACACCAGTATGCCTGCGGGTCACGCTGAGCGTTTGGCAGCATCCGGTATCCAGCTTCACGCCGATTCGGATAAATCCGGCTGATGATGCTGAAGTTTCCCAGTAGTTGTTGGACTTCTTCCAGCAGTGACAGTTGGTTGGCCGCCAGGCGGATACTGCCGCCCTTTGCCCCGCCATCCTGAAAACTCCCGTCCGCAGTGAACAGGGCTTGCAGGAAGCCGCGCTGCATGTCTTCGCTTCCCTGGAACACCTGCTCTGGCACACGATGTTTGACTGTCGTTAGTCCATGCGCTTCCATCACGCTGTATAAGCGGGCGGAGCTGACACGGGCTTCATCACGCTCCAGAACTTGCCCCACCCCCACCGGATAGGAGCGATTAGTGGCCGTCAGGGGAACAACGAGTTGATTGACATAATCAGCGAACAGCGGTGCTAACTCTTGCTTCTCTTCACCGAAGAACGACAGCACCACTTCATCTTTCTTGATGGTTCCATCGCCAACTACCCAACCAAGAACGCGGCCCAGTTCCAGTGAACCTTCAACGCCAAATCCGCCTTTACGATTGAGCAGGTGAATTTTATCGCCCGGCTGCAACTGGTTCAGGGGCATCCAGCCGCGCGGCGTCATGAAGCGATGATCGGCAGTAGCACGTACCGAATAACCCTCTTTGGTACGCAAGCGGAATACGGGCTTCACGCCGGTCATGAACACTCGTGTCGCCGGTGTTGTAGCGTTCGGCAAACCGAAGCGCCCATCAACTGTGACCTCAATTTCCGTTTCGTTGTCGAATAACTCACGGGCCTGCACCATCCCTCGGTTGGTATAGATGCGAGTATCCCCTGTCACGCAGGGATTGGTCGAGATGATGGGTGAGTGATACCAGCTATTGGACATCTTGTTGTAGCGTTCACGGAAGAACACGCCGGGTTCAGCGCTGGCCCAGGCGCTTTCGATGATGGCATTCCACACCTCGCGGGCTTTCACCGTGCGATAGCGAATGACCTTCTTGCCGTCCGCCATCCACTTGTCGATGTCGCCATCCCAGGTGTCATCGTAGGTAGGGTCACTCGAATCGGGGAACATCAGATCCCAATCGGCATCGGCTTCTACCGCTTCCATCAGCTTGTCGCTTACGCCCACGCTGATGTTGGCGTTGGTGATCTGCCCGGCCTTGCGTTTGCTGTTGATGAAATCGAACACATCCGGATGCCAGTCGTTGAGGATGAGCATCAAAGCCCCGCGCCGGCTACCACCCTGCTCGATCAGACCAGTGACGAAGCTGTAGAGCGCACCCCACGAGACCGCGCCGCTGGAACGCCCATTGACGCCCTTGACATACCAGTGACGGGGGCGTAGCGACGAGATGTTGATGCCAACACCGCCACCGCGCGACATGATCTCGGTCATCTGGCGTAGCGTTTCGATGATGCCGCCGCGCGAGTCATGAGGGGACGGTATGACATAGCAGTTATAGAATGTAAGTTCTTGATCGGTGCCAGCAGCAGTCAGGATGCGACCAGCCGGCACGAATTTGAAATCGTCCATCAGCCAGCGGAAACGTTCCGTCCACTGCTTACGCAGCTTGGCATTCTTTTCGATGCGAGCGATGCCAGCGGCCACCCGATCCATCATCTGACCGGGATCGGTCTCCAGCGGTTTATCCACCTGTTCGATGTCGCGTTCGACCACCTCGCCATCCAGCAGCTTGATGGTCACTTTCGGCAGTTTGATCGCCGTCACATGGCCGATCTCGCGCTGCCCGGTTTTCGAGTCCACTACCACAATCACAATGTCGTCCACCGCCAGGGTAGAACGAGTCATGTCTTTCTGTGCATAACGATCCAGGAAAATTTTATAGCCCAACTCATGCAGCGCATTACGCTGACTGGATATGGCTTGAACCATTCGGTTTATTCCCTTTCCCTTCGACATTTACTTGCCAAACAATAGCAATAAAAATAGACACAGAACCCCCATAGGAATGGGGGTTTGTGGTACCAAGAAACTGCTGTTTATCACCGCACATATTGCTACAGATGTTCTTTACTTTATCATGCTCGAACGACCTTTGTCCACTAAAACTCCGGCATGATTTGGTTAGAAAATCGTAGGTCAGATATAACATTTTTCCCACAGTTAGCCACAAATCCCACAGCCACACCTTCTAACAAATTCAGACAACCGAAAGGCGGAAGATATGTTACGCTAATTGTCATGCGACGCGCGATTGTCATCGAACTCACCCTCATCACACTGGTTGGATTGTTCTACTTCAGCCATTTCTTGCCCAAGCCGCCAGAGGGTGATGTCATCACTGATGGCATCGATCTGCAACCGCTGCGAAGCGCCCTGTTCGACCCGGCATATCGTCAGATGAGCACCGAACATGAGCGACTGGTGGGCAGCATCCTGGCAGTGCGTACCGCTTGGCACCAATTCGGCTACATCCCCACCTGGAACCCCTACATCCACAACGGTGTGCCACTGCTCAACAACGGCTTCAACTATCTGTTCAATCCGTTTCACAGCCTGCCGGTGCTGCTGCTGGGGCCAGAGCAAGGCAGCAAGCTGGCGACCCTGATCGCGCTGCTGATCGCCGGTTATGCCATGTGGACGTTCGGGCTGGCGCTGGGATTCGGCAGCCTGGCACGGGTGGCGATGGGCGTGTTTTATCTGATGAGTGGCGGGATCGCCGCTAAGTTTGGTGCCGGTCACTTTCAACTGGCGTGCAGTCTGGCCTGGGTGCCGCTGGTGCTGGCTGGTTTCTGGTGGACACTGACGACGCCCCATCGCCGCGCTGTGATCCTGACGGCGGTCGCCTTCGCCCTGCTGTTCTACGCTGGCAACATCTATTATGCGCTGCACACCGCCCTGAGCTGCGGCGTCATCCTGCTGGTTCATCTGTACGCTGATTGGTCGCAACGGCAGCACTATCTGAGACGTTCGCTGATCGCCGGGGCATTCGCCTTTGGGTTATCAGCACTGCTCTTCTTTCCGATCTGGACCACGCGCACGTTTGTCAGCCACGAGCCGCAGACCTTCGAGCCAGATGGCAGCCTGTCACGCAGCTACTCGCTCACACAATCTTTCATCAACCTGATCTATCCCTGGAACGAATGGTACGAACTACAAGCGCCTGACTTTAGCGGCCTGATCGCGGCGGTCGATTATAACTACCTGGGGCTGGGAATATTTCTGCTGATCGGGCTGGGGCTGCTGGTGCATCTGGCGGCGCAACGCACACAATCGCCGGATCAGCCTGCACCCTTTCCGTGCATCACAGTAAGCGCCTTGATCATGTGTGGGATGATGATGTTCTGGGCCACCGGACAGCCACCGCTCAACCTGCTGTATGCGGCAATCCCGCTGCTCTCCGAGTTCCGCTTTCTGGGGCGTGCCCTGGCGATAGCCGCTCTCTGGTGGGTGGTGTTGGCCGGCCTGAGCATCGACCTGATCTGGCGCACAGCCCGGACGGCGCTGCAGACGACGGCGCTGGCTGACACCATCCAGCGAGTGCGGCTGTGGCGGATGGCGCTGGTCGCCTGCCTGATCTGGGGATTCTGGCTAATCTACAGCATTTCGCCGATCACGACACGGCTGGGATTGGTGCTCAATAACCGGCGGCTGCGCCTGAACCTGGATGACTGGCGCTGGACGAGCTGGGCTGATGCCGCCGGCAGCCTAGTGCTGCTGCTGATCATCGTGATCCTGCTGGATGCGCTGCTGCTGGGGCTGTGGCGCAAAGCCCTGCTGTATCTCTGGCCGGAATGGATACCACGTTATGGCATCCATGCGACTTCGACTTATCTGCTGCGGGCTGGCCTGCTCATTCTACTGCTGTTGATCGGGCATGATCTGCTGTGGGTCAACCGGCTGTCACTGCATTATGATCAGTATGAAATGCGCCTCAACGCAGTGTACGAGGCGGTGAGTCTAGCGGATACTGGCTCGATGATTCCATCGATCTTCCTGCCGGAGACACCACTGGCCTTCGCCGGGTACGAAGCGGGTATCCGCAACTGGTTCCTCGATGAAGGCTGGCAGCCAGCGGCGCTGCCGGATGTCATCAATCGCAGCCAAGACTTCAACAATCTGCCGCGCTGGTGGGCGATATATGCCACTGCGCCGCCTGAAGCAAAAGAGCAGATGATCCAGCAAGGCTATAGTCTCTTCGGCAGCTACAACCTGCGCGTTCCCGCCAGTGACCTGCCGATTGAGGCCGAATTGTATCAGGCTGACTCGCGGTTGCCTCATGCGTTTGTAGTTGCGGAAGCCCCTCTGAGTGCCGACCCCAACCTGCTTCGCAGCGATACCGTGCTGCCGGTGGAGACGCTGCTGCGGCAGCCGGATGCCCTGGTGCTACAAGCCAGCGCCCCAGATGATGGTACTGCCTATTATCTTGTGGTCCAGGAAAACAACTTTCCCGGCTGGCAGGTGACGGTGAATGGCGAATCTGTCATGCCACGCACAGTGCAAACATTCTTTATTCGAGGGCAATCGATTGGGCTAATGGCTGTACCGATGCGCCCCGGCGACCACGTCTACAGCCTGCATTTTGTGCCGCCGGGCTGGACAGCCGGGTTGGTCGTGTTTGGGTTGACGCTGTTGACCCTGCTGATTTTCAGTTTTCATCGGCTTCACTTTCGTCGTTGATCCGTCAGATACCTCGTCACTACTCACAGACACACCGCCATTACAGAGAATTCAGTAAGGCGCATGACCAGCAGAGCAATCGCATTTGCCGCTGAGTTCCTGATTCGAATTCAGGCAGAGAAATAAGACAACTCACCTTAAGCACATAGATTGTTGACTACGATGCAGTTACCTGATTTGTCTGCTCCATGATAAAGGCTGCTGCCTCGTCGAGTGCACGCGCTGCTTCGGGGATCATGTTTGGAAACACACCCATCCAAACGTGGAATTCGTTACGATATTCAAACAGGGTAAGCGGAATACCTGCGGTTCCTGCTTTGGCAGCAAGACGAATGGAGTCAGGATAGAGCAAGTCATCCGTTCCGGTGAAAACAGCTATGGGAGGCAATCCGTCAACCCGGCCATAGAGCGGGCTAATGCGTGGATCGCTTGTCGGCAAATCGCCCGCCCACCATTCGCCACCTATTCTCAAGGTATTGATTGAAAGCACAAAATCACGTTCATCGATAACGAGTTGAGCTGGATCACTCATAGTCGCGTCGAGCCAGGGGGAGAACAGCACCAACGCTGCCGGAAGGGGACGATCCTGATCTCGTAACTG
Organism: Anaerolineae bacterium; assembly: GCA_022843385.1. Classification (GTDB taxonomy): domain Bacteria; phylum Chloroflexota; class Anaerolineae; order Aggregatilineales; family Phototrophicaceae; genus CFX2. The sequence goes on along the minus strand of JALHNT010000001.1, from coordinate 285,266 downwards.
CTGAGCCAGCGATAGCGCGATACCCCCACCTGCAGAGTCACCTACAATAACCACATTTTCAGCTCCGACCTGCTGAACCAAACGCTCATAAATCGCTGAGATCATCTCGTGGGCTGGCTGGTAGTCGTTTTCTGGCGCAAGTGGATAGAATGGCAGGAGGAGCGTCGCATCCGTGCGCTCAATCAGTTGTTCGACAATATCCCAGTGCAGCGCCAACACCTCATTGATATAGGCGCTGCCGGGGATATAGAGGATGTGAAGCTGGCTGCTGTTGGTCTGCGGCGCTATCGTCCACAACCGTTCTCCGTTGAATGCCTCCTCCTGCACAGTGAATCGGGCACGGAAGGATTCGGTTGGAAGAGCGGGGCCGCGTGTTCGGTTTGCTTCGACTAATGCTCGCAGCCCATCAGCGTCATTCGCGGTTGGGATAGGTACTGAGGGCAACAGGACAGCACGCACCAGTTGTGCCGGGATGCTCAATCCCGCTTGTGCAGCAGAAACAGCCAGCAGACCGAAACTGACGAGCACCACAACCAGAAGTATGATTGTCAATCGGACGAGAATTCTCCGCATAGATTTTGACCTCCGTGTTTGGCACTTATTCCGACTGGTAACGAAGTGCTACAAACTCGAAATCAAGACTCACATCATCCGAGGTCGTCACCAAACCGGCGACATCAATCGGACCCACATCATACTCAGACAACAGGATCACCGTGGTTGCCGACCCACGCAGAGCATCTTCATCCAGCGTCGCCGTGACAGACCACGTCACCGAGCGCGTCGTTTCCTTGATAGTCAAGTCGCCCACCATATCGAAGGTGTAGGCGGTGCCAAAGGCGATTTCTGCTGGGAAGCCAATCAACTCCTGTGGGACGAATACAGCTTCTGGGTAAGTGCTCGACTCCAGAAATTCTCGCCGAATACGCCGATCCCGCAATCCGCTGTCAGACGTGAATTGCTCGACATTGATGACCACTGTGCCGACCCGGCTTTGCGCGTAATCTGCCGTATTAAGCAGGATGTCCCCTGCGATCTGGCTGGTCTGCCCGACGGCTGTGCTGACTTCCTGCCCAACGAAGATTTCATTCACGCTATAGGTGACGACCGATTGGGCCGGATCAATCCGGTAGAGCTGCTCCCGGCTCGTCCCCGACTCAAGAGTCGGGGCGACGGCCGGGCCACTGAGCGGATCACCAAAACCAAACCAGGCGTTGTACAGCAGGATGCCCATGACCACCGGTACGCCCACTAATCCCAACCCGATCCCCCATGCAACTCGTTTAGGCATCTTTGGCTCCACTCTGGTACAACATCATGAATTCGGTGCAGCCATCATCGGCATCGGTGAACCGGGTTCGGCTGGCAGAATAGTGATGAAGTTCAGACACATTTCGTCGGTGGTACCTTCCCCGGCGACGATATAGCGCGGTTCCGGGTTGCTGCGGGTGATGCTGTTGTCATACACGCAGGTCAGGCGGATGATATCCCCTTGATCCAACCAAACCGGCTCTGCGAACCAGTAACTCCCTTGCCAGTCGAAATCCCACACTGGAATATCGATCAGGACTTGCGCTTCCGGAGTATCCGGGTTGAGGACGGTGTTGGTGGATTTACCCAGCTTATGCTGATGGCTCATGATTGAGAGCGCCCAACCGCTGGTGGGAACCACATAGTTGCAGGTGGAGATGGCGTTAGTCGGATCCTGGTTGGCATATTCAGCCAGGGTTTGACCACAAATCGCCAGCAGTGTATCTGAATTATCGTAATTTGCATTGGCGCGGTCGCAGGCGTCGCCGGTCACACCGGCTGGGCAGGGGATTTCCACCGGGCCGTTGATATCGAGGACGCGGGCCGCAGCAATTCCCTCACCGGTTGCAGTATCCAGGATCAATTGGGATTGGTCGGGTTCGTCATTGGCCTGTGTGTTGTAGTGCATTTGCATGATGATGAACCCACCCGCCGGGATGAGCAAGCCCGTGTTCGGCGGGAACTGGGAGGGGGTGCTGCCGGGTACCCAGGCTCCAATCACCCCGGTGACGGGTTGATCGGGCGCGTTTTGATTGGTGAGCAAAGCCTGACTAAGCAATCCCACCAGCGATTCAGTCCCGCCAACGGCCGCAATGCGCGCACTGAGGCTGCCATCAGTATCGACAGCGGCAATAGCAGCATCCAACTGAGCGACCGCATCTTCGGCCTGCAAGAGTTGGCGCATCTGCCCAAGCCCACCTACCTGGGCGAAGATGGGCAGCAAGGGGCGCAGCATACCCATATCTGGGCCGCCAGCATTCAAACCACTGCCACCGAAGCATTGCCACCCTGGTTGACCATCTGCGCCATTCAGCCTATCGGCTTCGGCACGCTGGCCCGGAGCACCTGGAAACAACACAGTATGATGCACTGCCCCTGTGTTATCCGGGATGATGTCATAGCCGACAATGTAGGTTGGCTCGGTGAAGCCTGGGTCGAGCAGGAAGCAGCGGTAGTCATCGTTCAATGCCTGGTTGGGGGTGTAGGGTTCCGGCATTGAGAGGAGCAGATCCGTTTCGATAACTGGCTCAACATGGGTGGGAACGATTGCTGGCTCTACCGATTCATCACCCAATGGGGCACCGGCTTCCGACCAGGTGAGGATTTGCAGGATTTGCTCATCAGTCAGGCTGCGGTCATAAAGAAAGTGAGGGCTGGCTTCACCAGGCGGCCAGGGCGGCATATAGCCGGTGCTGACCACCAGGGCGATGTCCTCAGCACCTGTGACCACTTCGTCGGGTGTATCCATCTCGAAAACATCATGTCCGAACTCCCCTTCGACATGGCAACTCATGCAGTTGGTTTCCAGGATCGGAGCGATGTGTTCGTAATAGGTCGGCACATAATCCAGCGTGCCGCTCGCAGCACCTTCTCCTCCGGGGGTAGGTGTCGGCTCTCCGTGAGCAACAACCATCCAGACGGATGTGAGTCCACTGATAATGACCAGCAGAGCTGCAATCCCAAAAAAGCGCTTACGTTGTAGGGTCATGGACCATTCCTCGCCATAAACAAAGTGTCTTTTGAGTAAAGCATCAGCTTCGCCTTCACACCAATTGCTGCGCGTCATCAATTGGGTTGACACCCGTCATGGGCCATGTGACACGGGTCATGTCTGCATGGCGTATTGTCATTAGTTGGGAACCGATCTGCTGGAGAGTGCTATAATCGGAAGTGAGGTGCTACCCTGCGCCAGTGAAAGTCGTCCTGAAACCTGCATGCTCGTCAATAACCTGCCCACGCAAACCGATATCCAAAATCGCCTGCTGGCAATCTTCCGTGCGCTGGCGGCCATCCGCTTGCTGGTCGCCATCCTGTTTCTGCTCCTGCCAGGCGAGCGCACTTACCTGCTGCCCGCGCTTCGCAGCAGCAGCGTGGTTGAGGCATTCCTGCTGGTCATCTATCTTTCCCTGCCAACGCTCAAAACCCGCCTGGACAAATACTATTTGCCCGTTGCCATCGCCTGGGCAACGGTGATGCCCCTGCTGCTGCAAAATCTGACACTCTATTGGTCTTTCAATCAACTGGAATTATTGACCTCCAGCCAAATCGCAGTTACCGGGCTGCAAGACACCTTGATACTGGGCATCGTCAATCAAACCATTCTGGTGCTTATCGTTCCACTCATCATCGTCGGTTGGGCATATTCGCGATCGGTGCTCTTCTGGTACTGCACCGGTATCCTCATCTTCGATCTGGTGATGTCGGCACTCCTCTTTCGTCAGCACTTCATGCTCTTCCTGCTCACATTCGCCCTCATCATCTTCCGCACCATGCTGCACGTGGTGACGGGGGTGATGATTAACCAGATCGTGCGTATCCAGCTAGATCAGCAGCGTCATCTGCTGGAAGCGAATGCCAAATTGCAGGAATACGCGATAATGCGCGAACAATTGGCTACCAGTCGTGAGCGCACCCGCCTGGCACGTGAACTGCACGATACACTGGCACATACCCTCTCGGCTGCCACCGTTCAGTTGGAAGCAGTAAGCCTGATCTGGGAGAAGCAGCCGCAAAAGGCACAACAAATGATCGTGAAATCGACGGCCATGATGCGCGACGGCTTGGCAGAAACCCGCCGGGCATTACAGGCACTGCGTGCTGGACCGCTGGATCACGAGAATTTGCTCGATGCCATCACTGCGTTAGCCGACTCCCTGATGAATCGTTATCCGCTGCGAATCACTATCCATGCCGACGCCCCACCGCTGATCTATCAGGCAGCAGTCGAGCATGGGTTGTATCGGATTGTGCAGGAAGCCATGTTCAATGCCGCACGACATGCCCATGCCAACACGTTAACCATTCGAATGGTCCGCACAGGAGAGCAATTGGTGATTACCGTTACCGATGATGGTGCAGGATTTATCGTGCAGGATACACCCGCCGAGGGACACTTCGGCTTACAGGGTATGGTTGAACGCGCGCAATTGATCGACGCCACCGTGCAGGTGACGAGTGCCCAGGGCAAAGGCACGACGGTGACTATCACGCTGCCAGAAAGCAAAGCTCATGATGCGAATCCTTATTTGTGATGACCAGGACATGATCCGTGAAGGACTGACGCTGATCCTGAGTTCCAACCCGGACTTCACGGTGATCGGAGCGGCGGAAGACGGGGACAAGGCGCTGCAGATGATCGAACGAGAATCTCCTGATGTGGTGCTGATGGATTTGAAGATGCCGATCATGGATGGTATCCAGGCTACAGCAAGCATCAAGCGGCGTTATCCCCAGGTCAAGGTGTTGGTGTTGACCACCCACAGTGATGATGAATGGCTCTTCGATGCCATCCGCAGCGGGGCGAATGGCTATCTCCTGAAGGATGCGCCCTCAGAGGATCTGTTCAAGGCGATCCGAGCGACATTGGCAGGCGACACTCCAGTAGACCCAAAGATGACGCGCAAGCTGTTTGATTACGTCGCCAACAATATCCCGCTGCCGCAAGCACGCATTCTGGAGCAGTTGAACAGTCGTGAGCTTGAGATATTGCGCCTGATTGCGCGTGGCTTCAGCAACGGGGCGATTGCCGAGAAGGTACATCTCTCCGACGGCACCGTGCGCAATTACATCAGCACCATCTTCACCAAGCTGGAAGTCACGGATCGGACGCAGGCAGCGCTGCTCGCTTTACGTTACGGATTGGTGCAGGTGGGAGAGCTGTGATTGATTGCGACTCAAGATGACACAATCCCCCTCTGATCACTTTGAAATCTCGATCAGCCATATCTACCAACAAGAGAGCTTAACGGATCCCGTGTTGGTGTCGGTATAGCGGCCGGATCGACAGAGCCATCAGACGTTAATCGATGGCGTCTTGTCTTGAACCCCGCTGCGGAGCAAGACGATGCCCCTCAATGACGAGAGACGTTTTTGTTGCATAAAGCAATTACACACCCTCTGAACCGATACATGCTTCACACCTCGTAGGAATGCGGTCCCACCGACAATTCCTCTACCACAATTGTCGGATGTTGGTGGTGCGTTTTTGCTATGATGTTTTTGAAAAGGAGAACATCATCATGGATGCGCTCAAACAATTTAATCTCGCCATGCAGTACATCGAAGCCCATCTGGCAGAAGACATTGATTTTGACATGGTTGTCCGTCTGGCGTGCTGCTCTGAGTATCACTTTCGCCGCATGTTCGCATCACTCGCGGGATTGAGCCTGAGCGACTACATACGCCGCCGCCGGTTGTCACAAGCCCTGCTCGAACTGCATCACCACAATGTTCGGATTGTTGATATCGCGGTGAAGTACAGATATGGCTCGGCAGATGCGTTTTCACGAGCATTTCAAGCACTGCATGGCATCACGCCCAGTGAAGCTCGGACGACGGATGTGGCGCTGAAGGCATTCCCACCGATGACTTTCCAGTTGACCGTGCGCGGTGGTGCCCCGATGGAATATCGAATCGTCGAAAAACCCACGTTTTCGATCATCGGTATCCATGATCGTATCCCACTTCTATACGAGGGCATGAATATGGAAGTCGTTCGAATGTGGGAGAGTTTATCCGCCGAGGATATTGAAGCCTTGGATGCCCTGTCAGACATTGAGCCGTATGGGCTACTCGACGCTGTGCTGCTTCCCTGTGTCGAACAGCAGCACGAAGGCACGCTGATCGATTACTACATTGGAGTCGCCAGTACAAAACCCTCGTCGTCACAGTGGAGAGTGTTGCCTGTCGCTGCATCTAAATGGGGGGTCTTTCTCGTGCGTGGCGCGTTTCCACAATCCCTGAATGAGGTCTGGGAACGCGTGTACAGCGAATGGATGCCGACGGTAGGCTATCAGGTGAACGAAGGGCCGCACCTGGTATGGACCGAATATGAGGACATGGACGCTGCTGATTTTGCCTGTGAACTGTGGATTCCTATTACAAAGAACACTCGAAGAAAGTAGCTTCACTATGCAGAATAAAACGACAAATAATCAATTCCGCTACATCACGGTCATAATTGTTGGTCTCGCAATTGCCTATCTGCCTCAATATATCCATACCATCCTCAATACACTAAGGGTAACAATCGGGCCGGAGGGTCCACCCTCTGTAATTTTGTGGAATTGGCTGGCTGTCAGTCTTCTTGTGCTATACATCCTCTTTATTGAGCGGAGACGATTAACATCTATTTTGCTCATCCGACCCACCCAGAAAGATGTGGAGTGGGCATTTTACTTCTGGGGCATTGGCATGACCTACTCGTGGTTGATAAGCATGATTTTGCCACAGCCACCGAATGAAGGCATTGCAACGCTCGTTGAATTACCCATACCGTTACTTATCATGGTCATCTTCACGACTGCAATCACGGAAGAGATTTTGTTTCGGGGCTATCCAATAGAACGACTGCGTGAACTAACAGGAAAAAAGGGACTGGCAGTCCTCATAAGTTTTGTTGTATTTATCCTGCCACACATTACATTTTTCGGTGTGGAATGGCTTCTCTATCAGGGGATAGGAACCATCTTAATTTACATTTTGTATCTATGGCGGAAAAATTTATGGGCGTGCATATTGCTTCATTTCCTTTTCAATGTGCCCATCCTTATTCCGGCGCTAGGACTTGCTTAGTTCAGTGAGCCGCCTGGCACAACAGCGGTATGAGTGCTTCGACAAGCTGAACCCGAAACAATTGGAGAGCCGAGCAAGAATTACAAGAGCATCCTCAAGTTCCTCGCCGATATGACCGATTTTGCCCATTATAAAGAGCAGCTAATGGACAACGAAACGACTGAAATGAACGTTGAAACGGATGAGATGGTTGATGATACCCAGGCATCTGAAGTCAAGCATTCCCGGCTTAAGGTTGCGAAAGCGGTATGGCGGCTGCTGAGACTCGGTTTCGAGGTCAGCCCGGTAGCGCTGCCCGTGATGTTCGTTGTGGTCGCGCTATTTTCGGTGCTGCCATTCGCCATCACCTATCTAGAAAGTCTGGTACTGGACGAGATTATCCGTCTGCTAGGACTGCCACCTGAAAACCGTTTGCTGGAAGTTCTTTTTCCATTCATCCTGCTGGTGATCGCTGCCAATATCGGCAGTCGTCTGGTCGAGACACTCGTTAGCTATACCGACCAGATCAACCGCTATAACCTGGCACGTGGGCTGACGCTGCGCTATCTGCACAAATCCGCAACGCTGGATATCGCTCACTATGAAAATCTGGAGAGCAGCAACACCATCCAGAAGGCCAATGACAGCTATCAATGGAAACCAGCAGAAGTTGTCAACCGTACCGTTTACCTGAGCGGGAATCTCGTCACGATCTTCACGAGCATGTCGATTATCCTCAGCTTTTCGCTCCCTGCTTTCCTGCTGGTCGTGCTGACGACTCTCCCGGCGCTGATCGCCTATCTCAAGCTGGGAACCGGAACATGGCTGATCTGGGAAGCCAACGCCACCGACCGCCGTCGGTTCTTTCAATCGTCGGAGTTGTTGAGCAATGAGCATACGCTCATGGAACTGCGAATATTTCGCACCCGTCAGTATCTCCTCAATGTCGTGCAGGAAATTTACGACCGCTTTATCAGCAAAGAACGCAAAGATGCAACCCGCCGCACACTGATCGAGTCGCTGGTGGGCAGCCTGTCTATCATTGGCACCACCGTCTTCTGGATCGCTGCCATCGTCGCAGCACTCAGCGGACAGATCACCGTTGGTCTGCTCACCTTCTATATGGGCGCACTGATGCAGTTTTCTGCGGCGCTGGGGGAATTCTTTCGCAATCTCAGTTCCTACTACGAGGATGGGCTGTACCTTGCCGATTTGTTCGACTACTTTGACCTGCCGACGACGGTCAAACCCGGCATCCAGCGTTTGAGTCTTGATGGCAAACCACCGCATATTGAGTTCAGAAATGTAACATTCGCTTACCCGGACACAGACCGGCCCGTACTCAAGGCCTTCAACCTCATCATCGAACCCGGCACCCATGTTGCCCTGGTTGGTGTTAACGGTGCCGGCAAATCGACGCTCATCAAACTCCTGTGTCGCTTCTATGATGTGACGGATGGGCAAATCCTTATCAATGGCGTAGACCTGCGTGACCTCGATTTTGAAAGCTGGTATCGACAGATCGGCGTGCTGTTTCAGCAGTTCATCCAGTATGGGCAGTTCAGCGCCCGCACCAATATCGAACTGGGGGATGTGGATGGCATGGGCAATGCTGAACAGGTCAAGCGTGCAATTTACAAGGCCGATGCTGAAGACTTTTTGAATGCTTACGCACACGGATTAGACACGGTGCTGGACAAGAGCTATGAGGGTGGCACCAATCCCTCCGTCGGGCAGTGGCAGCGGATTGCACTGGCACGCGCATTCTTCCGTGACGCGCCCATCCTGATCTTGGATGAACCCACGTCAGCCATTGACGCGATGGCGGAGTACGAGATTTTCGAGCGGCTGTATAGTTTCAGCAAAGACAAAACCCTGCTCATTGTCAGCCATCGCTTCTCAACTGTCCGCAACGCCCAGCTTATATATGTGATTGATGATGGAAGGATTGTGGAATCTGGCTCACATGATGAGCTTATGACACTGAATGGTCAGTATGCGGAGGCATTCGAGGCACAGGCCCAGGGCTACCGTTGAAGCCAACTGTTGTATACCGATAGGCATTACGACAAAGCACAAACAAAAAAGGGAGCCATTTAGCTCCCTCATAGGCATCAAGATAAGAGTGTTTTTGGTGGTTAAACCCCATCCCCTAACCCCCTCCCCACTTGCGCAAGGAGGGGGAACCAAGCGACATTTTCTCGCTCAAAGGGCTTAACTTGATGCCAATGAGGGAGCCATTTAGCTCCCTTTTTGCTGTCTGTTTAGCGTCCGCGTTTACGCATGAACGGCGGAATATCGATGTCGTCCTCGTCATAGACGCGGGCCGGCGGGGCGTCCTGCGGCTGCTGACGCGGCGCGGGTGGCGGAGGCGGGGCGTACTGCGGTGGCTCCTGGGCCGGTGGCTGCTGCGACTGCTGGCGCGGCGGCATGGATTGCATCGGTTGCTGCGGCTGCTGGCGCGGCGTGGATACCGAGACAGACTGCTGCGGTTGGGTGCGGGCGAACAACTGCGCCTCGCGCCCCTTGATCGCCCGGCTGTGTTCAAAGCCGGTAGCGATGACGGTGATGCGGAGTTCGTCGCCCAGGTTCTCGTCGATCTGCGCGCCGAAGATCAGGTTACATTCCGGATGCGCGCTTTCCTTGATGATGGCGGCGGCTTCGTTGACCTCGAACAGGCTGAGGTTCGGCCCGCCGGTGATGTTGAACAGGATGCCGCGCGCACCGTCGATGGTGACATCGAGCAGGCTGCTGTTGATGGCCGCCTCGGCTGCTTTGCGCGAACGATCATCGCCATTGGCACGACCGACCGCCATCAGCGCAGCACCGCCTTCCGACATGATGGTGCGAACATCGGCGAAGTCCAGGTTGATGAGCGCCGGGACGGTGATGAGTTCGGAAATCCCCTGAATACCTTGCCGCAGCACATCATCGGCCAGCGAGAAGGCCTGCTGCAAACTGGCGCGCTTGTCGGCGATCTGGAGCAGTCGGTCATTGGGGATGACGATCAGGGTATCGACCTGGCTCTTAAGCGCTTCGATGCCGGCTTCGGCGGATTGCATCCGGCGGGTGCCTTCAAAGCTGAAGGGCTTGGTGACAACGCCGATGGTCAGCGCACCGAGTTCTTTGGCGATCTGCGCCACAACTGGCGATGCGCCGGTGCCGGTGCCACCGCCCATGCCACAGGCGATGAAAATCATATCCGCGCCGCGCAGCACTTCGTAGAGTTCGTCAGAGCTTTCTTCAGCGGCTTTCCGACCCATCTCTGGGATGCCGCCGGCGCCCAGCCCGCGTGTCAGCTTATCGCCGATGCGGACGCGCGTCTTGGATTTCGAGAGCATGAGCGCCTGGTTGTCGGTGTTGATCGAGATGAACTCGACCCCGCCCAGTCCTTCATTAATCATCCGGTTGACCGCGTTGCCCCCACCGCCGCCAACCCCCACCACTTTTATCTGGGCAAAATTCTCACCCGGTGACAAGGCATCCATAACCCCTCATTCCTCCATCGAACAAACTGGAATAGCTTAATTGTACGCTTAAAGAAAGACTTCGCCAATGCGATAGCCCGAATATCCTAACCCGATCTCAACTGTCATCGGGCAGCAGGCGCTTGAACAGCCCCCCCAAAAGGCTGCCCACACGCGACCCTGGGCCGGGTGCTTTGCTGCCGCTGCCGTTACTGACGCTGGCCGACGTGGTATCCAGGCTTAACCCCATCCGCAGCAGGCCGACGCTGGTGCTGTAGGCGGGATGTCGCAGCGAATCGGCCATGCCGGTCAGCTTCTCCGGTTTGGCGATGCGCACTGGCAGCCCCAATTGCTGCGCCGCGATCTCTTTCAAGCCCGGCAGTTGCGCACAGCCGCCGGTAATCACCGCCCCGGCGCGCAGCAGATCGCCGTAGCCGGAACGCTTGATCTCCTTCTGCACCATCTCGAACATCTCGGTCACCCGCGCTTCGATGATCTCAGCGAGATAGGCGCGCTGGATCTGCGTCGGCATCCCGTCGCCGAAGGGTTCGATGACGAAAGTCTCGGATGGACTGACGGCTTTGTGCTGGGCATGACCGTAATGCAGCTTGACCTGCTCCGCCACTTCAAACGGGATATTCAGGTAGGTGATGTCGCTGGTGACATGATCGCCCCCCACCGCGATGACCGCCGTGTGCCAAACCGCGCCCTCGATGAAGATCGCCAGATCGGTCGTGCCACCGCCGATGTCGATCACCACCACGCCCATCTCGCGCTCTTCCGGCGTCAGCACCGCTTCACCAGAGGCCAACGGGTTGAGGATGAAGCGATCCACCTCCACCCCGGCCCCACGCACCGCCTGCTCCAGATTGGCGACGCTGGTCGAGGAAGCCGTGATGATGTGCGTTTCAACTTCCAGCCGAAAGCCGTGCATCCCAATCGGGCTGCGCACTGGTTCACTGTCGATGGCGTAGCTGCGCGGGATGACGTGCAGCACCTCGCGGTTGTGCGGGATGGCGATGGCGCGGGCATTCTCGATGGCGCGCTCCAGATCATCCATCGTGATGCTGCGCTGGCCGGTGATGGGTGCCACGCCGCGACTGTTCATCGAGGCGATATGGCTGCTGGCGACGCTGACAAAAGCGCGGGCGATGTCGAAGCCGCTGGTCTTCTCGGCCTTATGCACTGCCGCCGAGACCGCCGCTGTCAACCGACCAATATCGGTGACGATGCCTTTCTTCATCCCATCGCTCGGCTCGATGCCCACCCCAACGACAAAGACATCTTCGGGACGCACTTCAGCCACGATGGCACAAATCTTGCGCGTGCCAACGTCTAACGCTACAGCCAGATCACGCATACTCAGTTGCCGCCCCTACAGCAGTAATACGGCGCATTCTTATTGGCGACATTCACCAACGAGGGTCGAATGTTGCGCGCCAGCAGATTATCAACCAGAACGTTATAAACAGCAATCTTTTGTGGCATATCCGTGCCGGTGCCGAACCACACCATCCAACCGCGCCCATCCTGATAACCCAGTCCATTGTTCGGGTCGTAGCGCAGGACATCAATATTGGGGTACAGTGTTTTCAGTTGCAGCGCCCCGCCGACGACATCCAGCCCAATCTGCACGTTCGGCCCCATCGGCCCGTCGCGCTCATCGGAAACGATGCGCACCAGTTCTTCGCGCTGTTCGCGCTGGGACATTACCCGCCCCTGAACATCGATCCACACCGGCACACCCGCCTGTTCCCAGATCAGCGCGGGCTCCCGCTCCTCGATTACGATCTGCACCATGACCGGCGGCCAGCCAACCTCGATGGTGGCATCGGCGATGGTGGGTGAGCGCAGGATGTTGCGCCGGACTTCCGCCGGATCAACCCAGAAGATGTGCATATCCGCGATGCCGGTCAGGGCGTAAATCTCTTCACGGCTGGTGGTTCGCAGGCCGACAACATCAATGCTGTGGACATAGAAAATATCCAGCACGAAGAACACTGCCAGCAGCGCCGACAACACCACCACGATCATGCCGCTGAACAGGCGCCAACCGGCATAGCCCCAGCGCTGTGCACCATGCTGCACCACCCGCTCGGACTCGCCCGTCGCCTCCCCCGGCCCACGCAGGATGGTCGGCATCCGGCCTGTCGCGCGGCGGCGATCACGGAGTCGCGAGGTCATGCTGTACCCTTCACCAACTGCTTTTCCAACATTATCCCAAATTTCAGCAAAAACGACAACTCAATATCGGTCATTCAGGCATAACACAAAGGACATGGCCGCTTACTGCCATGTCCTCCACGATATGTCTGCACTATAGCCTGATTTGATCGTTAGAGCAACTGTCGGTTGGGGTGACTTGCTGCCTCTACTTCCTGATCAGACTCACCCCGTCCAGCAAAGTGGGGCTGTCAATCACCTGTGAGGGTTCGCCCTGGAGGTATTTGTTGAAGAAATCGAGCAGGAGGCGGTTGAGGACAGTTTCCATATGGCTCGGATCGATCTGGCCCAGCATCGTCAGTTCGACTTCTTCACCGCCAATCGTCACGGCTGTCACCGGATTATCGGCCAGAATTTCGCTGAAATCCATGAAGTTGCTGTGGGTGGTGTTCTGGATCGTCACCAGGTAGGCATCATGAGCGGCGTTCAGATAAGGGAACGTGAGAAAGTAGCCGCCAATCGTATCGTGTTGCAACAGCAGGGCAGGCTTGGTGAGGGGCTGCTGCCAGAGAGGACTGAAGTAGAACCCATCCAGATCAGCGCTGGCCTTGATGCGATCAGAAGCGTGAGTCAGGCTGAGGGCGGTGCTGCCGCCGAAGGACATGCCGAACGCGCCGATCTTCTCGGCAGCGACATGCTGGCCCTTATCGCGCAAGAAGTGGTTGAGCGCAGCCAGACTATCCTGCACCCAGATGGCGGTCTGCCCCACCATCTTGGGCTGGGCATCGATGATAGACTGATAGTACGCGCGGTGTTCTTCCAGGCTGGCGGCTTTGCCCGCAGACATGAGCCATTTCCAGTAGCGCGGGAACATCTCGGTGGCGACCTCGGATTCCTTCTGAAAATCCGCCATCATCTTCTGCCCATCAAACAGCAGCAGCTCGCCAGTCGGCAGCGCATACGAGCCATCGCCAGGATGACCGATACTCAACACAATATAGCCGTACGATGCCAGTTCCTCAAACTGCACCGTGTTGGATTCACAGGTGAGGCTGAAGCCATGATTGAACAGCAGCAACGGATGCTGGCCGGCAGCAATCGGCGCATCCCGATAAGCGTTGGTCTCGATTTCACCCGCTCCGGGCAGCAGCGCAGCGTCTATATAGGGCTTGCGTTTCGCCGCGCCGCTGTCGACTGCTGGATAAAACCAGAGACAGGGAATGAGGCGCTTCTCGTCGCTGACTGCTTCCGATGTGTATTCGCAGACGAAGTGGCTGCATCCGACGAGGTAGGGGCCGGTCGGCTGCCTGAGTTTGTAGCGGGGCTTGAACTGCATCAGTATTGTCGCTTCCGTCAGAATCAGGTCAGCGTGACCAGTTGAGGCGGCTCACCACCCGCCGATCAATTCGACTTCCAGTTCCAGCTTCACACCGCATTTCTCCTGAACGACAGCGCGGGCATGTTCGATCAGGCCGTAATAATCGCGGCTAGTGGCGCTGCCGGTGTTGATAAAGAAGTTGGCGTGGATGGGGGAAATCTGCGCCCCGCCGATGCTGTGGCCTTTCAGCCCGGCCATCTCGATCAGCCGTCCGGCATAATCGCCGGGTGGATTCTTGAAGATGCTGCCCAGGCTGGCTCCGGGCGGTTGGGTCTTCTTGCGATAAGCGATGAACTCATCCATCTTGTGCTGAATGACCGCCGGATCACGGTGTTCGAGGGCGAACATCGCCATCAGCACCACGAATTGACGCTCAGTCCGCGCCTTGAGGCTGGAGGTGCGGTAGCTATACGCCAGATCCTCGGTGGTCATTAGTTGGACGCCGCGCGCTTGATCCAGCACCACTGCTTCGCACAGGTTGAATTTCATGTCGCCGCCATGCGCCCCGGCGTTGTTGACCACTGCGCCGCCCACTTTGCCCGGCACGCTGACCGCCCATTCCAACCCGGCCAATCCCTGCGCCTGACATTTGCGCGCCAGCACTGCCAGACCAGTCCCGCCCGTCGCCGCCACATTGCGCCCATCGTGCCAGTCACCGAACGTCACTTCATCGACATCATCGATCAGCACCAACCCGCGCACACCGTCATCCGACACCAGGACGTTCGCCCCGCCGCCCAGCACACGCAGCGGAATCTCATCGCTCCAGGCATTCATGGCGACTTCGACCAGCTCATCGGTGGACTCGCGGGCGACATACAGATAATCCGCCGGGCCACCCAGCCGGGCGACGGTATGACGCGACATCGGTTCATGGCGCAGCAGACGATCAGGAAAAGGGACGCGCGGTTTGCTCATGCTCTTCACTCACTGTGTCCTGTTATCATCATACCACGCCCTGTATTTGACGCAGATAGTTAATCCCAATCTGCGGCGCATCTCCGGCGCTCATAATGACGATCACCGCCGGCGGACGCACCCCGTTCACCAGCGCCTCAACCGCGTCGGCAAAGGCTGGCGTATGGCGCACGTCCGGGTGGCGCATCCCCGCGATCACGCCCGGACTGGTCACGCCGGGAAGCGGGTCTTCGCGTGAGGCATAGATGTCGGTGATGAGGACATGATCGGCATCGACGAAAGCCGTCTGATACTCCGCCAGCAGCGCCTGGGTGCGGCTGTAGGTATGCGGCTGCCACACCGCCCAGATGGAACGGTTGGGGTAGCGCTGGCGGGCAGCGCGCAGCACCGCGCGGATCGACATCGGGTTATGAGCATAATCGTCGATGACCGCGACCGCATTCACCTCGGCGCGCAATTCAAAGCGGCGGGCAGGCGCGATGAAGCCGGATAGGGCGGCAGCGCTGCGGGCGTCATCCACACCGCACACGTGAGCCGCGATCATGGCCGCCGTCGCATTCAGCACGTTATGGCTCCCGGCCAGTCGGATCTGCACACTCTGTTCAAAATCGCCGGGGCGGTTGAACTCAAAGCTGGTCGAATCCGGGTTCGGCACCAGGGCGTGCGCCCAATAAGAAGTGGTGTAGGTCTTGCGCCGTCGCACCAGCGGCCATAGATCATACGGCTCTGGACTCAGGATGCCGTAGGTGTGGGTCGGTTTCCCCTGGGCCAGCCGTGCATCGCTGATCCGCATCGCGCCGGGATCATCGACACAGCCGATCAGCACCCCATCATTCGGCAAGCGCTCCACAAACTGCTGAAAGCTGGTTTGCATCGCCGCAAAGGTTGGGAAGAAATCCGGGTGATCCCACTCGATGTTGGTGATGACGGCGATGTTGGGATTCAGGCCGAGGAACATGTGGTCATATTCATCGGCTTCCACCACAAAATGCGGCCCGCTGCCGACGCCGGCGTTGCTGCCGCTATTGCCCAGCACCCCGCCGACCAGGTACGACGGATCGAGACCGGCTTCGCGCAGGATATGGACGATCATGGCGGTGGTGGTGGTCTTGCCTTTGGTGCCGGCGACCGCGATCACCTGCTTGCCCGTCATCAGATCGGTCATGATGTCCTGGCGTTTGTAAACGGGGATGCCGCGCCCGCGAGCGGAGGCGACTTCCACATGATCGTCCTTCACGGCGGAGGTGATAATGAGCGCATCCGCGCCTTCGACCTGCGCGGCAGCGTGACCCACATAGACGGTCGCGCCATCGCGGGCCAATGCGGCTGTCAGATCATTGGCGCTGCGATCCGAGCCGGAGACACGATACCCCTGCCCCAACAGGATGCGGGCGATGGCCGATAACCCCGAACCGCCGATGCCGACCACGTGAATGTGCGAACCGGGTAGAAGATTAGACATGACTCGTCACTATAAGATGAACAAAACCGCCAGAAACAGCAGGATGACCACAATCGTCAGCGCTTCGCCGCTGCCCCCTGCCAACCCACCCAGCGCCACCAGCGGGATGGCATTCAGGTTGATGGCGCTGATCGAACCCGGTGCCGGCGCGGCGATGAGTCCGCTGAGAGGATAGTCGTTGATGTCCAGGAAGTACCAGATCGCTCCCCAGATCAGATAGCCATTGATCGCGCCGACCACGCCACCCAGCACCGCATCCTGAAAGCGGTTGTTGCGCGGCCCGTCGCGGTCATCGCCGCCGAAGCTGCGCGTCTGATAAGCGAAATACACCATGACGGTGAACAAGCCGGCCTGGACGAAGAAGGCCTGGTCGCGGGGAGCCGAGGCCAGGAACGTCCCGCGCAGCAGGACATCCAACTGGTACAGGCCAAAGGTCGCCAGCACGATGCCGCCCAGCGCCACGACTTCGCGCCGCAGCCCGCGCATCAGGCCGACCACGCCAAAGAAGATGGCGCATACCCACAGCATCCCGAACAACGAAACCATCAGATCAACACCAGTACCATAACGAACAGGATAATCACCGCCAGCGACAGCACACTGCCATCCCCCCCCGGCCCACCCGCCAGCACATACAACGGCAGCGCGGCGATGGCGTTGGCCGAGGCCGAGCCTTCCAGCGGTCGGGTGATGAACGGTTCGAGGGGATAATCATTAATCAGCATAAAGTACCACAACGATCCACAGATCAGATAACCATTGATGCCGCCGACAATCGCCCCCAGCACGGTCGATTGCAGGCTGTCGCGGCCTTCATTCTGCTGGATATTCAGCTTCTTGCCCAGCCCGCGCGTCTGATAGGCGAAGAAGGTGATGCCGACGAAGATCAACGCCTGAATGAAAAACTGCTGCGCCGGCGGGACATTCAGCAGCAGCACCCCGCGCAGCACACCATCGAACTGAAACAGACCGAACAGCGCCAGGATGATGCCAGAGAGCGAGATCAACTCTTTGGGCAGCCCGCGCAGGAAGCCGATGATGGCGAAGATCAGCACGAAGCTCCACAACAGCGCCGATAGCTCGATCATGCCCGCGCCCCCGCCAGATCCGCCAGCGCCCGCGCCGCCGCATCAGCCGCCTCCGGTCGCGCCAGCGCCGCAGCCGCCTTCCGCATGGTCTTCAGCCGCGCCGAGTCATTCAGCAAACCGGTAAGGGTGGGCAGCAGCTCTGCCGTCATGCGCCCTTCTTCCAGCATCAGCGCCGCCCCGCGCCCCGCCAGATAATCGGCGTTGACCTTCTGGTAGCGCCAGGCATGGGGATAGGGGATGAGGATGGCGGGCAGCCCGAACAGGGGGAACTCGCCCAGCACACTGGCCCCGGAACGACTCACAACCAGATCGGCGGCAGCCATCGCCAGACCCATCTCCTGATGCAGATAAGGGAAAGCATGATAATGACTCGTGTCGGGCAGCGCGGCAAGGCGGCGCTCGATGTCCGCCCAATCCAGCGTGCCGGTGACATGGATGATCTGAATGCCCTGTGCCAGCAGCGACGGCGCGATCGTCAGCACCGCCTCATTGATGGCGCGCGCCCCCCGGCTGCCGCCAAACACCAGCAACGTCTGCCGCGCCGGATCGAGCCGGAAGTGCGCCTGTGCTGCTGCCCGAGTGGCGTCGAGCATCTGCTGGCGCAGCGGATACCCGGTGACAACCGTTCGGTTGCGCGGGAAGTAGTTGCGTGACTCGTCGGCAGTCAGGGCGACGCAGGTGGCGAATGGACGCAGGGCGCGGATGGTCAACCCTGGCTCAATATCCGGCAGGAACATCAGGCTCGGCACCCGCAGCAACCACCCGGCCAGCGCCACCGGCAGCCCAACCCAGCCGCCGGTCAGCAGTACGGCAGCCGGGCGACGGCGCAGCAGCAGCATGACGGCTTGCAGCGTCCCCATCGCCAGATTCAGCAGGCTCACCAGCGCCCGCAGCGGACTGACGCCGTGCAACGGGCCGGCGCGCACCTCATCGTAAGCCGCAAATTCAATTCGGGATTCCGTCACCAGCGGACGCTCGAAGCCATCGACGCTGCCCACGTAGGCCAGCTCAACCGTCGGATGCTGGCGCTTCAGGGCTTCGGCTATCGCCAGTGCGGGGTAGACGTGACCGCCCGTTCCCCCGGCTGCGATCAGGATTCGCAATCACATTTCTCCGTTCTGGGGCCTGTTCTGACCATCTGGGGGCGGTGGATCGGGCGCGGACACGGGCGACGCTCAACATCAGGCCGGCACCAGCCAGCAGCACCACCAGCGACGAACCGCCAAAACTGATGAAGGGCAGCGGCGCACCGGTCGGCGGCACCATCGCCGTCATCACCGCGATGTTCAGCAGGGCCTTGATGGCGACCCAGATGGTTAACCCGGCCACCAGCAGTGCGCCAAAATGATCGATGGCCCGGCGGGCGATCATGATCCCCCGCGCCACAAAGGCGATGTAGAGCGAAACCACCAGCGACGCGCCCAGCAGCCCCAGTTCTTCCCCAATGACAGCGAAGATGCTGTCGGTGTGCGGTGCTGGCAGGTTGCCAAATTTCTGCCGCCCCTGCCCTAAGCCAACGCCGGTCAGTCCGCCGTTGTTGAAGGCGATGATGGCCTGCTGCACATGATAGTCGGCCTGCGTAATATCGGCGATGCCGGAGGCGAACGAACTCACGCGCCGGTCGGCATATGACGGGCCGATGGTGGTGACATAGACGAAGCCGATGACGGCTACCAGCGTGCCAGTGACCGCCAGTTGAATCAGATCGGCACCGGCCAGGAAGAACATGATGCCAGCCACCGCCACAATCGTCGCTGCCGTGCTGATGTCCGGCTGGCGCAGGATCAGCACCGCCACGATGCCGACCAGCACGGCGAACGGGATCAGGCCGTAGGTCAGGCTTTGAATCTGCGTCCGGCGCGAACTGAGCCAGGCTGCCAGATACAGCACCATGATGAGTTCCGCCAGTTCACCCGGTTGGAACGAGCCATTGATGAGCGAACGCCGCGCACCGAAGGCATCGTCACCGAACAACAGCACCGCGATCAGCGCACCGATGGTGATGAGCAGCAAGACCACCGCCAGCCGTCGCCAGATGCGATAATCGATGATCGCCATCAGCGCCATGACCACGATGGCGATGCCGGTGTTGCGGACGTGCTGCATGAACACCAGCGTCTCGCTGCCGAAGCGCTGGTAGCTCCAGTCGAAGGTGGTGCTGTAGACCATCATCAGCCCAATCGCCAGGAAGATGCCGACGATCACCAGCAGATAAAAGTCGAGCGAAGCCAGCAGCCCGCGCTTGCGCTCCGCCGGCACCGCTTCCAGGCGCGGCGTCGAACGGGGCGTCGTCAGGATGCGCGGCGGCACAGCCTCACCCAGCACGGGATTTTCCATCAGCGGTTGTTCAGCCATAGCATACTCTAATCACTTCATCCTGCGATCATTATAACCGCATTACCAGTTGGCGAAAGTGTTCGCCGCGTTCGGCAAAATCGACATAGGCATCGTAGCTGGTGCCGCCGGGCGAGAGCAGCACCACATCCCCCGGCAGCGCCCGCTTGACGGCTTCAGCCAGCGCTTCATCGAGCGTCTGCACCCGGGTGACGGCATCGGCGCTGCCGCCCACTTTCCGCAGCACATCCACCACCAGCTCGCCCGCCTCACCAAAAGCGACGATATGGCGGCACTTCTCCAGCGCCAGGTGGAGCATCTCTTCCCAGGGCAGCTTCTTGTCCTTGCCGCCGGCCAGCAGCACAATCGGCTCGCTGAAGCTGTTCAACGCGGCCACCACCCGTTCCGGCGCGGTGGCGATGCTGTCGTTGATATACGCCACCTCATTGACCACCCGCACCACTTCCAGCCGATGCGGCACGGGTTTGAAGTCACGGATGGTCGCCCCCATCACCTCATGACTGACGCCGTTAGCCCCTGTGATGGCACAGGCCGCCAGCACATTCAGCACATTATGATCGCCGCGCAGCGGAATGTCTTCGCGGCCACAGATCACCTTCGGCTCACCCGACGGACTGGAGCGCCCGGCGATCAGCAGCCGCTGCCCGGCCATGAACGTCCCATCCGAAATCATCTGGCTGGCGCTGAACCAGCACAGATCGCCTTTGACATAATCGCCAAGCTGGCGGGTGTTGGCATCGTCATAGCCCAGGATCGCCACCTCGTTGCTGGCCTGATGCAGGATGATCTGGGCTTTGGCGTGGATGTAATTCTCCATCGTACCATGCCGGTCGAGGTGATTGGGGGTGATGTTCAGAATGGAGGCCGTGTGCGGGCTGTTGCTCATCAACTCCAACTGGAAGCTGGAGAGTTCCATCACCACCACATGCTCGCGATTCATCTGGTCGATGACATCCAGCAGCACATCGCCGATGTTCCCCCCTACCCAGACCTGATGCCCGGCGCGTTTCATGATCTCACCCGTCAGCGTGGTGGTGGTGGTCTTGCCGGCGCTGCCGGTGATGCCGATGATGGGACAGGGGCAGCGCTCCATGAATAACTGAGCATCATTGGTCAGGCGGATGCGGCGCTTGACCGCTTCCTGCACAATCGGCAGATCAGGTGCCACCCCACCGGAGAGGCACAACACATCAACGCCATCCAGCAGCGTTTCGGGATGCCCGCCCAGCACAAACTCGACGCCGGGATACTGGCTGATCTCGCCAGCCAGCTTCTCCACCGGGCGCATATCGCTGACGATGACACGCGCCCCGATCCTGGGCAGCCAGCGGGCCAGCGCTTTTCCCTGCCGGGCGAACCCCAGCACCGCCACTTTCTTGCCATACAGGCTGTCGGTCTTGCTTGTGCCGTTGGTGTAAGGTGTCATCCAGATCTGTTCCGATCCTCATGGGTAGACTTCAGAGCTCAATCACTCGCCTCAGCGCCAAGCCCCTCGTTTACTAATAGGGCTTTCATCCGGGGGTCTGCCGCAGAGGGGTTAAACCCTCTGCTAGACTGTTTCTGGCAAGCCCACTGAAGGGGCTGCTATCTCGGACTGTCTTCTTCAGCGCCTTTAGTGCGCTTACCGATTTTCTGTTAGCTGAGCGGCTTCAGCCACCAGCGGCATCATCCACAATCCACATTTATCCCGCCGGCGGAAACACCGACTTCACCGGCAGGCTGAACCCCGGCAGCACCTCTTCGCCGTCGATCACGCCGTCGGCATCAAAGTTATCGATGTACAGCAATCCATTTCCCCAGTGACACACATCGATTTCCCGTATCACAGAGTACACAATCCACACGACCCGAACACCGGACTGCAACAACATCTCGGCTCTGTCGAGTAAATCACGTTCGCCATCACATGGAGCAGAAATAACAATCGCCAGGTCAGGAGCGAAGGTGAATTTCTTGGGTAGTGGATAACGCAACTGCTCATTGGCGATGTAGGACGCATCCGGGATCAATTCATCTCCGGTGGGCAGCGCATAACTCACATTATCGCCAAACACCACGCCGATTGGATGATCGTCCAGGTAGCGGCCAATCCGGCGCACAAACATGCTGACGATGTAATTGTGGAGCGGCTCTGGCGTTGGCATTTCAATGATAACTCCGTTGATCAGTTCAAAGCGTTTATCGGCGTTCTCGGCCTGGGCTTCCAGCGCCCGCAGATCAGCCTGTGTATACCGCTGCGTCTCTCGGATGACCATATCCCGTCCTCACAGCCATTTGTTCACACTATAGCTATAATCATAACCTGAATAGGTCTTCATCCAAAACAGGACTTCACCATGAGCATCTTACGAACCGGCGTGATTGGCTGTGGGGCGATTGCCCAGATTATGCACCTCCCCTATCTGACCGAGCTGAATGAGAAGTTTCAGGTGGTGGCGCTCTCCGACCTGCACCGCCCGACGCTGGACGCGGTGGCTGACCAGTATCACATCGCTGGACGCCATGCCGACTGGCGCGAACTGGTGGCGCGGGACGACCTGGACGCCATCGTGATCTGTCACAACGGTTCGCACCGTGACAGCGTGATCGCTGCGCTGGATGCCAACAAGCATGTCTTCTGTGAAAAGCCGCTGGCCTGGAATGTGCGCGAGGTCGAGGAGGTGGTCGCCCGCGCCGCCGAGTCTGACCGCATCGTGCAGCTCGGCTATCACAAGCTCTACGACCCCGGCTTTGCCCTGGCGAAAACCCATCTCCAGCAGATGAAGGACATCGGCTTCGGACGCATCACCGTGCTGCATCCCGCCAACGAACTGGGACTCTCACCCTATCGCATCCGGCGCGGCGATGGCGTAGTGGTCGAGGGTCATGTTGATCCCGGCACTTTTCCCTATCAGGTCGAGATGCAGCGCGAGGGGCTTGCCGGCGGGCCGATGGCACCGCTGGTGAACGAGGTGCTGGGGGCGCGGCGCGATCATCCGGCGCTCCGGCTGGCTTATGGCATCATGACCATCAGCCTGATCCATCAGGTGTATACCCTGCACGGCTTCCTCGGCGCACCACAGCGGGTGGTCAGCGCCCGCGTCTGGCGCGACGGCCTCTCGATCCATGCTGTCGTCGAATATCCCGGCGGCCTGCACGTCACGCTCGACTGGCATCATCTGAACAACCTGAAGGACTACCGCGAAGAGTACGCCTTCTACGGCAACCATGATCGGGTGATCTTCCAGCTACCCAGCCCCTACTTCAGGAACTTCCCCTCGCCGGTGACGGTGCAGGGTTACGAGGGTGAACTGGCCTGGGAGAAACGCATCATCGTCAATTATGAGGAAGCCTTCCGCAACGAGCTGGTGGCCTTCCACAACAATGTGACACAGCACCAACCGCCGGTCTATGGCTCGGTCAGCGACTCGCTGCATCACGCCCGCTTCATCCAGCACCTTATCGACGCCGCGACAGTGTGATTGACTGGGACATGGGATTACGCAAATGACCCCAAAAGAGTAATGAAACGACAAACTGCGTTAGCCGATCATCGCACCGGCATTAGTCATTTGCGTAAGTCCTATCATCGGATATTCCAGTGTAGGGAACGAGCAGCAGAGTAAATGAGGAAAGTGCACAAAAGGTAATCAAGAATCCACTATAGGTGGTAACCAACCAAAACAAGTTTTTGAGTCGGGTCTACACAGGCTGAGTTGTCGTTGACCAGTCCCGTCAGATCGTACAATGTTGATGAGATTGACGGTTTCAATTGATGTGCTTGTTAGAAACAACCAGCTTGCATCAGGATGCCAGATGTTCTTGTCAACGCCTATCGTTCCATATTTCGAGTCAGCCAGGAATTTGATCTCTACTCGCTCATCGGTCGCTGAATCCACAACTATTCCGAGACCCGAGTCAGCATAAAACAGCCTACCTGTTTCTGGGTTGAAGAACCGTGAACTCACAGTTTCAGACAGAATAGTAGCGGTTGCATGAGTTTCAGGAGAATAGCTGGAAATTTCCGAGCTAGAACCTGTGACTATTGTAAGAAACAGCAATCGGTCTTCAGACCACCTGATAGGAGAAAACTCAAGCACCCTTCCAAGATTGGGAATTAGTTCAGGTGAATTATGGTCTTTGTTGATTGATACAATGTTTAGCTGACCATCACTGGTTATGAAAAAGGCTTGATCGTATTGACTCCAGGCTGATTCATCAAAGGGAGCAATACAGTTATTGGTAAATTGAACCTCATTAGCGAGCAGCGTTTTGTCGCCCGTGAGAGATGTCAGCCAAAGTTGTGGATCGATATCGCTCGAAACAGGTTGCAAATAAACAAGCGCATAGGCGGCATCGGATGACCAATCAACATGCGTAATTTCCCCATCGGGAAAGTCAATTGACGTGAGCATCTGAGAGCTCAAATTGTTTATGGTTAACTCAGGGCGTTGTGGATGCAAATATGCAATGGTTTTCTCATCAATCCAATGGGGTAAACTGCCAAAATCACTGCAAATCTCAGAGGCATCATCCTGTGAAGAAATGTGAATGAGATCATTGTCACTGTTCTCTAAGGTCAAGAGATAAACATCTCCATCGAAAGCAGCTATTGATTTACCATCTGGAGACCAACTTACTCGCAAAAAATGTGCACCTTGATGTGGGTTTTCAAACTCAATGAGATTACGATTCGTTATTGGGTCATGAACAACAATTTTCTGGGCAACCCAATCACCTGTATCGGCAACAAAGGTATAACTAAAGAGCAGTAAATCTTGAACCGGCGACCACATTGCTTTTCTTACAATAGCCCGATTTCCAACTTCATCTAATAGCGAGAAATGGCTGCTGCCGTCTCGGCTAACAATGTCAACATTCATATTCGGTGAACTTGTTCCGAATGGCGCAGCGCTTGTCCAAGAAAACCACTTGCCTGAGGGTGACCATCCAGCACCTTCAATCCATGTGTGTGTATCGGGTAGCTGAAACCTTGCCAGTAATTTTCTCTCTGAACCATCGGCACGTTCGACAACAAATGTTGAATTGGCGAAAGAGTAGTAATAAATGAAGGGGTTAGTATCGTTGGACTGTAGAGTTAAGGGGCTAAAGAGAGGCTGTTGACCTAATGAAAGGCACATGATCAGGCAAAGCACGTTCTTCATGGCAGACCTGGCTATCTGATTGTCTTCAGATTCAACCGACGCTTTCGTTGTCATAATACTCGTCTCGGCTGAGGAGCTTCAACCCTTCAGGCCATGCGCCAACACTCAGCGGTTCCAGTTCCAGCAAGATACGTTGATTGAGCGCCGTCCGCTGATCGTGCAGGGCCAACTCATCCCGAACCGCCTGCCGGATGAGCGCCAGCAATTCTTCAACCGTCAACTCGGAAACGGGGGTTTTGTTGCTCAACATGAGAACCTCCATTATCTCATCCACAGGACTTACGCGGTTCAGGGAATGTAGGGGCGCACGGCCGTGCGCCCCTACGGGAAAATTCGGTATCCAGTGCGTAAGTCCTGATCCATTGCCTTCAGTATAGCACTGATGACATGCTATACTGAGCGAAAAGAGCGAGGGACAGATCATGGCGCTGCCAATCACAACACCGGTTATGTCCATCGATGAATTCATCGCCTTTGCCCTGCACTCTGACCACGCCGGGCAGAACTTTGAATTCATCAATGGGGAGATCATAGAGAAAATGCCCAGTTCAAGCGAAAACTCAGGTATCGCCTTCAACATTGGTTTTGAGGTGCGGCTCTATTGTCGTGAGAACAATCTCCCCTGTTACATCAGCACTGGCGATGGCGCATATCGGGTGGGGGATAACATCCTCGCGCCCGACTTCGCCTACAAGCCGACACCCCTGACCAGCAGCTATCCTGACCCTACCCCGCCCGTTTGGGTGGTCGAGGTGATTTCCCCCACCGACAAGCCAGCGGACATCCGCAAGAAACGCCAGCGCTATCTGGAAGCCGGTATTCTCCTCTGGGAGTTCTACCCGGATGAACGCGAGATGGATGTCTACGCCGCCAGTCAGCCGCCCGTCACCTATCGCTCCGCCGACAACATCCCGGTGGGTGTGCTGGAGGGGTTGAGGATTGAGATGGAGAGGCTGTTTCGGTAGAAACCGGATACGTTAACTGTTTCTCGTAACACAAACTGACCGGATCATCCCAGTATGGGCCGAAGGGCGGAATGCGCTGGAAACCCAACCCCTCGTACAGCGCGATGGCAGCGGTCTGATGGATGCCGGTCTCCAGCCGCAGCACCGTGATCCCACGCAGACGGGTATACGCCTCCAGATGGCTGAGGATGCGCTTGCCCAGCCCCAGGCCGCGATACTCCGGGCGGGTGTACATCCGCTTGACCTCGGCATACTCCTCGCCGACCAGCAGCACCCCACCACAACCGGCGGCCTTACCCTCCACCCGCAGCACAAAGAACACCACCCCATCGCGCAGCAGCTTCTCCACGCTGAAACCATGCCGGCTTTCGACCGCGTACAGTGGCGCGAGCGTGTCATCCAGCTCGGCGATCAATTGCACCGCATCCGGGCTATCCGGGCGCTCCTCTACAATCTCGATGGACATGGGTCACTCTCCTCACCAGTCGCTTCATCTGGTCAGTATAAATCCATCTGGCTCCGGCGTGGATTGGCGCATTCCGACAGTTCTTGGTAAGTCGCTTTTGTTCAGGTTGCGCGCCGCAACAACCTCTGCCCGAACTCCGTATAGCCCGGCAGTGACAAACGATCAACCGGAGTGAGCGCCATGTGGAAAACCATCATGATCGGATTCATCAGTCTGGGACTACTGACCGGATGTGATCGGCTGTTGCCCTCTATCAGCGAGGAGGCTTATCTAGGCGCCATGATGGATGAGAGCCTGCTGCAATACAGCAACATCGATATGCCGGGCCGTGAGCATCTGGCGATTCTGGGCGAGGACGGTCTGGAACTGCGGCTGATCCCCGGTCAACCACTGCTGCATGGCGGGATACGCGCTCAGGTTGGGGTGAATTTTCCTTACATGGAAGACGACAGCGTGCGTTACCAGTGGCAGTTGCGCTTCCCGACAGACTTCCAGCCCGATCCCCAGAATCGCTGGTGGATCATCGCCGAGTGGCATGACCAACCGGATACCAGCCGGGGCGAAAGCTGGGAGACCTTTCCTAGTCGCAGCGCTATCATCATGTTCACCTACGCTTTCATCGACGGTCAGCCTCTGCTCGGTTTTCACTACGGCCCGCAGCAGGCGCTCATCGGCACCCTGCCCATCCGCTACGGCGAGTGGCTGACTCTGACCGCCGACATCCACTGGTCACAACAAGCCAATGGCTGGGCGCGGATTTATGCCGGCAGTACCGATCAATCCCTGTTCAGCGCCAACGGCCCGAATATGTACAATGCCGTCCAACATTACTTTCTGGTTGGGCTGTATCGCCACCGCGACATCACCCTCGACTCGCGTTTGCAGGTGCGCGGCCTGGGGATTGAATACATCGAGCGCAAGGATTCAAATTCGCTCCCCTAGCCATGATTTTTCTAAACGGCATTCTAACCATCTGCCGACCTTGTGCGCTGCCATGCTCCCGAAGAATGGTTTGCGCCGACTCGCCGTAACTCGTACCAAAAAGTTTACCAAAAGTTCACCCATAAGCACGCGCTCAGGTGTATTCTAGTGACAGGAAGTCGATAGTCGATAGTCGGTAGTTGATAGAGTAAATACTCGTTGCTCGTCACCCGTTACTCGTTACTGACCGAACACCAAATGTCACAACATGCACTTTTGACTTTGACGACTTTGACGACTTTTTGCATCAGCCATCATTCATCAGAGGAAAGTCTCATTGCTCGTCACTCGCTACTTTGCACACAGCACTTTGCACTTTGCACTACTCTGTGCCGGTCAACAGCTGCCGTGAATTGGCTGCCGCCAAAAGGGTATGACCACCGCCGTGATTCACAGCCTGCAAAAAAAGGTGCTTTTGCAGTTGCAGCATTTGCAGAATCTTGTGCAGGCTCACTCGGTTTTCGCTCTGTGTTCTCTGTGTCTTTGTAGTCGATTCTTCTTTTTTCTTGGCGTACTTTGCGTCTTGGCGGTGAATTCTTCTGTCGGTGAAATCTGGTGTCTGTCCAACGACGACGACGACGACACAAAACCAGAAGTTACACTTGTAGTCTGTAGTCAATAGTCGATAGCTTATAGCGCCAAACAGCAAAATCAGCAGCAAAAGGGGGCATGATCGATCGGCAGCAAACTGGGCTTGAGCCCTCTTTCCGACGGCTATCGACTGTTGACTTATGACTGTTTGAGGGAAAAGTTCACAAAAGGTCGTTGCGAATCTGACGAATTTGACGAACGTTGCGAATCAGGTAATAGCTGAAGGCTGAAGGCACTTCGTTATAATGAGAACATGAATGTTATCTCGCCTTCACGCCCCTTCCCTGCCGAACGCTTGAAGACCCGCGCACTGGAACTCGGCTTCAACCTGGTTGGGCTGACCCCGGCACAGCCCTCACCGCGACTGTCGGCCTACCTCGACTGGATTGACCGGGGGATGCACGGCTCGATGGGCTACATGGCGCGGCCAGATCGGGTGCAACGCCGCCGTGACCTGTCCATAATCTTGCCCGGCGCGCGTTCGCTGGTGTTGGTCGGGCTGGATTACACCACCGAGCTGATCCCGCCAGAGGTGTTGAACGATCCGGCGCGGGGGCGGATCGCCGCCTATGCCTGGGGGATGGATTATCACGACATCCTGACGCCGAAGCTGGAAGCGCTGGCCGAGTGGCTGCGGGTCGAAAGCGGTCAGCGCCTCAGCCACCGCGTCTACGTCGATACCGGGGCGCTGCTGGAACGCAGTCACGCCCAGCAGGCCGGGCTGGGCTTCACCGGCAAGAACACCATGCTCATCCACCCACGCCGGGGCAGCAGCTTCTTCCTCGGCGAAATTCTGACCGATCTGGAATTCGACGCCTACGATACCCCCCAGCGCGAAACGATGTGTGGGCGCTGCACCCGCTGCCTGAGCGCCTGCCCAACCGCTGCCTTCCCCCGTCCCCATGTGCTGGATGCCCGCCGCTGCATCAGTTACCTGACGATTGAACACAAGGGCAGCCTGGACCCGGGGCTGCGCCCATTGCTGGGCAACTGGGTATATGGCTGCGATGTCTGCCAGGATGTCTGCCCGTTCCAGCGCTTTGCCCTGCCCAGCACCGCAGCCGCCCTGTATCCGACTGATCTGAACCGGGTTGCGCCGCGCCTGGTGGACTTATTGGCGCTAGACGAAAGCCGCTTTCGCCAGCAATATGATAAGAGTCCCATCATTCGCATCCGGCGCGAACGACTGATCCGGAATGCCTGCATCGCCGCTGGCAACTGGGGCGACGACGCGGCAGCCCCGGCGCTGCTCGCCCTGTTGCAGGATGACAGCCCGCTGGTGCGCGGTCATGCCGCCTGGGGATTGTGGCGGGTATGGGGAGAACGAGCGCGCCCGGCACTGGAAACTTATCTCCAGCACGAAACCGACGAGATGACCCGGCACGAGGTCAGCAAAATTACCTTATCAGACTGAAATCAATCCTTCATGATTATGAATCGACTGCGGCGTACCTACGCCGATTACACCCCGGCCTTCTGGATTCTGGTAGGCTGTTTCTTCATCAACCGCATCGCCGCTTCGCTGGTCTGGCCCTTCGTCGGCGTGTTCATCAACAAACAGACCGGCGCATCGATGGAAAGCATCACCGGCCTGTTCTCGCTGCAAGCCATCACCAGCATCGTCGGCACCTCGGTCGTTAGCTCGCTGATGGATCGCTTCGGGCGCAAGAAGATCATGATGGCCGGGTTATTCCTCTTCAGTCTGCTGCTGCTCGTCATGAGCCAGGCTGACCAGTTCGGTTACTGGGTCGTCATCATTCCGTTTTACGGCGTGTTGCAATCGGTGTTTTACGTCGGTTCAAACGCCATGGTGGCCGATCTGGTGCGGGAAGAGCAGCGCAGCGATGCCTACGCCATCACCCGTACCGCCGCCAATCTGGCGATTTCACTGGGGCCAACCGTCGGCGGTTTCCTCATCGCCCGTTCCTATCTCTTCGCCTACTACAGTACCGCCACCCTCAACCTGCTGCTCCTGCTGCCGGTCTTCCTGTATATCAGCGAGAGTCTGGTCAAGGTCATCAAGGATGGCAAAGCCGCCCCGCAGTCCACCTACTGGGATGTCCTGCGCGATCATCAGTTCGTCAGCTTCATGCTGGTCTTCACCCTGATCGAGATCGCAACGGCTATGGTTTTCACCTTAATGAGCGTCTATGCCAAGACCCGCTTCGGCATCCCCGAAGACCAGATCGGCCAGATCATCGGCATCAACGCCGTCATGGTCGTGCTGTTCCAGTTCTTTGTCACTCGCTTCACGCGCCGCTTTCCGCCTTACGCCATCATGGCTGCCGGGGCGCTGGTGTATGCAGTGGGAGTCACCAGTTATGCTTTCGCCACTTCTTTTGGTCACTTCGCCGCTGGCATGGTCATCATCACCACGGGCGAGATGATCGTCATGCCCACCGCCGTCGCCCTGGTCGCCGCGATGTCGCCGCCCGATATGCGCGCCCGTTACATGGGAATCTACTCGCTCACCTATACGCTCGGCATGGGGGTGGGGCCGGTGATCGCCGGGGTGCTGGGGGCATCGGCCATGTGGTTCGGTGGCGGGGCAGCCGCGCTGCTGGCGGCGCTGGGTTTCGGCGTTCTGGCACTGGTCTCACAACGCCGTCTGGCACAACCAGCCATCAAGTCAGTCAGCTAACGAAAGATCAGGTACGGTTGAAACATCTATACCCATAGGGGTATAATACCATCAACTCAGTATCCTCGTAAGGAGCATTCAGCATGGATCGCAAGACATTTCAGGTTCCGAATATTGGCTGTGATGGCTGCGTCCGCACCATCAAGACCGAAGTCGCCCAGATTCAGGGCGTCAAGGTCGTCGATGGCGTCGTTGCCACCAAGACCGTGACCGTCGAATGGGATGCGCCGGCCACCTGGCAGCAGATCGAATCGACCCTTAAGGAGATCGACTACGCCCCCACCCCGGCATAGAAACAGACTCTACGGCTCCCCTTCTCCCCGTGGGAGAAGGGGCCGGGGGATGAGGGCAGCCCAATGACACCACAGGTTCGCCCTTACGCCGACTACCCCGTCAACAAACCCTCGATCACCTGACGCAAATCGCCCTCATCGACAATCCCCACCCGCCGGAAGATTTCCTCGCCGTCCGCGTTGAAGATGACGCTGCCGGGGTGTCCGGGCAGCGAGAGCACCGCGAAAGCCGCTTCGCCCTGGTCACGATCAAACGCATTCAGGTAGACAACGCTCACCCGTCCCTCGAACTCCGCTTGAAGCTCATCCACGATGGGCCGCATTTGCATTCAGGGCGGTCAGTTATCGGTGAAGAAAAAGAGGAAGGTCGGCTGACCCTGCGCCAGCGGCAGCACGGCGGTCGGCGTCGGAGCGGTCGCGCTGGGGGTGCAGGCGGCCAGACCGAGCAACCAGGCTGCTGCGGTGAGAATGCGAGCCAGAATGAGAGCGCTGCCATGCAGATTTTTCGCCTGTATCACCTATCTATCCTCCGTGAGTATCTCAAAGTCTCTGACAGAAAATCTATCACTAAGTGGGTGAAGTGCCGGACACCAACCATAGGACATATATCTATTCACTGCAAAATACTTGACATAGCCATAGCTGGGATCGAATTCGAAAGTAATTTCACCATTCCCGCATCGGGTGAATCGAACGAGAGGTGCCTTTTCTGCATAGGGTTTCAGGGATTTGTGCAGGGTGCTCATCGTCCAGTCATAGATATCGGTAGGCAAATAGCTGAATCTGTATGCCATACTTTCTGGAGCAGAGCGATCAATGGGAAAGAAAGGTTCGTGAGGCAGGCTTAATGGCCCTTCTTTCGCTTCAATCAGTGTAACGCGCTCATCATGTACCGTAATGCGCCGATGGTCACTTAATTGTTCAGATAGGCCATAGTAAATTATAAAACGATAGTCACGAATACCCGCTTGTTCCCACTGGGTCTCTGCCGCCTCCAAGCGCTGTACGGGAAAGAGTTCAAGGCGTATTCCGAAGAACTCAAAACTGCATGCACACAGTATCGCCAGCGCACCGAGAGTAATAATGATCCATTTTCGCCAATTCACGTTCACGAATCCCACATCGTCTGTCTGGCTCATAAGCTGAACCTCGTCCACTGATGAATGAACCGGGATCGCTGTGTATCAATCCCCAGTGTAGCCTGATCGTCATTTCTGAACCAGGAGTCATCATGACAAAAATCATCGTGCGCCCGGCCCAACCTGCCGACAGCCCTTTCATCCATGACCTGTCGGTGCGGGTACAGGATGCGCTCACCCGATCCGGCAGTCTACAGGAAATCGGCCCCATCCCCCTGCCCATCATTGACCAGACCATCGGGCGCGGCTGTGCCTATCTGATCGCGGTTGAGGGTGAGCCGGTGGGCAGCGTCTTCCTCGAACCGCTGACCGGGCAGCAGTCGCAGAACTGGGAGCTTCCGCTGCACCATCATCAGTTCCTCAGCAAGCTGATGGTCGATCCCGATCAACGGGGTCAGCAGTTGGGGTCGCGGCTTGTGCAGGAACTCCAGCATCAGTGCAGTGCACAGGGGCAATCCATCGTGCTGGATTGCTGGGCGGGCAACGACAAGCTGCGCCAGCTTTACACCGGTTTGGGTTTCCAGTTGCACGGCGTTTTCACGGAAGATGATTATCAGATCGCCGTGTTCACCTGGAGTAGCTCATGAATCTTCCAGATTGGCTCCCAGACTCCATCCATCATATTGGATAGCAGAATCACGGTGATGTCTGATGCCGGATAATGGCGTAGGACGGCACTGACACCCGGATTGATGCCCTCCTTCTCATAAAAGGCCACCGTCCCCGCCGCGTCCACAAAAAACTCCAACCCGTAGCCAATCCAGAGCGTCCACTCACGGCGCGGCGCATAGCTGACCTTCGGCGAGAGAAAGTCGCGCGTCATGGCCTCGCCTAACAACTGACCCGCTTGCACCGCCCGCAGGAAACGGTTCAAATCAGCCGAAGTCACATGGGCACCGCCGTCCGGCGACCCGATGGGCGGATACGAGTAGATATTCTTTTTCCAGCCGATCAGGCGTCGGGCATCATCAAGAAGCGGGTCATAACCAGCGGCCACCCGCTCATGACTGCGATCCATCCGAAAGAAGTCGCTGTCTGTCATCCCGGCGCGGGCGAAAATCTGCTGGCGCACATAATCGCGGTAGGGAATCCCGGTCACTTTTTCGATGACCAGCCCCAACAGGACATAACTGACATTACAGTAACGGCAGCCCTGACCGGGCGGGAAATTAGCCGGTTTGTGCATGAACTGAGGCAGGAAATCGGCTGTCGTCTGGATGCTGTAATTGGGTTTATGGACGAAGAGGGCTTCATAGCTTTCCCCGGCCTCCTCATCAGCGTCATCCCCAATGCCCGATGTATGCGTGAGCAGATGAAAAACGGTCACATCGGGCGAAATCGTGGTGTCCCCAAGTCCCAGAAAGGGGATCACACGGGTATCGAATGTGAGACGTCCCTGCTCGATCAATTGCAGGGTGGCGACCGCCGTGAACAGCTTGGTGATCGAGGCGGTGTCGAAACGGACATTGAGCGCGTTCTCAATGTTCCAGTCGCGGTTGGCATAACCAAAAGCGCCGCTATAGAGGGCATCAGCTCCCTGAGTGATCGAGATGATACCCGAAAACTGATGACGAGCTGTCCGTTCCTGAAAATAGGGATTGAGGGTCTGTGCCAGGGTCATGTGAACCCTTTCCTGGGTGATGAGTTGTGTAGCCAGTCTATCACATTCCCGGCAGCGGGGTTACGCCTGTCACCCCAAATAAGGCTGTCTGTCACATCACCAATTAGGGGTTCGGTGTAAAAATCATGACAACTGTGTGATTGATCGGAGGAATAGGACTATGGCTGTTGCAACCCGGCGCGCGGCAACGCGCACCAGTAAACCACAAGAGATTGTTGAAGAACGCTGGGTCTATGTTTTTGATGAAGTCCAGGCGGTCGAGGAACGGCTGGGGGGCGTCTGGGACAAAGTGCGCGCCCTGCTCGGCGGCAAAGGTGCCGGCCTGTTCGATATGACGCGCGCCGGTGTGCCGGTTCCACCCGGCTTCACCATCACGACCGCCGCCTGCAATGCCTACTCAGCCGGGGGCAACACTTTCCCGCCGGGGATGTGGGATCAGGCCAAAGCGGCGCTGGTGCGGGTCGAAGAGAAGACTGGCAAGGTATTCGGCCAGCCGACCCAACCGCTGCTGGTCTCGGTGCGTTCCGGTGCCAAGTTCTCCATGCCTGGCATGATGGACACGGTGCTGAACCTGGGTATGAATGATGCCATCACCGAGCGGATGGTAGTGCTGACCGGCGATCCCAAGTTTGTCTTCAACTCCTACCGCCGTCTGATCCAGATGTTCGGCTCAGTCGTGATGGGCATTGATGACGAACCGTTTGAAGATTATCTGACCGAGATCAAGAAGGCGCGCGGTTACAAGACCGATATTGAACTGAACGCCCAGGACTGGAAGCAGGTCACGACAGAATTCAAGAAGATTTATAAGGATCATGTCGGCGAGGATTTCCCGCAGGACTCGTTCTATCAACTGCAAAAGGCGATTGAAGCGGTCTTCAAGTCATGGAATGGCAAGCGCGCTGTCGATTACCGCAACGCCGCCGGCATCCCCCACGATCTGGGAACCGCCGTCAATGTTCAGACGATGGTGTTCGGCAACTTCGGCGACCAGTCCGGCACCGGCGTGGCCTTCACCCGCAACCCGTCGAATGGCGAACGCAAGCTGTTCGGCGACTTCCTGATGAATGCTCAGGGCGAAGATGTGGTGGCCGGCATCCGCACCCCGGAACCGATTGCCCAACTGGAACGGGAGAACCCGACGGTCTACAAGCAGTTCGTCGAGGTAGCGACCCGGTTGGAGAAACACTACCGCGAGATGCAGGATGTCGAGTTCACCATCGAGAACGGTACGCTGTGGATGCTCCAGACCCGCGATGGCAAGCGCACCGCCCGCTCGGCCGTCCGCATCGCCGTCGAGATGGTCGAAGAAGGCATCATCAGCAAATCTGAAGCCATCCTCCGTATCACGCCGCAGCACGTGCTGCAACTGCTCCACCCGCAGTTCGACGAAGAAGGCAAGATCAAGGCCACTAAAGAGAACCGCATGATCGGCAAGGGCGTCAATGCCTCGCCCGGCGCTGCCGTCGGTATCGTCGCTTTCGACGCCGACATCGCTGAGAAGTGGGGCAAAGCCGGCAAGTCGGTCATCATGGTGCGGCCAGAGACCAAGCCCGATGATGTGCATGGGATGCTGGCCTCCAAGGGTATTCTGACCAGTCGCGGCGGCGCGACCAGCCACGCGGCCGTGGTCGCCCGTCAATTCGGTGTGCCGTGCGTCTGCGGTGCCGAGTCGCTGGACATCAATGTGCGCGACCGTGAACTGCGCGTCGGCAAGACCATCGTCCGCGAAGGCGACACCCTCTCGATTGATGGTGGCACTGGCGAGGTGTTCGTCGGCGAGATCAATCGCGTCGAGCCGGATTTCGCCCGTGAGGCCAACCTGCGCAAGCTGCTCGCCTGGGCCGATGAATTCCGCCGCCTGGGGATTTATGCCAACGCCGACTACCCGACCGATGCCCGCCGCGCCCGCGATTACGGCGCTCAAGGCGTCGGGCTGTGCCGCACTGAGCATATGTTCTTCCAGGAAGAACGACTGCCCATCGTCCAGGCCATGATCCTCTCCGAGCCGAACACCCCTGAAGAACAGGTGCATCTGGACAAGCTGCGCGTCTTCCAGCATGACGACTTCTACGGCATCTTCAAGGCGATGGATGGCTACCCGGTCATCATCCGCCTGCTCGATCCGCCGCTGCACGAATTCATGCCTGACCACGAACAACTGGCGCTCAAGGCTGCCGGTCTGCGCCTGATGAATGACCGCCCGAATGAGCTGGCGCGGGTGCAGGAATTGATGTCGGCGGTTGAAGGGCTGCGCGAATTCAACCCGATGCTCGGTCTGCGTGGCACCCGCCTGGGCATCATTCGCCCGGCACTGAGCCGGATGCAGGTATATGCCTTGTTTGAAGCCGCCTGCCAGTTGACCAAAGAGGGCGTCACCGTTCATCCAGAAATCATGGTCGCCGTCACCAGCCATGCCAACGAGGTCAAGCTGATGCGCGAACTGATTGAAGAAGTGGCTGACGAAGTGATGGGCGAGATGGGCGTGACCGTCGCATACAAGATCGGCACGATGATCGAGCTGCCGCGCGCCGCCATGACCGCCGACAAGATGGCCGAATACTCCGAGTTCTTCTCCTTCGGCACCAACGACCTGACGCAGACCACATTCGGCATCAGCCGCGACGACGCCGAAGGCAAGTTCCTGCTCTACTATGTCGAGAATGGCATCCTGCCGGAGAACCCGTTCCAGGTGTTGGATGAAGATGGCGTCGGCGGACTCATCAAGATCGCCGTCGAAAAAGGTCGTGCGACCCGTCCTGACATCGAAGTGGGCATCTGCGGTGAACACGGTGGCGACCCCAAGAGCATCATGTTCTGCCACAGCGCCGGTCTGGACTATGTGAGCTGCTCGCCGTTCCGTGTGCCAGTCGCCCGTCTGGTGGCCGGTCACGCCGCGCTCAAGGAAGCCGGCAAGAAGGCCAAAGAAGACCTTTAGCCAATGACGCTGCTTGACGATTGAAGCAAAGAGGGCGTCCCATCGCGGAACGCCCTCTTGATCTATGAGGGAGAAAAAGTGTCATAGCTATGACGCTCAGATGGTCATTTACAAA
Organism: Anaerolineae bacterium; assembly: GCA_022843385.1. Lineage (GTDB taxonomy): Bacteria > Chloroflexota > Anaerolineae > Aggregatilineales > Phototrophicaceae > CFX2. The sequence continues at coordinate 248,458 of JALHNT010000001.1, read as the reverse complement.
GGTGGCTACACACCGCCTCATTCTTGGGGTATTCCCTTATTCTTTCAGCTTCATCCCCCGGCCATCGCGCCCACCACCCGAAACGGCTGCTCACCAGCGGTGACCTCGGCTGGCACGATGGCATCGGCTGGCTCGTGGGAGAGGTCTTCCCCGGAGGCAAAAAAGCGGATGAAGGGACGGCGCTGCTGGGTTACCGTATCACGAATGGTGCCGCGCAGCATGGGATAAACCGCCTCCAGCGCGTCCAGAATCGCCCGCTGGGTGATCGGTTCCGCGACTTCAAGCTCAACTGGCCCTCTGACTTGCGCTAGGTCGCGCAGATGTGTGGGGAGTATCACCCGAATCATGGCAATACCTGTACCTCTATTGAAAGGACTGGGGGCAGATCGTGAGCAATCGGCTGCCAGTGATCGCCTGAATCAGCGGATACATACACCTGACCGCCAGTAGTCCCAAAGTAGACGCCGCACGAGTCCAGCGGGTCGACAGCGAAGGCATTACGCAGCACGTTGACGTAACAATGACTTTGCGGCAGCCCCTCAGTCAATGCTTCCCATTCGTTGCCGCCGGAGCGACTCCGATAAACGCGCAGCTTGCCATCTGGTGGGAAATGATGCGAGTCACTGGTGATTGGCACCACATAAATGGTCTCCGGTTCATGGGCATGAACGGCGATGGGGAAGCCAAAGTCGCTGGGGAGGTTGCCGCTGACTTCATGCCACAAGTCGCCAGCGTTGTCGGAGCGCATCACATCCCAGTGTTTCTGCATGAACAGCGTATCCGGGCGTGACGGATGCATGGCGATGCTATGCACACAATGCCCCACTTCGGCGGCAGCATCTGGCAGTTCATGTTCTGATCGAAGTCCCTGATTGATCGGTCGCCAGGTCGTGCCGCCATCGTCGGTGCGGAAAGCGCCGGCAGCAGAGATGGCGACACAGATGCGCTGTGGATTAGTCGGACTGAGGACGATGGTGTGGAGGCACATGCCACCTGCGCCGGGCTGCCACAGGTTGGCTTTGACACTGCGCAGACCAGACAATTCACGCCAGGTCAGGCCACCATCACTGGAGTGGAACAAAGCAGCATCCTCAACGCCGGCGTATAGCGAATCGGGATCGGTGGGCGAAGGTTCAAGATGCCAGACGCGGGTGAATTCCCAGGGATGCTGGGTGCCATCGTACCACTGGTGGGTTCCCGGCACACCATCATAGACAAAGCTATTGCCCACCGCTTTCCAGGTTTGCCCGCCATCGTCAGACCGTTGTATCACCTGACCGAACCAACCGCCGGATTGCGACACATATAACCGGGCTGGATCAGCCGGCGTCCCAGTGATGTGATAAATCTCCCAGCCGGGAAAATGCGGCCCGTCAACAGTCCAGTCTTTGCGCTGTTCATTCGACCGGAGGATGAATGCGCCCTTGCGCGTACCAACCAGAACCCGAACTTCACTCATTTTGATCCCTTTGAGGTAGATGCCAGGCTCTGTAAGCATAGAATATTTGTTTGGTTTCGTCAAGCGGTATTGCGATATGACTGACCTGAAGCCTGTCAGAAGTAGCTATCCGATCCGTTTTCCTCGCAGACGGAGACTATTGCTGACGACAAAACTCTCTCAAGACGCATTCCCATCGTACCCGCCGCCTTAACCTGGCGGCACTTAGTGGCGTTGAATTTCTGCTTCTCACCGAACTGAATAGGCGTAATTCTGCCTGAACAAGGCAGTTACGGAGCCAAATCGCGCACATAGGACGCGATCCCTGGCTCGTTTTGCGTTGCTCACAAGGAGAGCAGAGATGCACAAGCGTAAGCAGGGTTCGGTGAATGGTTCTGTATCGGCTCCATCGACGGGCGTCCATACGCTCGGATTGGACATCGGTTACGGCGTGACCAAAGCCGTGACGGATGGGACGGAGATCGCTTTTCCGTCAGTGGCCGGTCATGCCCGCGACATTCGTTTCGGGCGCGATGACCTGACCAATCGTTTTCCGGGGGAATGGGTCGAGGACGAGGAGGGACAGTGGTTCATCGGCGATCTGGCGCTCAACCAACTGCCAACCGGGGAGTTGCTCCGGCTGCGTGGGCGGACGGCGAACGAGACGACGATGGGCAACGCCTTCCGCGTCCGCTTGGCGAAGGTTGCCATCGGCAAGCTGTTCGGAAGTGGGATCAATCGCGGGGATGTCGTCCATCTGCGTTTGGCGACCGGCCTTCCTGTCGATCACATGCGGGACGCAGCCGAGATGAAAGCATCGCTGTTCGGTCAGCATGTCATCCGCACCGATCACGCCGACTTCATCGCCAATGTGACTGAGGTGATGGTGATGCCGCAGCCGCTGGGGACGGTCTATGCCAACATGCTAACCCCCACGGGGGAGATCAATGTCTACCACACTTTCATGCGGACGGGTGTCTGTGATGTCGGGACCTACACCGTCGATGTCGCACTAGACGACGATGGGCAGTTTGTCGATGCCGAGAGCGGCTCGGTCGAGAGTGGCGTCTACACCGCCCAGGAGCGCATCGCCGATATGCTCGAACGCGACTACCGCGAGAAGATCCCGCACAAGCTGGTCGATCAGGTGCTGCGAACGGGCATCTTCACGGCGCTGGGCAAACCCATCGACTATCGCAAGGAGGTCGAAGATGCCTTACAGCCGCTGCGGAGCGCGACCCTCAATCTGCTCAGTGAGAAGTGGCAGCGCGGGACAACCGTCGAGGTCATCTACCTGTCGGGCGGCGGCGCGGAACTGGTGTATGAGGAGGTCTACCAGGCGTATCCGCAGACCAAACTCGTGCCGCAGGCGCAGATGGCAAACGCCAGAGGGTATCTGTTCTACGCGCATTTTGTTCAGCGTGGCTAACGAGGAGGGTTTAACGGGTGAGACGTGTGTGTTGAACCCGTTTAACCAGAAAGGAAGGAGAGAGATGAGCAAGCTCAGGAAGCGACGGCGGGAATACCGCTTCATTGGCTTCAAGGTGTATGCCGACAGCGACGCGGACATCCTGGCATGGTGGGAAGCGATTGATGAGGGGCAGCGCAGCGACGCCATCCGCGACCTGATCCGGGAGCGGCTGGGGCTGGAAGTCCGACGCAAGCGGCAGCCCGATCTGCGCGAGCTGCTGCAAATGCGGGAAGACACCGCCTGGATTCGCAGCGCACTGAATGACATGCCCGGCTGGCTGGAGGGTGTCCTGCATCAGCTTGCCGCTATGCAGCCGGTGGTGTCTGGGGTTGTTCCGAACAATGTCCAACCGTCCGCAGCATCCGGTCTGACCTCCAATGACGGCGACCGCCGCGCGCGGCGGATGAAAGGAGCGACCTGGTGATGAGTGTCCGACATCCAATACCGAAGACGTGGGCTGCGTGTGCAGCCCACCCGTGCGGCAGCGACTGCCGCGCGGAGCCTGTGACCCTCAATGCCGCTGTAGGCATCCGAGGGTCTGTACGGGTCACAGGCAGCCAGCTAAATCGCTGGTTCCTCATACGCCGGAAGGGCTTGGTGCAGCGCGTTCGCCGCGCTGCTGCGGCACGGCGACGCACGGGTGCTCGCCGTCCGCTCGGTGCGATGCATCGCACCGACGCGCCGCACCCTAAGGTGTGCGACGCGAAAGAACATGCATCAGTCAGCGAAGGAGCATTGCAGCCATGAATCAGCGTCAATTGGTACGGCGCATAGCACAGCGGCTACCCTTCACCACTCAGCGCCAGGTCGAGGAGATCATCACGCTTATGGGCGAAAGCTGGCAGGAATCGCTGCTGCGCGGTGAGCGAGTCTTGCTGCCCGGCATTGGCAGCCTGTCGTTGGAAGTCCAGCAGATGCAGCGAGCCGGGGTCATGCACAGACGAGGAACGAGTCCCATCCTCAAGCGGGTGTATGGGCGGTTTCGTCCCTCTGCCGCACTGAAGGAACGTATGGAGGAGACAGTCGATGAAGCGTAGTGCCAATCGTCATCACCTGTACTCGGAACGCATCTCGGTCGGGGTCACACCCGACCAGCGCCGCAGGTTGGAAGACATCCTCAAAGCGCGCGCCCGCGCCGGGCAGATGCAGTCGCTGGCGGATGTACTCCGCAGTGCAGTCGGACTGTTCATCGCCCAGCAGGACGACATCCCCGGCACCCGCGCTGCCATCACCCGCAAGCTGGAGGGGCGTTTTGAGGCGGTCGAGGAGCGGCTGTCTGCGCTTGAAGCGCAGCTCCGCGAACAGTCTGATTTGTTGGAGCAGTTGGTCGCCTTCTTCCGCAAGAAGCGAGAAGGATAGCTGATGGATCGCAAGCAGATGTGTGTCGCCAACGTGCAGTACAAGAAACCGACCGCGCATGAAGCAAAACGCACAAGGAGTCTGATGAAGTATCTGACCTATCGCGACGGTCGGGATGGCTATGTTCGGCAGGGGCGGGGTAAAGAACGCTGGTTGGATCGTGGCATGGGCGGCTCAGTCGCGGAGATCTCCCAGCGCTGCGAGGGTTACAGCAGCCAGCATGTCCTGCTCTTCTCGCTGGTCATGAATCCCAATCCGGATCTGGTCGCCATGATCCCGCGCCAGCAGCGCGAGGAATTCGTGCGTGAACTGACCGAGCGAACGATGGACGGCTTCTTCGATGCACGCGGCATCGAGAACGGTGTGGAGTGGAGTGCCGTCATGCATCATCGCCTAACCGACGATCCGCAGTCCCCTGGACTACACAACCCGCACACCCACATCGTCCTGCCCGGCACCTACTACGACGAGGACGCTGGAGAGCGGCTGCCACTCTACTTCAGCCGCAACAAGGCAGTCAATCACATTGACCTGCTGCACGAGGTCACGCAGACCGAGATGGCTGGACTGATGGATCGCTATGTCGGTCGGGATTGGGAGCAGCGTTATAACGAGTTAGAGGCGGCACGCGAGCGGCAGCGAGAGGTCGTCGTCGAAGCGCCTCATGCCGACCTGCCGGAAATCGGCGCAGTCTGGAGCGGCGCACGCCGGACGGATGAGCAGACGACGGCTGTCGGTGTCTATGGTTTCTTCCAGGATGACCTCGCTCACCCGGATGCCCGCGTGCTGCGCTTTCGTGCGCTCATTGCAGGACTGCCGCATGAGGAAGCGGACATGCTATCCACCTATCTCACGGAACTTCTGAAGGCGGATGTGCCGACCTGGAATGAAGAAGTTGAGCGGCTGAAAGCTATGAGCCGCCAGGAGCGGGCGCTGTTCGTGGAGACGATCCAGCAAACAGTGCCGGAGCCGCCTGAGCGGACGATTGACCTCGAGTTGTAAAGCATACAGGGGCGGAATGCGCTTGAAGTTTGCCGACCCAGAGCGCGTCCTTCCCCTGCATATCAAAGGTATGAACAGTATGACAGAAAACGATTCTGTCCACAAGACGGACAGCCAGACTCATGTTGAAGCGCGTCGGGCATTCCTGAAGGCGCTCTACGCCGAGTCGCCTGATGACCTGTATCTGGAGCTGCGCTGCATCCATCCACAAACCGGCGAGGTCAAGACCTTCTGGAGCCGGATTGGGGACAAGCGGACGCTGACCACCACGTTCAAACGCGCCGACGAACTCAATCAGGATGGGTATGGTATCTACTTCGCCCCGTGCCTACGTTCGCAGAAGCAGGGCAAGGCAGAAGCGGCGGCACTGCTGCCCGCCTTGTGGGTCGATCTGGACTGTGACAGCGACGCAGCACGCCGAGCGGTGGCGTTAGAGAAACTGCACATCTTCAACCCGCCACCCTCAGCCATCATTGACAGCGGGGGAGGACTGCACGCCTACTGGCTGCTCGCTGAACCCGTAATGCTCGACGAGAGCAGCCGCAATCAGGCAGCGGGCATCCTTCGAGGTTTGTTCAGTGCGCTGGGCGGCGATCCGCACTATGTCAAGTCGGTGGCGTCGGTGATGCGGCTGCCCGGCAGTATCAACACGAAGCCCGAACGAGGCGGCGTGATTGTGACTGTACTGGAACTGCACCCGGAACGCCGTTACCCATTCAGCGATTTCGCATGGTTAGAGAGCCAGCCGCAGCTTGAGCGAATCGGCAGCCTGAATGTCGTCACGCTCAACGGCAACGGGCATCATCCGCTGCCCAGGCGCACAGAGGACTATCTTGCAGCGGGCGCGACGGAAGGCAGCCGCAACACCGAACTGTTCAAGGCAGCGTGTCAACTGCGCGATGCGGGCTACTCGCAGTCAGATGCCGAGGCACAGCTTCTCCCGCGTTATGCGGCTGATGGATGCAGCGAGCGCGAGGCGCTGGCAACGATCAAAAGCGCCTACAGCCGTCCGCCGCGTGATCCCGTTCCTCAGCCACGCGAGGCGGTGCGTGAGCGGATCAACCAACTCGTTAGCCAATATGGACGCAGCGAAGAAGTGAAAGAGCGCCCGACTGCCGGGCAGATTCGGGAGACTGTCACGGCTTGTGCCGCGCTCGATCAGTTAGAATGGGCAGAGGAGCGCAAACGACTGAAAGCGATTTGCGGCGACACCTTCAAGATTGACGATCTCAATCAGATGTATCGTCAGGCGCGGCGAGCGCAGGAGCGGGCAGACATGCCCCAACTGGTCAGCAGCCCGCGCTATGTCGAGATGGATGGCGCGATTGTGCTGGAGCGTCCGACCGAACGCGGGATGGTTCGGCAGCAGGTCGCGGATTGGGCGGGGCGTATCATCGAATGGCGGGTGCGGGTGGACGATGATGGACAGTCGGAGAACCTGATGCGGGTCGCTTTACAGCACCGAGCGCATTCTGCGATGCTAGACATTCCAAGCGAACTCTTTGGCGATCCCAATGCCTTGCAGCGCTTCATAGCACAGAAAGCAGGCGGCATTTACGCCGTCTGTGCTGGGATGACCAAGCATCTTCCGCCCGCCATCAACCGCTTGTCTGCGGAGTACCCGACGCACACCACCTACGGCTTCATGGGCTGGACGCAGATCGATGGGCATTGGGTGTATGTCTCGCCGAATGCTAGCGTGGGAGCCGACGGCATTCTGGAAGCGTCGCCAGAGGTTGAGCTTGAGAGCCGGCTGCGCGACTACGGATTGAAGACGAACGAGTGGGGTGACTCTGTTGCCGCATTCAAGGCAGCGGTCAGCGTGCTGCCGCCGTCGCTGGCACCTGCACTGATCGCCTTCACCTTTCTGCCGCTCTTGCAGCGTTTCTTTCCTGCTGCCGCTCCGAAACCCGCTTTGCACTTGGTCGGTACATCAGGCAGCGGCAAGAGCGAGATCGCGTCGATCCTGAGCAGTCTCTACGGTGAGTTCACGCGCGATGCGCCGCCTGCCCAGTGGGGCGATACGGTCAACACCGTCGAGACGCTCGGCTACGCGCTGGCGGATGCCCTCTATTGGGTCGATGACTACAAGCCCGCCTACGCGGAAGAAAAGACATTTCCGCGTTTCCTGCAAAGCTACTCGCGCGGCATGGGGCGCGGACGGCTGACGCGCGAGGCGAAGCTGCGCCAGGAGCGCCCATGCCGGGGTCACTTGCTCTCTACCGGGGAGACCGTACTGGAGGGCGAAGCATCAGTGCTGGCGCGCATGATCGTGCTGGACATTCCACCCTGGGAGAAGCGCGATCCAGGTGGTAAGGCGCTTGGCGAGAGCGAACGCCAACGGGCGAAGCTCTCCGCCTTCACTGCCCGCTTCATCCAGTGGATCGCCGCCCAGCAGGACGCGGGCAGCCTGTGCGTGGAACTGAGCAGCCATTTCGCCCAGAATGTGACAGGCTACCAGCAGAAGCTGATCGCCAAGCTGGGGCGGCAGGCGAACACCGGACGCATGATCCAGAACTGGTCGCTGCTGGTGACCGTCTACCAGATGCTGATGCAGTTCCTCGATGAGATGAATGTCGATGACGCATTACCGTCGTGGCAGGACACCATCATCGAGAGCGTGAAAGCAGTGCAGGAGGAGCGGGCAGGGCAGGTGTTTCTGGATGCGTTGGGGCAACTGCTGGCGAGCGGACGTGCGATGCTGGCGACCGACTTGCGGCAACCGGAGGAGCCAGGTCCGGGGACGACTGTCATTGGCTACCGAACGGGCGGCGAAATCCTGCTGCTGCCAGACGTGACGATCCAGATGGTCACGCAGACGGTCAAGCTCAATTTTGATGCTAGAGCCATTGGTCAGCAGCTTCGGGAGGATGGCTGGCTCGTGGCGGGGACAAACTCGCTAACGGTGCAGCGCCGGGTGCGCGGCGTTGCTACCCGATTCTGGCTGCTGAAACCTGCTGCACTGGGTTGTGACGACTGTGACGCTGTTACGGATGCCGGATAAGCCGCAAAAAAGGCAGATCAGAGTGTTGGTGAAAGGGACTGTTACAGTTGTGACGCTGTTACAGTCTCTTTGCAATCGAGGTCTCGCGGATGAGTGTAACAGCGTCACATGTTACAGCACATGCTTTACAACTGTTTCTCAGAATTTGGGTGGGGTGAAACGGATGCGCAAAATGAGGTGGAATGTACCTGTGACGGCTGTGACAGTACTTGATCAGTTCGAAAAGCAAGTATGTTCCTTGAATTGACCTTTTGATTCTCCCGCAACCGCCGCGCGGCGAGTGTAGGGCGCGGGGTTCCCTCCTAGCAAACACCGCCAGCCGGTACGCTGGCACTACCTTCGGCAGTACCACCGAACCACCTGGCTAAAACGCGACTCAAAAGCAGTCGCGTTTTTGTTTGCCAGGTTCCTCCCTCTGCGTCCTGCCTGCTGGTTGAGCGGTTGCGCTCGACCGAGCTGGCGGGTTCCAGCGTGGTGAGGAGTTCTCATCATGGCGCTGTCTTCATTGGCTTCACAGATTCGTCCGTTTCCGCAGGTGGCTGTCTATCAGACTTCGTGGGCAGGTGAGCTAACATTCGATCAGATTTACGATGACCTAGCGCACTACGCCTCAAACGTGATGAAGCGCAACGGTTTTCGACCGCACGAGATTCCGGAATGCTTGCAGAATGGCTTCATGGTACTGTGGGAGACGCTCGCAGCACAGCACGACTTTCTCGCTGAGAGGACCCGCCGACAGGCGGTGTTTTTCATTATGGCACGCTGCAAGATTTCGACCATGCGCTATCAGGAAGGGATGTACGACAGTCTCGATACGCTGATCAGCAGCGATTGGCACAATACCGCTGATGAGCATGTGATCGACGGGATGCAGCGCCAGCAGGGCGAGCGTTGGGCAGGCTGGGCGACGCAGGTGGATATGCGCGCTGACATCGAGCGCATCATGCACAAGCTGGCTGCGAAGTACGAGCACTCGCTCAAGCATTTGGTCGCGCTGTATCATCTGACAACGCAGGTCAGCCGTATCGATGCTGCGAAGATCGTGGGTGTCGATCCATTACGCTGGTATCGAGGTTACGCGCTGCCAGTATTGCAAGACTTGCGCTACGAGTTCGCTGAGGCGTTTCTGGAAGCTCACGACTACGAACCTGCCGGGCCGGTTGAATTCCCGGAAGAGCGGCAAAACGGTGGTCGGTTCTCGTCGCCGTATGCGTGCTGGCGTGAACAGTACCAGCAGGGCAATACTGCACCTGCCGATGAATTGCTGGAGCAGTATCAAGATACGGTGTGTGTCGTTGGGGCTATTCGCGCCCAACTGGCGGGCAAGACCTACCGACAGGCCGCACTGGACATCGGACGTAATCCCAGGACTTTCCCCAAGTACATGAAACGTGCTGCACGGCTGCTGGCTGCGGCATATGCGTGAGTGTTGGCTCGCCGTCATGGCTGGGGACGTTAAGTCCAGCTACTCTGAATCACCGTGTTTTGCGTATGTTTCTCATTTCAGGCTTGTTTCGTTGTGGGATGAGGGATACTACTGTTTCAGGTGCAAGATCACGCAAAAATCGAGATCGATCCTGCTTGGGATGTAGCAGGTAGAGACGCTCAGATGCTCGCGTCATACTCACATAGAATAGCTTTCGTTCTTGAGACAGGTCACTCGCCTCAGTCTCGGGAGATGCAATATAGGGAATTATTCCGTCTCGTAATTCGATCATGAATACGACGGGGAATTCCAGTCCTTTGGCAGAGTGCATCGTCAATAACTTGACCTGATTCTCAAGTATCTCAAACCCTTCATCCCGAAAATATGACCAAGGGATGTTTTCTTTCGAGAGAAGCTTTCTCAGTGCTGCGAATGCCAAATCATCATTGCGAGACAAAATCGCGATATCACCTGGGCGATATTTCTCTCTTTGGCACAATCCGACAATTGTTTCGACGATGAAAATCATTCCTTCGGAAGGCTCTGTGTATTGTGCAACGACGGGCTTTGGTCCTAATCTATAAGTGCTTGTTGGCGGGATAAACTCATCTTCCAGCTTGAGGTCGCCGCATCCATCAAGTATGTGGCGTGCGGCTTCGAGGATCTGCTGCGTATTGCGAAAATTTTTCGCCAGTGTGCGCGTTCGGCTGCCGCGAACATTGACCCCAGCTTCTTTCCACGACACACCCCGATAGTAGATACTTTGAGCGGGATCAGCGAGCAAGGTCAGACTGCGTGACTCTTCGAAATCTGCGATCAAATTTGAGGCTAGACGCAGATAGCTAGGTGGCAGATCCTGTGCTTCATCAATGATGACGACATCATACTTCGGCAGTGAATCGCGCTGTTTAAGCAACTGTCTTGGTAAGTCATCAAAATCGACGAGATTGTTTTCATCAAGTAATTCCTGATACCTTTTGTACACCTCCCACATAACTGGACGATGTTTCTCACGATCTAAACCAATGCCTCGTCCAATACGATCAACCTTCTGATAATCAGGCAGGCTTTCAATGCTGCGTGCACGGAGAACATCGTCAATTTCATCTAGAAGAAATTTACGCGGTGCGAAAGCTATCCGATCATCAGGATAGGATTGCGCAACTTCTTTTTGAGCCTGCTCGATTAGAGCAATACGTTTGTCAACCTTGCCTTTTCTATCGACTGACAACTCGTAACGTCGAATTTTGGCAAGTCTTTTCGTCATCCAGTGGCTAAAGGTGTCTACCGTAATCGTTTGAGGGAGATCACCATAGAGTTCCCGATAGAGCTGCTTTAGCGCAGTTGCCAGGGTAGTGGTAAAAGTAACCAGTAGAATGGACACTTGCTCATTGAACATGTGTCGTTGCTGCTCAATCATTTCCACCAGATAGTGAGCGCGATAAAGACCAATTGTGGTTTTTCCCGAACCTGCAACTCCTTTGATCAGTATGGGGCCTGACGCGCTCACACGTACAAGGGCAAGCTGCTCATCGGTCAGATTTAGCAGAAGTCGCCTGATCTTGCCTTCGCAGTAGCCTTCAAGTTGATCAACGGTGGTGCGATAGAGAAGTTGTTTGGTATCGAGAAATGCGTCAGCATTCCAGTCTGTTCCCTTGAGGACAATATCGTACAGCGTATACTGCACATTTTCTGGGATAGGTAAGTCCCAGATAGTTTCCGGGTCTGTAATCGCTACCACGTCAGCTAACTGCTCGTCGGGAACGCCAAAAAGTCGAAGGTGGTTGAGTGGAAAATGCCGGAATGGTTGTGCTGCATTTAAGTTTTCCCGCCATACATCTAGGGCTTTTGATTCGGTTTGCTCTGCCTCTATTGCTAGTGCACCCCATTTGGCGCTGTCTATACCTGGTAGCGTCGTAAAGGCATCGATAAAAGCATGACTACCAACACGCCACAAGCCGATATTGCCATTAGGCAGCCATTCCCAAAGAATGCGAAAGGAGTCATTGATGTATGATCTGAAGACTGTACGTTTGGTTACGGTAACATGCTCGTGTGTGTGAAGTCCCGGATGACGAGGGTTTTCCTCGATTTGTCGAATTGTCTTCGGCACGCGCTCTCGAATCGCTTTGTCGAGCGAATCCAAATCCTCGCGAAATTGCTCAGTTACAAGAACGCTGTACATTTGAGTGCCCACTATCCTAAACGTAATCCGTTGGACGACGAACGGCGCGGAATGGATTTATCTGCTGAATTTCATAGCCCTGATACTGCTGTTGAACCTTGTGAAGCGTATCAACGTACTGAGGATGGTCAGCAGTCCAAAGTGGGTGTGTTTCGATGAGTACTTTGTTGCGAGTAGGCAGAGTTCTGACAAAGATACGTAGGTTATTGATTGAACCATCTGGTGCAAAGTGAAGCTTCTTCATCGCAGTGGCGATAGCATGCTCCAAATCTGCCTTCCAAGGATTCTCACTGCTTTTCCAACGTGAAATGATGTCTATCTGCTCTTCTCCGTAAGCAATTCGTGCCATATCAAGCGCAAGTCGCCAGTCAAGCAATCCATGATAGGGCATGTTCCCATAATCACGGAGACATTTATTGCAGGAAGTATCACATTCTCGCAGATGCACTGGGGTGAACCATTGTGCAGCGATGCTTTCTTGTCCATTTGGTCTTGCAGTGGGATCAGCATGTTGAAGGAGAGCTTCAAAGATTTCAGGCTGTCCGAGGAAGTCACAGTACCCTGCACCATTTTCTAGTTTGTCGCACAGAAACAGTTCTGCGTATGGAACCCCACCGCCCTCAGAGGTTCTCATTCCTGACTGTAGCTCATCTGGATCTATGTCCAAGTATGCACTGGCAATGGTTCGCAACCAAAAGGCGAACGAGAACCATGCTCCACGCCCTTCAACTGACGTCGGATCGGCAAAAACCCCTTTGGGCCATTCCTGAATCCCGGCAAGCAAAACATCGGTTTTCCGCCGCGCCATCAATGCGACCCTATAGCCGTCGCCAGTTTCCTGAATGGTTATTCCTCTGCCGTTGGATGAGGCTGTGGTATATGCTCCTTGACCAGATTGGGCAAGGTCTTTGGCTTTGCTTCTCACGTAGGCATCATAGAACACAAACCCTCCTTCACCGCCAGCATCGTTGATTGAGATGACGTGATCAGATACTGTACCAACACGCGTATTCCTGACATACTGATCCCTGTCGGCATGTCGCTTGAAGGCAAGTGAAGGATAAGTGGCGCGAGGCTGCCACTCAAACTGCCCTTCATAGTCCTGTGGATTTTGGTCGGTAAAGAAATCGCGTGGTTCTCGTGCATCAACGATGCGTAAGTCTGAGTTTCCACAGACTGGGCAGGCTACAATCTGTATAGAATCCGATTCTCGAACTGTACTGGTTAAACTTGTCTGCGGAATAACTGCTCTACAGACCGCACAGAGACCAATTTTATGGCTCGGCTGATTCAGGGCTGGATAAAAGCCAGCGTCCACACCGATCCCGCCTCCACCCTCCGGAAACAAATCGACGACACCGATGGCTGTATGAACAGCCTTATCCTTTACCGTCTGGGAGTCAGGCGCAAATTGGCTGATTGCGATATCTAGATCACGATCAACCGCGCCACCCTCAAGCAATCGCCGTGCACTAAACGGCCAAGAGGTATGAAGGATACGAACACGTGTCGGGAAACCGAACATCGGCAGAAATCCGGCGTTTGCCAATCGTTCACTTAACGCGCGCTGCGTGTAGCTGGCGTCACTTGCTACTTGGTCGATTTCCCTGATGAACTCGTTGAGAAGGTACACATACCTATCATTTTGTTCAGCATAATCAGACTGCCATAGCGTCTGGATCGACAACGCGCGGATAATGCGACGAATAGCGGGTTCATTTTCTGGAGCAGTAATCCAGTCCGCCACCTGCGACCGGTACTGCGGGTCCCAATCCTCAGAGAGTCCAAATTCCCCATGCACGCTATCCGACGAGGGTGTTTCTAGGTTGATGTCCGCGAACGCAGAACGAAGAATCTCCTTGCGCAGAACGCGAAGAAAGATAGCATCACGAGCCAAATCAACATATGGGGGCGGTGGAGCATCACCAGTCATGCTTTCGGGTCGCTGATAGTAATAATCATCGTGGCTGCGACCGCGACAGAACGTGAGTGCAAGTGAGACGCCTGCGTTACGCCGACCAGCTCGACCAACTCGTTGTTGATAGTTGAAACGACGTGGAGGCATGTTCGCCATTTGCACTGCGAGCAAACTGCCAATATCAACGCCAGCTTCCATCGTTGTTGTGACGCTTAACAGGTCAATTCCTTGGACGATTGGAATCTCAGCACCGACGAAAATCTCTTGGAAATGCCGCTGGCGCTGCGGACGATCATCTTTGTCTGTTTGACCAGTAAGTTCTTCGGAATTCATGCGGAACGGTTCGCCCGCTTCACTCGATAAATAGGTGTAGTAGTCGTAGTCTGGACGTGTTTCACCTTGTTCTAGGGTGGAAAGACATTCCGGGCAGACCCCTACACCGGGTTGTAGATAGAAAGCGTTGCAGTTGGGACAGCGGTATCCGTCACGCTGTCCATTCGGATTTCGCGGAGGCGGTGGAACAACATAAAGGCGATCTGGATCGAGAGACAAACCACTTCCGCCGGTGACAGCAACCTGATTGTTGCGCAATTCATGCACGACATCTTCTGGTTCCATCTGCATGTGCTTCAGGAAGTCGCGCACTGGTGCGGGAAGACTATCTTTTTCGCCGGGAATGTAATGATCGGCGTAGCGATGGCGACGCCTTGAACCGAGCTGACGGATCACCAAGTTAGTCAGTACATGGATCTGCTCAGTGGCCTGGCGATGGGTCGAATACGTAACCCATCCTTGCCCAAGCCCTTCGACAGTACGCGCCATGTGGGGAAATAGCGCGTACATGACTTCTCCCATCAATGCAGTATGAATACGTTCGAGTAATCGATCCTGAGCAGGTGTGAGTTGTACTTTGTTGCCCACTGGCTGTACATCCCACTGATAGCAGTCATACCAAGGGAATTCGCGCTCGTCGAAGTAACGCAATATTTCATGTGTGGTGCCACCGGGGTTGATGCCTAGATTTAGCAGCTGCTGAGAGATGATGCTGATCAGTTTGGTCAGAGAAGCTTTTCCACCATAGTTGCCTAGCAGATCTATCCAGGTTCGATAGGCTTCTTGATTGATCGGCTGGCGACCATTCATCCACCGAGTTGCTTCAGCATCGAGTTCGTCGTGTGTATTGGCAAAGAACTGCATTCGGGCATGGTCGGCTGCTTCTTCAGGCTGATTCACGACCTCATACAACCGGAGATTGATCCCCTTGAGTGCATCAAGGGCAGTTCTTTTCGGTTCTGAAAGCCTTACGTAACTTACGAGGTTTTGCCAGTAGCGCTCCAGTGCTTGAATCAGCGCCATTCGCAAAACATCACGATAATGGTCGCGCTCCATCCCGGCGGCGAGCTTGGCTGCATCTTGGCGACTATCGGAAAAGATAACGAGTTTGCGAGTTGCATCATGCTCGCTTGGCTGCGGCATCTCCCGAAGTAGCCCAGAAGCTAGGACTTGGCACGCTTTTTGGAAACCAGTGCGATGATTGCGTAGAGGGGTTTGATTCTTCTTCTTGTAGCGATAATCGGCATCGCAGCTCGCGCACATGGTCGGGAGTTCTGGTTCATACTCACTATCGCCTCCGACAGTGTAGACGTAACACGGAATCTCGCTGCTGCGCACATCCGTCGCATTCACTCTTACCACCCCCGTCACTGTGTCCAGAGATGCTTTCGTCCACCGCCTCTCTTTCTTATCTGCTGTCCATAGAGGAGTTTGTGGCTTGACCACGCGCCAATCAACGGGCCAGATAAGCGCATATTGACCGTAATTACGGTAAGTACTTGACCGTTCCGGCATTCCTTCAAGATCAGGCTCATCAGCAGTGAGAATCATCGGTGCTGAAGATGTTTGTCCATTCACATTATCGGGGAAGTGCTTGAATCCACCGAGATAAACCTCGCCACATACCTCGCACACAATTAGGTCGAGTACGCGTGAGCCACAGGAACATGTTAGGCGGTGGTTTGCATAAACTGCGCCAATACTCGGCTGATCCGCAGCACGTCGATCATGATTGCAGTTGATGTCGGTGCAGTTGGGATTACTGCACGCCCACAAGTTAAGTAGGTTATGGAAGAAAAGGTGTCCTCGCACCGGCTGCGGTGAACGACCTGTATCTGCTTGCTTTGAAAGACCAAGTGCGAGCAGCAGACCACGCATTGAATCAGAAATCGAATCATCGCTATTGCTGAACAAAATCTCATCAAGGTGGGGAATCTGAGCAGCACGTACTGCACCTAGTTTTTCGTGTGCCGCATCTCGGATCGCCTCGTCAACCTCAAGCTCGTCCAGTGCTTCGCCCAAGCGCAATTCTGGACTCAGATGCTTTCTGGGAACACGCTCCAAACGTTGTGCAAGCTCCAAAATCGCCGTAATCACGTTCGGCGCATTTGGATCAATTGGGCGCATTGGATCCGTAGGATCGGATTGGACTTGGTTAGCAAAATCCGCGAAGTATTTTGCGTAGTTGCTCAGGTTGAACCGTGCATTTCGCTTTGGTAGAACCTGCGTTCCTGTAATGAAGGTAAAACGGCTTGAATCCTGAAAGTCTCGACCGAAGAATTCTCTAAGGAATTTTCTACCTTTCGGGTCATCGCCTAGGCTGGCTGTAGTGGTCAGAATACGTAACTGTCGTGATTCGGGATCAAGTCCAAGGCGATCCAGAACTAAGCGCAGAATGTAAGCAACTTCCGTACCGGGTGTTCCGCGATAAGCATGCAGTTCATCGACAACCAAATGGAAAATGTGCAGCGGGCGATCCGTATCTCGGTAAGGATCGCTCTCAAGCCAACGGCGCGTATCGTCGAAAATTGGCGCTTCAATCGAACGCATCAGCATGATATTCAACATTGAGTAGTTGGTAATAAGAATGTCCGGCGGAGTCTCCTGCATATCCCAGCGAGACCACATTTCACCGCCATCTGGGTTAGCAAAATACCATTTAGCTTCTTCGGTGGCTCCGCCGCCCGCCACAATTTGCTGGTAAGCAGTATCCAGAGTAGCCAGTTCAGTCTTGAGCCGCGCCATGCTATCTCGGTTCTCAATACCCGAAATGGGAGTTAGTCCCGTATAACGGCCAAACGTAATACGGTTACCACCTCGGTGGGTGTCAAGCCACGCACGGATCTGATCGTTGTCTAGCGTTTGGCGAAGACGGCGCAGCTGATCTTCAACAAGTGCGTTTAATGGATATAGAACGAGCGCACGCAAAGCAGACGGACGCTTCACATGCTCCCATTGGGATACACGCCCTTTGTCGTGTTTCCACCATTTCCTGCCTTTGCTGGGGCTGCTCGCCGCTTCCCAGGCTGCTGATTCTCGAGCAAGCTGGGCAAGCAAGGGCAATAGGAAGGTTTCAGTCTTGCCTGAACCAGTTCCGGTTGTTACGACCAAGTCTTTTCCGTGCTTAATTGTCTCACGAAGACCATTTCTTTGATGCTCATAGAGTGTGCGATCTGCAGGAAACAAGCCTTTCGCAAGTTCGGCTAGATCACCGTATGTGTCGTTATCCTCTGCCAATTCCCGCGCAACTTGCACCAACGTTTTGCCAGAGGAGGGATAAACCGGCACCGTTTCAAGCAGCGGCGGCTGCGCGAGAATTCCAGTTTGTTGCAAAAGCGCACGCCGCTCCTCGGAAAGCGCCTGATTGCGGAGCGGAAACGCGCTCTCAATGTACATTCTGTAGATACGTTCGAGCCGCTGATGAGCGCCGACTACGTCGTACATTTCTATGCTCCTCCGTGTTCGATTAGATTCACGCCAAGTTTGCCCGCAAGGATGTGCGCTTGTGCAGCAGTGATATTGCTATAAATGGCATGGTCATTGTGAAAATGTGGAAGTCGTCCAGATGCCAACACGAGCGAGCGCTCATAGAGGTCAGGCCAGCGCTGCTCAAGTGCAGTAGCTAATTCACGTCGAGCAGAATCATAATGCACGTCGCATGGTGTTCCTGTTCGTCGGAGTGCCAGAAACCGAATTCCGTACCAATCAGCCCTTTTCCAAGTATCGGCGTCAGCGTCGTAGTAGAGTGTTAACTGAGGATGATCAAACCGCTCGGAGTCGTGTATAAGGCGATACATCCCGGTTTCTCGAGGGAGAGGCATGGACTCAAAACAGCCGTCTACCCATCTCTCAAAACGGTAATGTCCTTTAATTATCGAAAGTATGGGTAGGGATGCTTCCCATTCATCCAGACTCGGCAAGATACTTGCCATTTTCAATCCTGCTTGTCCGGCGAGATATATTGGGTGGTACTGCCTGGAATAGTCATCTGCAAAAGCTCGTGCCGTCGATTCATTGGGAAATGTGACAAGCACTTGCTCAGGCGCATTTCCATAGGGTTGGACAGAAACTATAGCATGTGTTTCCCGTTGCAGTATTTCGAGCAATCGCGGAGAACGTTGACCTGCTAAGAACGCATGATATTGCTGGTTTTTACCCTCAAACTGAACAAAGCAAGCTGGGGCAGCAAACCAATTCTGACCATCTCTGGACGCTTCGATGTGACCAAGCAAACGAAGTCTGCGCGAAATTCTGCGAGCGCACTCTCCCGTGGAGTCCAGTCCAAGTTCAGCACACATCGTTCGAAATTGCTGCCATGTACCTCTTCCATATGTTGACAAATAGAAAAGCAAGTGATTGAAGACCTGTTTTGTATCTTCTGTTACATGTGCGCTATCTTCGCTGGAGGCAACGAAATCAAAGGGATCTGTGGGGGTATATCTGTTTAGCTGAACCATCTTGATCTGTCGGAAACTGAGCGATTCCAGTTCCTTGGATGACATGGACTGGATCTCGTCGTAGTGAACATAAAGCTGCCGGTCATGCAGTCCAATCGCCTTCAACATACGATAGAAGGCTTGGTGTTTGTCTTCGGGGATGTGACCTTTCTCATCACTCACCACACCCACAAAATAGTAGTATTCGCCAGTCTTTTTTTGTCTGGCTTGACGTTCATAACAAGCTCTGGTTATGAAGTCTCCCAGTCCATACTGGCGAACCAGGCACCCTAGATATTGTGTGAGATCTATGGGCGAGGTTCGTGCCTGAAGACCGATATACCACCTTTCCATTTCGCTCAGTCCTTTATCAGCGCACCGTAAATTCCGAAATTCTCTTCACTTAGGAATGGGTAAGTGCTTAGTGGGCGTAAATCCATTTCTGACCAATCCAGAATGCGAACCACACGCTCATTCGAATGCCCATCTTGGGTAACAATCACTTTGTAGCTACCAGGGAGACCCCACGGAATTTCAATCGTCTTTCCTGCCTCAATGGAATCTAAAAAAACAACCTCATCGTTTTCCGTATAGACGGCCAACTCAGCTTCTGGAACGAACGAGACAAGACTCACTTGCGGGCCGTGATTTACAAGCCATCCTGCACCTCGAGGGGCACGTAGGCCGCCTGTGAACGCAAGATTGAAATTTACACGTGGTTGCAGGGTCAAGCGCAGTGCATCATTTTCGAGTGTGATACTTGCCCATGCCTGCGCTTCCGCTCGAACGGTTACGCCGTGATACTCGCTCCATGTGTCAAATATGCTGCTCATTGACTCCCATTCGAGCAGTCCTTCATTCTTGAGTCTAGTGAGGTCACTATGTAGTTCTTCCCGTGCTAACAAAATGAATGGGCTGCCAATCTCAACGCCTTTATCCCAACTCGCATAAACCCCCGATTCTGGTATTTGAGGGTCAAGAGTTAGGATCCAGAAGTCACGCGCTGGAAGGTACAAATGCTGAAGCTGTGAATTGGAAGATGTCAGCGGAAGTTTGAATCCGTTGGCTAATTGCTCCGCATCGACGGACCAGAGAGGCATATACCAGCCGGGGCGATCCTCTGATAAGGGATAGTCTTCTCCCTTATAAAGCACGCTAACGACGATAGACGCAGCTTGTCGAGATTGCCGTGGAAACAATCGATACTCCACCGTACCACTAAAGTAATCTTCAATGCGGTATAATCGTGCATCAAGCGAGGTTCGCAGTCTGGAAGTAGCTTGACCAGTTCTTGAGGCAGTATCGCCAGCTTCACGCCAGTCCTCATAAACCTCATAGCAAGCGCGGCTGATTGCCTCATAGGATCGCAGCCACATGTCACTGCCAGGACGAAGAATGTCGCGCAAATGCCGGGTAAGATACTGAGCATCTTTGCGGATACGCTGCATTAACAGCACTTCATCGTAGTTTTTCTTCCATGCGCCATCGGTGAAGCGTCGCCACAGTGAATTGCGGTCAGACTGACGCAAAACAGTCTGCGAAATTGGATAACAGGTGTAACGATATGCACCCGGCTCGCCAGGGACTGCGGTTGGCAGGAAACCCCGAGTCCGTAACCAATGGTTCCAATCTTCCCAAAGATTTTCATCTTCGCCAGTGGTTAGCCCTTTGGTTCGCCCTTGCTGATCAGATAACCCCATCACTGCGTTGAAATGGGTGAAGAATGCACGGGGATCAATGGGTTTATCGCCACGGTCGTCCCCCATGTTATGCGCTGCTAGCACCATCGCAGCCAGGAACGGAATATAGCGCGGACAATTCTTACTATCTCGCAATGGAGACATAAAGCGCGCGAGGCGAATTTCATCTCCAAATACACATTGATACCGGACTGAACGTTTGAAGTCGTTTACCCATCCGGTTTGGGGTCTTAGTTCTGAAAATGTAGCCCCAATAGCTTCTAATGATGTATTGTCAATTGATAGAAAGACCCGCGAACCAATACTCAAGCTTGAGAGGGTGAAGTTGATAATTGCTTCGTTCCACTGCGGAAAAGTTGCCACGATGGGTCGTCCATACTGCAGAACACTTATATATCTTAGATACGATTATAGTGTGATAGTTAGCATCGGAACCATTAAGTTTTTAACTTGTTCATATTACAAACATCACTACTTGTGATATACTCTGGGCAATGTGTTGCCCAGAAATCATCACATGGACGGTGAAAAGGGGGTCTTATATGAAACGTCGAGTAGAGTTTGGAGAATGGGAGGATTGGTGTGAGCGCGTCTGGCAATGCGAAGTCCCCCTCCTTCAGCCTCGAAAACCTCGAAACCATCGACATACTCATCCTGATTCCCTAATTTCTCAGTTATCGTTACCCGGCTTTGATGTGATGTTCAAAGGATCAACAGTATATTTTGATGAGCTACAATCCCGGATTATCATTGATGAAGATGAGTACGATGAGAGCACAGACGAAAATATATATGTTATCCGCATGGCTCCTGATTCCAAATTTGGGAGCAATCTTGTTCAGAATGAGGTTCGAGATCGTCTAGTTCATTACATAAATGGCTCATGCTATATTGAATTAAAGGCGAAAGATCATTGCCCTTATTGCAGACACAAACTTGTCGTTGCAGTGTATGAAGATAATTCGGAACGCGAGTTCGGCATTTTGCTTGAACATTGTCCAAACTGTACATATTGGGTGTGGCATTATTTTGTCTATGCATACATAAGTCGACCTTCATCTACGGCACTCGCTTATACGAGTTTCATGGGAAAACTTCGTGAATTCGATGAGAAGTTCCCAGACGGTTGTGCTGAAGAAATTGCAGCGTGGATCAGACGAAACCCAAAACAGTGGCATACCATACAACCTACCCGTTTTGAACAGCTAGTAACAGATATTTTTCGTGCCAACTACACTAACGCCAATGTGACTCATGTTGGAAAACCTGATGATGGCGGCGTAGACATCATTTATGTAGATGCAGATAACGAGAAGTGGTTAATTCAAGTAAAGCGACGAGAGAAGGTGTATTCATCGGAATCTGTATCAACAATCCGGAATCTTTTAGGAACTCTTGTACTCGAAGATGCATCAAGAGGAATTGTTGTCTCTACAGCCGATCATTTCAGTTATCAAGCTTATGCTGCTGCGCAACGTGCTTCAGAGCGGGGAATGACTATAAGATTGATCGACCGGTTTGCTCTAGATCGTATGCTTGACGGAGTAATTGTCGATAAGCCTTGGTTACCACCGCTTCAAAAATCCTTCCATGAGTTTATTCCCTTTCTTGAAGCATCTGTATTGCATAAAGAACGCTCAAATCCGATAAATGAGCTATCTAAGGCAGCAATTGCAAGGCATCTAGTGTCCTTTGATCCTCGACCAAAACAGTGGCAAATGCGTCGTTTTATGCAGAAGAAAAACCGCTCATATAGATGACTGCCAACGGGATTTGGGATACGGGACAATATGTATGCTACGAATTAGAAGGTTGTGCGCGCAAGATACCACGAAGGTCAAAAAGCTCGCAGATGAAAATCGAAATGCACTGGGATTCAACCCTCGACAAAAGTTTGAGGAAGTTGCATTGCAGCAGCGTGGTTTCGTTGCTGTCTCCACTGAGGATATAGTTGGTTTTGTAATCTTTCGCCACAGGAAAATTGACTCTCAGACTACTCTATCTGAGATATGTGTTCGACAAGATTTTAGACATCAGCACATTGGCAAAGCACTTGTGGCTCAACTGATAAAAGAATGTAACGAAATGTCTCGTGAATTCATCCAACTGAAGTGTCCCGTCGATCTGCCAGCAAATCAGTTTTATCAGCGGCTAGGCTTTGCGCTTCACACAACCGAGTTGGGAAAAAAACGTAGCCTGAATGTTTGGAGATTAGCAATTCCACCTAAACCGGCGAACGAGACTTAAGTGATGGACTTTGTTGCGTCAATGACTCATCGCCCTACTGAGCTGCGCCAGATATTGCAGATGTGGCGCGACTCCGGCGATCAGCGAAATCCCTTTGCACGCACGATTTTTACCCCATTGTTTGCGCAGGAAGGCGTTCGCCAATTAATGACAAACGAATTCCAGTCCTCTGGCGGAGTTATTTTTGATTCTGGTGGCTATTTCGTCCAGCAAGGCGTTGTCACCTATGAGGCGCTCTATCAGCGATTAAAGTCTTATTATGAACAAAACTCGTGGGGAAGCTGGTATGTGCTGCCTGATTATGTTCCTACTTCTAACCTAAGCCCAGCAGAAGTTGAAGAACGCATTCAAGCAACCATCACCGTAAGCCGTCTATTTTTTAACGAAATGCCTAAAGAGCTACGCTCCAGAGCTTTGCCTGTCGTTCAAGGGTATACGCGGGAGCAAGTCAAAGCGTGCGTAGATGCTTATGCAGAGCTTGGTGTGTCCTACATCGGCTTTGGAAGTTTTGCTACCAGCGGGGACAACAACAGCATCAATATGGTGAACAGCCAATCTTTGGAGATGGTCACGTTCGTCAAGGAACAGGCGGAGCTAAGAGGGCTTAAGCTGCATCTCTTTGGAATCGGCACACCGGAAGTACTTTTTCGATTCAAGGGTTTAGGGATCGATAGTTTCGACAGCTCGTGCTGGAGCCGAACAGCAGGCTATGGAAATGTGTATTTGCCCTTCATCGGCAGACGCAATATCTCGACTCGAATGATGCGAGATATCGGCGGAGAAGCATACAGGCAGGATGAATTTGTACGACTGAAAGAAGCTACCCGGCATGATTGCCCTTTTTGTCGAGACTATGAAACCCTAAAACACAATCGCATTCAGCAGATGGTACATAACCTTTTTGTTTTGATGGATACGGTGGAAGGGTTGAATAAGGGAGAGGTGATTGTGCCTGAATTAGTCGGGATTGAACCATCTCGATACCAGAACATGGGAGTACGTCGCCATTATAAGTTACCCGGCAGGAAATCGTTTGATGGGTAAAGCGAGCGGGTTTCATGTGCGCCATGACCTTCAGCCGGTGTTCACCTATGAACTACTTATGATGCTGAATACCAGTAACGACGGTCAGACTGAGGAGATGCTCCAGGAATCGGCGCAATTGCAGGGCTATACGCTTCGGCAGCGCAAGGATTATGGTAAGCTCTTCAACTCTCTCGAAGAACTTGGCGTAATTTCCAAACAGCAGAAGACTGTAACTTTGACTCCGACGGGACGGATCATCGCGGAAGTCAGTCTATTTCAGCGCCACTTGCTACCCGAACTTATCCATTTTCTGTACTACACGCTTTTCACTACAGATAAACTTGCGAGATTTTCGTGGAGCTATCGCACGGTTTGTACTCATCTCTGGATGACGGCTCCCGCGACAGTCAATCGAGATCGCCTAGTAAACATTGTTGTGCAAAATGCGACCAGTGAATTCGATGAAACCAGCGTTTCATTTAGTACCCAAAGTGTTATGGGGATTCTCTATTGGATCGAAAGCCTGCATCCTTCTTGCATCGATGCTTCTGGACGGTTGTTCACCAGACGACTCTATTGTCCAATTGAGGTTTTCACATTAGCCCTCCACCATATATTTCAACAATGCAGAGGCGAGGGCATGTCTGTTCTGCTGACCCCTGAGCTTAAGCAAGAAGTATGCCAAATCTGCCTGATCGTCCCTGAAGCATTTCAAGAGATGCTCGAACAGGCAGAATCTGGTTTCGACCATATTCAAATTCGACGCGAACGAGGCGAACGCCTTGTTGTCACAAACCTTGATTGGAATTTTCTGAAAGAGTAACTGATGGTATCCGCTATCGAAGGACTGAACGTCCTCGTCAACAAAGAACCGGTTGTAGCGACTCATGTAGGAGTTTTTGACGAAGAATCGGCGCATGAAACCTATGCGCGTTATCGTTCCGAGTCGGAGACATTTGTGGTCGCGCCGGATATTCATAGATATCAGAACCAGTTCGTAAATACAGTGCTGGAAAAACAGACGACACTTGCGTGCCTGGTAGCGCCGTTTGGGTACGGAAAAACAAGCACGGCAATTAGCATCTGGAATGCCTGTGAACAGGCTGGGATACTGGCAGTTCCTCCATTTAGCTGCAATTCGGTTGCTGAAATGGGGCAGTCTATTGCAACTGCGCTAATGTATCGGCTAGAGCAAGCTGGTAATGTTATTGCGGCAAACGAGGTTCGCAACGCTTTCGATGAATATCTTGTTTCTTCGGCGCAGCGATTGGCTGAACAAGATGCTACGCAGTATGGTATCGACATTACGATTGCCCTGAAGAGCATTGAAGACAAGATTCAAAGTGGTTATTTGCAGCTTGAAGCAAGTGCAACGAATCTGCTCCGGTTCCTTGAGCAGCTTGTTGAAATCGGGCTGACAGCAGGCTTCAAAGGACTGGTCGTTATCGTTGATGAGTTCCAGCAATTTCTAGGGAACATAAATAAGGGGGTAATAACTAACTTCCGTACCCTGATCTGGGGTTTGCAGACACGTGCTGCACTGCCGCTTGGTTTTCTCATCACAATGGATCCTGATACCGAGCGAAATCTGACGGATCGCGGTGCAGATATTCTCCACCGGATTCGTAATCACGGGCTTTATCTCACATTCTCCAATATCTATGATCGGGAATTTCCACGTGAGCTCTGGAGCCGTTACGCGGAAACCCTTGATTTCACTCGTGATAGCTCGAATATTGTGGAGAACACAACGCTAGAGGCTATCGGACAGATATGCGAACGCTCTGATCTCAGTAACGGTCCGCGCACAGCGATCAACATATTCCAGCGAGTCGCAACGCTCTATGCGACGAGTCGGCGCTCCTATTCACCCATTGACCTGATCGATGACTTCCTCACCGGAGACATTCGGTTTGACGGCGATCATGGAAAAATCGCCTCACTGGTCAACGAGATTTGCTCCTATGACTACATCAAGCGGATGCCTGAGCGAGTTCAAACGATCAAGTTGATTTCCGCTTTCCCGCGTGGTTGTGCAGCCGAAGTCGCATCACGTTATGGGTTAGGTGAAACGTTCGCCCACCTCGTTGATGAGTTGCGTGGGGAAGTTCTTGTCGAATTG
Source organism: Anaerolineae bacterium (assembly GCA_022843385.1). Lineage (GTDB taxonomy): Bacteria > Chloroflexota > Anaerolineae > Aggregatilineales > Phototrophicaceae > CFX2. Next base: position 222,791 of record JALHNT010000001.1, on the reverse strand, counting down.
CCAGAAGGCATGGCTCTGGTCGATTTACAAAAAGTTGGCAAGCCGCAGAATAAGCTGAACATCATTCTTAAGAAGTATTGGTTGCAGATTACTGAGACAGAAATCATCTCCGATAAGGCGCTCCAGTATTTCGCCGAATACGGCGTAAAACCGCTTTTCCCCCCAATGACCAGCTACCAGAACGGTTGGCAAGCCGAGAGTGACCGTTTCTTACTAACACATTCAGGTGGTTATTTCCGAACCTACACCGGAACCTTTTTCGAGGAGTATCCTCAGCGTCATATCGCTGTACAAATCGTCTTTAGCCTAGATCAACTTGTGGAAGCTGAAAACTATGTCGATGCTCAATTCGTTTTCCTTATTCAAAAAGATAGCGACGCCAGACATCCAGCATTGTCAGGTGCGTCTGACATCCCAACATTTGTTATCCCAATCCCTATTCACCTTAAATTCAGCCGACAGCTTCCGCGTGATATTCGTGATGTCGAAAGATTCCTGAGCCCTGTTGTTCTGACGCCAGGCGTATTGGTCAGTCTTCTAAACTATATTCATGACCAGGTTCCAAAAGTGGAGGGCATCTCAGAACAGGAACGACAACGTATCCATGACAAGGAGACAAAGCTTCAAGAGTTCCTGCTTACCATGTGTATCAACGACGAGGTTTTCGCTTCACATCAAATAGCGATCTATTCACGCGGTGTACAAGCATTCCGTGATGCGCTTTTCAATATCCTGCGAACCCGTTACCCCCGTTATCAAACATTGATGACAAATGTCGGATGGAAGCGCCTGCTTGATCAGTATAAGCAGACGCTTGGTGTGATTGATGCGGCTGAACGGCGTGGAATGCAACCACTGTCAAAGAAAAAGTCAGACCTGGCGCTGATGTTTGATCAGCGCCAGTATGCGGGTTTCGAGAGCTATGTCAAACAATTCAATGGACTGGTAGAAGTGACGGACTGGCGGGGAGATGTCGGCTCGCTCGTATTTCATCGCCATCCGCATGAAAGCGAGATTATTGAAGCCGCCAGCACATCTTCTGGTATTGCTTCGGTTGAACTTTATACATTTTCACGTTCCCAGGGTTATTTGCCAGATGAGACTGAATATCTAGTCGAATTCCTGCTTCTTCGAGGATATCTTGAATACGAGGAGTCATCCGGTAAATTCATTTTGGCAAGTACGTTTTCTCGTGACGAGTTAATCAGTCTCGCTCAATCGTTAATGGATGAGATTGATTTCGTTTCCACATTCGGAAGCAAATATGCCAACAACACCCTGCGTGAACTCGCACACACAACACTCACTCAACTCGAAGCTGAAATGGTTGACCTTCCAGATCTTCAGGTGCGTTTGCTGCAAGCTCAACGTGAAGTACAAGTTGTCCGTCTCGACGTGATCACCGATCTAAGAAACACACTGCAATCGAGAATCGAGCTACTCTACCGCTACAAAGTGCGTTTCGCCGAAATCTTGCCTCAGTCGACGACAGGCTTGCTGCTCGATACGCATATCAATGAAGCCCAGAAACTTCTCCAGGAACAAATGTCAAAGACTTCAACGCGCATCGATAAGCGAGTTTCCCTTTTGAGAGCCATGATCGCCGAGTCGCTTGACTACGACCCATCTGATGCTGTGGTATTTCGGGAACGGGCAACAGAGGTTTTTCAACAGATTTCTACAGACGATGAAAACGCATTGAAAAACCTGCTGGATCAGTGTGATCTTCATGGTCAATGGGTACAACTTATTGGTCGCCTGAAGCGATTGGGTGATATGCTCGAAGTTGCTGCTCAGGTTACTGTCGTTAAACAACTTGATCAGGATTGGCGGCATTTACAACGTGATATGCAACAGGAATTGGCCAGCAGAGGCTTAAAACATTATCGAACTATCTACGATCGCTTTGCCCATCCAGTTAGCGAGTTGCAGAGTGAGCTTGAAATGCTGGTACGCCTCGCTCAAACGAATTATGACGTTAACGGCCCAGAAAACCGTACCAACGAATCTTTCATTGAGGCAAGTAGCACGCCTTTGTTTCACGATGAGCAGCTAGTCAATTCAGATTGGATTAGAAATTCTGAACCTGTCAACCTTGATCGGATGTTTGCAGAACAGGAGAAAAAAGCACCTGCGTTCCTCAAGGAACTTATTCGTCTAAATGAAATCGGTGAGATCATTATTTTCAGAAAGCCGAAAACGTAATGGCGACGTTGAACTTTCATGTACGGCACGAGGTAACGCCGGAACGAGTGTGGGGTGTACTTGATGCAATTGCCACCGGGATGGATTACCTACACATTACACAATCGGATCGACAGATCAGTCGGTTGCGTCAGTTGAGGCTGCTGAGTGGAAAAGGCACGCCCCATCTCACAGAAGATGGTAGAGACCTGCATCGCATTGGACAGCGTCGCCTTGATCTGGTCTGGGAACTGCTTCATTTTCTGCATTATTCTCGATGGCGACCGACCGACCCAACCGCTGACACGATGTATTTTACATACCTTGATTACTGCAATTTACTTTATGAAGGCAAGGCGATTGACCTCGATAATGAGCGTGATCGGCTTACAGCGGAGATGACACAACGAATTTCGAACGCCCCTTATTTTGTCGATATGTTGTCGGATCTAGCAAAGGGTGCTGTCTCGCTGAGTAAGAACAGCCTGGTTGGAGTTGAGCATTGGTTGACCAAGTTGTCTCCAGAAGTACTTGCCAACGATCGATTCGAGGTACGGCAGTATTGCTCACCAGAACTGCTGCTCTTGGCTCTAGGCTATGTCACAGAAATGACGAGTGCCCAGTTAGCCATCGAGCAACCGTTGACAGATGAGCGCCGCGAGATGTTGTGCCGCACCTGTTTGATTGACGACAGCGTTCTCAATCAAATGCTTGACTGGCTTTACCCGGAATACCCCTCTCTCGTTCAACCCGGCACAAGCACGGGGCGATATGGTCAATTTGTGCGCCTTCTGAAACTTCCAAGTTTGAAAGATATTGCTCAATGAACCTCGACGGATTACGTGCAATCGCCAACAAAGAAGAAATTGTCCCTACTCGGCAGGCACGCGACTTTCTTGCCGGTTCACAGGAAATTGATGACCTGTACAAACACCATGTTCGAACCTACATCCCCTTGCAGTCCGGCTCTGACGAGGCATCGGGAGTAAACACCTTTGCCTCGCGCTTCGTCAAGCAGGTCAAGGAAGCTAAAGTGCCTCGCGGTTATGTCACAGCGGATTTTGGTTATGGCAAAACAAGTGCAGGGTTATTCGTGTGGCAAAAGGCACAAGATGCACGCCTTGTTGCGGTGCCGCCATTCAAGCTCAATCGTTTGGAGGATTTGCTGGATGCTACTGCCGGATGGGTCACACACATTCTTGCTAAAACAGTCCCCAGCCTGGTTGAAAAAGCCATTGAAATATATGAGTTGTTCCACAATCGAGAATTAGATTCCATCGCGAAGCGCTACGGGGTCACCCTCGATCAAGCAGAGCGTATGTATAGCGATCGCGCTTTGCAACTGAACATAACGCCCCAGGATATTGTTCGCTTTTTCGAGCATATGACTTCGCTCGTTCTCGAAGCAGGGTTTGAGGGTCTGGTCGTTATTCCCGACGAACTCCAACAATATCTTGATCCAGAAATCAAATCCGGCAAGATTGATCCGCTTGTCCCGCTTTTCGATATCATCACTGAACTGATGAATCAGCAAGGGAAGCTGGCCTTTGGATTCTTGATGATCATTACGAGCAAGGAACTTGGTGTCATCAATGATCAGCGTGGCGACCTCATTGATCGACTGCGCGGAAATACGCTTGACCTCCGCGCAATTTACGACCGTGACTTCCCTGCGCGTCTTTGGCAGCGTTTTGCCGAGACGTTCGAGTATAGTGAGATATCTAATCAGTTGGTCGACGAATTGACACTGGATAGCCTCGGTCAGATTGCCTCCCGCCCTGACCTTTCCAACGGGCCGCGTACCGTCATAAACGCTTTTCGTCAGATCGCAAGACGTGCGCTCGAATCGAGCGGAACCATTAGCTCATATAGTCCAATTGATCTGGTAGACGACTTTCTTGCCAACCAGATCGCTTTTGATGCGCGTAAGCTGCTTCAAGAGGCGGCAAGTAAAGCTCTAGCAACTAGTCTCATTCGGGGCAACCCACAATTGGAACAGGCGATTAGACTCCTTGCTGCTTTTCCAGTTGATGGCGCAACACGAGATATTCAACGACACTATGGGCTTCTCGATGCCTGCACCGAACTCCGGGCAAGTGGCACACCTGAGATTGTCATCGAAATTGGTGATCGTCAGCGCCCAGCGCTAATGCTACGTGCGCTAGATGCCGCTCAAGAAAACACGGATGAGCTGTCGCTTATCCTCCGCGAATTCATCCGAAACTATGACATGCAGGCTGCAAACCAGATGCAGCGGGCAGTCAACTCGTTCATGGCACTTCTCGCTTTGGTGTTTAAGCCAGAGCAATGGACAACTGCGAGCCTGGAGTATCGCAATTTTGCACGAAATGCAGAGGCTGTTTTTGTCGGCACATTCCCTGAAATGGCGAAGCGCTTTCCCGAACGTGCTGTGCATGTGCGTGTGATGGGCGATGATGAAGCGCTGAACCGCGATACACATCTCGAAGGGGAGTGCAGTCTTGTATTTGTTCTCGCAAGGCATCTTGATCTTTCCCGACAAGAACGCCTGAACTTTCTAGGCGAAATGCAAACAGATACTTCTGCGTTTGCTGCTGCGTTCTCCCTAAATCTTATGCTGCCATGCTTCGACAATCTGAATCGCGCGATACAGGATCAACTACGCCGAGTCGTGGATGTTGACGAGGTGTCTGTGATGCTGGTTCTGGCACTTCACGCCTATTTGACGGAGGCTGCCGAACGGGACAGCGTTTCAAAGCCTTTGAAAGAAATGATCAAGCGCTCGATGTCGGTTCGATTGTTGGAAGGAGCATTGGAGGTACTGCTGAATCCCGCGGTTGGTTCTGCTTTTAGCGTAACCGGTGGCTTGATCATCGAAAAAACTGTCAGTGAGTTGATCGATGCCCGTTATGGTGCCCAGTATGAAACTTTGATCACCTATAAGCAGTGGCGTGATAACCTTCGTACTTACATCAGTGTCCTTCGCCAGTTGAGCAGTTTCGCTCAAAAACAAGGCTTTGCATTGGTTGAGGGCACCAAAGAAGAAATTGCCAAGAAATTTAGCACGACCGCTGCAACCTTCGAAGCTTTTCAAGCACGCTTCCCTGACTTACTAAAGATTGAGGGTGGTTCATTCCCTGGTCGGCGAGAGCCAAGAAAGTCTGGTGTGCTACTTACTCGGCACTCCCTCGAGGAGGTCATTTTGAGTTCCTTAGAAGGCGCGCCAACAATCACAACGCGAGAGCGAAAGACCGTAAGAGCATTGAAGCTTGACGAAATACACGGCGGTGCTGCTGACATGGGATACCGTCCTGACGAGATCAAGTTCATCATTGAGATTATGCAGGCTCGCGATCTTGTTGAAATAGTGGGTGGTTGGCTTCAAGAGAGAAGTCATCCCTCGATTTCGCTTGAGGTGCTAACTGAACAGGTGATGCGGTTCAAGCATGATGCCGACTTGCTCCATGCTGCCGTCCATCAACCTGAAATCGAGTTTGTTGCCCAACGAGGCAACAAGTACACCAATCAACTCAAGGACTTCCGCAAGCAGCACAAAGAAGCCGAGTTGGTGGCTCTTGATGAACAGGTACAATCGGATCTGCGCCTGCTGCAAACGCTCGTCAATCGTGAGATCAATCAGCTTCGTGAACGTGCTCAGAAATTGCATTTGACTGATCTGCCCACTGATTGGGCAGTTATGCTTGGTACGATGATCCGGGCGAGTGCCTTCACTTCATCGCTCAATCAAGTGCGCTTACGCTATGGACAGATGCTTCAAACTTGGAATAACGAAGCATCAACGTTGCGCGAACGACTATCTGAACTGATAACCGAGCTGCCCACCTTGGACTTGGCTTCGCTTCAGCGACTTACAGGACGTGTCAATCTTTTAACGGAGACTCATGTCAAGCTGAATGAGCAGCGCCGGGTGCTTGACAATGCGGTTCAACACACTAGAGCGTGGCAGTCAACCGTAAATCAACTTCATGATTTGTTGGAGGCGATACAGCGGCAGGGTGAACCAGCGAAAGATTTACTTACGCAGTTGCACGAAATCGAAAGAGCAATCGCTCATGCGTTTGAGACCCAAGCCACGGACGCTTTTGGCGCAGCGGAGCGGCATCAACAGCGGATCACCCAACTGGAGCAGCAGGTTGATGGTCTGGCAAGTCAAGCGGAACGAAAGTTCAGCCGTGAACAAGAGCAATATCGCAGTCTGTTTATCCAGAAAGCAGGACTGAGGCAGGAAAAGCTGTGGCAGAAGATCATCTATAGCCCTAGTAATCCCGATGGAGTCTACTCCAATCTGCATCAGGCGGTTGTCGGACAAGCTGCCGACTTGCTTGATGTGATTTCTGGTGATATTGAGAGAAGTCACACTCATTTACTTGCGCTAAGATCGATGGTAAGTCTGTCAGATGGGGGGATGGATGATACAGAATCCGAGTTGGTGCAGCTAGAGAGCCACACAAACCGGGCAAACGATGAATATACACGTATTGCCTCCGCTGTAGAAACAAGGCTTCGCGATTTGGAGCAGTTCGCGTATTGGATTGAAGCGGTTTCGGAGCTGCAGAAACTCATTTTGGCAATTGACGCGGGGATTCGTAAACTCCGAGAACCGGTGCAGTCTTCGAACATTTCGAAAGTAGAGCAGCGTTTCCTTAAAGCATTAGGTGGACACAGTAGCGGACTAAACTTGTTTCGCATCCGTCAGCAGTTCCCGGATTTAGGAGAGGAGGAGTTTTGGGCGCTATTGCGGAGTGTGTGGGAAAAGCAGCTCGTCGAAGTTACGTTGAAAGTCCAATAAAACGGCGAAAAAGCGGATACAGACCAGAATAACATAGGCTATTCATGGTGATTACGCATTTAGAGATGCACTCGATTGAAGCAGCAGAGTTGCTAAAAATGACAAGTCCATTCATCTCACTAATGTCACTGTTGTTTCATCCATTCTGGCACAGAGGGCCATTCTTAAAGCGTTCGACGAAACCGGAATCTTCCAGTCAGGAATGAAAGATTCCCAGGTCCCGACCGTAATATTACAGTCTTCCCGACCCTCGACTTTGCTATCGTGTAATCACAACCCATCCCTGTTTGCGACTGCAAGCGAAATATCACTCGCAAAAACTGTCGCCTTACAGTGCCGATCCTGTCAGGACTACAGACGTTGAGCAGGTCGGGTTTGGTACGCTGGGTTGAACATGTATAACGGAGCGAGCAGCCATCATGAGCAACATTCGCATTTTGCCCGTCCATCCTGACCAGCAGCGCAGCAGTGCAGAGAAGCCCGTGAGCAACCTTATTGTCTCGTCGTCATCGTTCGACCTTGGGCTTGCCTATCGTGCATTGATACGCGCGTTTCTGCGCCTGCCCGACGGGAAGAAGTTGAACGTCAGTGCAAACGAGCGCAATCCGCGCTGACAACAGCATGGTATTCGTGAGATCGTGCAGCGTCATGTAGACTCATCTTTATGATGAATTTGCATGTGTACGGAATAATCCGTACAATACGATGGATGCACACATGGCTGATGAACTACTGAGTCCGGCGCAGGCGTCAGAGATCGCGGCGTGTCATAACGACACGATCCGCAGGGCTATCGAGAAGGGGTTTCTTGCGGGGCAGCGTGTGGGGCGGACTTGGGCGATCAAACGCAGTGATCTCGAAAAGTGGATCGCGGCAGGCAAACCCAACCACCGACGCAAGACCACACGTAAACAGGAGGAAGCCGAAGCGACAGATCAAGACGGTACTGGCGACAGCCAGTAGAAACGAAAAGCCGGGCGCGAGCCTGAGAAACTGACACCCGGCTTTAGTCCAGACCTTCATCCAGACCTATAAGGATTCTACCACCATGCCTGCCAAGCGAAAATATCTGCCGCAGAGCAGCACTGAAAAGCCTGCGATTCCTGGCTCGCTGCCGCTTGATCGCGCCATCGCCGTGTACTACCGCCAATCGTCTATGAAGCAGGTCGGTAACATCTCGACCGATATGCAGCAGATCGACCTGCCGCGCTATGTGCATTCGCTGGGCTGGCCCGCGCACGTAATCATCCTGATTGACGAAGATGAAGGCGTCAGCGGTGCCAAGCGCATTGACGAGCGCAAGGGCATGAGCCGCCTATTCGATCTCATCATCACCGGACGCATCGGCTCGGTTGCAGCGCAGGCAGAAGATCGTCTGTTTCGTGATGAGACGCAGATACAGGTGAATGTCTTCATCGATGCCTGCGTCAAGAACGATGTGCGTGTCATCACGCCCTACTTCAAATACAACTTTGCCGACAAGCACGAAGGACCCTACCATCGCCTGCTGTTTCGTATGCGCGCCGAGCAGGCAGCCGACTTCCTCAATTCGTATGTGCGGGGTCGCTTATTCGCGGCAAAAGAGCGCATGATGATGCAAGGCATGTGGATGGGTGGCAACATCAACCTGGGCTTCATGGTCGATAACCGCAAGCAGCTTTCCAGCGGTGTACCCAATCCGAACTGGCGTAAGTTTCAGCCTTATGAGCCATGCGCGGAAGTCGTCGTCAAGCTGTTTGAGCTGTTTATCAGTCTGGGTGGCAATATCCGAGCCACGTTGCAGCATGTTTTCGAGAACGGTCCTCATTTCCCGGACTTTGATGACCCTGAATTTCAACGTGGAGTGCCAATAGGCTTCATTTGTGAGAAACCGGTGCGAATGCTCAAACGTGGAAATCGCTACGCACCAAGCCGCATGGCACTTGTCAACATGATGACGAACGTGGTTTATATCGGTCACTGGATGCACAAAGACCGGATCGTGCAGTGGAACAACCATCCGGCAATCGCCCCCGAAGAACTTTTCTTTCGCGCATTCAACTATCTGTCGCCATATGCGCTCGACGGCAGCCCAAACCCCGATTATGCTCCGTCCTTCCATAGAGATCGTTCCAAGCCTGAAGATCGTGAGCAACCACGCCCCATTTACAAGGGCTTGGTGGGGACATATTGGCAAGGTGAATGGCGGCAGGCAACCGCCGCCTGGGCACCGGGCATGCAAGCCTACACGTACACAACGAGGCGTAACGATCTAGCCACCAATCAACATACGCTTTGGTCACGACGCTGTGACTATTTCGATCAAATCATCACGGAAATGCTTCACAGCAAACTACGTGCCACCTTTGATCCCGAAGTCTGGTCAACCGTGTTAGCCAATACCGCTGAGGACTTCGCAGCGGAACGGAGACTGTTGAGCCACCAGCTTCAGGCGATCAACCAGAAGATGCAATCCCTGTTGACGAACTTTAGTTTTGTGCAATCACAAAGCCTCTTGCAGGCACTGGAGCAGGAACACCTCAACTACGAGAGTGAACAACACCGTCTTGAGGAGAAGCTTGCTGATCTGGAACGGCGACAGGAGCGCCAAGACACCCTGATTGAACTTGCAAAGCAGGCAGAAACTGTTTTGGCAACCTGGAATAATATGAATCTGACTGATCAACGAACGGTCGCTCATGCGTTCATCAAGCGAATTGTAGTGCAGCCGCGAGGCACGAAGCGGGTCGCAGATGTGGAAATCCAATGGCGAGATGACAGCAGCGATACGTTTATCATGCCTTATCGTGCGGATAAGTGGGTGCTGTGGATGCCGCACGAAGTGGAAAGTCTGACAGACCTTATCAACCAGGGTGCGGGGCAAGTCGAGATAGCGGCTGCGCTCCCTGACCGAAACTGGCACGCTATCCGCATCAAGGCATATGAGATCATCGGCAAACGCAGTTTTCATACCTCACCGAAGCCTATCCGCGACGAAGAGAAGTATGGCGATTATCTGGTTCGGCTGGAACGCGATGGTGAAAAGGCTAACCGCACGTATGGTAATCGTTGGCGCAAAGATGAACTCGAGACGTTGGAGGAATTGTTGAATTGCACAGCAACGCAGCTTGAGATTTCGGCTGCGCTGCCGGTGAGAAGCTGGGAGGCGATCCGCAAGAAGATCCTCCAGATCCGCGGTCCTGGTATCGACATACCAGACAGCGGGCATCTGGAGGATGGAGAGATGGTTGCAGATTATTTTGCACGCTGCCCGGAAACCGCCGCTACGATGTCTTTGAGAGGCGAAGGGAATTCAGAACGACAAAGATGCTGCTGAAGGCCATGGCACCAGCGGCGAGCATGGGCACGAGCAGACCGAGCATCGCTACCGGGATGAGGATGATGTTGTAGATGAAGGCCCAGAACAGGTTTTGGTAGATCGTCCGCATGGTGGCTTTGCTCAGACTGATGGCCCGCGCCACGCCGCGCACATCGCCGCTCATGAGCGTCAAATCGCTGGCCTCCATAGCGATGTCGGTTCCGGTGCCGATAGCGATGCCCACGTCAGCCTGTGCCAACGCCGGGGCGTCGTTGATACCATCGCCGACCATCGCTACCCGTTTGCCCTCTTTCTGCAACATCTGGATGGCTTCCGCTTTCTGACCGGGCAGCACCTCAGCCATAACGCGCTGGATGCCGGCTTCGGTGGCGATGGCCTCGGCCGTGCGCGGGTTATCCCCGGTAATCATGACGACTTCCAACCCGCTGGATTGCAGCGCAGCCACCGCGTCTTTGGATCCATCCTTGATGGTATCCGCGATCCCTAACACCGCCGACGCCACACCATCCACAGCCAGAATCACGACGGTGCGCGCCTGAGACTGAAGCGCATCGATCTGGGTCTGGGTGTCGGTCAGATTGATCGATTGTTCCTGCATGAAGCGCGGGCTGCCGACCAGCACCGTCTTTCCATCAACCAGGGCGCGAATGCCCCGCCCGGACTCCGCGCTGAAGTCCTGCGGTTGAGTCAGGGGTTGACCGGCCTGGGTCGCGGCTTTGACCACCGCCTCACCCAGCGGATGCTCGCTGCCGCGTTCAGCACTTCCAGCCAACCGCAGCGCCTCACCTGGGGTCAGGCCATTGAACGGAATCACATCGGTCACGCTCGGCTCGCCCTTCGTCAGCGTACCGGTCTTATCCAGCGCGATCACTTGCAGGCGATGGGCATTTTCCAGCGCCTCGCTGTTCTTAAAGAGGATTCCCATCTCCGCGCCTCTGCCGGTGCCGACCATGATGGCCGTCGGCGTCGCCAGACCCAACGCACAGGGGCAAGCGATGACCAGCACGGCGATAGCATGAACCATCGCTTCGACGAAGCCAACCTGGCCGATGACCAGCCAGCCGAGGAAGGTCGCCAGCGCCAGCGCCATGACAATCGGCACAAACACACCCGACACCTGATCGGCCACCCGCTGGATGGGGGCTTTGCTGCCCTGCGCTTGCTCGACCAACCGGACGATCTGCGCCAGCGCGGTGCGCGAGCCGACGGCAGTGGCTTCGATCACCAATCGTCCCTGTTTGTTGACCGTCGCGCCGATGGCTTTGCTGCCCACCTGCTTGTTGACCGGCAGACTCTCGCCCGTGAGCATCGACTCATCAACCGACGAGCGGCCTTCGATGACCACGCCATCCACCGGGATGCGTTCGCCGGGTTTGACCACCAGCCGATCCCCTTCCAGTACATCATCGATCTTCACTTCGACTTCCTGACCATCGCGCAGCAGGGTCGCCAGCTTGGGCGCGAGTCCCATCAGCGACTTGATGGCCTCGCTGGTGCGGCCTTTGGCACGGGCTTCCAGCAGTTTGCCCAGCGTAATCAGCACCAGGATGACCGCAGCCGTCTCAAAGTAGACATGATCGCCGATGACCGCCGACAGGTTCAGCACCATCCCGATCAGCACGGCAATGCTGTAGAGATAAGCGGCGGACGAACCGAGCGCGATCAGGGTATCCATATTGGCGCTGCGGTTGCGGGCGGCTTTCCACGCGCCAACAATATATTGCTTGCCCAGGAGAAATTGCACTGACGTCGCCAGCAGGCCGAAGACGAACGGCCAGCCTATCCAGAGTAACCAGCGCAGCTCTGGCGCGACAACACGCGACATATCCATAGCATGTCCAGCCATGCTGCTGCCCATCGCGTTGGCGGCAGCCGCCATGACCACATCGCGGCTCATGCTGAGGATGAACAGGGGGATGGTGAAGGCTGCGCCGATCAGCACCAGACGCTGCTGACGGTCAATCTCGGCCTGACGCAGGGCGCGCTCGGCATCCTCTGGCGCATCGGTCTGGCTCAGGTCCAGCACCCCGTAACCGGCGGATTCCACCGCTTTCACCAGATCGGCGCGGCGGATGCTGCCGGGCAGATACGAGACGGTGGCTTTCTCGGTCGCCAGATTGACATTGACCGATAGGATGCCGGGCTGGCGATTCAACGTGCGCTCGACGGTGCGGACACAACTGGCACAGGTCATGCCGGTGATCGGCAGTTCGAGACTGGCCTGAGCCACGCCATACCCGGCCTTATCGATGCGGGCGATCAGATCGGTGACATTCACCTGAGCCGGGTCATAGGCCACATGGGCGCGTTCGGTGGCGAAGTTGACGTTGGCGGTTTCGATGCCGCTGGTTTTGGTCAGCGTTCGTTCGACGGTACGGGCGCAGTTGGCGCAGGTCATACCAGTGATGGGTAGATCGAGTTCTTGGGTGGACATTCTTCACCTCGCTATCAGCCTGATAAACAGGTGGGAACAGGTAATCTTAAATATCGCATTACAGCGCCAGAATTTCACGGGCGGCGCGTTCACCGCTCATCAGTGCGCCATGCACCGTGCCGACATGACCATCGCTGATGGTGGCTTCGCCGGCGTAGAACAGGGTATTTTCGACTGGAGCCGCCAGCCGCGCCGCCGCATCCAACGCACCGACCGGGGCGTAACTATAAGCACCGCGCGCAAAGGGGTCAGCACCCCAGTCATGGCTGTGCCAGCTTTGCAGCTCATCTTTCAGCCACTCGACCGGCAGGTTGAACAACTGGCTCAAGGCATCGATCCCTTGCTCGATGACGAATTCCAGCGGCTTGCCCAATAGCTCATGGGCGCGGGGGCCGCCCGACCAGCCATTGATGACCGGCCAATCCAGCGGGGCGGTGGGCGACCACCACACCGCAAAGACGGGATGCTCCAGGCCGAAGAACAAACCGGACTCAGACGGCTTCTGCACCCCTGTTGGATCATCCCAGAAACGCGAACGGAAACGCAGCGAGAGGCGGCGCGCCTGACCCATCGCCAGACGGTCAATGGCATCCTGTTTATCCGGCAGCGCCGGTTCGAATTCGACGGCACCCGGCTGACCAGCGGGTGTTTGTAAGACGCCCAGCGGCAGCGTCATCACCACCTGATGCGCGGTGAAGGATTCCAGCGCTTGGCCGAGGCTGTTTTCAGCTTCGACGACCACCCGTCCCGGACTCCAGCAGAGGCGATTGACGACCGTGTTGAGGCGGATGTCAGACAGGCCGACCTGGTCGGTCAGCCAGCGCAGCAGCGAGCGATAGCCCTGTGCCAGATTGAGATCGCGCTCGGCATCGATTTCGAGCATAGCCTGTTCGACCAGACGCACCGATTGCAGGCTGATCTGGTCGGCGCTGGCGGCATTAAACCCTTCGACGTAGTGGATGGCAGCCGCGCGAGACTCGGCCCATGCGCTGCCGGGGTGGTGTGCCTCGAGATACTGGCGAAAGGGGATGTCCTCATCCGCTTCCAGCAGCGCCGTCAGGATTTCATCAGAGCGATCATTGGGGCGTTCCAATACCAGGCTGTCATCAGCGCGATACCAGAAATCACCGGCCAGTTCGACGATCTCCAGACCCGCCTGCCGGGCCAGATCGAGCGTCACCGGCGGCAGCCCGTGAATCCATTCGGCTCCCAGTTCGATAGGTTTATCGAACAGGTTATCGCGCACCGTGTAAGCGCGTCCGCCGACGCGATCCCGCGCTTCCAGAACCGTCACGCTGCGACCAGCAGCCTTGAGCAGCCGCGCCGCGTTCAACCCGGCCATCCCGGCCCCGATCACGAGGACATCAACCGTTGGACGCATGAGTCGGTTAGCCTCCGTGACCATGACCATGCCCACTGGCTTCGGGCGTGGCTTCACCAGACTGCGCCGCCACCTCAATGACGAAAGGCGCGGTATAAATCTCGCCCTGATGCCGCACTTGCAGCCACAGCTTATACAGGCCGCCTTCGGGGAAGGTTGCCTCGAAGCTGATCTCCGGGCCATAACTCATCGCCATCTGGCTCATCCCGGCCATGTCATGCTCACCGGATGGATGGGTGTGGATGTAGCCCTGGGCGAAAGCATCGATGATGACCAGATGCCCACCCGCACCCAGATACGTTTCCAGATCAGCCACATCCGCTCCGGTAGCGGCATCGGTGACATGGAAATCGAGTTCATACGGTGAACCGGCGGCCAGACCCTCCGGCACATGAATGTGGAAATTCAGACCGCCCACCTCGACATCGGCTGCCGATACGGCCAGTGCGGCTTTCTGGGTGGTGGCCTCAGCGGTGGAGAGCAGGGCGCGGATGACCTGCTGTTCGCCGCCGGTCGGGGTGAAATCGACATACATCACATAGGTGCCGCTTTCGGGCAGCACCAGATCATTCAGGAGGAAGCGCCCTTCGGTACGATAAGTCGGATGCTCGTGCAGGAATTGAGTCAGATCGTCCTTGACGATAATCAGGTGCAGTGGCTTTTCATGCACAATGTCGTACGAGGTCAGCGGCGTTTCGCCATCCGGTTCGATAATTTGCAGCGTCAGGTCGAACGGCTCACCAGCGATGATCGTTCCCGGCTCGGTGGCGACCTTGAGGAAATATTCTGACTTGGGGCTGTGGTCTTCGCCCTCATGCGCCGCCAGTGGCAGCAAGCCAATCATGAGCAGCAGTGCAATGATGATGAGACGACGATTCACGATGATGCTCCTAACGATTCAACAGATCGAAGATGCGAACAAGTTCACGGGTGGTGGCTTCTGGCTGGTCGGCCATTTGTCCCTGAGCCGTGTTGACCAGATAACATTCGACCAGGTGGGTGATGAGGTTGGTCATGCCTTTTTCAATCGTCCGGGCGCGGATGACCCGATCTTCACAGGTACCGGCATCCTGTTCTATCATCTGCTCTAAGGCGGCGAGCTGCCCCTGAATCCGATGAATGCGATGCAGCGTCTTTTCGTTGTACTCACACTTCAGCGCCTCGGCTGCGTCGGTCTGGTTGATCGAGTCCATCATTACCTCTTACCTATCAGACATACCCCACCCCGTATATCTTACCATACCCCACCGGGTATCTGCAAGCTCAGCAGACAGGTCATGCATTGAAAGTGAGGTCGTTTTTTTCAGACTTCTCTCAGGCCAACCTGTGTTCGGTAACATCATGCTGCTTTTTCGACACCATTGCTCCGATACTTGTGAAGCTAACACGGTTTGCCTGGGTGCAGGTGACAGATATAATCGTTGGCATGATGACAAAATCTGGATTTCTATTTGGTCTTCTCCTGGCGCTTTCGGTCACGGGACTGGTGATTGGTCACGCGCAGCCTCGTGTACCGGACTTGCTCCTGTATTTTGATACGGCAAACGGTAGTTCGAGGATCATGGCCTACAATCCAGCGACGGGTGAAAAGCTTGAACTCCCCGCAACCAGCCAAACAGGCGCTATTCACGCAAGCGGTGACGGGCGCATCGCTTATATCCAGGACAATGATATCTGGGTGCTGGATGTGCTGAACGCTCCTCAGCAACCCGTCAACATCACCCAAACGCCGAACGAGCAGGAATCAAGGCTGCGCTGGACGCCCGAAGGACATTTGCTGGAATACTGGGTGAGTTCTGGTTCCGAAGGCTATTCGCTTTATGCCTACAATGGCACCGAGGTGATGGCAGTTGACTCTGGATTCGATCTGGAACGTCACTGGAATGACCAGGGTTGGTATGTTGCGTCCTACAATCGAGATTCAGATACCATTGGCTGGACGATATGGAACGGACAAGAACAGGTTGATCTGATACTGCCGACACTACCAGCCGAACCTGTATTGCACACCTTCCTATGGACGCCAGACAATCACCTTTTCATTACGCTCGGTTACCGTGAACCGGAATACATGCAACCGCCTGCCCCCACCGAGGTCTTCTACTGGAATGGTCAGATTGTGCAAGAGGTCGATAATCCTTCAGGCGACGAGACCTTCATGCTCGGTGAATGGAGCGCAAACAAACGCCTGACGTTATATACCCGTCAAAATTTCTTCAATCGCTGGTATATCTGGGATGGTATATCGTTCACCTCTGCCGGTGTGCCAGACTCAGCTACCTTCACCCTTATCAACGGCCCAACGGAACAAATTCAAGATCTGGCATGGATGCCTGATGGTCGGCTGGCTATTGTGGGAACAGGTGATCCCGCATCCGACACACTTTTCGGACACCCCTTCGTGTGTGCTGCTCCTTGCGCCCCTCAGGTTTACCTCTGGGATTCACAATCGTTGCAGCAAGTGACATCGAATGATTTTGGTGGATTAGTGATCGATGTTCACAGCAGCGGCAGCATCACTGTATCCGATTTCAATGGGCTTCACACGATGGGCGTGACGGTGTTCGATAGCAGCCTACAACCCATCTTCCAATCCAAGGGGACACCATCAACTTCACGGTGGAGCGAAGATGGGAATCTCGCTTATTGCAGCGGTGATGCCTTATTCGTTTGGAACCGTCAAGAGGCCATCCAACTGAGCAGCAGGGCGCTCGCCCAATGGCTGATGGCTCCGTCTTCATCTATGCTCTGTTCAACAGGATAGATGGCGTCTACAGCACGCCCCAAACACTGCTATAGTTCGTCAGTCCGTCTTCAGCACCTCAAATCGATTTCGTAATCCTCTCCAGGGTCAGCAGTGGATGGATTCACACGGGCTGTCTATAATGCCGTCATTGTGCAGGTCGATGTGAGGAGCGCTCCGATGGACAAGCCGCAACCAGAATTCCCTTATACTCCACCCGTCAGCCATCTGCTGACACATGGCCGGATTGAACTCTTTGAGACGGAACAGTGGCCGGACTATGTGACGCAGTATGGTTTCACAGCAGAGCATATTCCGGAACTGACGCGCCTGATGCTCGATTCGAGCTACCTGAAAGAGTATGGTCTTGAAGACCCTGAAACCTATGCCGGTGTCCATGCCATGCGGGCACTGGGACAGCTTCGGGACCCCGATACGCTGCCAGGGTTCCTCACGCTGATCGAAACAATCGACGACGAATACACCTGGGAAGAAGCGCCGATCTGCATCGCGATGATGGGTCCGGTGGCGCTTCCCCTGTTGACGACAGCGTTGGAAGAAGCTCGCCAGAAAGACGCCGATGCCCTTGTGGTCATCAGCGCGATTGAGCGGATCGGTATGGAATATGATGAGGTAAAATCGGCCTGTATCGAAATCCTCGCAGCCACGCTGCACGACCCTGAAGCCAATGCCCCGGATTTCAATGCCAATGTCATTCAAGCGCTGGTCCAATTCAGAGCGATGGAAACGCTGCCGCTGATCGAGCAAGCCTATGCCAAAGATACGGTTGAAATGCTTGGGGTCGGCGATTGGGAGGATGTGCAGGTTGAACTGGGACTGAAAGAACCGGATCCGAACCGCCAGCGCCCCCTGCTGTTCGACTTCGCGCCTTCAATCGGTGATCCACTCCTCCAGGATCGTAAATCCGTTCATGCTACTGACCAAAAGAAAAAAGCCAAGCGCAAGATGACCGAGAAATCGCGCCAGCAAAATCGCAAACACAAGAAGAAGAAAAAATAGCACTATCAGATTTTGGTAGATTTTGGCAGTTTTAGCCGAGATATGCTACGATTTCGCCTGATGTAATGTAAGGAGTGGAAACGTCATGACCGCTGTTCGTCCCATGCCCGCAGCATCTGCCGAAGTGGCTGCGGTTCGTCCCAATCCGGTTCCGCGTGCGTTACTCATCCTGACCCTGGTGACGGTCCTGGGCGTGGCCTACGGCCTGTACGCCGGGCTGGTGCAGGCGGGTGTTGACATCGACCAGGGCGATGTCCAGCGCATCTTCTACATCCACATGCCGGCCTTCTTCGGTGCCTTCGTCGCCTTTGGCGCGGCGGTGCTGGGCGGCATTCAGTACCTCCGTTCCCGTCAGGTCAAGTGGGACACGCTGGCGCTGGCGGGTGTCGAGGTCGGCCTGGCGCTGGCGTTGATTAACCTATTCACCGGCATGATCTGGGCGCGCCCGATCTGGAACACCTGGTGGACCTGGGACCCTCGGCTGACTTCGGAAGCCATCATGATCCTGACCTATGCCGCCTATCTCATGCTGCGCGCTGGCATCGAAAACCCGGAGCAGCGCCGCCGTTTCGCCGCCGTCTACGGCATCCTCGCCATCGTCACGGTGCTGATCACGCTGTTCATCATCCGCGTGGTGCCATCGACGATTCATCCGGTGGTGATCGGCCCCAGCCCACAGAACGCCGTGGGCGGTTTTGAACTGAATGCCACGCGCGGCGTCGGCGTCGCACTGGGCGTCAACATGCTGGTCTGGGCGGCGCTGGTGCCGATCACCCTGCTGTGGTGGCGCGTCTGGCTGGAGACCTTCGCCGAGCGTGTGGCCGCCCGTAAACTTCATTTGCTGAAATCCAACTGATCGGACACCGTCATGCGTAAGTGGTTCATCGTCATCAGCCTCGTTTTCTGTCTGCTGCCAGTCCTGGTGCTGGGACAGGAGGCAGAAGCGCCATCGCAGCAAAGCTACTTCAATACAGTAACGCGCTTCGGCATGGTGCTGCCATCGGACTGGCAGAATCAGTCGGAAGGCGCGATCACCCATTTCAACAACGGCGTCTCAGACATCTATGTGCTGCAAAGCCAGACCACTGATATGCAGGCGGGCATCCGCGAGGCGCTGGGGCGCATTGACCCGTCATATGTTACCGAACCGGCCAAGAGCAACGTCGTCAACCTGCCGAATGGCGAGTGGACACAGGAAATCTTCGTCGCGCCCGATGGCACGATCATCAGCGCCCTGGGGCAGGTGTATGACAACCGCACCTTCATCCTGGCGTTCACCCACAACCAGCCGGATACCGATACCTATGCCGTGATCGTCGAGTCAGCCGATGTCCAGGCCGGCATCGCCGACGCCATCCAGCGCTTCATCGAGCCGGCCGTCAGTGGTGATCCGACTGAGACACGGGAGATCGGCGATGGGCAGATCGAGAATCGCTACGCGCTGGCGGATGGGCAAGTGCTGCTGGCGCAGGGACAGGTGCGCGGCGACTTCACCCATGTCATCCTGGAGCGCGGCCCAGCCGAGCAGGTTACCACCATCAGCGATGCTTTCTTCAGTGTGCTGCTGAGTTTCTACGTCACACCGACCACGACCGATTATCTACTGCTGGGGCTGGGGGTGGTCGCTGCCGTGACGCTGCTGTTCATCGCTTCGCTGGTAACGCGCTACAACAACCTGCGCCATGACCTGAAGACGCTGGAGCAACTGGAAGCGGAGTAGGGCGGTTGTTAGTTCCCGGTTGTTGCGGGCGACCATGCCATATGCTTGATGGTCGATCAGGTTGCTCATCGCTCATCGTCGCTACGACGGCGGCACAAAGCCAACGCGGGCAGCTTCGGCCAGCAGTTGATCGCGGGTGGTGATGCCGCGCAGGGTCAGCACCCAGTCCAGCAGGCTGGGGCTGGCTTCGCGCAAGGCCCGCACGGCTGGCCCGATCGGATCAGCGCCCCCGGCTCCGGCGCTGCCCCCGGCCTGATAGCCCCCGTAGAAGGCAAAGAACGCCTGATTGAGTTTGCGCAGGATGTAACCATTGGCGACGAACACCTGACGCCGTTCCTCCATATAGGCTTCGGCTTCGTCCACCTGCCCGGCAGCCAGCAGTTCATCAACGCGGCGCCGGGTGGTATCCATCTCCTGAGCAAAATCAAAGGGCGTATCAACCTGAGCCAGCGGCAGCGCCGACAGCGGCAGATGCGCCGTGACCAGAGGACGGGTGACCGAGTTCTTGCCCTCACCTCCTGCCCCTCTCCCACAGGGAGAGGGGAGCATAAGACCCGCAACCTGCTGGAAATCATCCAACTCAGAAAGCTCTTCCGGGTAGTATTTCGCCAGCACCAACCGGCTCATCTCCTGACCGAAGAAGGCGGCTGTCGTCTCATTGATGATGCGGGTTTCGCCGGCGAAGCCCTCACCGCTGAAGTAAGCCAGCCCCAGCGGGAAGAAGAACAGATAGTGATGCAGCCACTCATGGGCGATAGTGTCGAGCGCGAAGGGGATCGAACTGGTTTCGACCACCATGGCCGGATAGAGCGCGATCCCGCCCAGCGGCACGATCAGCGACGAGACAGCCTGCGATTGGTCGATCTGGGCTTCCAGCGCCGCCATCTCATCGGGACTCATCGGATTGACGTTGATCGAGATGTCGAAGCGTATCGTCTCGCGAGGCGACACGATCAGCAGGTTGGGGACGCGGGTGAAATGAGCCGAGACCGGCGGCAACACCTGACCGGCCAGGCCAAAGCCCTGCTCCACCAGCACGGCGGCCACCTGCCCTTCGAGGATGCTCTCGATCAACGGTTGGCGCTGACGGAGATCAGTACGCAGGGCGTCGCGTTCGGCTCGCAGTGTGGCCGACTCGGTCTGCGGGTCGGTCACGGCCGGGTCAGCAAACAGGTTGGCGATGTCGGCGTCCAACTGCTGTGCCTGGCGCAGATCGGTCATATAGACACGCACGAGCTGGCTGCGGACGGTTTCGTTCAGGAAGGGGTGCAGGCCGTAAAGCGTCTGATCGACCTTGACGCCTAGCGCCGCCAGCTCCCAGGTGATGTAATCAAACTGATAGGGCGAAACGATGTCCGCTACTGCGTTCCATTGCAGGCCAGCGGGATAGCTGGAATATTGCAGCAGGAAGAGCAGCAGCGCCAGCCGCACCACCCAGGCGACCCCACTCAACAACCAACGCAGCACCCGCCCCAGCAGCCGCATCATGGTGCTGAACGACTCTGCCAGGCCGCCAGCCCCAGCAGTGCCCAACCGATCAGGAAGGATGCGCCACCCAGGGGCGCGACCGCCCCCATGAAGCGCAGGTTGAAGATGGCGAGCAGGTACAGGCTGCCGGAAAACAGGAAGATGCCGGCGATGAAGCCGACGCCGGCCCAGCGCGTCCAGCGGGAGGGATAGGTCTGGGCTACCCAGGCCGCGCCCAGCAGCGCCACCGCGTGAATGAGGTGGTACTGCACCGCCGTCTCATAGGTATCGAGCCGATCATTGGCGACCAGGCGATCCCGAATGGCATGGACGCCGAACGCGCCCAGCGCCACGCCGAGCAATCCAGCCACCGCAGCGGCCATCACCAGCATTCGCGGCATCGTTCCATTCCTTGCTCTCGCTTCGTTCTTGATCCCAGATTTCCCGCCGCATGGGTGCACGAGTGGACGAGAGTTTGGCGCAGGGTGACGAAAATTGCCAGCGTTGAAGGTTGGCTACAAAACCACGAGAGTTGCTGGGTTAGCCCAAAAAGGACTCAGAAAGCAATCGGAGGGAGTGACTCACTTAATTCATCAAGGTTCTTGTGTTACTGATCTTGCTGGTTGGAGCTACCAGCTTTCTGCCTGCACCTATTACCTGATTCACAACGTTCGTCAAATTCGTCAAATTCACCCCTGCCTTTTGTGCACTTTTCCCTCAAACAGTCAACAGTCGTCAGAAAGAATGCTCAAGCCCACTTTGCTGCTGATTGACCCTACCCCCTTTTGCTGCTGATTTTGCTGTTTGGCGCGATCCGCTATCGGTTGTTGACTACAGACTACAAGTGCAATTCCTGGTTTTGTGTCGTGGTCGGACAGACACCGACAGAAAGACCAACACAGAGGACAGAGCGTGAATATCGAGCGAATCTGCACACGATTCTGCAAATGCTGCAACTGCAAAAGCCCCTTTTTGCAGGCTGTGAATCACGGCGGCGGCCAACTCACGAGAGCACTTGACCGGCACGGGTCTGATGCAAACGGCGTATGGGGTTGTTAAGTTGCAGTGGGAAAGCCATGCTTTCCCAACAAAGATCAATTATAGAACAAATAATCTACCCTGTCAAGCCCTTCAGTAAAGAAGAAACCGGGCGAGCTATCGCGTTTTCAATACCCTGGAAGTGCAATCGGCATTCGTTTTTGTGACCAAGTTCCTGTATATTAAGGTGACGATTCCTCCAGGTATTTTGGACAACATCACTTGACACAAGGGAAGTTCTGCCTGTACCAGCGGCATGACAATGGCATTCACGAGTTCATTTTCACTGAGGCCACAACCGAAGCGGTTGATGAGTGGATCGGCTGGTTGGATTACATCGCCACGCATTATCCAGTGGAAGACGGCGCGAAGCAACTGGGGCTGATCGATTCGCGCCGCAGCGGGCCGCTGCCACTATACTATGTCTTTCGCAGCGCCGGGGAATGGATTCAACAGCGCGACCCGGCTTATCATCACGCACCCATTCACATGGCGCTGGTCTACAGCCATCCCACCTTTTACATCAACATCGCTGATTATCTGCTGCGGACCTTTGGCACACCGAATACGGCGATGCGCTTTTTCCGTAATGACCGCGACGGCGCCATCCAGTGGCTGCTGTCGGATTAAGTGAGCCGCGTTATAATGACCACCCATTGGTGAAATGTTCAATGTTCAAAGTGCTAAGTTCAAAGTAAAGACCTCTGATTGCTCTCTCTGTGTCCTCTGTGTCTCTGTGGTCGAATCTTCTCTGGCTTGGCGCTGAGACTTTCATCTTTTGGTGTGTCGATCAGTCAGCGTCACACCGGTAAAAAGGGGAAATCATGCAGGTTGGGGTGGATATTGGCGGGACATTCACCGATCTGGTCATTAACCTCGATGGCCGGTTGGCGATTCACAAGCTGCTGAGTACCCCGGCCAATCCGGCGCAGGCGATGCTGGCGGGGCTGGAGATCATCACCCCCGGCGGCGTGGCCGGGCTGCGGCGGGTGGCGCATGGCTCGACGGTGGCGACCAACGCCATCCTGGAACGCAAGGGAGCCAGGACGGCGCTGCTGACGACCGGCGGCTTCCGCGATGTGTTGTTCATCGGGCGACAGAATCGCCCGCAGCTCTATGCCCTGCATCCCCAGCTCCCACCGCCGCTCATCCCGCGCGAATTATGTTACGAGATTCCTGAACGGCTTGACCCTGCCGGGGCGGTTCTGCGACCGCTGGAAGTGTCGGGGCTGGAGGCGATCATCGACGACTGGGCGCAGCGCGGGGTGGAAGCGGTCGCCATCTGCTTCCTCTACAGCTACGTCAATCCGGCGCATGAGCAGGCCGCCCGCGATTATATTCTGAAACACTCGACGCTCCAGCCCTGGCAGATTGCGCTGTCGTCGGAGGTGCTGCCGGAATTCCGCGAATACGAACGCGCCAGCACGACGGCGCTGGATGCCTATGTGCGCCCGGTGATGAGCCGCTACCTGACCCAACTGGAACACGAACTGCCGCCGCACAGCCTGCTGCGGATGATGAAATCGGATGGTGGGGTGATGAGCGCGACCCGCGCCCGGCAGCAAGCGGTTCAGACGGCGTTGAGCGGCCCGGCAGCCGGCGTCATCGGGGCGTTTCATATCGCTCAGTCAGCCGGGTTCGACCACATCATCACGCTGGATGTCGGCGGGACTTCGACCGACGTGGCGCTGTGTCCGGGTTATCCGGCACGGCGACCTGAATCGGAGATCGACGGGCTGCCGCTGCGGATACGGCTGCTTGATATTGAGACGGTGGGCGCGGGCGGCGGCTCGATAGCCCGGCTGGACGCGGGCGGAGCGCTGCGGGTGGGGCCGGAGAGCGCCGGTTCGACCCCCGGCCCGATCTGTTACGGACGTGGTGGAACGCGCGTCACCGTCAGCGATGCCAACGCCGCGCTGGGACGACTCGATCCCGATCATTTCCTGGGCGGCGGGATGCGCCTGGAAGTCGAAGCCGCTCGCAGCGCCATCCAGCAGTTGGCAGACGAGATGCATCTGAGCGCAGCCGCGGCGGCCCAGGGCATCCTGCACATCGCCAACGTGAACATCGACCGGGCGGTGCGCCGGGTATCGGTCGCCAGGGGCTATGACCCGCGTCACTTCACCCTGTTCGCTTTCGGCGGAGCCGGGCCGCTGCACGCCTGCGAAGTGGCGGAACGGCTGGAGATTCCGCGCGTGCTGGTGCCACGTTATCCGGGGGTGCTGTGCGCCTTCGGGCTGCTGGTGGCGGATGTGGCGCTGGATTACAGCCGTTCGGTGCTGGGCGTGTGTCAGCCAGATACCCCGGCGCGGCTGCGGGAGCTGCTGCGGACGCTGCTGCAACAGGCCGAAGCCGATCTGAAGCGCGAAGGTGTGACCGCCGAGCAGATGCGCTTCACGCCGCAAGTCGATATGCGCTATCAGGGTCAGGCCTATGAACTGACGGTGCCGTTCGCTCTGAGCGACGACGCCAGCGACTCCCAGCCGAGCTTACTGGATGTTTTTCACGCGGCACATGAACGGGCTTATGGTCATGCCCTGCCCCAGCGGACGATGGAAGTGGTCAATCTGCGGGTGCAGGCGGTGGGGCTGGTCGATAAGCCGCTCCTGACGCCGGAGCCGGAAAGCGGCAACGATGCGGCGGATGCCTTTCTGGGGGAACGGCTGACGCCGGATGGGATGCGGTTGGGGCGGTATGACCGTGAGCGGCTGCGACCGGGCGCACGCTTCGCTGGCCCGGCGCTGGTGTTTCAATACGACAGCACGGTGTACATCGCGCCCGGCTGGTCGGCGCGGGTGGATGGGTATCATAATCTGATTCTGGAACACGTCTGAGGCTATTGCAGACAAATAAGGCTCCAAAGGCAACCCCTATCCCCCCAGCCCCCTTTCCCCGCACGCGGAGAAAGGGGGAGTCAAAGC
Organism: Anaerolineae bacterium; assembly: GCA_022843385.1. Classification (GTDB taxonomy): domain Bacteria; phylum Chloroflexota; class Anaerolineae; order Aggregatilineales; family Phototrophicaceae; genus CFX2. The sequence continues at coordinate 197,775 of JALHNT010000001.1, read as the reverse complement.
CCCTCTCCGTTGCACGGAGAGGGGTTGGGGTGGGGTTAATTGGATAGCCAAAATCTTGCAACACGTCTGAGTCGGAGCGAACAACCAATCGTAGGGGACTGACGAGTGGAGGGTGAAGCATGGCCGTAATAACCCGCAATGCCAATCCGATTGAATGGCAGGAGACGCGGTATCAGCAGCGGATGGCGCAGCCGTTCATGCGCCGCTACTGGCTGCCGCTGGTGCTGGGCGTCGTCATCATCATCGCCGCCATCGCGCTGACGCTGCAAAGCGTCAACAACCGCACCCGTGACTACGCCATCTATACCATCTGGATCACCCACGCGTTGGTGGCGGCGCGGGCGCTGGCGGCCGGGGCGAATGCCATCAGCCGTGAGCATGTGGGGAAAACCTGGGACGCGCTGGTGCTGACCGGCGTCAGTCAGCGGCGCATCCTGCTGGGCAAGTGGCTGGGCATCCTGCACCTGACCGCGCCCTGGATGCTGCTGTTGGGGGTGGTGCGGCTGTCGATGCTGCCGATCCTGATGATGGCCTTCCTCAACCGCTACGCCTGGTTCAATTCGTCGCGGGGTGGCAGTTATTACCCCGGCGTTATGCCGACAGTGGACTGGGTGGAGTGGGCGGCGCTCTCGGCGGTCGCCTTCACCGTGATCCTGACGGTGCTGGAAGTGCTGGCGTGCAGCGCCATCGGGCTGGCGTGCAGCGCGACCATCCGGCGCGGCTGGCTGGCGATGGTGGTGGCGGTCGGGGTGCGCTTCACGCCGGTGGTGTTGTTCGGCATCTTCACCCGCTATGAGATGGATGGCCGTCCGACCTGGCAACTGCTGCGCTTCCCGGCGCTTTCGCTGGCGGACAGCGGCACCTCGACGGTGTATCAACTGATTTTGCCCTATACCACCTGGACAGCCGGCGAGCATATCGAAGCGCTGCCGGGAGCCTTCATGGCGGTCGTGCTGCTGCTGGCGCTGTTGATCGGGGCGCTGGCGGTGTCGTGGTGGGCCATTCGTCGGGATGGGGCGCTGCCGCATCCGGTTCCCCAGCCATGAGCCGCGTCTGGCTTCAGATCGCGCTGGATGGTGAGCTGGCGCAGGCGCAGGACATCTTGAGGCAGGTCGCGCCGTATATTGATGTGGTCGAGATCGGCACGCCGCTGATTTATCGGGAGGGCGTGCGCGCCCTGGCGCTGCTGCGGCAGAGCTATCCAGATAAGCGCTATGTGGCCGACCTGAAGATCATGGATGCCGGCGACGAAGAGGCGATGATCGCCTTCGAGGCTGGGGCGAACCGCGTGACGATCCTCGGCGTGACGCAGGATGTGACGGTGACGGGGGCAGTGCGGGCAGCCCGGCGTAGCGGAGGGGAGGTGATGGCTGATCTGCTGCAAGTGGCTGATCCGGTGACGCGCGGACGAGAGTTGCTGGCGCTGGGGGTGGATGTGTTGTGTGTGCATACGGCTTATGATGTGCAGCAGGCGGGTGCCTCGCCGCTGGATGGGCTGAGGCGGCTGCGGCAGGCTTTGCCAGAGGCGCGGTTGGCGGTCGCGGGTGGCATCACGCTGGAGACGGTTGAGCCGATCCTGACCTGTGCGCCGGAAATCGTGATTGTGGGGGGCGGCATCACGCGGGCGAACGACCCGGTTGCGGCGGCCCATGCTTTATATAAAAGATTGGAAAATACTTGATGACGGATTATTCGCAGTGGCAGCGGGTTATTCTGAGCGAATTGAGCGAGACTTTACAATCGATATCGGCCTACCAACTGGATGTCCTGCGGCAGCAGATCACCAGCGCGCGGCGCATCTTTCTGGCGGGCAAGGGACGTTCTGGCCTGTGTATGCGGGCGTTCGCCATGCGGCTGATGCATCTGGGTTTCGCCGTCCACCTGGTGGATAACGCGACCACGCCCTGTCTGGCGGCGGATGACCTGCTGATCCTGGGGTCGGGGTCAGGGCGGACGGCGTCGCTGCTGGCCTATGCCGAAAAAGCCCACGCGGTGGGGGCGCGGCTGGCGGTGCTGACGGCAACCCCGGCAGCGCCCTTGTCCGATGAGGCCGATTGTGTGGTGCATATCCCAGCACCGACGGTCAAAGCCGGCGAACAGCGCCAGGGACGGTCCGCCCAGCCGATGGCGAACCGCTTTGAACAAGCATTGTGGCTGACGCTGGATATTGTCAGCCTGCAACTGATGGAGGAGACAGGGCAGACCGAGGCGCAGATGTTCGCCCGTCATGCCAATCTGGAGTGATACGGGTGCGGCGCATTCCGGACTGGCTCATGCAGTTGGGTTGTTCGGCGGTGGCAGGATGTCGCTGGCTTTCAATCGGGCGACTTCCTGCCCATCGATCAGCAGCGGCAGCCGATCGTCACCCTTGTAGATCGTCGGTGCGGGATAGCCGGGTTCATCGCCCATGATCGGCTGGCTGTAAACCTCGATCTGGTTATCCACCAGATTGATGATCCAGTAGACGGCAATGCCCGCCCGCGCATAGATCCGCTGCTTGACTGTCCGATCCTGTGCCAGCGTGGAATCCGCAACTTCTACCACCAATGCCACATCTGAAGCGGCTGGCAGGCGCTCGATGTAGTCGCGCGGTTTGCCACGCACCACGAACACGTCTGGTTCAGGTTGACTGTCGCCGGTGTTGAATGGATCCTGGCGGCGGCTGAACCAACCGGCTGGCAAATGCGGCTGGATGAGCGCATCAGCATTTTCGGTAGACCAGATATGGCGGGGATTTTTCGTCATTTTCTGAATCAGCAGTCCTTCCAGCAATTCGACCCGATCATCCTCGGTCAGGATACCCTGCGCCGCCATCGCCTGATACTGCGCCACCGACAGACGATAGAAGGGATCGTCCCTCGTGACCGGCTGTTCCTTCACCACATCCATTGCGACCATTGACCGACTCCTGCTGCTGACACTGACTCGATTATACGCGCAAGTCCAGCCAGTCCAGCGTCTCGGCGGGAATGCGGGTTTGCATGGCAGCGATGTTGGCAGCGAATTCCTCGCCACTCTGACAGCCGACCAGGGCGTAGATGTCCAGCGGTTGGTTCAGCACATAGGCCAGCGCCACCTGCGGGATGCTCAGGCCGTTCTCTTCCGCCACCTGCTTGACCCGATCCAGGCGCTGGAAGTTGGCTTCGTAGCAATACGAGGTGACACACAGTTTATCCAGATACTCGGTGAAGCTGTCGAGGTTATCGCGGCGAAAGCGCCCGGAGAAGAAGCCACCGGCCAGGCTCGACCAGGTGAACAGCGGGATCTTCGCCTGGGCATACCACTCGCGGGCAGCCGCATTCGCCGGCCCGCTGATGCTGACGCAGTTCTCCCAGGGTTCCTGAACCTGCTCGGCCAGGCTGAAGTTGGGGCTGCTGACAGTGAAGCTGTGTAGGCCGTGCGCGGCGGCGTACTCATGGGCTTCCTGAACACGGGTGTGGGTCCAGTTCGAGCCGCCAAAGGCGTGAATGCGTCCGGCAGCGCGATGCTCGTTGAGCGTCTCGATGATTGGGCCAACTGGCACCGAGGGATCATCGCGGTGCAGGATGTAGAGGTCGATGTAGTCGAACTGAAAACGCGCCAGCGAGTCGTGAATATCGGCGGTGATGTCGAAAGGAGTGACGCGGCGGCGGTCGGCATTGTGATGCGCCCCCTTGCCGATCATCACAATTTTATCGCGCAGGCCGCGTTCGCGTACCCACTGCCCGACGGTGCGCTCGTTGTCGCCATTGCCATAGACGTGAGCCGTATCGAAGGTGGTGCAGCCCAGGGCGAAGATGTCATCCAGCAGTTTGAAGCTGGCCTCCAGCCGGGATGACTGGATCATGACCGTCCCCTGAACCAGGCGCGAAATCGGCTTATCAATGCCGGGGAGTCGTCCGTATTCCATGATTAACCCTCCATTGGATATTTCAGGCCCCACTGGGCGCGGATAGTGTCCATTGTCTGCATGATCGTCAGCGTTTCGTCGAGCGGCATGATCGGGCTTTCCAGTAGCCCGGTTCGCAGACAACGCGCCACTTCCGCCGCTTCATAATTGTAGCCATTGCCTTCGAACGGCAGCTCGATGATTTCCGATGGCTGACCGCTGCGGCTGATAATGAAGTTGCGGGCATGCCACCATTCCGGGATGCGGATGTGGCCGTCGGTGCCATAGATGATGGCATCCCATACCATCTGGGTGCGGGTGGCACAGGAGAGCTGCGCCAATTGTCCATCGGCGTAACGCAGAATGATCGCCGCCTGCTCATCAACGCCGGTCGCGCCGAGATGCGCCGCGCTGACAACGTGTTCCGGCTTTCCGAAGAACAGCGACGCCAACGACAGCGGATAAATGCCGACATCCAGCAATCCACCCCCGCCCAGCTCCGGGTCAAACAGGCGGCTATGGGGGTTGAAACCGGTGCGAAAGCCGAAGTCTGCCGTCAGCATTCTCACCTCGCCAATCGCACCCTCAGCGATCAGCTCACGCGCCCGGATGATGACCGGCAGGCAGCGCGTCCACATCGCTTCCATCAGGAACAGGCGTTTCTCCCGTGCTTTCTCGATGACGGCCTGCGCCTCAGCCGCGTTGATGGTGAAGGGTTTTTCGCACAGGACCGGTTTGCCGTGATCGAGGCAGAGCAGCGCGTTATCCTTGTGGAATGGGTGCGGCGTGGCGATGTAGATGGCATCGACCTGCGCATCGCTGGCGAGCGCCTCATAGCTGGCGTGGATGTTGGGGATATGAAATGTTTCGGCGAAGGCCGTGGCGTTGGATTCGGTGCGCGAACCGACAGCGATCAACTGAGCGTCGGGCAGCGCAGCCAAACCGGTAGCAAACAGGCGAGCGATACTGCCCGTACCCAGAATGCCCCAGCGTATCGGGTGTGTCATGATAATCTCCAGAAAGTGGAATGAAGGCGGATGATGGGGCAACCGATTGTCGCCCCATTTAATTGAAGTCTAACCTTTGAGCGCACCCGCCGCCAGCCCACGTACAATATAGCGCTGGAGGAACAGGCCAATCAGCATGACCGGGGCGACCATGATGAGCGTCAAGGCCGAGATATACCACCACTCGATGCCTTTGGTGCTCTTCATGCCAGCCAGATATACCGGCATGGTGATGGCTTCGAAGTTCGTCAGCATGAGAGCGAAGAGGAATTCGTTCCACGCGAAGATGAAGGAGAACAGTGCAACCGTGACCAGACCGGGGGTGCTGAGAGGCAACACGATCTGCAGGAAGGTTTGCCAGCGATTCGCGCCATCAACACGGGCGCTTTCTTCCAGATCAATCGGCAGACTGTTGAAGAAGTCGCGCATGATCCAGACGGCGAACGGCAGGTTGAACACGGTGTAGGCGATGATGAGACCGGCATGGGTATCGATCAGCCGGAAGAAATTGAAGAACAAGAGGAAAGGAATGACCACCGCCGCCGGGGGCAGGAAGCGCTGCGAGATGATCCAGAAGGCGATGTTGTCGTTGCGCCAGCCGAGGCGGGCCCAGTAATAGCGGAAGCGCGACAACGCATAGCCCGCCATGGACCCCAGGATGACCGACAGCACACAGGATACGCTGGCAGCGATGACGCTGTTGCGGAAGTAACGGAAAGTCTTGGCCTGCTCATCCACCAGCAGGAAACGCCAGTGGTCGATGACCGGCTGATAATCGACAAACGGAATATAACGCGGGACGCGGTTGACATCCAGCGGACGTTTGAAGGAGGTGGTGAACATCCAGTAGAACGGGAACAGGCAGATGAAAGCCCAGATGATGAGCAGAGTATAGAGTGTGATGGTCGCGGGCAGTGAGCGCTTCTTCATGAGGTTGTCCCCAACTGCTGCCGGGTGATGCGGCGCGAAATGCTGAGGAAGACGGTGGCGAAAACGATGACCATCACCAGCAGCACATAGCCCATCGCCGCCGCATAGCCGTAATTGCCGAAGCTCAAGGCCGTGTCATAGACATACATCACCAGCGACTCGGTAGATGTCCCTGGCCCACCGCCGGTGACCACATTGATGATGTCCACCAGCTTGAACATCTCCAGGCTGCGAATGAGAATGGCGGTCAATGTGATGGGCAGCAAAATCGGGAAAGTGATGCGGAAGAAAATCTGGCGGATATTGGCTCCATCAACGCGGGCGGCCTCGTATATCTCGTCGGGGATGGCCTGCATACCGGCCAGCAGCAGCAGCGTCATAAAAGGAATCCACTGCCACGAGTCGATCAGCACCATGGTGAAAGGGGCCACGCCAGGGTCGGTGATGAAGGGGATGGAAATCGTGACTTTTTGCCCGATCACGCCCGACAAAAAGGTACTGAGGGTGCGTTGAAGCTGCGCCAAGGGTGACAAACCAGAGTCGAACATCATGCGCCCGATATAGCCAGCCGCGACCGGCGTCACCATCATCGGTAGCAGAAAGATCACCCGGAAAATCGCGCGTCCCCGGAAATCCTGATTGAGCAGGATCGCCAGCCCCAGGCCGATGACATATTGAAAGGCGACACCGACAACCACATAAAACAAGGTGTTGCGGATGGCGGTCAGCATCCGCCCGTCGGTTGGGATGCGCTCGTAATTGCGCAGCGATAATTCAGCCGGGTTGCCCACACAGATCAGGTTTCCCAGAAATGTCTCAGACACTTCCGTGCCTGTTGGCACCGTGCGCTGGCAGGTGGTCAGGCTGACGCCGAGCGACCAGAGCAGCGGAAAGATCGAGAGCAGGAGCAGGAAAGCCACTGCTGGCGAGAGGAAGACCCGCTTAAAAATGCGGTCTTCGCCGGACTCCTGAATAGTTTCATCTGCGGGTGGCAGGGGTTTAAGCGCGGTCTGAGCAGCCAAAACAAAGTCCCCCTAAAAATCATATTTTCTGCCGACAGAACCAATCTGAAGGCCGAGGATGATAGTCCCCGGCCTCCAGCAGCGATGCGATCAACAGCAGCTTACGCCACTGTTTATTCAGTAATGCCCAGCGACTGCTTGTACAGCGCCAACTGGCTTTCGCGTCCCAGACGTTCAGTGATGGCGTCCCAGGCAACCGCGACTTCATCCAGCGCGGCCTGTGCGCTCAACTCACCGGTGATGGCCTTGGCAATGCCCTGGTCAAGCGCCGAGAAGTATTCGAACGCGCCGGGGATGCGCAGGTCAACAATGTTGTTCGGGTGATTGATGGTGTCGAGAACCGCGCCCAGATAGTCCTGCGCCGATTCTTCATCGAAGCCAGCGTTGACCCACAGGTCGAGGTTATCGAACTGGCTCTGGCGCAGCGGGTTGACGCCGGTGCCGCCGGTGGTCGCCAGCACGCCCGCCAGTTCCTTGCCCGACAGGTAGGTGACATAATCGAAAGCCGCATCAGCCACATCGCTGTCCGCCGCAACCGAGATGACCCAACCACCGAAAGCAATGAACGGAGCCTTGTTCACGCCACCTTCAGCATCGACCCACTCGCCCGACGCGCGATCCCAGTAGCGTTCGGCACCGGGCAGCGTGCCAAAGCCCGCCAGACCCTTGACGACCGAGACGTTCGGATCAACGGTGATCGGGCCAACATCGCCCCAGTCCAGACCGAAGACCACCTGACCAGCCGGGAACAGCGCGCGCACGTTAACGACATCGAAGTTAATCATGTCGGGGGCGGCGCAGCAGTTGTAAATGTCGATCCAGTCCTGGAGACCCTGCACCCAGCCGGGGGTATTGACCAGCGGGGTCATGGTTTCATCGAAGAAGAAGTAGGGGTCGCCCGGCACTTTGGCATAGCCACCGCTGCGGCTCATCAGGAACCAGAAGCTCTGGGCATTACGACGCAGCGCTTCGGCCACACCGTAGATCGGAGCTGTCACGCCAGCCGTATCGACTTCACGATTCTGGAAGAACTCAGAAATCGCCTTGTACTGGTTCCAGGTCTGGGGTTCAGCCAGCGGGAAACCAGCCGCCGCTTCGAATTCCGCCGCGTACGGGCTTTCCGCGCTGACCAGATCCTTGCGGTAGTACATCATGTGGCTATCGCCATCGAACGGAACGGCATAGGTGGTGCCGCCCCAGTCAGCGATGCGTTCACGGTACAGCGGCAGGATGTCGTCCCATTCCACTGCTTCCTTCAGGCTGTCCGGGATCGGCAGCACATAGCCACCGCCGGCAATGTCGCCCATCCAGTCAGAAGCATAAATCATCACATCAAATTCGCCCGTGCCGGTCTGGAGGGCGGTGATAATCTTGGGGAACAGGTCGCCGAAGGCGAAGCGCTGCACTTCAACCGTCGCGCCGGTCAGTTCGGCCCATTCGGCACCGTACCGTTCAGCCGGGCCACCGATGGCGGAACCTTCCTGAGTCACCACGACGACTTTTTGCCCGGCAAACGGCTTATCCTGAGCCGCCACCGGAAGGATGCCGAGCGCCAGAATGGCAATGAGCATCACAAATAGGAACTTCTTCATGGGTTTATTTCCTCACATTTTCACTATTTTGCGGATTAAGCGGAACAAAGGGTAGGTGTTTTGGGTGATTGTCTTTCCTCCTCAACGTTACAGGCAAATCATCAGCCAAGATAACGATTTCCCAATTATAGCTCCGGCATGACATTTGTCCAACTCTTTCACATTTGTTCAGGGCCGGGATTAAGGGTATTCTTATCTCCCACTGACCACATCCATCTGGACTCATGGCATGAACGCTCACATCCTCGTCACAGCTCGTTCCTTCGCTAACGCTCCCGGTCACCATCATGAGCTGCTGCGCGAAGCGGGCTGCATTGTTGACCTGAAGCCGCCCGCCCATCCCTATTCAGCAGAACAACTCCGCCAACTTATCCCCGGCTACGATGGCGTCATCCTGGGGCTGGATGCCTGTGATGCTTCGGTCATCGCCGCGGCTGACCGGCTGAAGGTGATTTCTCGCTACGGCGTCGGCGTGGACGCGGTGGATGGACAGGCGGCTGCGGCCAAAGGCATCGCATTGACCAACACGCCGGGGGCGAACAGCCTGGGCGTGGCGGAGCTGGCGCTGGGGCTGATGTTTGCCCTGGCGCGGCAAATCCCCCAGGTGGCGGCTTCCGCTAAAGCCGGCGAGTGGAAGCGTCCGACCGGCTGGGAATTGAGTGGGAAGACGCTGGGGGTCATTGGCTTCGGGGCGATTGGCCGCGATGTCGGTCAGAAAGCAGCAGCGCTGGGCATGAAGGTGCTGGCCTATGACCCGTTCTGGAAAGGCGAACTTCCCGGCATCAGCCGCGCTGATCTGGCGACGATCCTGCGCGAGTCACACATCATCACGCTGCATACTGCTCTGACGCCGGAAACCACTGACCTCATCAACAGCAGCACCATCACCCAGATGCGCGACGGAGCCTGCCTGATCAACACGGCGAGGGGCGAACTGATTGACGAAGACGCGCTGTATGCGGCGCTGAAATCGGGCAAACTGGGCGGCGCGGCTATCGACGCCTTCCGTCACGAGCCACCCACCGGCAGTCCGCTGCTGACGCTGGACACCCTGATCCCGATCCCGCACCTGGGCGCAACTACCCGCGAGTCGGTGGAGCGCATGTGCCTGATGTCGGTGCAGAACCTGCTGGCGGTGCTGCGCGGCGAACCCTGTGACCATATCGTGAATGGTGTTTTGCCCACACGCCCAACCCCGCGCTAAAATCAATCATCGAATATTCGCGTTATTCAGGAAACCATTACCATGCTCACTGGCAACTTACTCCACCCGGAAATCCTCGAAGCGCTGGGCGGCTCTGGTCACGGCGGCAAAATCCTGATCGCCGACGGCAATTATCCCTTCAGCACCCGCGCCAACCCCGCCGCCAGACGGGTGTATCTGAACTTCACGCCGGGCAAACTGAACGCGGTTGAGGTGCTGGAAGTGCTGGCGGGTTCCATTCCGATTGAGGCAGCGGATGTGATGACGCCGGATGACGGTTCCGAGCCAAGTATCTTCGCCGAGTTCCGCCGTGTGCTGCCAGGGCTGGAACTGAAGAAGACCGGACGCTTCCCGTTCTACGATCTGGCACGCGACCCGGACTGCTGCCTGGTGATCGCCACCGGCGAACAGCGCATCTATGCCAACATCCTGTTGACCATCGGCGTCGTACCACCGCCGAAGTAAACTCGTGTTGTGGGCGATCAGGTCAATTGGTCGCTCAGACCATTTCTTCAACATTGTAGCATTCACCCCTTGACCCTGACGTTGCGTGATAGCGTATGCTGAGGGACGTTAACCGAGAAAGGGGAATCACCATGCGCTTTAACATCCTGGATACCGAGAGCAGCTATCGCCGGTTGCTGGAGGCAGCGGACGCCACCACCCGCGAAGCCCTCTTCCGCGCCGAACTGGCCGAGCCGTTCGCCGGACTGGCGCAGGTCTTCGGCATGAGCGATCCGGTGGCGGCTTTCGCCATGTGGAACATGAAGCCGGAACAGTTCACCGGTGAACAGCGAGAGTGGGCTGCCGGATTGCTCGACCAGCTCCAACAGGTGAAGGCCTGGGAACGGGCAGCCCAGGCGCTCGAACGCGGCTATCAGGCTTTCGCCGCCCACCACGCCGACATCCCCGGCGAGTCAATCACCTTCGGCCTGATGCTGGCCGATATGAGCGCGGTGCCACAGGCCGGTGGCTACAGCGGCTTCGGCGCGATCCCTGGCTGGATCATGACGGTGTACGGCGCGGCCACCGATCACAACCTGGGCTGTGTCGAAGCGGCAACTGTGCATGAGCTGCATCACAATCTGGTGGCGGCCATCGGCCCAGCCAAAGGTATCCTCTATGCCAACGCGATGACAGCCACCGTTGGCGACTACATGCTGATGGAGGGGCTGGCGGAGTCCTTCGCGGCCGAACTGTATGGCGCGGATAAGATCGGCCCCTGGGTGACAGCCTTTGATGAGAGCCAGCTTGAACGGACGAAAGCGATCTTCCGCGCTGGGCTGAATCGCAGCGGATTCAACGTGGTGCGGGGTTACATCTTCGGCGGGGCGCTGGCGGCGGATTATGGATTTGAAGCGGTGGATGTGCCGCCGAACGCCGGTTATGCATTGGGCTACAAGATGGTGCAGGCGTATCTCCAGCGCAGCGGCAAGAGCGTGGTCGAAGCCAGCTTCGTCCCAACCCAGCAGGTGATCGAGGAGTCGGGGTTCTTTGAGTAGGGAAGCAGGGAGCAGCTTTTCGGTTGCTCCCGACTATTTGCGCTCGCGCCAGGCCTTGACAGCCGCCAATGCTTCAGGTGTTGCAATCTTTTCGAGTGCTTCGGCGGCGGCTGATGCAACATCTGGGATTTTGTTCTTAAGCAATTTGATGAGATCAGGTATTCCATCTAGCATCCGTTTTTCACCAATAATCTGGACGGTAGCAATTTGTATTGCAGGCCCATAAATCTCTAAATTGTTGCGAAGTCGATCAAGTTCATTTTGAGCCCGAAGTCGATCAAGTTCATTTTGAGTCTGTCGACGTGTTTCCAGTTCGTTTCGAATGCGTTCTTTAACTGTGGTTCGTTTTTTGTATTCTTGTTCCTCTTCTAATTCTTTTCGTTCTTGTAAAACTCTTCTTCTTCTTTCAGTAATCTGTATCTCATACTGCGCGAGCAAACGCTTTGACCCATCAGTATTGATTAGGGAAAGAGCATTAATTGCAGATTTCTGGATATCAAGGTCATCAAATGAGAAAACTCTTTCAAGGAATGGTAGGGCGGAATTGCCCGCATGATACATTTGTGCTATGGTCTTTCGCGACAACATACCATACAGATTTTTTTCCACAAAACTGTATAGCAGCCCTAGCGAACGCTCTGGCTCAGTCATCAGCCAGTGTTTGGTGAAATAGCGATCATTTTCGCTGATTGCAGTCAATAACAGACAGGCCAGTTCATCATCCGTCAGGTTGGGTAGCTTGTCCAATTCCGCGGTGAAACGTTGGAGCAGAGCGCGGTTCATCAAGATACCGCTGGTATTCCATTCGATTACCGCCCGCTGGAGCGACTCTTGCAACTGCTTAGCAGCCATCTTGGTTGGATCAGCCGCAGCCCGCCGCTGAATTTCATCGACCAGATATTCGTGCGCCATTTCATAGAAGGTCTGATTCTCGTCGATATCTTTATCGCGGCGCAGCAATCGGGCATTGACCAGCTTATCGAGTACCTGATCGACCACTCCAGCAGGAGCACGAACCATTGTAATCAGACGTTCGCGCTCCAGAATACGCTTGGTGCTTTGTGAACTGACCAGTTCAAACAAAATTTCATCAGCTAATCGGCGCTCGTCAACCGGAAAGGCAGTTAACGTTTTGCTCAGATAATTGCCCAGGATACCCCGCGCCCGTCCGTTGGTGTGGTAATCATTTAGCGTAATCACCGTCTGCTTTTCGGGACGGTCGGTATAGAGCTGATTGCAGATGATTTGTAGATGGGGCAGTTCCATACCACTGGTTTCCAGGTCGGCCAGCAGTTCCACCAACAAGTCTTGCTCATATGATACTGAAGGGTCAACCGTGCGGATCGGCTCGACAATCGCATCCATCGCCTGATCGCGCGTCAGATTTGCCAAGCGGAACTCGTTCATAAAGATGCCCGGCAGCCGTTCCTTGAATTCGTCCATATCGGAGAAATAGTCTTTGCGGAGCGAGAAAAGAAACCGGGCGCGCAGATTCAGATCTTCGTAACAAGCCGCCACTGCGTCGATAAAGCGCTGCCGCTGTTCATATTGCGGATACAGCACAAAGAATTCTTCAAATTGATCGAGGATGATAACAATCTCGCGCGTCTGTGCGCCGAGCGTCATTTCGGCCAACCGCAGAAATTGGTGCAACGTTAGTTTATTCAGGTCAGACGGGGGCTTCTGTTGTGGATAGGCATTGGTGAAGGTCTTCTTGATAGCCTCTACTGGATCGGTATGAGCACGAGCATAGATCGGCACAAAGCCGGCTGTAATCAACAGTGGCATAAGACCGGCGTTCACCAATGAGGTCTTGCCAGCGCCGGAACGTGCATGGAGTACTGCCACTCGATCCTTCAATATCACGCGCTGAAGACGCTTCGAATCCGTTTCACGACCGAAGAAAATCTGCCCATCAGTCAATTCAAACGCCAGTAGTTCCTTGTAAGGGTGCAATGGGGGTTGAGCAGTCGCCACTTGCAGTAAATCGCGGATGCGTTGATGGTAAGCGCGAGTAGCTTCCTGGATGTAATCGAGCAGTTCTTGCGATATGGTGTTATCAGGTTGAATATCTGCGAGCGCTTTCTGATCAATGTCCATCAAATCGCGCATCAACACCATCAGCATTCGGTCATACGAGTCGCGATCCACTGCCGGATGGTAATGCAGACGACTGAGTTCAGGCGGCACCGTGCATGGGAGAATTAAGATGGGCAGAACGCGCTTATTGAGTTCAAAGGCCGTTCGCCACTCATGTTCGACATTTTCTGACCGCACCCCTGTCGGCGTCAGCAGGACGATGACACAATGAACCGCTTCAATTTGTCGTCGAATCTGATCCTGCCACGATAACCCACCGCGTAAATCTTCAATGTCGCGCCAGACGATATGACCTGCCAGACTCAACTTGGAACGTAGATTTTCCGCCGCTTCAAAGGCATCTTGGCGAGCGTAACTCAGGAATATTCGTGCCATCGCTGTATCGTCTCAGCAACCTAATTATCACTTCATAAACCTGATTATAGCGAGGATGCAGACCTCTCACATCTGTAGCGCACCAATTTCATGATCTTTTCAGCACATGCTGGCAATATATCGCGCTCTCAGTCGTGCCGAATCCACCAGGCACCGTGCGCCAGATAGGTCAGGCAGCCAGCGACGACGCCGTTGGTCCAGCCGAAGCCTTCCTGCGTGCGATACTCGCCGCCGCCGGCGATGGAACGGGGATCGACGACGTTGTACTTCTCCATCATCTTGCCGGTGCTGTCATAGACGGCGCGGGCAGTATCGACCACGCGCTGGGCGATGCGGCGGGCGTGTTCGTGATAGCCGTATTGTTCCAGCGCTGCCACCGTCACCCACTGGTGCGTCGGCCAGCCGTTGGGGTAATCCCACTGCTGCCCATAGCTGCTGCCATCGGAGCGGCGCGTCAGGCTGTTGACGATGCCGCCGGGGAACTCAAACCGCCCGACCAGGGTATCAACGGTCTGTTCGATCAGCCGGCCTTCATCGGGTTGAGATGCGTCCAGCAGGCCACAGAACAAGGGGAAGATGCCAGCAATCGACAGGATGCCGGTGGAGCGCAGTTCGTCGCCGCGCACGGGTCGCGTCAGCCGCAGGTCAGGGGCAAGGGCGGAGTCCGGGATCAGGCAGTCGATGAACCACTGCTGCTCGGCATCCCAGAAATGCCTGAGCAGGATACGTTTGCGTTCAGCAGCACGCTGGCGATAACGCCCGGCCTCGGCTTCGTCTGGGCTGAAGTCGGCCAGACGGCGCTCGTAGTGGTAGAGCATACAGTTCAGGTCGAGCGGCAGGATGCGGGTGGTGCGGATGCTGTGCAGCGGATAGGACTCGCCGTGCAGCCAGCGCGTCGAAAAATCCCAGCCGGACTCACAGGCGGCGCGCAGATTGCGGTAGAGATTGGCGGCTTCCTGCGAGGTGTGTTCATCGACATCGGTCAGCCCGCGTTCGTAAGCCGCGCCGATGTCCTCGTAATAGCCTTCCGGTCGGGGAGCCGCGCTGCCTGACCAGTAACGGTTGAGTCCGGCCTCATCCACCACGACCCGCCGCCCAGCCTGTTCACCGGTCTCGGCCATCCAGAAAGCATATTCCCGCCGCAGCGCCGCCAGATAACGCTCACGAGTCGCTGCTTCGGCCCAGATGTCGGGCGCGGTGGCCCGGAGCAGATCGAGCATGAAGCCGAAGTAGGGCGTCTGCGAACGTTCGAGGAAGTAATGCCGGCTGCCGTTGGGGATATAGCCGAGCGTTTCGATCAGGTGCGCCGCATTATCGACGATGTTCCGCGCCATCGTCTGTCTCCCGGTCGCGGCCAGTCCAACCGCGATGAAATAGCTATCCCAGTAGAACATCTCCAGGTACCGACCTCCCGGTACGATGTAGGGATGGGGCAGCGGCATCAGCGTGGTCTGCGCGGCTTCACGAGCGATCTGCTCCGGCTGACGCGCCAGTTCGTCCCACATCCGGTTCAGATGGCCTTCCATATCGATCCGTTCCAACACCGGCTGACCGGTTCCCACCGGCGGCTCACAATGGGCGTCGGTGAAGTGCTGGAGTTCGACGCTGAGGTGGCGCATCAGATGGGCGATGGCGATAAGTTTCTGGCTGTCGCTGATCTGGGGATCATTCAGCGTGGTGACCAGTCCCGGCAGGCGCTGACCGAAAGCGGCAATCATATCAGTCTGAAAGGCGGCCTCAATCGCATCCGGGGTGAGTGGCGTCCCCTCATCGGTATGCGTGCGCAGGGCACGATCAGGAAAGGCTTTCGAGTCGGGATAGACGCGGAGCAGTTCAACCAGCGTGAACAGATCACTCGATGTCAGGAGCGCTGCGGCAGTGGTCACGGTTCGGCCTCCGAAGATGGGCGGGTTGCGCCGATCAGTATAGCATAGTGGGGAGCGACTGAGGGGGCAGTGAGAATGACTCAAGCCGGGTAGAGATCGGCAAAGCCAACGCCGCTGCACCGCTTGAGACAACCGGTCTGTGGAAGAATCACTTCGCGCTGCGACTGGTTTAGTCGATGGCCTGAAATGTTGGCGGTGGATTGGGCAGGCTCGTCCCCAGGCGCGGCGGACGGATGACGGTTGCCCAACCCGCAGCCGACACCAGATAGTCTGATCGGTCGAGCCGGATATGGTTGAGATCGGTGTAGCCATCGGCGTTGCCGCCCTGGACAAACCAACCGTCGGTTGACCCCACAACAAAGTAAATGCCCCGCATATAGGGATACTCGACCACTCGACCATCACGATAGATCAGCAGCCACTGGTCATTCACATTGGCGGGCTGCACCAACGCGGCCTGCCCATCCAGCACCCATTGCGCCAACCCGATGCCGCGTGGATCCGCGTAGATCGTCGTCATCGCCGCTGGGTCGGGCGTGACGGTCGGCAGGTAACGGACGACATTGGGCCCGGTCACACCGGGGTTGCGCGGGAAATCTTCGTCAGAGTCCAGCCGCAGTGCCTCGCCAGTGGCTTTCAATCTAATCACATCGGGGACGAAGTAAGCGCCAGTCTCCGGGGTGATCGTTTCGGCGAACGGATTCCAGAGCAGGTATTCGCCAGCCGTGTGTTCCCCGCAGTCGTAACAGGTCGGGAGAAATTGAACACCTTCTGCCGTCCAGTCACCGATTTCGGCCCACATGATCTGTCCATCGCGGGGTTCCAGCGGCAGCCACCACTTGCCATACTCATCGAACTCCTGGCTGCTGGTGATGTCGAACACCATCATCCCACCGGTCAGCGGCGCATCCGCGCTTTCCTGCCCGACCACCGCCAGCGCCAGATACCGACCATCCGGCGAGAAGCCGCCTAGCCTGACCGCCTGCGTGGTGTAGAGTGGGTACAGGGTATTGCCGCTGCCTGGCTCGTCCAGGTTGATGATCGGCACCCACAGGATCACATCATCCACCGTATCGCGGACGCTGATCGCCAGCGAGCGACCATCGTCGGAGGCGCTCATCTCCTCTCGTTGATAGCGCCCGGATGAGTCGGAGCCAAACCAGTCACGCCCGATGACCTTATCACGGTAGCCTTCGGGCGAGACGATGAGAATCGAACCTTCGGCGGTGCCTTCATAGGCCATGTAGACGATGGCTTGATTATCTTCGACCCCCTGGGCATGGACGAGGCTGAAGGCAAGCAAGCCAACAGCAACGATGAGGAAGAGGCGAGTCAGGAGTCTCATACTGTAGAACACCTTTCGACTCTGGACTTAACAATAACGATCTATTGAGTTGGCTGCGCCGTCAACAGCGCCCGTGCTTCCTCTACTGATTTGGCAAAATGGACGCTGCCGAAAACCTTCGGCACGATCTTGAACAACACACCCATGATCGTTTCCATGTAGTAATTGGCACCGACCAGCACCACCCGGTTGATACGACCGCGCAGCACGCGATCAGCCCGACCGGCCGCCAGCGTCAGATTGGTCGGCACACCTTTGGCTTCGGTCATATCTACAATGATATCGACAGGCTGACCCGCTTCCTGTGCCATCGCTTCCACCTGGCTGATGATCTGGTGGGTTTCGCTCAGATCCCATTTTCCTTCGATTTTCTCTATGACAATTGTCTTTTCCGGGTTATCCCAGCTCAATGTTATTGCCATGTGCATTTCCTGTCACGTTTGGTGGTTTAGGACTGCTGCTTCTCGAGCAGCGCACGGGCATTTTCCAGTGTATCAGTATGCTGAATGTTGCCAATCACCTTGGGTACGACTTTGCTCAACACACCGGAAAAGACCTGCATGTAATAATTCGCTCCGACAATCACCGTGCGATTCACATTCCCTCGAAGGATCCGATCCACACGACCAGCAGCCAGCGTCAGGTTGGTCGGAGAACCTTTGGCATTGCTGAGGTCAACAATGATGTCAATGGGGCGGTTGACTTCGTCAATCATGCGCTCCAAATCGTCAAGGGCGGCATGGGTTTCGGCCAATCCCCAATTCCCTTCGATGCTTTCGAGGGCAACGGTCTTTTCGGGGTTGTCCCAACCGATTGTAACAGGCATGCTATACCCCTTCTTCTGTAACAGGATTCTTGCTATCAATCTTCATGGCTGTGCTTTCAGTAAATCGCGGGCCTCTTCCATCGTCGCAGCAAATTTCGCAGTCCCTCGCATAGCAGGAATCATACGCGTAAGGACCGTCGAAATGGTCTGAAGATAGTAGTTGGCACCGATGACAACAAGTTGATTGATGCGCCCCTTGAGTACCTGATCGGCCCGCCCGGCCGCCAGCGCCAGATTGGTCGGATTGGATTGCGACTGCGTCAGATCGACTATGATATCAACCGGGAGCATGTTTGGTTCCATCAACCGGTTGAAGTCGTCCATCGCCTGGTGGACATCCTTCACATCCCATCGGCCTTCAAAGGCTTCATAGACGGTGGTTTTTTCTGGGTTATCCCAACGCACGGTGGGTGGCTTGTTATTCTGCTTTCATGGATGTACACCCCTCGCAACAGTCTACACCAACTTTCCACCCATTGTCCGTTGACGTTTGAGAAGTTGATGATACTCAATACGAGGGAGAATTCTACCCTGTGACGTGACGGCTCAACTTGGCCTGTGCTTCTTCAAGCGAAGCGGCGAACTGTATCCCATTCAGGGTGCTGGGCATTAACCGCACCAGGACACCAATGACAGTTTTGAGGTAGGTATTCGCGCCGACCATCACAATCTGGTTCATACGATCCTTGAATAGACGGTCAAAACGTCCGGCAACTGGCGAGAGATTTGCCGGGAAACCAACTGCCCCGGTCAGGTCGACGACGAAGCTGACCGGGTAAGAGACCTCATCGAGCAACTGCTGGACAGTATCCATCCCCTGATGGATTTCGTTGACATTCCACTGCCCGTGAAAAGCTTCAACGATAAACGTTTTGTCGGGATTTCCCCACTGTACTGTGACTGGCATATGAACGAACCTTAACTCTAATGATATGCGATGATCGCTGACTTAATTATAGAACCAGCGACTTCGTTATAGACCTTAAGGTTCGCTCTGTGGTTCAGGTTCTATCAGCCTGACCGGATTGTCTTTATCAGCGCCAGGGTGTCGCGGGTCAATGCCTCCACCGCGGCGAAGTTCCCTTCCTTGAGCCAGTCGGCGCGGATGAGCTTGCTGCCCATGCCGACGCAGGCCACCCCTGCCCCGAACCAGGCCTTGAGGTTGGCCTCATCCGGGCTGACGCCGCCGGTGGGCATGATGCGCGTCCAGGGGCGCGGGCCGAGGATGGCTTTGACAAATTCAGCACCGCCCAACGCATCGGCCGGGAAGAACTTGACGATCTCGACGCCAGCTTCCTCGGCAGTGGCGATCTCGGTCACGCTACCACAGCCGGGCATGTAGGCGATTTTGCGCCGGTTGCACAGCCGGGCGATCTCCGGGTTGAAGTTCGGGCCAACGACGAAGTTCGCCCCATGCGCGATATAGAGCGCCGCGGTCGGGGCATCTTCAATCGAGCCGACGCCGATCATCAGGTCTGGCGCAGATTTGGCACATTCCTGCACCAGCTCGCTGAAAACCTGGATAGCGAAGTCACCGCGATTGGTGAACTCCAGCGCCCGGCTGCCCCCGCGCGCCAGCGTCGCCGCCACGCCCTTCACCAGCGCGGCATCCGGGCTGTAGAACAGCGGCAGCATCCCATCGGACAGCAAGGTCTGATAGACGGTCAAGCGGTCAAAACGCGCCATGATTTGCTCCTAGAAGAATTCATCCAACAACTTGTAGAAACGGATTCGATCCCAATCCACATCCGCGAGACCATAGGCTCGCAGGAAGGCCAGCGCCCATTCCGCGCCCAGGTTATCAGCAATTTCGCGTTCGGCCAGCGCCAAATCCTGATAAGGATCGGCGATGCCAGCCCGTCCCCAGTCGATGAAGCCGCTGATCCGTCCATCCGCCAGCAGCACATTCGGTGGGCAGTAATCGCCATGCACCCAGACCTGCTCTTCCACCGCTGGATAGGTCGCCAGCAGTTCATTGAAGGCCGCCTGGGGCGACCAGCCGTCGCGTTCATCATCAAAATCATCGGCATCAACCAACACGCCTTCCAGCCGCGCTTGCGCCAGCGCCAGCATGGTATCCAGCGGACGAGCGAACGGGCAGCGCCGGAAGTCCAGCGCATGGATCAGCCGCAGCCCCTCAGCCAGCACGGCCACCTGCTGCGCTGGATCGGCCCAGCATCCCGGCTGATCGGCATGGGTGCCGGACAGGGCGGAGAGCAGGAGATACTGGCGCGTGTCGAATGCGCCAAAATACAACACTTCTGGCACCGGCAGCTCGCCATCCAGCCAGGCCAGCCGTTCATATTCCGGACGCAGATCAACCCGCAGCGGATCGTGTGACAGCTTCAGATAGGCGTTCAGGCGCGGGATGAAATACACTCCTGCCCCCGACATCCCATCGGTGACCGGCTGCCAGTCCTCGTGCGTCAGATCGCGCAGGTCATCCGGTAGTTGTGCCTTGAGCGCATCGATAGGGTTCATCGCGCCGCCGCATCCAGTTGGGCGAAGCGTTCCGGCGACTCCGGCACCTGAAAGACCTCATAGACAACCTGAGTCCAGCCGTGCAGGAAGTAAACCCAGCCGTCGTGAATGGTCAACTGCTGCGGGCGTTCCTGTCGTCGTGCCTGATGGAGGAAGTCCAACGCACCGCGATAATTGAATTCCCAGACACGCCCGGATGGCGGGAACAACCCGGCAGCGGTGATGGGCGAACCGGGGATGTCCTTGCCCATGCCGGTGCCATTGATGACCACCGAACCCGGTGGCAGCGCCGTCATCAGGGCATCGTTGATGAACGGGTCGGCGTTCTGGATATACGCGAACTGAATATCGCTGTTCAGTCGGGCGTGAAGCTCGGCGGCATGGTCGAGGCGCTGGCGGCTGATGTCCACCAAGGTGAAGCGCCTGGGGCGATCCGCTTGCTCACTCAGGAACACCGTCAGCGCGACGGCTGCCCCACCGCTGCCGAAGCACAGCGTCTCAGCGCCGGTCTGGGCGAAGTGATCGGGGGGAACCAGCGCCTTCCACGAGTTACCGGCGGAGAAAATATCTTTGGCATAGCCGCGCAGTTGACCGTCGCGTTTGGCGATGCCGGAGACTTCGCCGCACAGCACGGCATAGGGGTCGAGCCAGTCGAAGAGATCGCTGGCGGCCTGATACAGGCTGATCTTGTGTGCCGTCACCAGCGCCCCGCGCACCAGCGGGTCGGCCTTCATATGTTCAATGATGGCGCGGTAGGTGGCAGCCGGCGCATTCAGCGGCACATCCAGCCCGACGATGCGGGCGTCCTGCCCCAGGATGGTCATCCAGCGGGGGAAAATCCGCATGATCGACGACTGGGTGGTGGTCACGCCGATGAAGTAGAAGGTCGGTTGGGTGTTGGGCGTCAGGTTCATGCGTCTAGACTTCCAGCACGATCTTGCCGAACATATCGAAATTCGCCAGCATCTCCATGCCCCGGCGCACTTCGTCGATGGGCAGCACGGCGCTGATGACCGGCTTGAGGCGACCCTCGAAGACCAGGTTCATCACCTTCACAAAATCCTGATGCGGCCCCATCGTGCTGCCGATGATGCTCACCTGACGGGCGAAGACCTGGCGCAGATCGAGTTCGACGAACGGGCCGCTGGTGTTGCCGACCACCAGTATCCGTCCGCCGATGCGGGCGCAGCGCAGGCTGTTGTTGAAGGTGCTGGCACCGACATTATCGATCACCACATCGACGCCCTGCCTGCCGGTCATCTGATACAACGCCCGTGACCATTCCGGCGTCTCTTCGCGGTTGATGGAGATGTCGGCACCGAGTTCGCTGGCGCGGGCGCATTTCTCAGCCGTGCTGCCGACGACATAGACTTTCGCCCCGGCCAGTTTGGCGATCTGGATGCTGGCGCTGTTCACCCCGCCGCCCGCCCCGACGATCAGCACACTCTCCCCGGCGCGCAGCCCACCGCGCGTCATCAACGAATGCCAGGCGGTGACATAGACCAGCCCGGCAGCGGCAGCCTGCGAGTCGGTGATATGATCGGGGATTTTCATCAGATTGCGCTGGGGCAGCACAGCATACTCCGCACCCACGCCGGGGACGCTCTCGCCCAGCAGGTGGATGCGCGACTGGTTCTCCAGCCCGGTCAGCAGCGCCGGACTATCAGGATCAACAATCGTCGGGTCAATGCACACCCGGTCGCCCAGCTTGAAGGCCGTCACGCCCGCCCCCACCTGATCGACCACCCCAGCACCATCCGCACAGGTGATGTGCGGCATCTTCAGGTTCAGCCCCGGCCAGCCCAGCCGCACCCATAGA
This sequence comes from Anaerolineae bacterium, assembly GCA_022843385.1. Classification (GTDB taxonomy): domain Bacteria; phylum Chloroflexota; class Anaerolineae; order Aggregatilineales; family Phototrophicaceae; genus CFX2. Next base: position 175,818 of record JALHNT010000001.1, on the reverse strand, counting down.
TCGAGGCGGTTGAGCGCGGCGGCACGGATCTTCACCCGCACTTCGCCCGCGCCCGCTTGCGGGATCGGCAGATCGTGGACGACCTGCACCACTTCCATGCCACCGTGTCCGGTGATGACGGCTGCTTTCATCATTCAACCTCGCTCAATCTAGTTGTTAGTTGTTAGTTGCTAGTTGTTCGTTCTGAGTTCAAGTCAGATCCGTTCGCGTATGGTGACTGTTTTCATCAGACAACCATTCCATGATTCCACACTGAAAATCAGGCTTGCAAACGGGTGTCCGCCGCAGAGGGGTTAACCCCTCTGCTAACCGATTTTGGGTAAGCCCACTGAAGGGGCTGGGTACACCAGCTTTTCCTTCAGCGCCTTTAGTGCGCTTACCAGTTTCCGATTAGCTGTGCGGCTTCAGCCCCCAGCGGTGCTGTCCACAGTCTATTTTATCCCTCGGTCGAATTTATCTGTTGTACACAGATGCCATGATCCCGCGTTCAGCACATTTCTGCTGGCAGATTATACTGAATGGGTCGGCAACTTATCCAACCGGGATGCTTATGACCAATCGCTTGCTGCGCCTCGCTATCCTGCTCAGTTTCGCCCTGACTCCGCTGTGGCTGCGCGTCACAGGGTTTCCGGCCTTCTCGTCCTTCTACAGCGCCGGCTTCATTCTGTCGTGGGTGATGCTGGCGACGATCATCCTGTGGCTGGTGAGCGGCGCGCCCGGCCTGCGCTCATTGCTGCGTGACCGGCTCCGGTTGGCCTACTGCATCGGTTTGAGCCTGCTGGTCGGGTGGGGCTTCCTGTCCTGGAGCTGGGCGTATATCCGTCCGCTGCAACCGCAGGTCGTCATCAGCGCGGCGCTCCCGCTGCTTTTGGTGATGTTGTTCAGTCTGGTGGTAGCTTGCGCGGCTCCCTCAACACGGGCGGTCGTGACCGCGCTGGTGATCGGGATGGTCGCCAGCAGCCTGATCGGCGGCTTGCAGGTGGCACAGCAGCGTTCGCTCGGCTTACGCGTCCTGGGTGAGCCACGCCTGAACCCGGCGCAGTCAGGGGTGGCGGTGGTGCAGTCAGGCGAGACGCGCTGGCTGCGGCCGTATGGTCTGCTGCCACACCCCAACATGCTGGCGGGCTTCCTGGCTGTGAGTACGCTGGCGGCCTGGGGGCTGGCCTTGAGCACCCGCCGCTTCCTGCGCTGGGCCATCGTACTGGCGGTGTTCCTGCTGGGGTTCTGGTGCCTGCTGCTGACCTTTTCCCGCGCGGCCTGGCTGGGCTTCGCGGCGGGCGGGCTGGTCTGGTTGGCGTTGATGCTGTGGCATCGGGTGAAAGAGGCAGATGAAGACGATTCACCGCCAAGCCGCCAAGATCGCCAAGAAGAAAGAAGAATTGAACCACAGAGACACAGAGGACACAGAGAGAGCAAGCAGAGGTCTTTTCCTTTTAACTTAGCACTTAGCACTTTGAACTTCCCCCTGCCCTCGGTGGGGTTGGTGTTATTGGCGATGGCCGCGTTCGCTTATCTCTACTTGCCATTTCTGGCGGCGCGGGCCGGGGTGGGGAGCGAATCCATCGAACAGCGCTCGACGGCGGATCGGGCGGTGTATAACCAGATTGCGCTGGAAGCCATCCGCGAGTCGCCGCTGCTGGGGGTGGGGCTGGGCAATTATCCCTGGTATGCCACCTACTACCTGGTCAACAAGACCGACTTCGACCTGCGTGGGCAACCGGTGCATCACATCTATTTAGGCGCGTGGGCGGAACTGGGGATCGTCGGGCTGGGGCTGATGCTGGGTATCACCGGGCTGGGTTTGCTGAACGGGCTGCGGGCGCTGCGGCAGGTTCAAGATCGGGGCGAGACCAGTTTACGGGCGGCACTTCTGGGCGGGATGGTGGCGCTGCTGGTGATCGGCTGGTTCGACCATTACCCCTGGTCACAACTTCAGTTTCAGGTGCTGTTCTTCGGACTGCTGCCGCTGCTGGGCCGCCCATAACATTACGAAGAAGATTTCACCACAGAGTCACAGAGGTCACAGAGAGAAAACGGAGTGATGATTCGCAAGATTCGTCAGATTCGTCAGATTCGCATCAGTCCTTTTTTCGATTCGTGAATCGTGCGCCACTGTTTTCTCTCAAGTGTTGCAAGTGTTGCAAGTCCATTTTGTGCAACTGCGGTTTTGTGTCGTCGTCGTCGGACAGACAGAAAATTTCACCGCCAAGCCGCCAAGATCGCCAAGAAAAGACGAAGAAGAATTGAACCACAGAGAACACAGAGGACACAGAGAGAAATCAGAGTCTTTTCCCTTCAACTCAAAAAGTCGTCAAAGTCGTCAAAGTCAAACGTGCATTTTGTGAACATTTCGGTCAGAAACGAGTAACAAGTGACGAGCAATGAGTCTTTCCTCTGATGACTGGCGACTACCCTGTGGCGGCGGCGGCAGTGGTGGCAGTCCCGGTTGTGGCAGCGCTGCCAGTGGGCTGTAGGGGCGGTTCGCGAACCGGTGTGGCCTGCCACACCGCCTACACCCAGACTACCTGAAATCTCGGCGCAACGGGTGAACTTTTGGTAAACTTTTTGGTACGAGTTAAGGCGAGTCGGCGCTAACCATTCTGCGGGAGGACGGAGGTTAAGATCGTCGGTGCGGGGTTAGAAAAGAGTTGGCAAAAATCGGGGTTGAGGGAGCGCGATTCGGGCTTAACGGTGGACGAAAAATATCTGACGCTACTCACTTATCCTGGCTGGAATTCTCGTCAAGATTATTTCGATTGTGACGCTTGCTCAGTGTATCAAGAAGGTCAATGAACGCTTCGGTGATTCCAACAACAAATGAACCCACGACAATAATTAACATGGGTATAATCAGAAAGAGAGACCCTACGTTTTCATCCATTCTTTTTCCGGTTGCTAATTGATACAGAAAAGGGATTGATAGGGTAACTCCGCCGCACAATACCATGAGGCCGAAAGCGACGGCAGATCCTCCCATTAGCTTCAACGAGACTACGGGCCTTGCTCCGCCCCGCCCTGCTCCAAGTCCAAAGCCAATTTTCTTCAAATAGATTCCGCGCAGACCATAGACACCGAGGATTAACCCAAACAGGGTGCGGAGAAGTAGATCAATGTCGTCCATTCTCAGATTGCCTTACTCAATTCGTCGTTTGCTCGTGTATACAATCTGTTGACGAGGTGCGCCGGAATGCTGGACAGCCTAACAGTAGATTATCACAACCCAATGGAGACCGAAAAGCACGGAAGAACGTCGCCGGTTGAGTTTGAAGCACGGTGGGTTGAACGATGGGCGGCACACCCTGCCGTGCGATGGCAAACCTGTATTTGTGGTCAGGCAAGTAGAATCACTTCAGTTGGAATAGAGAGTCATCACGGTGGATTGGCTTCCTCCGCGTTTTGACCGGCTGCAACAACGGTGAATGACCACACGATTGAGTAGGGTCTTCCTGAAGTGCTGAATACAGATACCGTTGCTATATGTTCTCCTGCACTGGGTGGCACTTCAAAATACAGATCCATGATTTCGCCATGTGAGCCTAGTAGGTTTCCTTGATAGTCACGTACATAAACAGGGGGTCTGAGAACATCTGATAAGAAATACTTGCTGGAAGGACTGACCAAACCGTCGATTTCGATCCTCAGAGAATTTTGGATTTGCCTTTCCAGACCTATCCTGTTGTCACCCAGCTCCCAAATTGCCGCTTGTTTGATTTGCGCATAAGCCCAATCTCCGATCTGAACAAAATTGCTCCTGAATTCAATCCAAGTAGAATTGGAAAAACTCTGTTCAAGAATTACTTTGTCCATCGCATCACATGAAGGGAAAATATGCAGCATGGCACAGATCAAAATGCCCATCATTTTTTGATGCATGATTTGCCCTGGCACAATTAAAACCCGCCGGAATGCCCGACACACAACAGTAGATTATCACAACCCAATGGAGACCGAAAAGCACGGAAGAACAACGCTGGTTGAGCTTAAGGCGCGGTGGGGCGAACAAGGGGCGGCTACCCTGCCGTGCGATGGCGAATCGGCTTGTTATGTTCGGTCTAATGGGGTTACTACAGATTACTCGACAGGTGAAAGACCACACTCTTTCTATTTCCTGACATGAGGGTATCTCCTCTTTAACAAAAAACCTGTCAGAACATCGTTCACCACCCTCGTAAAGTTCATTAGCATTCCCGATAATTCTCGTATAATGGTCTATTATTCAGGGCTGATCGTGAACCAGCGAGACCAGCGATTCGGTTAAGGACTCCGGGGCGCGTTCCACCTTCAGCCGACTCACCGCATCGAGAAATCGCGTCACATCAAACTGGTCAATCACCGCGCCGCGGCGCAGCGTCACCGGCAGCAAGGTGTGATACGCGCCCAGCCCCAGCAGGGGCTCATAGACCCGATAGCGATCCGATAGGTAGCGGCTGACATCGCTGACCGTCCAGCGTGGTAGTTGGCGCAGTTCATCCAGCAGCAGCAGGGCGATCCCCGGTTGGTCGCTCGGTTCCGCCGGCAGCGTATAGCGCAGCAGTTCGAGCAGCGCCCGCCCATAGACATCACCCAACCAGTGAAACCATAACCACCCACCGTCGGTCTCAAGCTGTGGTGCGCTGCCGGCCGGAAGACCGAGCTGCTGCGGCAGCGCATGAGCCAGTTCATAACTCAACACCGGACGCGCCGACCGATAAATCGAGCGCAGGGGCTTGACCTGATCGCGCGCCGCCGAGACCCACAAAGCATCGCCATCCACCCATTCGACATTCAGCCGGCGACCTTCGAGCAGCAGATTGTTATCATCAAACATCAGCCGATCCACCTCTGCCACCACCCGCTGGCTGTACTGATCGCGAATTTTGAGCGTATCGGCGTTGATCTGGAGATTGCTGTACAGGCTGAGGGGAACCCGCTCCGAGCTTTGAAGGTCAATCAGCCGGTTCAGGCGGGGTCCCGCGCGCCATTCACCGGGGCGGCCGACAGTGAGGTAAGCCGCCGCTTGCAGTTCCCCCAGGATCGATTCTAGTTCGACCGTCGTCAACAGCCCATCGAATACCGCGCTCAACGGATTCAGCCGCAGTCCGGCGCTGGGGCTGGCCTTGAGCAGACTGAAGATCTGCTGGATGGCAACTGCCGGACGAAACGGCGTTGGCGGCGTGAAGCCATCGCGCAGGGTCGTCAGCGCCTCGAACAGCGCCCGTTCTAATGGAGTGCGATAAAAGCAGGCCGCCTCGGCGCTCTGGCGACGCCGGCTGGCCCGTCCGATGCGCTGGGTGAAGGCTTCGGCGCTGCCCGGCGCACCGATCAACAGCACGACATCGAGGCTGCCGATGTCGATGCCCAGCTCCAGGGTGCTACTGGCGAAACAGATGGCGGCTTCGGCCAGCGAGAATTGCTCTTCGATCTCGCGTCGTCGTTCCGGTGCCAGGTTGGAGTAGTGAGCATAGACGGCTCCGCCAAACGGCGTCTGCCCGGCGCGGGTGTGCGCGGCATAAACCTCGACTTCAGCCCGCGTGTTGCAGAAGACCAGCGCTTTTTTCCATCCCCGCTGCTGAAATGTCTTCAGATACTCGAACAACGCGCTGGGTTCACCGTCTTCCAATGGCAGCCGGTCGAAGTGGATGGGACGCTGCTCACCGGTGCTGATGACGCGCCCATTCGGGAAGTAACGAGCCGCACTGATCTCCGGCTGGGCCAGCGTAGCCGAAAGCGCCGCAAATTGAATGGCATCATCCCCGGCATCACCGCGCCCCGCCGCATACGTCCGTAAGTGGCGCAGCCGTGCCAGCAGCACCCGCAGTTGATCGCCGCGCACACTGGCAATGAAGGTGTGCAGCTCATCAATCACCACCGCTTGCACATGGATGAGGGCTTTCGGTTCAGAGGCCAGCAGCGAGTCGAGCGATTCGGGCGTGGTCAACAACACATCGGCAGGCCGCCGGGGATGAAAGCTGTTGACATCGCGCGTCTTGACGGCGCAGGACACCCGCAACTGATCGAGCGGCGCTTCCAGCCGGTGATGGAGATCGCTGATGAGAGCGCGCGTCGGCAGCAGGATGAGCAGCTTCAGCCGCCCCTCCTCCCGATCAGGCGCGAGATGCCGTTCGATCAAAGGAGCCAGCGCCGCTTCGGTCTTGCCGCTGGCGGTTCCGGCCTGCAACAGGGCCGACTCGCCATCCAGCAGCGCCGGGATTGCCAGCCGTTGGATGGAGGTGAAGTTGCCGTGTCGTCCGAAGAACGGCCCCCAGGTGCGGGGCAGACGACCGCGCAGCACCTGAGGGTTCACACTTTGAGACCACGCTGCAATTCGTTCAGCAGCGTATCCGGCTCGTAATCCGGATACAGATATAGCAGATCGCAGACCGTCACCGCGCCGCGAATCAATTCACGCAGGTTGATGCGATGCTGGGTCAGCGCCCGATAGAGAAAACCGGGTGACTGGGTGGAAATCCCCTCATAGCGGGCTGCTGCCGGCGCATACTCATACGCCAGACCATGATAGCGCAGCAGCGTCACGAAAAACTCGCGAATGTCCTTCTCGATGAAACGGTCATCCAGGCGCACGACATTCGAGGGTGTCAACCATGTCTGCACCGGCATCCGATCGGCGCTTTCTGTCAGCGCGAACAGGAACAACAGATGCGGCTCGGAACTATAGCTCACCAGGTACTCTACGCGCGGATTATCCGGAATGTCGCGGGCATCGATGCGCCCGTTGTTGATGCCCAGGGCGCTGACAATCATGGCCTTGAAGAACGAGTCGGCGCGCTCCCGCTGCGAGGTGCGCAGCAGCGAATAATGTTCCGATTCATCGATCAGCACCGCCATGCCGCTGTAGCCGACCAGCGTCGCCAGCAGGCTGATGCCGGTCAGCAGATAAGTGTACTGACGCGCGGTCTCACCCGTCAGATACAGGCGCGGCGGTTTTTTCAGGCAGGTCTTCATCTCGGCCTGGGCTTTGGTCTGGCCGCTCAACCACTGCACGATCTCGTCAAAGGCGATCTGGCTGGGGCAATCTTGCAGCGCCAGCAGCGCCGCCGCCAGCGGACAATCCTTCACCTCGCGCGGGCAGCGCCCCACAAAGTCCTGGATCGCGCCGGGATGAGCCAGAGCCTTCTGAATCAAGGGGGTCAAGCCACGCTGGGTCGTATCCGGGTAGCGCAGCGATGTGACCAGCGATTCGTAAATCTTGTGGGCTTTGCTGGGCGGGACTTCCATCAGATCGAGGCTGGCATTGGCGATGATGAAATTCTCGCGCATCCCCCGCCGCGCCGCCAGCTCGATGAAATGGCTCTTGCCGAAGCCGTAATCGCCGATCACCGCCAGCACATCGCCGCTACGTTCGCGGCTGCGATCCAACGCCCGGTTGAGCGTGACACGCTCGGCTTCCAGGCCAATCGTCAGCGTTTCGGCATCCTGCACCGGCACAATCCCGACGCGCAGTGCCTCCAGCGTTTGGCGGGCGCGGAACTGGTCGGTCTCCAGAATGGCGGCGCGTTTGGCGGGCAGCGGAGCCGGCAGCGGACGCCCGGTCGTCTGAAGCGAGTCGGCATGGAATTCTTTGGCCGGCAGGCGAAAACGTCGCCCGGACTCAAACTGGACTTCCCACTCGAAGCCGCCCATATAGGTTTTGAGCAGCGTACCACTGCCGAAATCGGGATGATAAACAAGCGAGTTGGTCACGACGCGCTCCTAATACGGACTCTGCTGCTGATCCGCCAGCAGGTTGAGCGCATCGTTCTGTCCCTTGATGAGCGCCTCGGCATATTCAGGCGTGATGACCAGTTCGCCATCTTCCTTCTGTCGATACCACTCCATCACCAGCGCCTTGATGAACAGCCGCCGATGACTGATCGCCAGATAGGAAGCCCGCGCCGCTGCCGAGAGCATGAGTATGTTCTGGCTCTGCTGGTCACGGTCGAACTTCAGACCGTAGGCGATCTCAAAGACCGGCAGCAGGCGATAGCCGATCTGTTCCAGCACCTGTTCATCGGGGATGTCGAGGTGTTCCAGGTTGATCTGTGGGCTGAAGGGATTGCTGCGCGAGAAATAATTGGCAGCCTGGATGCGTTGTTGCAGCGCCGGGTACTTCGGCACAACAGTATGCAGAAAATCCGGCGGGACGGCGTACATGAACAGCGCCCCCGGCAGGTCTTCACGACAGCGGTCGATCACTTCGCGCAGATTATCCGTGGCAGTTTTCTCGGCCTTGCCACCGATGCTCAACATGCGATCCCCTTCATCAAAGAGCAGCGCCAGCCCGGTGTAGCCAATCGCCCGCACCGCCTGACACAGCGAACGCAGCATCTTGAATGCATTGTTCTTGTTGATCTTCTCGGTGACGCCAATCGCCCGAAGATCGCGCATGTCTTCCGGCGTCACTTCTTCCCCGTGCAGCCAGCGCTCCAGCGATTCCAACCGGCGTTCCTGCCCCCGTAACAGCGCCGTGAAGTAGCCCTGAACCGCCTTGTGATAGCTCAGGCTGTCAATGGCCGTCGACTCGATCGTCTGCAAAAATGCCCGCACCTCAGCGATGCTCTCGACCCCTTCATCACCCAGATCCATGCCGTGTGGATAGACCAGCCGACGCAGCGTGGCTTCCAGAAAGCGCGAGAGACCGCGTTCGTCTTCGCTGCTGCTGCCCAGTTCATGCCACACCACCGCCGAGGCCACCGCAGCATAGACGCGGCGCTGATCGTCATAAGGACTCTCTTTGGGGCTAAGGTCAACCTTGCTCACGGCGAAGTGCCGCTGCCAGGCGCGATCCCGGACGCAGTACAGGAAATGCGATTTCCCGCTGCCGTAATCGCCCACCACCAGCTTGAACACCGCGCCGCCATCTGCCAGATACGAACCGAAGTAATGCTGATCGATGGCGTTAATCAGTGACTCGTTGCCGACGTTGTAAAAGCTGACTCCTCTGGGCATAGGTGTGCCGGACTGCCCCAGCGTTTCGATGATCTGACGGGCGAGTGGTGCTTCGGGCAGCATGGATTAGTCCCTCACAAATTCGATGTCGGCAATGTAGCGACCATCGAAGGGCGTGTCCCCTTCGACAATCCACATGCTCTTGGTCGGGCTTTCAACCTGCGACTTGGTGGCAACATGCGCTTTGACATAACCACCCGTGCCAGCCAGACGCTGCCGACTGGTGAACTCATAGAAGTCATGGATGAACTGGGCGCGGCTGTAATCGGTGAACGTCCGTTTGCTCGGTTCCGCGATGAATGCCCGTCCCTGCCGCAGCAACACCAGCTCCAGATAACAATCGACCAGATTGGCGCGGGCAGTATCCGCGCTGCGTTTGCGCTGAACAATCAGATAGGCTTCGTATAACTGGTTCATCCAGACCTTGCCATCCTGGCTGCGCTCGGTGACCGTTTTGGCCGCTGACTGATACGCCTTGATCGCCGCATCAACCGTGATCGGGGCGCGCGGGATGACCAGATCGAGGCCATAGCGCAGACTGATGAAGCGCTTGGCGAAGTTGGCATCCAGTTCAAAGCGCCCGATCTGGAACTTCGGGGCACGTCCGCCGATCGGGATGCCCTGCTCGGCCAGCGCATCGCGCAGTTTCGCGCCAAATTCATCACCCAGCGCCCGCTGACCAACTTCCAGTTCGCTATTCAATTCCGGCAGCAGCGCCATGATGTCTGATTGAGTTCCGGTCTGCAAAGCACTGATCGCCTTATCCAGCCGGACCACATCAATCGGTTCAACCCGCAGTGCGCCCGCCGCCTCTTTCAGGGCATGATTGAGTACCGTGAGCGCCTTGATTTCGCGCCGCAGCGCCGGCGTCAGCGGATCAACGATAGTTTCCTTCAGCCGGGCATTGGCGAAGATCATCTGCGCATCGGATACGTCCGCGCCGGAATTCTGGTCGCCATACTCAGTCAGGGCTTTCTGGGCGCGGTTATGCCCATCAATCACACTTTTGAACGCGGTCTGCAAGCCAGCCGCATTCTTTTGTTGCCGGGCATAACGGTCACGCAGGGATTCAATCTGCTGGATCAGCACTTCATTTGGCATCGTGTTTTGTCATTATATTGGTTCAATTTTGATGGGTATGAGTCTAACAAAAACTCATGCGTAGAACCACTGCTAATCTACAATAAATAAGCGGTCATTACAGTAACATTCAACTTGTCATTGGGCCGCATATGAGGCAATCGATCCGAATTCGGCTCTGTCCCCCCGTATATTCGTCGAACGCTGTCTCACCTTATTCGATCCTCTCCCTTCTCTCTCCTTCGAACCTTGGTTAGGTGTCCGGTGGTTAGATTTTCATTCCCAATTGCTTTTACGAGCCTGTCTTATTGACCTGTTGGGCGATCATCAGATGGTAGCCATCCTTATCGCGGGCGTTGAAAGTGCGCTCGCCCCAGTCGCGCGTCTGGATTTCCCGCGTGATCGTCGCCCCGTTCGCCTTCGCCTGTGCATAAACCTGATCGATGGACAGCGTATCGGGTAGGTTGATGTAAATCTGAACCCCGATCCCACGCCTGTCGATATCGTCTGGTTGGACGAATCCTTCGGTCACGCCCAACAGGATTTCGGCATCACCGAGCCTGACACAGGCGAACTCGGTTTCACCATCGTTGTTCGGCGGCATCTTCCACGCCAGCTCGAAACCGAGCCGGTGAACATAGTAGTCGATAGCATCCGATACTTTGTTGCAGGCCAATATGGGCGAGAGCATGGTCTTACTCCGGGAAAATCGCTTTTGCCAGAAGTTTCACGATGCCTGAAATTGCAGGGCATCGAACAAGGCAATCAAGGGTGATAACTCATCAGGCGCGTCGGCATCAATGGCGACCGCTCGACAGGGAGAACCATCGCGCCCGCGAATACGCAGAGGCAGCGCACACAGAATGACCTGTTCAGTCCGGAGCTCGCTCAGGCGCGTCAGTCCTTCGATCACCAGTACTTCAGGACGCAGCAGGAGATGATGCACGGTCACATAGTCACCGGGATAAATGGTCGGCATATCCAGCGCGACGGTGGCAACGCCCCGCTCGGCGAGCCACTGACAGGCTGCCGGTCCAAGATAGGGCTGATCGCTGAAGTAGTGGGGCTGGGGGAACTGGGCATCCCAGCCGGTGTGAAAGATCAGACGGCTGCCACGAGTGATCTTGTGGGCATGTGGCTCCAGATCGGCGACGGTGATTTCGGCTTTCGGCGGTTTGTGACGAAAATCCAGCACCCAGGCCGACCCGAATCCGCGCCGAATATCCAACTGCTCGACGGTTTTGCCCTCATCAAAGAAATGAAATGGCGCGTCCAGGTGGGTGCCCAGATGGGTACTCATGACCAACTGGGTGATGTTGTAGGAGAGGTCCTTGATGCCGAGATGGGGGATCACGGCGGTCTTGGGATCAACTCCAAAGGTCGGGGCGCGATCAACAATATCGAGTGTCAGGTCTACCAACCGCAGCATGATGATGTGTCCTTCCTCGGCTTACCGTTCAACTTTGCCTTCAAGCGACTTGCTGGCGTAACGCGCCCGATTAATCAACTGGATGGTCATCCCGCCGTCGGTCATGATATTCGCGCCCGTGATATAGGACGATTCGTCGGATGCCAGGAACTTGACCACATTCCCGACTTCGCGCGGCGACTGCACCCGCCCCAGCGGAATGTTGTCGTACCAGTGCTGCTGTACCGCATCCAGGCTTTCGGCGGCGTTCTGAATATCCTGCCAGATCTGGGTATCGGTCAGCCCCGGACTGACGGCATTGACGCGAATGCCAAACGGCGCGAACTCGATGGCTAAGGAACAGGTCATCATATGGACACCCCCTTTGGCGGCAGCATAAGGGGCGGCTTCCGGCAGCGTGGCAACGGTGTGGACGCTGGCGATATTGATGATATTGCCATAGCGACGTGGCACCATCACCTCAAGCGCATAGCGACTACAGAGGAAAGTTCCCTTGAGGTCAACATCCACCACCCGATCCCAATCGGCTTCTTCCATTTCGAGGGTGGGCTTGACGAAATTCACCCCGGCATTGTTCACCAGCGTATCGAGGTGTCCATAGGACTCGACTGTGCGCTCGATCAGCCGCCGGCAGTCGGCGCTGCGGGAAACATCGGTGTGGATTGCCAGTCCCTTGCCATAACGCGCCTGCAAGTCGGCAGCGACGGCCTCACCCCGACTCTTGCTCACATCGGCGATGACAACCTGTGCGCCGGCTTCGGCGAACACCTCGGCGATGCCTGTACCGATGCCGCTGCCAGCACCGGTCACGATCACGACATGCTCATTCCAGTCCATTATGGCTCTCCTCGACGGGCGCAAGGGTAAAGGCAAGCTGGCTTCACACCCATGCCTAAGCTTATCCTTTTTTACGAAATCCTGATACGCCTTCAGCATGGCGGGGGTGTATTTCAAGTTCGTGCAAAACTCGCTCGATGAAAAGTCTCAAGCCAAAACTATAGGTACGAGTGCACCAAAGTGAAATGCACCCGCATGGCGGCAATAATTCGTTGCGTTTCCCGATCTAGCCCTGTTCTGCCCAGTCGCCTTCTGGATGTGTGGAAATCTGCTTTGCTCAATCAGTCAAAACAGCCGGCACACGGGGAAGGCGTGGCGGTGATCCCTTCATCATCTCTTCGATGTCCAGCCCGTCGTCCAAGCCCGGCCAGTAGGCGCTCAATTCGTAATACTCAACCACAGATCGTTGTTCTTCAGTGGCATTCATCAGCCAGGGGTGCCAGATCAACGGGTTGCCGATCACCCGTCCATCGTGGAGGTGGAGGTATACGGTGTCTTCATCGAACGTGACGGCGATGACTCGATCCTTTTCGTTCATCATCTACTCCTTATCGGCAAGATACAACCGATTCCACTCACTCAATAGAAAGTCTCTGTTTTCTCTGATGATCTCGATAATTTTACCTTGATCGCCACTATTGAATCCACCTGTGCGGATGATTTCTATTGGCTCCTCAAGTCCAATCTTGGCAAGTTTACCTTCACGCCGAACATGGACATGCGGTGGAGGATGGTCAGACGAGAACATGACGAACTGATAACCGCTGACGCGCAATACGGTGGGCATCGTCTTATCCCTTGCCCACCCACTCGCCTTCGGGCAGCTTTTCACCAGCGCGGATCGCCACCGTCAGGCGGTTCTCCACCGGAGTGATGGGGCAGGACCAGCCATCGCCATAGGCACAATAGGGGTTATAGGTCTGGTTGAAGTCAATGTGAAAGGTATTGTCACCCAGATATTCCGGCTCCAGATAGCGCCCGGAGGGGTAGGTTTCGCTGCCAGCGCCAGCATCGACGAAGGGCAGGAAGAAACCGTAATCGGCTTCATACAGAGTGAGCGAGACTTCCTGCTCATCCACCATGAAGCTAAAACGACCAAAGACCTTGAAACGGCGCGGCTCGCCGGTGGTGGTCTGGATCATGACGAAGCGGCCATCGTTGAAGGCTTCAGCTTTCACCTTGAAGTCCAGTGCCGGGTTGTAGTCATAGTAGCGCAGCCCGTTGAACAAATCCTGCTGCTCCGGCGACAGCGGGGATTGTGGATTGTGGCGGAAGAACTCATCTTTCTGGCGGCGGGCAGCCGCGAGTTGGGCGGTCATGGGAGTCCCTTTCGGTCACTGGTATGGGATGGTTCGGTGTTCAGATCATAGTATAAGATGCCCAAAAGAGTGAGGCCATTCCATAAGATTGACGAAATCAGGACAGCGGGTAACGGAAGGTTGAGGCAGCATTTGTCACTGCCTCGCCAATTGATAAAGGGGTTAAGTCATCCGTGCGCCAGCATTAGCAGTTGAATGTGAAATGATAATGTGCAGTGGAATAGTCAAACACAGACCAACGCCGGTAGATGAAATCACGAAAAGAATGGGTAACCATACGACGTAGCCCAACACTAAATAGAGCAGCCCAGTGCCAAGTTTGCCATTCATCAGGTGGGCTACGCCCAGAGCGCCAAACAGAATTCCTACAATCAGGCCCACGATATAAGCTGTCTGATTGCGCACGCCAGTTTTCCCATTGGCGACGGCAGTTGCTGTATTGGTATTATTGATATTGATGACTGGGGTTTGCTGCTGCCGTTCGAGCAGCATTTGCTGATTCCTGACCATCTGCGCCATCAGGTCAGATTGGCTATCACCGACTTTCACCGCTGGACCCGCGCTCAATGCTTCATCCATCCACTTATCCAACAGCGCTTTGGCTTTAGCATGATCGGGTTGGATTCGAATCAATTTCTTCAGTGCGCCAGTGGCTTTCTCGCGATTGGGATTCAGGTTGGCGTACATCCATAGCGCTTCAGGGTGATCCTCATCTATCTTCAAGATGCTGATGATTTTTGCGAGAGCTTCTTCTTTCTCTCCATCGACTACTAATTCCTTAGCCTCGCTCAAGAGCATATCGACACTGACAATCGGTTTGGATGGCTCTACCGGCACGAGGTCATTATCGGGTAGTTCAGTCATTATATCCTCCAGAGGTGAACGGGTGCATAGAGTTGTGTCAGGCTTACAGTAGCACACATTTCCTCTAGTAAAATAAGTTTAGATCACATATGTGTCAAATATCATCATCGAATGGGTGAGGTTTATCATGTCGGATTGCTTCGCGGGAATTCAATGGCAGATGGATGGGGTACGGTACACAAACAAAAAACGCCGGAGTGACATCGCGTTCGCATCCGGCGTTACGTTTGCGGAGAGGGAGGGATTCGAACCCTCGATAGCCTTGCGGCTATTCTCATTTTCGAGACGAGCCCGTTCAACCACTCCGGCACCTCTCCATAGAAACGGATTATAGGGCAAAACCCTGGGCTTGAAAATGCCGGATTTTTAGCGCGAATGGCTCACATTCGGTATAGTCATAGTGGTGCCAAATCAGTCAGTGGGAGGCGTCAATCATGGAATTCATCACCCTCAATCCGATCCTGTGCGTCGGCTGGATCATCGTCGGGGCGTTGGCAGGCGGTCTGGCGCGGCAGATCACCAAGAGCCAGGACGAACCCCTTATCAATGACATCATCCTCGGCTGGCTGGGCGTGATCGTCGGCGGTCTGATCGGCAGCATTCTCGGCTTTGGGCGTCCCGAAGGCGGCCTCGAGCGCGTGATCGTCAACCTGATCTTCGGCGTGGTCGGCGCTGTCGTCCTCATCACCGTCATGCGCATGATACGCGGGCAGGGCAAGGCCAAGCGCTAAGCGATCAGTGCCGCTGACCCTGAGCGCGCAGATCGGCGAAGAATTGGCGCAGCAGCCGTGCGGCTTCGTCGGCCATCAGCCCGGCGGAGACTTCGACCTGGTGATTAAGTCTGGGGTGGCGCAGGATGTCCATCAGGCTGCCCGCCGCCCCGGCTTTGGGGTCGGTGGTGGCATAGACCAGTCGCGGCAGCCGCGCCAGCACCATCGCCCCGGCGCACATGGCACATGGCTCCAGCGTACAGTACAGCGTCACCCGTTCCAGCCGCCAGTGACCGACCACCTGCGCCGCCTGCCGCAGCGCCAGCATCTCGGCGTGAGCGGTCGGGTCCTGGTCGCGTTCGCGGCAGTTATAACCGCGTCCAATGATTTCCCCATCGCGCACCGCCAGCGCCCCAATCGGGACATCCCCATGTTCCAGCGCCAGCCGCGCTTCGTCCAGCGTCAGCCGCATGAAATGTTCGTCGTTCATCAAAACGTCTGTGATGTGCCTCTGCCCGTGTGTGCCGAGTATACGGTCAGCCAGGAGCGAAATCCAGAGTGCCAGTTGGTCTAACCAACCGGCAGATGGTACTGCGACTGAAAGCTGGCGTCGGTTTCGCTCCAGGGTTCGCCCTCCAGGCTGATGCACAGCCATTCACCGGCGGGGATGTGCACGGCTTCCGCCTGATGGTTGGCCTTGACCCAGGTGTCGCTGGTGAGCTGCTTGGCCCAAATCGGCGCGATGCTGAAATAGGGCATACAACCCATCTGCTGCAAACGGGTTTCCGTCAGGCTGGGCTTCCAATCGGGATCATTCCAGGGGCGATAGCGCTGCTGGAAAAGCTCGGTTTCAATCGGTTGCAGGCGGTGGTCATCGGCTTTGACGTCCACCCTATCGCCACCCAGGTAGGGTATCCAGAAGCGCGGCGCCGGGGGGCCATCATCCGCCAGATTCGCTGGCTTGCGCCAGGGGGGCGCGACCATCATGACGAGGTGCTTGACCGGATGGTAAGCCTGAAAGCCATCTCCGGCCAGTTCCGATTCGCTCCACTGCTGCTGGGCATAGATTTTCGCCTGGCTCATCGCTCGACCTTTCGCCATATATCGTTCAGGGTAATGTGAAAAATCCCCATATCGGGGCGGTCAGAATCACAACGTTGTCGGATCAGCCGATCGTCAGATAGACCGACTTGTAGGCATTTACATCCGGGTGCAGCTTCTGCCACGATGCCAGTTCCGCCTTGTACAGATGGGGATGCGTCTGGCACATCGGCGTATAGGCCATATCCTGTGTGATTTCGAGAATCTGATGTACACTGCCGCACAGTGGACAGCAGCGCAGCCAGTTCACCGCCCCCATCCGCTCGACCACGCCCCGGGGCAGACCTTCCTTGATCGTCAGCTTAAAGTTCTTCTGGATATGTTCGGCAACTGCGGCCATAGTCAATCTCCTCTAGCGATGACAGATATAGACGAGGGGACTCAACCCCCATTCCACCGAAGCGCAACGCCGCCTTCGGCCAATCAGAATCCCTGGAATTCCTTGTTATGATCGTCAAAACGCGCATGTCGGGCTTTCTCCGCCTGGGCCTGAAGCAGACGCAGCGACTCGGCCAGGGGCAGGTCGGTCAGCTTGCCTTTTTTCAACAGCGCCAGCAGTTCTTTAGACAGGCGTTCCAATTCGTGCAGATGCTTATCCGATACAGTGTCGAGATCCATGATTTATGAACCCTTTCCAGGTATAGCGCGGGCAGCAACAGGTTTGCCATCCAGCCGGGATGGTTCGCCCTGAGCGGCGGGCATCAGCGCGGTGAAGAGCGAGTCAGCGAAAGCAACCAGTTCTTTGACCGGCGACTTGTCACGATCGCGCTTGTTGCCGACTACCGGGATGCCCTTGCGAATGGCTTCGGACATCATCTGTTCGTCCGCCGGGATGATGGTATGAACCGGTTGCTTCAGAAAGGACTGTGCCTTCTCCGGCGTGATGGCGAATTTCCGCAGTTGCGGATCAAGCGGCAGACGGTTGAAAATCAGCAGGATTTTTTCCATCGAGAGCGTCAGTTTCTCGAACAGATCCAGCACAAAGCGCACATTCTTGACCGACTGTAAGGTGGGGGTGGAGACCAGGATGATACGGGTGGCGAGGTCCATCAGCGACAGCGCCATGTCATCCAGGTGCAGGCTGGTATCGACCACGATGAAATCATACTCGGATCGTATTTTGCTGAGGATGTTGGGCAGCGCATCGGGATTGCTGGTCACTTTTTCCGCCAGCTCCGGGCGCGGCGGCCCCATCAGAACCTTCAACCCGCTGTTATGCTGGGTGATGGCATCTTCAAAATGTTCCAGATCGAGATCATCGACATCTTCCACCAGATCAACCATGGTCGAGCGCACACTCAGGTTGAGGAACACGCCGACATCGCCGAATTGTAAATTGGCATCGACCAGCAGCACCCGGCAGTTCTCACGGGTCAGCTCTGCCGCCAGGTTGATGGCGATGGTGGTGCAACCAGCGCCGCCCTGTGGGCTGTAAACCACGATGATATTTCCGGCGCGGATGCGTTGATCCTGCGGCGATTGGGCAGCCGGTCTGGGGCGTGCTGCTGATGATGACGACGGGCCGGCCTGCGGACGGGCGCGCGAATACACCGCTCGCACCGTATGGTACAGCTCATCCATCGTTGAGGGTTTGGTGAGGAAGGCTTTGGCACCGGCCACCATGGCCTGGCGGATGTAGCTCTTGTCATCCTGCGCCGACATAATGATGATGCCGGTTTCGGGGAGCAGGTTAATGATGCGGGTGGTGACTTGCAGTCCATCAATATCGGGCATATTGATGTCCATGATGATGATGTCGGGCTTCAGTTCCTTTGCCAGCGCCAGTCCCTCGTGTCCGGTCCCGGCCATGCCCACGACTTCAAAATCGCTCTCCATGCTCAGAAGTTTGCGGATGCTGTTGCGAAGTTCGGCAATGTCATCCACCAGCAGGATGGTGATGACCTGATCCGCTTTGCGTGATCCCATAAGCGCTGTGTTCCTTATATCGATACGCTCGTCTTCTGAAAGGCGGTGAAGCGTTTCAGGCTTGGAGGATGAGACAGGACACGAGCAGTGGACGGGATGAGTCCGGGTAGGCAGGGTCAGTGCAGGCACATGTCCTGCACTGGTGCGACGATCAGCCAGGGGCTGTCGGGATCAGAACCGGCGCCCACGGCTGGGGCCGCCGCTGGAACGTTCTTCGCGCGGACGGGCTTCGTTGACCGTCAGGGCGCGCTCATCCAGCATGTGACCATTGAAGCGGCGGATGGCATCCATCGCGGCCTCGTCGCTGGACATCTGGACGAAGGCGAAGCCCTTGGGGCGGCCGGTGTCCCGATCCATAATCATGTTGATTTCGGTGATCTCGCCAACCTGCGAGAACAATTCACGCAGTTGGGTTTCGGTGGTGGAATACGATAGGTTGCCGACATATAGCTTTTTAGCCATGACATACTCCTGTATGCATAAACGGACTCACTCGATAGAGTAGGTAAGCTGTCGTGGCAAAAGATGCAGAAGTGAATAGGCTCAGAAATGGGGAGGAATACACTGTGCAAAATCGACCAGGGCGATTTTCATACCCTAACACGATTCAGTGTCGCACAGCGACCCGTCCATGTAAATCCCCAATTAAGTTGTGGCGACGGGTGAACGCGGTTGATGGGAGTTGCGCTGTTCCAGCAAAACAGGGCATTCAGCCGGCTGTCTGCCGCAGCGGGCTTATGCGGTTTAGCGCGGGGTTTGCTGGCAGACTGAAATTGGGCTTGAAACTTTTCAGCAGCCAAACACGTCTTTTGTTTACAGCAAGCGGATGCCGACACCGATCCGCGTCTGCCCTGCTTGCCCGTTGTGCATGAGGAGAGAACCATGCCCCAAATAATCGTTCTTGCGCTGGCGATGCTGTTTTGGGTTAGTCCGGCGTGGGGTTATGAAAGTGCGCTGACTCAGATTGTGTTTCAGGCTTATGACGATGGGGACGCCGACATTTATGTGATGGACGATCAGGTTATTTCAGTTCGCAACCTGACCCAGAATACCTTCACCGATGTGAATCCCGCCTGGTCGCCCGATGGTCAACAGATTGTCTTCATTTCGAACCGTGATGATACCGAAGAGGACATCTACTTTGATTATGCCATTTATACAATGGACATCGAAGGACAGAATGTGCAGCAGTTGGTGGATAATGTGAATTATGAGGTTGCGCCAAGTTGGTCGCCCGATGGGGCTTTCATTGCCTATGTTGCCTCTGAGGGCGATGACCTCCGCTGTGTGCTGAACATCATGAAGCCGGATGGGCGTGAACGGCGGGCGTTGTTCAGCACGGAAAGCTGCCGCAGTTTTGCAGCGCACTGGTCGCCGGACAGCACACGCCTGCTGTTGGAGTCTGATGGTCAGATTTATTCGGTGCGCCTGGCGGATGCGAGCGTATTGCAGCTCACTCTGGGTGAAGGTATTCATTATGCGCCAGTCTGGTCGCCCGATGGGTCGAAGATCGCCTATGTGGTCGAAGCGGATAGGGTTGACAACGTTCCGCGCTATCAAATTTTTATCATGAATGCGGATGGGAACGGCGTCCGTCAGGTGACCAGCGCCGCGCTTTCGAGTGTTGGGCCGCGTTTCACCGCAGATGGCGCTGCCCTGGTGTATGGCGCGGGCGACGAGCAGCAGACCGAACTGTACCTTCAATCCCTGGATGAGTCACAGCCGACCCCGTTGACCAGGACGCTGTTTCAAAAGTTTTCCTGGGCTTTATCGCCGGATGGAACCCGTTTGATTTACGTTGAAATTCCTGAGACGGACGTCGATTTTGTTTATATTGTGGATCTGAGTACAGGTGCGGCACGGCAGTTGATGGGACATGCGTTCCGCGATGCGGCGCGTTTTGCCTGGCAGCCTTCAGACTGACGGGGTTGACGGTATGTGAGCGCAGGCTGATTCGCGGCGCAACGGCTCATCCCCCCAAATAGGCAAATGGATTAGAAAATGCCTGAACCAGGATGAGCATAAGCAGCGATGAAGGGAGTGGTAAACAAGATTTCATCGATCCCCTAAAGATCATTCCACTCCTCATCCATCTCGCGCCGCAGACGCGCCTGCCTGCGTCGGGCGAAGTCTTGGGCTGTGTTCAGCGAGGTGACAGCTTTGCTCAGGGGATCATTGGGGTGTCTGGGGCGAACCAGGTGCGGCAGGCGCCGCCGGCTGCCCCACTTCAATAGCGCCAGTCCACCCAACACGGCCATTCCAGCCCACATCCCTTTACCCGCCAGATCATCGACGGGATCGACATAGCCCGGCACGGTGAAATAGTAGACGACATCGCCGCCGGATGACTGCACCAGCCGGGTGAATTCCGGCGCGACCGGGGTATCCACCCGGACATAGACCCACAGCGGAATATTGAGCGCCCGTGCCGCCACGACATAATCACTGATCTGATCGACTTCGCGCCCGCTGTAGGCCAAGTCCTGCCGGTTCTTGGATTCGGCGATGAAACGTTCGCTGATGAAATCCGGGATGCGGTAGAGCGAATTCAGATTTTCCACTGGCAGGCAGACATTACACTCCCGTTTGTCGATGGCGTTGGCATTCTGACACAGGCATTGGCGCTGATTGAAATCATTATTGTTCGGCAGCCGCAGGTCGCGGGCGAGGATGACTTCTGCCGACTGTCCGATCATCGAGCCGCTGCCCTGCCCGGTGACCAGTGGGCTGGCGCTGGAGGTGCGGCGTCCGGTGGGGTTGGGGGCGGTGATGTTCAGCAGCAGGATGACGGATGGAATGAAACAGAGCAAGGCCAGCAAGAGCAGCAAGCGACGCACGACGCGCACACGACACCTTCTTATCGTCTCCGATACAACGTTAGAATCATCATACGGCTGAACCTGGCTACCGATGATAAAGACGCGACGATTCTGGCCCATATCGGACTGGCACACTGTGAAGGTTAGTAAACCTTAACTTTTGCCTGTTCCTGCCTGTTTATCAGGCTCAAGCCTGTAACCAACCGCGTAACCCCCAGCCAGAATTCACTGATGCGCCGCCGTGTGGTAGAGTGAAGGCTGTCGTCCACCGTCGCCTGAAGCGAGCGCAGCAGCATGGCCTCTATCCCTCTCAACTTCTATGATCTGGTCGAAACCTTCCCTCAACCGGGCTGTGCCTTGTGCCGGATGATCGAGCATGATGTCGAGCGCTTCCTCGACTCACAGATGTACGAGTACGTCAACACGCCCGATACTCACTTCGCCATGCGCGACTCGCGCGGATTGTGTGCCACCCACAGCGCCCAACTGATCGATTACGGGGCGCAAGTGCTGGGCATCGCCATCCTGGATGCCTCGGTGCTGGGCGAGGTGATGAAGCTGGTCGATCAGCACAGCAGCCGCAAGCCTGGCAACGCCCGCTGGTGGAGCCGCAGCGCCAGCCCCGGCAGCGCCCTGGCGGATGTGCTGGAGCCGACACGCTCGTGTATGGCCTGTGACAAGCTGGAACAAGCCACTCGGCTGCATATCCATACCTTCGTCACTTACCTGGCCGATCCGCGCATTCAGGATGCCTTTCGCGCCTCATCGGGTCTGTGCCTGCCCCATTACCAGATGGCCTTGCGCGAGTCCACCACTCCGGCGCTGACCGAAACGCTGACCACGATTCAGATGAACCGTTGGGAAAAGCTCAAAGCCGAACTCGATCTCTTCGCTGACAAGTACGACATCCGCCGCGCCGATATTGCGATGGGTGCCGAAGGGGATAGTTGGCGACGGGCGCTGGCGCTCATCAGCGGCAGTCCACGCCTGTTCGGGCTGCGCGGCGGGCGGTGATACAATGGGTGTATCCATTCGGATGAGATGAGGCTCAAGCCAATGCAGCCGGAAAAGCCAACCCTCGAGGATTATTTCCGTGTCACGGATTCATCGACTGACACCGAGCGACAGCTTATGCTCACTCGCCAGCGGATGACTGAGGAGCAGCGGGCTGAACTGGTATCGCAGTCGATGCCCAGATTCGTCATCCTCTGCTTCTTGGCGGCGTTTGCCAGCTTCTTTCTGATCGCTCAGATCATCAGCATTTTTAATTCCCCAAACGGGTTCGCGTCGTTGACCGTTCGCGAAGTTTTCTACATCGTGACTGTTGGAGCCATTGACTTGTATGGGGTCGGCGCTGGACTCGCCCTGAACCGCGACCTCCGTGATGGCAAGGTCAAATATCTGGAGGGGCCGGTCCGCATCACCTTCACCGCCCGTCGTTATCGTCATGTCCTGTGGCTTGGCGATGAATCGTTCCAGTTGCCCCAAACTGTGATTGATCGGGTAACTGATGGTAAATCGTATCGTGTGTACTATACCCCTCACAGCAAGAAGGTCGTTGGCGTCGAGCCGCTGGAGTGAACCCTACAACTCCGCAAGCTGAACATCCAAGTGGGGTGATGCGTGTTATAGTGTACAGGAGCCATCAACCGCACCAGAGGCCAACTCATGAGCCAGGACACCTTTGCCTTCATCATCCATCCCATCCAGATCAAGAAGGATGTGGCGCGCAAATTCCCCCTGCTCGGCAACATACTGACCGAAGGGCAGATCAATTTCTTCTCGCGTTATTTCCCGCCGGTCTATCTCTCCGAAGTCACCGGCATCGTCTCACAAGCCACC
Source organism: Anaerolineae bacterium (assembly GCA_022843385.1). Lineage (GTDB taxonomy): Bacteria > Chloroflexota > Anaerolineae > Aggregatilineales > Phototrophicaceae > CFX2. The sequence continues at coordinate 152,966 of JALHNT010000001.1, read as the reverse complement.
GGGCGTGAACTGAAAGGCTGGCTGATCGCCTGTCCCTTCACCCCACCTACCATGCTGTCGCTGCCGGTGGAAGTGGCCTACAACAAGATCGTCGCCTGCGGCCAGATGGCGGAAGAACTCGGCGCGCGCATCCTGGGGCTGGGGGCGTATACCTCGGTGGTCGGTGATGCCGGCGTGACGATTGCCGACCGGCTGGCGCTGCCGGTAACAACCGGTGACAGCTACACTATTGCGATGGCGGTGGAAGCCCTTCGCGAAGCCGCGACCGTGATGAATCTGCCCATGCGTGAGGCGACGGTTGCAGTGGTTGGGGCAACCGGTGCTATTGGCAAGACCTGCGCCCTGATGCTGGCGCGCGATTGCGCCCGGCTAATTCTGGTGGGCAAACGCAGCGAGGCGCTCGATGTCATCCGTGAGCAATGTCAGGGGCGCGGCGCTGAGGTGGTGACCTCGGTGGAGATGAACGCCATCTATCAAGCCGACCTGATCCTGACCGTCACCAGCGCGGTGCATGAGATCATCTACCCGCAGCATCTCAAGCCCGGCAGCGTCGTCTGTGATGTCGCCCGTCCCCGTGATGTGTCGCGGCAGGTGGCGGCCCAGCGCGAAGATGTGCTGGTGATCGAAGGCGGCATGATCGAAGTACCGGGGCCGGTGGACTTTCACTTCAACTTCGGCTTCCCGCCGCGCATGGCCTATGCCTGCATGGCCGAGACGATGGCGCTGGCGCTCGCAGGCCGCTACGAAGATTACACCGTCGGCAAAGATATATCGGAGCAGCAGGCATCCGAGATAGCCGCTATCGCCCAACAACACGGCTTTCGATTGTCGGGTTTCCGCAGCTTCGAAGCCGAAGTGACACCGGAGATGATCGCCGTCGTCCGCGAAAAGGCGGCCGCTCATCGCAAAACCTGGAGCGCCCAGCCCCAATAGCCCCACCGCTTTTCACGGATTTACCCATGACTCTGCGTTTGCGTCTGTTCGTTCTCACCGGCATTCTGCTGCTTATCGCACTCAGTCGCTTCGCCCAGATCGGAACCTTCTATCTGGATAATGACGAACTTTGGTCGATCTTTCAAAGTTCAGGCACGCCGGAGCAGATTGTTTACTGGACTTCCCCCACCGAATACCCCACCTATTTCCTGCTGCTGGGGGCATGGCAAGGGCTGGCTGGGTTACAGCCGGAAGTGCTGCGCTATCTCTCGCTGCTGCTGGGGCTGCCGGCGGCGGTTCTGCTGTTCCAGGCGGTGCGGCGTCCGTTTGGTGATTGGGCTGGCGTCCTGGCGGCGTTGGCCTACAGCGCCCTGCCGATCAGCCTGTTCATCCATCTCCAGGTACGCAGTTATGTCATCGCCTACACCGTCCTGCCGCTGACCCTGTGGCTGGTGGATCGTTATTTTCAGCGCTTCACCTGGTATTACGGTCTGCTGCTCGGCCTGGCTTTGTACGGCCTGTACCTCTCCACCATCACCATCGTACCCGGTCTGGGCATTTTGGCCGGTTATGTGCTGCTGCTCTATCCCCGCCAGGCCTGGCGGGGGCTGCTGCCGGGAATTATGGCGCTGGGTCTGGCGCTGCCGGATTATTTGAGCAACAAGTTACAGCAGGTCAGCAATCACAGCGCTGGCGAACGCATGGTCGCGCTGGCACCGCTGCCCCAGGCGTGGTTCGACTTCTTTGACTATTTCACCCGCTCGCCGTTGTGGTATGGGCTGCTGCTGCTGGCGCTGCTGGGCGTGGCGATTGCGCTGATTCAGGCGCTGCGTGGTCGGCAGCGGCTCTCTGCTGGCTACTGGCTGGTCTGGGTGCTGCTCGTCCCGCTCATCATCTACCTGTTGGAACCGCGCCTGGGATTTTTCCCACCCCGTCGCTATGCCTGGTGGTATATCCTGGGGCTGGCGCTGCTGCTGGGGATCGGGCTGGTGCGATTGCCGCAGTGGGGGCGCTGGGGGAGCGCCATCGTCATGAGCCTGCTGCTGTTTGCGCCCTATCGCCCCAATGATTATGGTTACACTGTCACCCCCCTCGGCGAAAATCTGCGCTGGCTGCGCGACCACTGGCAGGCCGACGATGCCCTACTCCTCGACCCCAATCGCACCTGTAACTTCCCCGAAGAGTGGGATTATTACACCCGCCTGTACTTCCCCAATGGGCTGCGCTTTGTGAACGATCCCGATCAGGTGCAACGCTTATGGCTGGTCGCGTCACAGGACGAGGCCAGCCGGGCTTTCGAGGCACAGTTGGCGCAAGGGCGCGTGCTGGGGCGGTTTGTTGGCCCGCCGGGCTGTTTCATCCGTCTCTACGAAGCGCCGCCGGATCGGGAAGGAGTGCTGTTCGAAAATGGGATGCGTTTTCATGGAGCGCAGATCATGAAGGGCGATGTCCCGCTCACGTTTCCGCTGGTGTTCCGCGAAAGCCAGCCGGTGCGGGTGCGGTTGTGGTGGTCAGTCGATCAACCGGTGCCGTTGGATTACAGCATCAGCCTCTACACCCAGCGTGAGCGCGTCTATGACCAGCTCGACAGCCCACCGCAAGTGATCTACCCCGAAGGCGCTCCTTTTGAAACCAGCCGCTGGCAGCCCGGAGCGATTTATCTGGAAGAACGGGTCATCCCGATGCCGACTTCCATCTTTCGCGGCGGCCTGGATTTGCTGCTGGCGGTGTACTGGTTTGGCGAGCCGGAGCGCCGCTTCGCCGCCCCTGGTGTCATCTTTAACAACGGGCTGCCGCTGGCTCGGTTAGAGATCGTCTCGTGGTAATCCCTGTAATCTTGAGTCATGCAGCGGCTGGTTCGCATCTATACTGAATCATAGACCCCCATTAATGAGGGGATCAGTTCGCCCTAAAGGTTGGTATATTGAAACGGGCAGGCAGGGGCAGCGCTGGCATCGGTTTCTGTTCACCTGTATCATTAGAATAACAATACCCAAACTGGAATTCCTTTCGGGGGCACGCCATGAATAAACCACGATTGCTGGTGGTTGAAGATGATTTCGACATTGGTAACATGCTCAAGATTTACTTCAGCGGGCAGCAGTATGAGGTGCAGGTCGCGCCGCGCGGGGGCGATGCCTTGCAGCTCACCCGCAAGCAACTGCCTGATCTGATTATCCTGGATATCATGCTGCCGGACATGAACGGCTACGATGTCTGCCGCGAACTCCGCACCACCAAGCGCACCAGCCACATCCCGATCATCTTCCTGACGCAGAAAGATGAACGCAGCGATAAGATTGTCGGTCTGGAGCTGGGGGCGGATGATTACATCACCAAGCCCTTTGACATCGAGGAACTCAAGCTGCGGGTGGCGAACGCCATTAAGATGTCGCAGCGCACCTCGATGACCGACCCGCGCTCCGGCCTGCCGATGGGGCAGCTCATCGAAGATCAACTGCGCTCGCTGATGCGCTCGTCCAGCCCCTGGGCCTATGTCGACATCAAGATCAATCATCTCGATCCCTTCCGCGAAGTCTATGGCTTCGTCGCGGCGGATAATGTCATGCGGGCGATGGCGCTGCTGATGGGCGAAGTGGTGGATGAACGCGGCACACCCGATGACTTCCTCGGCCATTCATCGCAGGAGAACTTCGTCATCATCAGCCACACCGGCGATGCAGACAACCTCAAGGTGCGGCTGGTCGAACGTTTCAACGAAGAGATTCAACAGCACTACAACTTCATTGATCGCGAACGGGGTTATGTGCTGGTGCCCGATGGTTCTCATGGGGAACGACAGGAACCGCTGATGACCCTCTCGGTCGGGTCGGTTTCAACGGCACAGTATCAGTTTGCCGACATCCGCGAGGTGGTGGAATTGGCAGCCGAGGATCGGCGCCGAGGGTCCAGCGGTGATGCGCCGCCCCCCATTCTGACCGCCTGGTAATCGCCCTTTGTAAGCTAGAGTAGGTGTAGCGGCTATGGGATTAGGATTCATCGTCTTTTTCGGTGGCCTGGTCATCAGTCTGGGGTTGTACTTCTGGGTGCGGCAGCGTCAGGCGTTGGGCTTCATCCCGACAGTTGATGCGCGCCAGACCGACCCTGAATTCCCGATGGCATCCGGTGACGACGCCGTGCTGGTCTCGCGGGATACCGGCCAACTGCTGTACATGAACGAACGTGCCCACCACTGGTTGGGTATGAACGGTGGCGAGCCGAGCCTGGAGGTGGTGGCCGCGATGGCGCAGCCGGCGGATAACTTCCTAGGACTGTTCGTGCGCCAGGGGCAGGCATCGTTCCAGTTTGGCAACCGCTGGGTAGAAGCCTCATCGCACACCATTCCCTCTGGCCCGGAGACGCGCACCGTCATCGTCATGCGCGAGATCGCTGCCCATCACCAGGCCGCCAGCAGCCTCGATTTGTCGTTGGCGCTTCAGGTCATCAATGAGATTGGCGAAACCATCAACGCCAGCATGAGTTTGCAGCAGGTCTATCAGGCGCTGCTGACCATGATTATGCGCGCCATACCTTCCAGCGCAGGCGAAATCTGCCTGTGGGATGAAACGTCGCGCCGGCTGTCGCCACAGGGTTGGGCTGGTGACGCGCCCTATGTCATCAAGCTGTCGGAATACGGCGGCGTCTACCGTTACGGCGAGGGCATTTCCGGCTATATCGCCCAGCACCGTCGCGCCGTCCTGGTCGCCAGCATCTTCGATGGCTCATCGGTGCAGCCCAAACTCTCCGGTTTCTACAAGAGCTTTGTTGGCGTCCCGCTGCTGCTGGGGGATCGCTTCATGGGGACGCTGGAGCTGGCGCACAAGCAGCCCAACAGCTATAACCCGGCGCATCTGGCCTTTTTGCAGGCCATCAGCACCCAGGTCGCTACCTCGATCTACAACACCCAATTGTATGCCGATCAGTCGCAGCGCATCAACGACATGGCGAGCATCGGCGAACTGCTGCGCAGCGGCAAGACTGATACCGAGGTCCGTTCGGTCTACAAGACGCTCAACGAGCAGGTGGCGAAGGTGCTGTCGCTGGGTGTCAGCGGTGTGCTGCTCTACGACGAAACCCGTCGGGCGTTGGTGCCGCAGCTTCCTTTTCATGGCGTGCCGGATAACCTGGCGCAGAATATCATCATCCCACTGCCCAACGACACGCCGCAGCGCGACATCTTTGAGCATCAGGATTACTGGATTTCCAACGATGTGATCGAGGAAGAACTGCTGGAAGTCCTCGGTCTGCAATCGATCCTGAGCGTGGCTGGCATCAAGAACACCGCCTTATTGCCGCTTCAGATCGGCGATCAGCGCATCGGCATGATGCAGTTGTGCAACCGCAAAGGGGCCAGCGGCTTCTCGTCCCAGGACATCCGTGAGATGAAGCTGGTGGTGGCACAGGCAGCAGTGGTCATCGAGAACCTGCGGCTGTTCCAGCGCGAGCAGCGCCGCGATACCGAACTGGCCGGTTTGCAGGAAATCACCCACGCCATCGGTTCGCTCAACCGCGAAGACGAATTCTACTCGACCATCAATGAGCGCATCGCCCGGCAGATGAGTGTGACCCTGTGCGGCATCCTGCTCTACGACCCGGCGCGGCGGGCGCTGGTCAGCCAGCTTCCCTTCTATGGGCTGGGTGATGACAAGATCAAGGATTACAGCATCAGCCTCTCGGCGGATAGCCCGCTGCTGGCGCTGTGGGAAGATTACGAATTCTGGTACACCAATCAGGTGCAGACCAGTTCAGTGGTTCATGCCGCCGGCCTGGCCGAGTTCGCTGAACAGCTTGGCGTCCAGAAAACTCTCTTCGCCGCCCTCATGGTCGGTGGTCGGCGGCTGGGCGTGATCCAGGCCTCGAACCCCATCAATGATGTGGATTTCACCGATAAGGATGCCCAACTCCTGCTGATCTTCGCCTCGCAGGTCGCAGCGATGATCGAAAATGCCCGCCTCTATCGCAACGTTATGCAGAGCGCCGAACAATCCAGTTCGCTGCGGCGGATCGCTGAACTGGCTGGCGAGGTCATCAAGCCTGAAGACCCCTTCAAGCCAGTGCTGGCGGAAATCGCCGTGCTCACCAGCAGCCCGCTGGTGTTCATCAACGCCCTGGATCGACAGGCTGGCACGCTGACTACCTATCCGCGCTGGGTCTATGGCATGGAGATGGCCGAAGCGGTGGTGTTCGACATCTTCAGCGATGGCGTGGAACACAGCACCGCCCTTTCCGAAGAACCTTTCTTCAGCAATGATCTCCAGAGCGATAAGCGGGTGCTGCTGGCCTATCAGGATGTCGCCAACCGCTTCAGCCTGAATCGTGTGGTGATGGTGCCGCTGATCGTCGGCGAGCGTGTGCTGGGTGAACTGGGCATCGCCAACCGCGATAAGGCTTACACCCAGGAAGATGTGCTGCTGCTCTCGGCCATCGCCGCTCAGATTTCCGCGACCATCGAACGCCTCCGCCTGTACGAAGCCGCCGGCGAGAACCTGAACCGTCGTATTCTGGAACTGGACGCGATTTCGCGCATCAGCAATGAGCTGGCGACCACGCTGGAGCTGGATGTCATCCTCGATGTCATCAGCCAGGAAGCCACCCGCGCCACTCAGGCCGATGGCGCTACCCTGGTGCTGTTGAAACATTCCAGCCTGTGGCATGTGCCGAATCAGCCGGAGATGAGCAAGCGCCTGGGCGACCTGAGTGGTCTGACCGAACTCGCGCCGATTGAGATGGCGTCGTTTGAGCGCGGCGCGAATTATGTGTTGGTGGAAGATTACGCCAAAAGCGAATATGCACCCCGCCCAGAACAGGCGCGGTCGGCGCTGGCGGTAGCCTTCTTCTATGAAGACCAGATCGTCGGCATCCTGCATCTGTATCACGCCCGTCCCTACAACTTTGATGAGCGCGCCGGCGCATTCCTGCTGACGCTGGCCGCCAAAGCCTCGCTGGGCTATGGCAACTTCCGCCGCTTCCAGGATCAGGTCAGCCGCAGTGATCGCCTCAACCGGCGTGTTGAGCAATTGAACCGGATTTTCGAACTGGGGCGCGAGCTTCAGGGCAACATCGATCAGGTCGAGCTGCTGGAAGCCATCCTCGAAAGCCTTCAGGAAGGCGTCGGCTATGACTTTGGTGTGGCGGCGCTGACCGATGAAACCGATGGCCTGGTGCGCCGGGTGGCCCAACTGGGTATGCCGCTCGATGCCTTCGAACGCAGCAAGGATGATACCCTTCCGCTCGGCAGCCTGCAGCAGCTTTTTGCGGATCGGTCGTTCCGCATCAGCGAGTCGTATTTCCTGCCGGTCGAGCAACGGACGCGCTGGTTATCGCCTGAGCTGGAAAACATCCAGATCAACTTCCCCGGTAAGCGCACCTGGACCCCAATCGAGCATGAACACGCCTGGCTCGATGGCGATCTGCTGCTGCTGCCGCTGAATGCGCCGGATGGCCGCTTGCTCGGCGTCATCAGCCTGGATGGGCCGCGTGATGGCATGCGCCCGGATCGGCAGCGCATGGAAGTGCTGGAAATCTTCGCTCATCAGGCCGAGTCGAACATCGAGAATATCCGGCTCTACCTCGCCAGCCTGCAAAGCGCTGAACAGGAAGCGCGCCTGAATGACATCATGGAGGCCTTCTCCTCATCGCTCGATGTCGGTCAGATGATCGAGTCGATGGCGGCGGGGATGCTGCGGCTGATCCCGTACAGTCTGTTGACGATTGCGCTGCAGGACCCGGAAGATGGGACAGTGGATGTCTTCCGTGCCACGCTGAAAGCGGATAGTTCGGTCACTGTGCTGCGCGAATACTCGGCGGCGTTGGATCATTCCGCGTTGGCACAGGTCTTGAAAACCGGTCAGGATATGGTGCTGCTGGCCGGTGACCCGGAATGTAACCCCTACAATGATATTCTGGCGGCCCACATGCAGGGCGTTCAGGCGTCCTTGCTGGTGGCGTTGTCGGCAGGTGGCAGTCCCATCGGTGTGCTGTACCTGGGTGCGCTGACCAATAAGGAAGGCGACCTGAATGAGTTCATCCCGCTGCTCAAGCGTGTCGCCAATGTAGCCACCGTCTCCATTCAGAATGCGCGCCTGTTCAATGAAGCGCTCAACCTGCGCAACTTCAACGAGTCGGTTGTCGAGTCGATCCAGCAGGGCATCGTGGTGCTGGATCGCGCCGGTAAGATCATCTCGATTAACGACTTCATGGAGCAGCGCTATGGCTGGAAGCTGGAAGAAGCCATGCGACTGCCCTTGTTCCAGTACCGGCCTGATCTGGCCGAGATGATCCAGGGCGATATTGAGACAGTGTTGGAGACCGGCATCCAGCAGGAGAAAATTGGTCAGGCCACCCGCCTGAGCAGTGGCAAGCTGCTGGTGCGCAATTTCTACACCTATCCGCTCAAGTCCGGCGACAGCGTGCGCGGCGCCGTGCTTCTGGTCGAAGATGTCACTGATCGTGCCCTGCTGGAAAAAGACCTGGAGACTCGTGCCAATCAGCTTTCGGCGCTGACCGAAGTCTCCAGCCGTATCACCGCCTCGCTCAACCGGGAAGAGGTCATCAATCTGGCTCTGGATGAAATCAGCCAGGTCATCGACTTCGATACCATGACCTTGTGGACGCGCCGCGGTGAGGTGCTGGTGCTGGAGGGGTCGAGCGGAACCTTCGGCGAGATCGCCATGCTGGCTGATGAAGACGCCGTCATTGTGATCCGCGAACATGAACGTATGCACCAGTTGATCGAACAGAAAGTCCCGTTCTCCATCAGCAATCTGCTGGGGCTGGATAGCGTCCCCGGCGACAGCCAGTACGGGAGCTGGCTGGGCGTACCGCTGATCTATCAGGATGATGTCATCGGTGTGATCGCGCTCTCCAAGCAGGAGACTGGTTATTACGATGTGCAGGGCGAACAGGCGGCCCTGGCCTTCGCCAACCAGGTCGCGGTCGCCATGGAAAATGCCAGCCTGTATTCCGAAGCCCAGCACCAGACTGAACGTCTGGGACTGCTGAACCGCGTTTCGGTCTCGCTGGCGCAGTCGCTCGATAGTGAGAATATTCTGGAAATCGCGCTGTCTGAAATCGCTTCTGCCATGAGCGTCGATCATGCGCGCGCTATGATCTTCGAACGCGGCCTGATGATCGGACGGGTGGTGATGGAATATCCGCGCGGCGATGTTCCACCAGATGAGTTAATCAACCTGCTCAATAATCCGCTGTACCAGGAGCTGCGGCGTAACGCTGCCCCGATCATCATCAACGATGTGGTTCAGCTTCCCGAAACAGACCCGATGCGCGAAGAGCTGCACCGGCGTAACCTGAGCGCGTTTGTCATGGTGCCGATGACCGTGGCCGGGCAGGTGATCGGCGCGTTCGATATGGAGATTTTCAGCGGGGCGCGCTACTTCACGCCAGAGCAGATCGACCTGAGCCTGATTATCGCTAACCAGGCGGCCATCGCCGTCCAGAATACCAATCTGCTCGAACAAACGCTGGTGCGTACCCGCGAACTGGAGACGCTGCTGGAAGCCGCCCAGGCCACCTCGCTCACCCTGAATCTGGAAGATGCCTTCCGCAGCGTGGTTGATCTGATGCTGCACGCGCTGGAGATGGATGACTGCGCGGTGATGATGTGGGATAACATCGAAAACGCCCTGGAAGTCCGCATGGATGTCAGCCGCTACGGTGAACCCGATCAGGTCGCCCCCTCTGGCACGGTGTATAACCTGCGTCAGTTCACGACCAAAGGACGCGCGCTGGAGAATGCCGAAGTCATCATTGTCCGGCGTGACGAAGACATCGGCGATCCGGCAGAGATCGAAGACCTCGCCAAAACCGGCGCAGGGCTGCGGGTATTGATCCCGCTGGTGGTGCGCGATCAGGCGATTGGTCTGATCCAGGCTCAGCGCAACCAGGTCATGCGTGAGTTCAGTCACCGGGAAGTCCGTCTGGCACAGGCGCTGGGTGCACAGTCCGCCATCGCCATCCAGAACGCGCGTCTCTCGACCGAAACTGCCGCGCTGGTCGAAGAAGCCTTCCTCATCAACAACCTCAGCCAGTCGATTTCGGCCACTCTCAATATGAATGACATGATCGAAATCATCCGCGAGCAGGTGCCGCGCGTCACCAGCGCCGAGGAAATGTATCTGGCGCTCTATGAACCCGAGACCGCCGAAATCAGCTTCCCGCTGGTCATTCGTGGTGGTGTTGAACAGGTCATTCCGCCGCGCCTGCTGAATAACGACGAAGTTTCGTTCATCATCCAGCATCGCCGCTCCCTTTCGCTGGGGGGTGGCAACTGGAGCAGCGATGAGATGCGCACCAACCTGGGCATCGCCAACGGTGAGGCGGATGCCAAGAGCTATCTGGGCGTGCCGATTGCCGCCGGCGATCAGGTGCTGGGCGTGCTGGCGCTGCGCGATACCCAGAACACCCGCGCCTTTGGCATCAACGACGAACGGTTGCTGACCACCGTCGGAACCCAGCTTGGCGCTGCCATCCAGAACGCTCGTCTGTTCAATCAGGTCAGCACCTTCGCTGATGAGTTGAATCGTCGTGTGCAGCAGCGTACCGAAGAACTTCAGCGTGAGCGCGACAACCTCGATACGCTCTACCGCATCACCTCGGAACTGGCGAAGACGCTGGACATGGATCGGGTGCTGGGGCGTGCGCTGGAAATGGTGGCCGCCGCTGTGATGGCCGACGATGGCGTGATTATGCTGATCGATCCGTTGTCAGACCGGCTGATGCCGCGTTCGATGCTGGGATCGCTGTATGTCCCCAATGAGATGCTCGATACCCAGCATCCGGCGGAGATGCTGGCGACCTGGTTGTTGCAGAATGGTCAGCAAACAGTTGTCACCGACCTGCATAACGAGGCCTACTGGGATCTGAACGTGCCGGATGCCTCCGAGTGGCATGGGGCACTGGCGGTGGTGCTGGAAAGCAACGATGACCCCCAGGGCGTGATGGTATTATTGAGCCGCAAGCAGCGCGCCTTCAGCGAAGCGCAGTTGAAGCTGGTCATCGCCGCCGCTAATCAGGTCGCTGCGGCCATCAACAATGCTGATCTGTACCAGCTCATCCGCGATCAGGCCGAACGTCTGGGGACGCTGGTGCGGGTTGAGCAGGAAGAGTCGGAGAAGAACTCCGCTATCGTCGAAGGCATCGCCGATGGCGTGATGCTGGCCGATCAGGAAGGCACAATCGTGCTGTTCAACGATGCTGCCCAGCGCATCCTCGAACTCCAGCGCGATCAGGTCATCGGGCAGGCCATGTTCCGCCTGACGGGTCTTTTCGGTGGGTCGGCGGCCAAGTGGGCGCAGGCCATCGAAGACTGGACGCGCCATCCCGAACAGCATAAGGCGGGCGATTTCCTGATCGAGACGCTCGATCTGGAAGACAAGATTGTGCGCGTCAGTCTGTCGCCGGTCTATATCAGCGAGCGCTTCCTCGGGACCGTTTCGCTGTTCCGCGACATCACCAAGGATGTTGAAGTCGAGCGCATCAAGAAGGAATTCGTCGATAACGTCACCCATGAACTGCGCACGCCGCTGACCAGCATCAAGGGCTTTGTTGACTTGCTGCTGATGGGTGTGGCGGGCAAGCTGGGCGACCCGCAGTTGAACTTCCTGCAAAAGATCAAGTCCAATACCGACCGCATGACCAAGCTGGTCGAAGACCTGCTCAACATCTCGCAGTTGGATCAGGGAATGAACCTCAACCTCGAACCGGTTGATCTGAGTGATATGGTGCCACGCATTGTGCGCCAGATCGAACGCCGGTCGGATAATGAGAAGAAGGAGATGCAGGTGCAGGTGACGCTCGACCCGAACCTGCCGCTGATCGAAGCCGATGAGTCCAAACTGACTCAGGTGCTTTCCAATATCATCGACAACGCCTTCAACTACACCTATCCTGGCGGCAGCATCGAAGTTGCAGCCCGTCCGGAAGGGGAGCGTGTCCTGGTCAGCGTCAAGGACTCCGGCATCGGTATCCCGGACGAGTTCAAGACGCGCATCTGGGGGCGTTTCGAGCGCAACGATGAACATGCGCTGGTCATGGACGTAGCCGGGACGGGGCTGGGGTTGGCGATTGTGAAGGAGCTGGTCCTGATGCACAATGGCGAGATCTGGTTTGACTCTGAGCAGGGGAAGGGGACAACCTTCTTCGTCTCGCTGCCGGTCTCACAGCCGCTGGCAAATCGGGCCGAATGAATTACACCATACTTCCGGAGGAACAGGATTAGCCCATGGCGCGCATTCTAATTGCTGAAGATGAACGCGATATTCGCGACTTGATCCAGTTTACGCTGATGTTTGCCGGTCATGAAGTGACAGCAGCCGCGAATGGCGAGGAGGCGCTCCATCTCGCTCCCGGTCTGAACCCGGATCTGATTATGATGGATGTGCGCATGCCCAAGATGACCGGTCTGGAGGCCTGTCGGGAGATGCGCAAGATCGACTCGCTCAAGGAGACGCCCGTCATCTTTCTGACGGCGCGTGGTCAGGATGAAGATCGCCAGACGGGGATCGAAGTGGGCGCAACCGACTATATGCTGAAACCATTTGCCCCGGAAGAACTGACGCAGCGGATCGGTGACATTCTCAAGGCGCGCGGGATAGGCTGAGCATGAGCGCGATAAATATCAGCGGTGAATTGATCCATTACGAAGTGCTGGGGCGTGGGCGTCCGGTCGTCCTCATCCATAGCTGGCTGGGGTCATGGCGCTATTGGGTGCCGACCATGCAGAATCTCCAGCTCAAGTACCGCGTGTATGCCCTCGACCTGCACGGGTTTGGCGATACCAGCAAGAATCCCCAGAAGTATTCGCTCGATCATCAGGTGCGGCTGCTGCTCGATTTCATGCAGGCGATGGCGATCCCTAAAGCAGCCATCATCGGGCATGGACTGGGTGCCTGGCTGACAGCCGAGTTTGGTCGCCTGTACCCGGATATGGCTCCGCGCATCATGCTCATCAGCGCTCCGCTGTACGAGATTCCCAATCTGGAGAAGCGCGCTCGTCCGGGGCGGGGTAATCCGCTGACCAGCAACCGCGCCGCGCCAGAGGCCACCATCATGAACTCGACCATGCGCACCGCGCTGGCCGAACGGATGCGCGCTGCCGGCGCCGCCAATCTGCTGGAGACGACCGAGCTACGGGCGGCCTCCAGCGACAATACCCGTTACAATCCGCTGAACAATGTGATCGGCAGCGCCACGCCTGAGTCGCTGTTACAGCGCTGCTTCAAGCGCAGCGATCCCTTGTACGCCAAGATGGAACTCGATCTGCCCAAGACCGACGCCCGGGTGCTGCGCGCCAGCGCCAATGAATTCGACGCTGGCCGCGTGCTGGATGCCGTCTGGCTGTTGCAGATGCCGACGGTGGTGGTGCATGGGCAGGATGACAAGATCATCGAAAAACCCGGCGAACGGGTTTGGGATTACACCACCTACGAAAAAGAAGATAAACTGATCCCGGTCGAACTGCCGGATGTCGGTCATTTCCCCATGCTGGAATTTGACCGCTTCAACCGGCTGGTGAATGAATTTCTCGAAATAGATGATATTGCGCGCTTCACGCCCCCAGGTGTTCGTTGGAAACGTCAGTACCGCTAACCGCATTTATCTTTGCCAATGGTGATCGTCACGATGGTCCCCTCGTCCGCCAATTGCTGGCCGAGTGGCCGTCGGCCTGGATCATTGCCGCTGATGGCGGGGCGCGCCATGCCGAGGTTTTTGGCATCCCGGTGCAGACCATCATCGGCGATATGGACTCGCTGACGCCGGAGGAACTGGCGGCCTTCGAGTCGCAGGGGGCGCAGCTTCGGCGTTATCCCCCGGAAAAGAATGAGACCGATCTCGAACTGGCGCTGCTGCTGGCGGCGGAGCGCGGGGTGCTGCGCATCCGGGTGTTCGCCGCGCTGGGTGACCGGCTCGATCAGACGCTCGGCAATATCTATCTGTTCGCCCTGCCAGCCCTGCGCGGTATCGATACGCGCATGATTGCCGGCAAGCAGGAAGCCTGGCTCATCTATCCCGGTGAGAATATCATTCATGGCTCGCCCGGCGATACCGTCTCGCTCATCCCCATCAGCGGCCCGGTCAATGGGGTGCGCACCGCCCAATTGTACTATCCGCTGAAGCGCGAACGGCTGGAGTTCGGCCCGGCGCGCGGCATGAGCAACATCATGCAGTCCGAGACCGCCCGCGTCTGGCTGGATGACGGCATCCTCCTCGTGGTTCACACGCTGGGGCGGGCATGATTACGGTCGAGAAGCGCGATCATCACGGCCAACGGGTGTTGTCGTATACCGGCGAGGTCATCGAACGCCAGTCCGATTGGGTCTGTCTCCGCGCCGTCTTTCGCCACAAGGAATGGAACCCCGGCTTCGTCGTCTTTCGCCCCGGCGATGTTTTCATCGAGTGGTTCTACAGCCAGCGCTGGTATAACATCTTTCAGATTCACGAGGGCGAGAGCGCCGTCATCAAGGGCTGGTACTGCAACATCACCCGTCCCGCCCAGCTCTCGGACGAGCTGATCGCCGCCGATGACCTGGCATTAGACGTGTTCATCTCGCCGTCGGGCGAGGTGCGGCTGCTGGATGAGGACGAGTTCGCCCAGCTTGACCTGACCCCGGAGGAGCGACAGGCTGCGTTGCAGGCGGTGGCTGAACTGACCCAGCGGGTAACCCGGCGTCAGCCGCCTTTCGACGCTATTCCATGATTCCCGACCTGGACGGCGATCATTGCGCCATCGCTTGTGAGTGAGGTTGCTGATGCGACGGATTCATCTAATTTTCTCCCTGCTCCTGTGCCTGATCGCCTTGCCGACGCTGGCGCAGCCATTGGAATGTCCGGCTGAACGCGCCCCCATCATCGCGGCGGCGCAGACTGCCTGCCTGGAGCTTGGGCGCAATCAGGTGTGTTATGCCAGCCCCGGCGTGGTCGTTGAGCCGCTGCCCAATGTCCGCCTCGACTTTGGTGATGTCGGTGATGTGGCACCGCTCTCGTCGCTGACCGCCGTCAGCACTGAACCCTTCAGCCCGGAAACCCCATCGCTCGGTATGGCCCTGATGCAGGTGCGCGCCAACCAGCCCGTCGATGGCCTGACGCTGCTGGCCTTCGGCGAAACCCGGCTGGAGAACCTCAGCCAGACCGGGCCGGATTTCATCGCCCTTGAAGTGCAGGTGACCGAAGCCACCGGCGCGAACATCCGCCAGCAGCCCTCGGCGGAGAGCGCGGTTGTCCGCCCGGCCTATACCGGTGACTTTTTGACGGCCATCGGACGACTGGCGGATGGATCGTGGCTGCGGCTGCCCGATGGCTGGATCAGCGCCGATCTGGTGCGCTCCGATGCCGATCTCACGCTGCTGGAACAGGTCGCTGCCGCCTCAGAAGCGGCGCAGGTCTACAGCGCGATGCAGACCTTCCGCCTGCGAACCGGGTCGGATGATGCTCCCTGCCGCGCCTGGCCCGATAGCGGCCTGCTGGCCCAGAGACGGGGCGAGGTCGCTGATGTCCTGCTGCTGGTGAATGATGCGCCGCTGCTGTTCACCGGGACGCTCTGGCTGCAAACCACCGCCGAGGGGCAGACGCTCGTCAGCGTGCTGGAAGGGACGCTGCTTTACAATCAGGATCGGCGGCTGGAAGCGGGTCAGCAGATGTCGTATGGCTATCGTGGCGAGACGATTGTCTATACCGAAGAAGTGGCCTACAACTACGCCCGCGCTTTGCCGCTGCCGTTGGAGCTGCTGCCGCGCCCGCTGGAACGACCATTCTCGCTGACCGGGGTGATCTTCCCCTTCGTGCCGGGGACGGGCTTCCTGCAGGGCATCGGCGCGGACGACGCCTGTACCGCTGCCTGGACGGTGGATGTTAATCTGCGCGCCGGGCCAGGGACGAATTACCCGATTCGCCAGGGGGTGGCGGCTGACTTCTACGGCTTGCCCGATGCCCGCGCGGTGGGGGCAGATGGCGAGGTCTGGTGGCGGCTGGCGGAAGGGGTATGGCTGGCGGCCAACAGCACCGCCGCTGCCGGTGCCTGTGGCGATCTGCCGCTGGTCGCGCCCCCGCCCATCCCAACGTGAAGTTCATCGTTCAGATTCGTGAATGCGGAGTGCCTCATCCAACAGGTGATAGAATTAGAATATGTTCCCGTTGAAGAGCGCGACACAGTGGATATGCGGCAGTTTGGAGACGCATAATGAAACAGATTCAAGCTGAAGGTACAAGCTATATATACTTCACTAAGGCTGAAGGAATACCAGAGGCATCAGTGATGTCCTGTAAAGTTGAGGGTATTGCAGATCTGGAAGCTCTGGAAAGTTTGTTGAAATCGAATATGGATGACATGCGCTTTGTACTCTCGAAATTGCTTCGACCCGATATTCTTTACTTCTATGTTCTACATTGGGATGATGATACTGATCTCAACAAGCTGGATGAGAGGGTTCTGGAGAATAGCTTCACCGACGAAGATTTCACAAACTCGGTGAAAACTCAACTAGGGAGAACGAAATGCTTCAATTGCAACTGGGTAGGATATACTTTGGTTATGCGACCAGCAGAATCATACATAGGCGCGCCTGGACTTGAACAAAATAAGCTGGCTTTGAGGTATGCCCGACATGGCTTCAAGAACTGCCCCAACTGTGGAGGGAGTTTACGCCAAGACGTGGTGAAGATTCTGAAACCATGAAGTTTGCTTTAGGCGAGCCATCCTACCAGTTCGACGGCAAAGGTTGCTGGGTGCAGCAGACCCTCGGCACGACCATCATGTAGCGACCTCAATTAGCTGACCACAAAACAGGTTCGCCATCGCACAGCAGGGTGTGCCGCCCGTTGTTCAACCCACCGCGCTTCAAACTCAACCGGCGACGTTCTTCCGTGCTTTTCGGTCATCCTTCGGTTGTGATAATCTAGTGTTGCGTGTCCAGCATTCCGGCGCAGTACCGTCCATGTTTTCACACAGAAAGGTTCTTTATGGAATGGTTCGGCTATTTTACGGAAAAAGACATTGAACTGAGCGATATTGCCCAATGTCTGGAGGCTCATGGCTATCAAACACAGTCATTTACGCTTGTTACAGATTGTATGAATGTCATTTTTCAGGTTGATGAAAACAAAGAAGATTATTGTCGATGGTCAAAAAATGAGGATGGGATCTTTGACTTCGAGGAAGAGGTGCAGATTGAGTTAAAAGCATTATCCCCAAACCTGTTGACCGCCATGTCGATAGATTATCACGTATCAACACTTTCAAACATACTGTCACTCATGAAGATTGTGTTTGACTGTTATGGCGGATGGGTAGATATCGAGGGTGGATACTACAATTCAACGAATTTACAGGATGTGTTCGACGATGAGTTTGTTCAGAGATTGATTCGGGGAGATATTTCCGATTTGTAGAGTAGCAGTAAGTTCGGAAGGAATCAGGCACGGGATAATGGAAGACAGTGTGTTGCCAGTCGTCTATTCTATAGATGCAGCAAACGCTCGGATCAGCGTGAATGGCGCTCCCTCAACCCCGATTGTTCTAAACCGTTCTCTTACCCTGCGCCGACAGCCTTAACCTCCCCCCTCCCGCAGAATGGTTAGCGCCGACTCAGCTTAACTCGTACCAAAAAGTTTACCAAAAGTTCACCCGTAACGGCGGGATTGGGTGTAGTCTAATGACATGAAGTCGATAGTCGGTAGTCAGTAGTCTATAGTCATCAGTCGTCAGTCATCAGAGGAAAAGGTCATGCCTCGTCACTCATTACTCGTTACTTTGAACTTAGCACTTTTCACTTTTCACTTGCTTGGGACTGCCAATGCCGCCGCCGCCGCCACAGTCGGTAGTCGATAGATAAAGGCTTTGCTCGGTTTTCGCTCTGTGGTCTCCGTGTCCTCTGTGTTGGTCTTTTGCTGAAAGCTGAAAGTCACAACATGCACGTTTGACTTTGACGACTTTTGTGAATCAACGCCGGAACACGTCCCAATCCGACATAGGATGCGTTAACACCGGCGCATCTCAGGGAGCGATCCGCCACCGCAAATGTCGATCCGCCGGCGGCAAAGGATCAGAGGATGAGCATCCGAATGACGACGATCAACGGATGGCAGTGGTTGAGGGAAAAGTGCACAAAAGGCACTTTTGCATTTGACGAATTTGCAGAATTTTCCGCAGATTCACTCTGTCTTCACTCTGTGTTCTCTTTGTCCTCTGTGTTGGTCTTTATGTCTTTGTCATTGTGTCTGTCCGACGACGACGAGGACACAAAACTGGAGTTGCATAAAACGGGTCGAATGCAATTGCGGTAGTGACCCAAGATAGCGTGGTCATGAGAAAGCCTCGTGAGAAATGGGTTTTGGGGGTCTGCCAGGGCATTTGGGAGGGACAAAGGGGGGCGGAGAGATCTTGAAAGTGAGCAGTTCGAGCATCGACCGGCGATGGTCGGTTAAGGTGTACTCAGCGATGAGTTGAGCGATATTGAGCCTTACTCATCACATTTGACGTTGGTACTGAAAGTAGCAAAGAAAACCAACACTCTACACGTTTGGTACGAGGGTGAGGGAAATTATTACGACTATCCACTAAAGAACGGTCATTTTGATGAGTCGCAAGCAATGACCAGTCAACAACTCCTGTGAATTGTCACGACTGCCACGTGCCGCGCCCACCAATCAGAACAGGCTCAACTGCTGTGGCGCGTCCGGGTTTTCAGCCGGGGGTTCGGGGTCATCGGATGGCGATTCATCTTCAACTTCGGCGACCGGGGGTTCATCGTCCACTGGTTCATCGGGAGCGAGCAGCTCCAACTCTGGCGTCTCAGGGTCATCAACCGGCTCCGCCACCTGGGTAGGCATCTCCGGCACGGCGAAGATACGGGCTTCCGGCTGGGCCGGCGCTTCGTCCAGGATGGCGAGATCAGGGACAAAATCGCCCGGCACATCATCGACATGCATGGTGGCGCGCACCTTGAGTTCGGCCAACTGCGTCTCGCTGAAGCCGGTCTGCTTCAGCACATGCGCCAGGGTCGGCTCGGTCACATGGTCATGGGTGCGGATGACATGGACAAAGTGGGCTTCCAGGCAGTCGCGCCAGTCTTTGGCAAAGGGATTGTGGTCGTCCATCAGCGTGTGATCTCATTCATGGTGAAGATGATCGTTGTTAGTTGTTAGTTCCTAGTTCTTAGTTCCTCGTGCAGTGAGCCTCAAATGCACCCAGAGTTGTTTTTTCTCCCCTCGCCCTGTGGGAGAGGCTGCGAAGCGGGGGGTGAGGGCAAACACGAGGGTCATTTAGGCCAAGCTGTACTAACAACTAACAACTAAAAACTCGAAACTACAGTGTACTGGCGCACCCCATGGCCCGCCAGTCTGATGTTCCGCCTCACAAACCCAGGCGCGGCTGCTCGACACCCAGGCCGCGAATATCATACGACTGCTTCCACGAGGGAATATCGACCTGAAGGTTCAACTGCTGGCGCAGCGCCCCGGCCAGGGCGTTCGCCGCTTCCAGCTCGCCATGCACCAGGAAGGTACGGCGCGGTTTGCGCTGCATCGGCTCCACCCAACCGATCAGTTCGTTGTGATCGGCATGACCGCTGAAGCCGTTCAGCACCGCCACCTGAGCATTGTTGTGATACTTCTCGCCGAAGATGCTGACGATTTTCTCGCCATCGACGAAGCGCCGTCCCAGCGTATCGGGTGCCTGCCAGCCGACGATCAGCACCGTCGTCCGCGAGTCTTCGATGTTATTCTTCAGGTGATGCAGGATGCGCCCAGTCTCGGCCATGCCGCTGGCGCTGATGATGATAGCCGGCTCGCGCATGAAGTTGAGCTGCTTGCTGTCTTCCACCGAACGGGTGTAGTGAACATCAGCGAAGCCAAACGGATCACGGTTGCCGCTGCTCCCGCCCATGACAAAATCGCGCGTCTCGGCATCGTAACATTCGGGATGGCTGCGGAAGACATCGGTGGTGTTGGCCGCCAGCGGGCTATCGACGTAGATCGGCAGGCGCGGAATATCGCCCTTCACCGCCAGTTGATGCAGGGTGTAAACCAACTGCTGCGTTCGCCCAACGGCAAAGGCCGGCACGATCACCTTGCCGCCGCGCCGGTAGGTGTTGACGATGATGCGTTCCAGTTCCTTCTCGGCATCGGGATACGGGTCATGGGTGCGTCCGCCGTAAGTGCTTTCCAGGATGAGGATGTCAGCGAACTCTGGTATCTGGGGATCGCGGATGATCGGGATGCCCTTGCGTCCGATGTCGCCGCTGAACACCAGCCGGACATCGCGCCCGGCGTCCTTGTCATCAATATCGAGGATAACCGAAGCGCTGCCCAGCATATGACCGGCATCAATGAAGGTCAGCTTGATGCCAGGTGCAATCACGCGGGGGCGGTTATAAGGCTGCGACAGGAAGTAATCCAGGCTGGCAGCGGCATCTTCCTTCGTATAGATCGGTTCAATCGGGGGTTCGCCGCGCTTCTTACGCCGCTTGTTGACGAACTCGACATCCTTCTCCTGAATGTGACCGCTGTCCATCAGCATCACCGCGCACAGATCACGGGTGGCGTGGGTGCAGATGATGTCGCCGCGAAAGCCGCGCTTCACCAGATTGGGGATGTTACCGGCGTGGTCGGTATGGGCGTGAGACAGCACCAGCACATCAATGGTCTTGGGGTCAAAGGGGAAATTGCGGTTGCGCTCCTCGGATTCGGAACGCTTGCCCTGGAACAATCCGCAATCCAGCAGAATCTTCAGCCCGTTCACCTCGATCAGATGTTGCGAACCGGTGACGGTTTGCGCCGCGCCACAAAAAGTGATTTGCATGATGAGTTTTCCTCATAATTCAGGTTTGGATCGCTGTACGACCCATGCGCCTCAACCTTATCGTGGAATGAGAGGAAGAACAACTTATAAGGAGATTCAAACCTGCGGTCAGGGCTGCTCGACCAACCGGCGCACGACCGAGAGAATTTCCTCGCCATAGGTTGCCAGCCGCCACGGCCCCAGCCCACGAATATCGCGCAGATCATCGAGCGAGGCAGGGGAACGATAAGCCACATCCCACAGCGTATTCTTGGAGATAATCACATCGGAGTCGACGCCGCGCTGCTCGGCGCGCATCCGACGCCAATCGCGCAATGCCGAAAAGCGTTCCGCCACAGCCTGCTCAATATCCGGTGGACGGGCGGGTGGGCGCGGCGTCGCGGCCTGTTTCCCGCGCTCAATCGCGTTCAACAGCAGTCCACCATAACGTTTGGTCGGGGTGGAACCCAATCCCTTGATGTCTTCCAGCGCACCAAAAGACATTGGGGCGCGCTCGGCCAGCGACACCATCACCCGGTCATTGAAAATTTTGAAGGGCGGGACATCGCGCTCCTCGGCCAGATGTTCGCGCAGCAGATAGATTTCGCGCAGGATCGCCATCTGACGCCGGTTCAGATCCGCCGGGATGCCGATGCGCCAGTAGCCATCCGGGTCGAAGCGATTATCACCGGGCATGACCAGACAGGCTTCGGTCATGGTCTCGGCGACCTCATCCATCAGACCCAGTCGCTCAATTTCAGCCAGTTGTTGGTCGCGCAGCGCCGGCAGATAATGGGTATCCATCTGGGCATAGAGCAGCCCTTCTTCGGTCAACGGGCGCTGGCCCCAATCATCGCGCTGATGACTCTTGTCCGCCTGGACATCGAGGTAATGCTTGAGCAGCCGATCCAGTCCCACCGCTTTAATGCCACAGATGCGGGCGACGATCATGGTGTCGAACAGGTTGACCAGGGTGAAGCCATAATCGCGCTTCAGGCAGATCAGGTCGTACTCGGCGGCATGAAACACTTTCTGAATGGCCGGGTTCGCCAGCAGCTCGCCCAGCGGCGACATATCACCAATCCGCAGCGGATCAATGATGTAGTCGTGTTCGCGGGTCGAAAGCTGGATCAGGCACACCCGTTCCCGATAGGCATACAGGCTGTTGGACTCGGTGTCGATGGCGATCAACGCCTCGGACACCAACTGGTCGGCCAGGCGGCGAAGCTGCTGGTCGTGGTCGATATAGGCTGCACGCGGGAACGGCCACTGCATTAAAGCCACTTTCGATAGCGAAAATAGGTCAGCATGAAGAACGCAATGAAGAACATGATGGCAGCGACAACTATAAAAGCCTGTGGATGCTCCTGCAAGGGCAAACCGATATTCATGCCGTAGATGCCGGATACCAGGGTCAGCGGCAGCATGATGACCGAGATCACCGTCAGCACGCGCATGACCTCATTGATGCGATGCGAAACCAGCGTATCGGCCGTCTCGGCCAGACCGGAGATCACTTCGTAGTCTTCATCAATAATGTCGCGGGCATTCAGCATGTGGTCGATGGTATCGCCAAAGTAGTCCTCCATCTCCTCGCGGATGACCGGATGTTCGGTCTTCTCCAGCGCCTCCAGTATCGGCACCTGATGGCGGATGACCCGGCGCAGCGCGATCACATCCCGCCGCACAATAGCGATGTCGCGGATGATCTGGCGGGCATCGCCGGTGAATATTCCGTCTTCGATCTGATGGATATGCTCATCGACCTTACGCAGCATCGGGAAGAGGTAATCGACCAGCTTATCGATGATGACGTACAGGGCATCGCCTGATCCCTTCCCCAGCAAATCCTGTCGATCCTTTTCATACAGCTCACAGCGCGCAAACAGCTTGACCAGCGGCTTGAGCGCACCATCATGCGCCATGACCAGGTAATTGCGCCCGACGATGAACTCGACTTCGCTCTGGCGCGAGATGCGATGGTCGGCATCCCAGATTGGGAAATGCATCACCACGAACAGATAGCTGTCCTCTTCATCGACTTTGGGGCGCTCAATCGAGCTGGTCAGGTCTTCCAGATGCAGCGGGTGAATATCAGGACACATTCCGCGCAGCCGGTCAATATCGGCGTCCGTCGGCATGACGATGTTGATCCAGTTGAAGCGGGCGGTGCGAAGCTCGAAGGTCGTCATGGTCTTTTTTTCCTCCTGCCAGTTCCCTCTGATTATGGTCGGCAGGCGAAACAAATTCAAACGGAAAACTTTTTGACTTCGCCGGGTGATTGTGATATATTGTACAGACGGTGAAGCCCCGCACCGGGAATTCCCTGTTCCCAATTTCTACAGACGCAACTGGTTCGAGTGCGTTTTTTGTTGAGTCGCGATACACTACTGCACGTTTTGAGAGTTGCTTGAGGAGAGTATGTATGGCTACAGCCAGCGTGACGAAAGTTGCCGCCGCTGAAAAACCAACCAAAGCGCAAGCCGTTGTGGTTGATCCACCCAGCCGACGGGAGTTTCTCTATTACATCTGGGGCGCTTCCATTGTCCTGATCCTGGGACAATCCACCGCCGGATTGATCTGGTTCTCGCTGCCGCGCTTCAAGGCTGGCGAATTTGGTGGTGTGTTCAGCTACCCAGGCGATGATGTCCCCGAAGCCGGCGCCGCCCCAACCAGCATCCCCTCCGGACGCTTCTGGCTTTCGAATATTCCGGGGCAGGGTTTTGTGGCGCTGTATGGCGTCTGCACTCACCTCGGCTGCCTGCCTAAATGGGTGCCAACCAATAACCGGTTTGAATGCCCCTGTCATGGGTCCAAATTTGAACTGAGCGGAATGTGGATCGAAGGCCCGGCTCCGCGCAGTATGGATCGCTTTAAGACACGCGTCGTCTTCACCGATGGCACCTCGGTCGAAACCAACGAAAAAGGCGATCCGATTCCGCTGGATGGCAAGCAGATCGCTCGCATTGATGTCAACACTGGCGCGCGCGTCCGCCGCGACGGTCATGTTTAAGAATGTGTCGTCAAGAAGTGGTGAGCTGATCGAGGAGTAACTTCATGTCTGTACTACCGTTCCCATCTTTCCTCGACGATGTCAAGGAGAAGGGTCTGAAGAAGGCCGTCTTCGAACTCGTCGATGAATCGGTGGAACGGCTGACGGCTGGTATGAATGTTCAGGACATCCGCGAAGCCCTGCGCGGTGAACCTGCCAGCCGTAAGCCGAACCCCCGCCTCCAGCCCCATGCCGATGGCTTCTGGCTGCACATGCGGCCCAGCTATTTCCATGCGGATATGACTGGCTTGTATCCCACCTTCCGGTTGGGTTGGCTTTCAACCTATCTGGTCTTCTTTGAAACCATCACCGGCATCCTGTTGATGGTGTGGTATACCCCGTCGCCCGAAGTGGCTTACGCCAACATGCTCAACATTCTGGGCAATGTGCCGATGGGTCAGTTCATGCGCGATATGCACCGGCTGGGCGCAGAAGCGATGGTGTTGATCGTCTCGCTGCATATGGTGCGAACGTTCTTCACCGGGTCGTATAAAAAGCCCAGGCAGTTCACCTGGTTCACCGGCATCTTGCTGCTGGCGATCACTGGCTTCCTGAGCTTCACCGGTTACCTGCTCCCCTGGGATCAGTTGGCGTTGTGGGCGGTCACGATTGGCGCGTCCATGATCGAAGCCACACCGCCCCAGATCGTCGGTGATAACCTGAACCTGCTGGTGCGCGGTGGCCCGGAAATCGCGGCGAATGGTTTGCTGCGCTTCTATCTGCTGCATGTGCTGGCACTGCCTGCCCTGCTCTTCGTCTTCACCGGCGTTCATTATTACAAGGTCATCGTTCACGGACACAGCCTGCCGCCGCGCAAGGAAAACATTGGCGAAGATACCGCCAAGCGCGTGCCGCTGGATAAGCGTGTGTATTTCATCCCGGATGTGTTGACCAGCGAGATCATGTGGATTGCGGTGACAACGCTGGTGCTGACAGTGCTGTGCGTCTGGTTCTACGACGCGCCGCTGGAGCATCATGCTGACCCGCAGGTGACGCCGCTCGGAACCACCGCCCCCTGGTACTTCCTCTGGATTCAGGGTGCGCTGAAGCTGGGTGACAAGGTATTCTGGGGTATCATCTTCCCCGGCATTGTGCTGGGTGGTCTGGCGGTATTGCCATACATCGATGTCACACCCAGCCGCCGTTATGCCCATCGTCGTCTGGCGATCACCTTCTTCCTGGCGCTGATTTCGTTTGTGACCGTCCTGAGCTATATGGGTCTGCCAGAGTTCGCGGTGGCAACGTCGCCCGATGCCGAAATCTTCCATGAGCTGACCTTCCCGCCAGCGCATAGCCATGTCGGTCGTCTGCTGCCGGTGCCGTATGAGCAGCTTGTGCCGGGAGTCTACAGTACCCAGCAATTCGCCGCAGCCAGTCCCGATGAAGTTCCAGAAGTGCTCGCAGCCTACCTACAGGGGATAGAGAATAATCCGATCCTCATTCCCAGCCGGACAACGGTAGGCACGTTCGACAGCACTACCGAAAGCACGCTGCTCACGGACACATTGGGCACACAGCATCTGACCATCTCATCGCTTCGTTTGAGCGAGATTCCGGCGACATCGCCTGATCTGTACCGGCAGATGCAATTCTTCTACAACCGTATCCAGCAGAACCAGAATTATCTGGTCAATGGCGTGGGATACCTGGTCATCACCCAGAATCAGGATGATCTGAAGCGGATGGACTTGCTTCTGACCTGGAATGAAGTCCAGATTGCGGGTGGTCGTCCAGTGTTGGACGCCAGTGGCGCGCCGGTGCTGGTCACCGATGCCAACGGCGATCCAGTCCGTCGTGTCAACACCAAGCATTTCTTCATTCACCAGGACGCGCTGTACTTCGCGCACTAGTGAATGATACCCAGCAGCAGGAATGACGCCTTTGGCATTCCTGCTGCAACTGCATTAAAGTGCATACTTTTAGGACAAAGCACAATGTTCGAGCGAATGTTAGTCGGCAGTATTGAAAACCGGATCACCGTCGGCATTCTGTCGTTCCTGGGGATCATGGTCATCCTGGGATGGGCAGCCATCAACGAGGGTGGTCGTATGCAAGCCTTTCAGGAAATGGAAGAGGCGCGTTCGGTCGAGTTGGGCGCAGAATTGTTTGCCGCCAACTGCTCCACCTGTCATGGGAACGAAGGCTTCGGTATCGGGGGTCGCGCACCCGGCCTGAACAATCCCCAATTCTTCGATCATGATTTCTTCCCGGAAATCAGCACCGAAGTCAGCGCCCTGCGAATCGAGCGTGGCAATCTCAGCGCTGAGAAAGAATCCCTGGCAACCGAGAATAATCGCCCTGACACGACCGATGCCCGCAAGACAGAAATCGCCGATCGCACCACTGCGATTGATACGCGGGTAACGGAAATCGACGCCCGGTTGACCGAGCTGGAGACCCAGTACCAGACGGCCGTCCAACCGGCCATCGATAAGGGCTATTCGGCTGATCCGGCGCGTTTCAGCCGCCTGAGCAACCTCGGTTGGGTCGGTACGCACGAATCATTTGTCCAGACCACGCTCATACATGGTCGCCCCACCAGTATCTCCTACTGGCCGCAGGCGATGGTGGCCTGGTCACAGATTGCGGGCGGCCCGCTGCGTATGGATCAGATTGAAGACCTGGTTTCGTACATCCAGAACTGGGATAAAGGCGAAGCCTGGACGCTGGATGATCTGTTCGCGGTACAGCAGTTCGCCATCGAACCCGGGATTGGCGGCGCGGCTTCGGATGCCGAACCCGGCGTTGGCACGGCTGTGCTGGATATTGTCTCGCAACTGGCGAGCGTGACGCCTGACCCGGCGCGCGGCGACCAACTGTATCATGGCGGGGCGCGTTCGTCTCGTGGTGTGGCGTTGGGCTGCTCCGGCTGTCACTTGCAGGATGCTAATGGCGTTGGCCCGATGACGGCGGGTACATATACCCGCGCCGAAGGCGAACGACTGGCTGCCCTGCCCGGTTATACGGTCGAACAATATCTCGTCGAAGCGATTGTCAACCCTGGCGCGTATGTCGTCCCCGGCTTCAACAACGTCATGGTTGGCACCTTTGGCGATAGCCTGACGCTGCAAGACCTGGCCGACATCGTCGCTTATCTGGAAACTCAGAACCAGTAGGCAGACCGCTGATTGTCCATCAGGAAGCCCTCGGTCATATTCCGGGGGCTTTTTTTATGCCTCGCCATTGACCATCAGATCAAAGTAGCGCCGGGCTTCCACATCGTACAGCAGTTGGAAGAAGCAATCGCCGCCATCCAGGATTTGGAAGAAGCGGGTGCGCCAGTGCGGGTCATCGAACCACTCGCAGAAAAAGCTGGCATAGATCACCCATCGCCCGTCCAGCACAAAGCCGACATACTGACGACGGTATCCCGGCAGGTCATCAGCAATCGGATTGCGAACGAACTCAAATTGATTCTCCGTCAAAAAGTCCGCCAGACCGGCTTCCAGATCCAGGACATCGGCTCGGCTGGGTGTCCAATATCCCCCATCAGGCTCGGTACCATAGCGGCCGATGCGCTGCGATGCGGCCTCTTCAGCCGAAAAGATGACGCCTTCAAGCGTCGCGGTCTGTACATAAACGACGGGTGGCTGAAACCAGCTCAACACATCACAGCCAGCCAGCAAC
This sequence comes from Anaerolineae bacterium, assembly GCA_022843385.1. Taxonomy (GTDB): domain Bacteria; phylum Chloroflexota; class Anaerolineae; order Aggregatilineales; family Phototrophicaceae; genus CFX2. Next base: position 125,565 of record JALHNT010000001.1, on the reverse strand, counting down.
CCCAGCACCCCTATCAACAGCGCCGTCCGCATGACTAGGCCTCCCATGACTCATTTCTCATCTTTCAGACGCAGCAAGCCGGACAGAAGTTCCTTCACCTGTGTTATAATCAGCCCTGTTCAGGGAGAGTATCATGAACCATCATCGTTTCACATCGCTCCTGATGGCATCGATCAGTCTCATCATTGGCCTTTCGCTCGTTTCCGCCCAATCGACTCCACCGCCCGCCACACCCGAACCGGTTGACCTGACCTGTGATCTGGCTGAATTGCGCCAGAAACAGGCTGAACTGGCAGCGTTGCTCACCACCTTTGAGGCCGATGCTGAGTCGCAGACGGGGGTCGCGCTGGATAATCTGTTCAAGGTAGGGCAGGAATATCAGCAGTTGGCGCTGGATTGTGGCTACATCCCGGCGGACATCGCTGAGCGTCCCATCGGGACGGATGTTGAGCGGATTCTGAATACGCTGGATCGGGTCTATGGCGACCCGATCAATGGTCAACTGCTCTATAACAATGAACTGGCCTGCGCCGGTTGTCATGAAGCCGGGGGTGGCACGGTGGCACCGCATACCGAAGGGACGTATTCCCGCATTCTGGATGTGCGGCTGACAGACCCCTTGTTCGCCGATTATTCGCCTGAACAATACATCATCGAGAGCATTGTCAACCCGAATGGTTACATCGTTCCGAACTACAATCCGGCGATGCCCACCTACTATGGCGACACGCTCAACCTGCAACAACTGGCCGATCTGATCGTGTATCTGGAAAGCCAGGATGGGCCATCGCCGGAATGATGCTGTCGGCAAAAATCAGGTACAATACAGGCATTATTGATGAGGAGAAAACCACTATGTTGAAACGACTGCTGTTGATCAGCGTTGTGTGTCTGTGTCTGGCCGCGCTGCCGCTGATGACAGGCGCTCAGGAAGCGCCGGCGGCTGAAGAAGCGGTGGCTGAAGCCCCGGCTGGCGGCGTAAACTTCGCCACGACTGCCATGCTCTTCATCGGCATCGGCGCTATCGTCGCGGTAGGCGGCGTGATGATTATGCGCGAGAACGCCAAAGACGGTCACGAGATCGATTAGCGCCGTCGCTCGTAAAGGGCGTATGGACCGAACTGAACGACTTTCGTGAAGAACTGATCGAGCGCCTGATTCCTGTATATCCCCGTCCAGGCGCTCATATTCCCCACAATCAGAAAATCCGGGTCAGCTTGCAGCACATCATAGCCCAGATCAAAGGTCTCGCGCCCCGAAAACTGGCGGATCGCCTCGAACAGGTAGAGTTGGTGCGGGTGATGAAAGTGCGCCTCCGGCAGTAGAATATCCATCTCCCACTCCCAGGTTTCGATGACCGCCGAAGTCGGTACCTGCTGCGCTATATAATCAGCCATCACCTGGGCGTTGTTTTCAGCCGGATGGGTGAGGATGGGCTTCAGATTGACGCCTAATCCCAGCAGCAGCAACGGGACGACAATCCAACTGTACTGCCAGTGATGAAATCGGCAGCGCGCCAGATAATTGATAGCCTCCAGAAAAAAGCGCGGCAGCAGCAGCAGGGCGATGATGAGAGGAATGAAAGCATAGCGCGGCCAGCCGATGGAGAGAAAAATGAACCACAGGAGTGAGAATACCAGGAAGGCCGCCAGCGTCATCTCTCCCCACTGACGGTTGCTGATCGGGCGGTTACGCAGCCGCATCCAGCGCAAGAAGAGCAGCAGGCAGGGGAGAGTCATGAGCATGACGATGAGCCATGAAGCACGAGTCAGCCCGCTGCCGAGCAGGGGCGTAATCAGATTGCTGCGAATGGCGTCGAGCAGCATGACCTGGTTCTGCAAGCGAATCTGGGGCGGCGTCAGAATCTGCCCGATCACACTCCACAGCAGGAAGACACCCACCGCAATGATCGCGGGAGCCAACCAGACAAAACGCAACCGGCGGTCATGCACACAACGGAATAGGCCGACCAGCCCCAGCGCCGGGATCAGCGCGATGGCGACCTGGGTTTTCGAAAGGATGCCCACCCCAATCAGGATGCCAGCCAGAACGCCCCATATCACCCTGCGCGTCACCCAGCCCTGGAACCAGGCCGATAATCCTACACTGATGAAAGCCAGCGTCGCAATCTCGCTGAGTACCTGCCGCCCCATCAGCAGGAAACCGACATCGTTGTTGATGATGGGAAAAGCAATCATGAACAACAGACTGATCAGCGCGACCCGGCGAGAATAGATGAAGCTCATCACGCTGAACAACCCTAGCACCGCCATCACGGTGAAGACCAGGCTTGCCAGACGCGCCTGTACCACGCCGATACCGAACAGACGCAGACCGAGAGCGGTCAGACCAATATCGACCGGACCACCACTGATGCCGGGATCAAACGGGATGAGACCATCCACGCTTGAGGAGCCATAGACACTGTACTGAACCACGGTGAGGGCGGCATTCATCTTGTAGCCCTCGTCGAACCAGGGAGCCGGATAATCGGCCAGCCGCAGCATCAGAGGAAACAGCGCTATGAACAGCGGCAGCATGAAAAGTGCCGAGCGAAATGATTGAATCTGAGACGTAGACAGGGCTGGAAATACGGCGGACTGGTTGCTACTGGCGACGCTCAAGTAAACATCCTCGTTTCAGCCAAGATGGGCTGTCTATATCGAACAGAACTACAGTGAACAGCAACAATGTTTTTCGAATGAGGAAGCGCTCAGGCGCCGGTATTCATCATCAAACCAGTTTTAGGGTGGCAAAAGCAGTTGCCTCACTGTCAATCATAGTGCCAGTGAGGCAACTTATTCCATTCAGGTTTTTAGTCTACGCTCAGAAGGATAGGCGAGACACCTAACACCGACCTTACTTCGATAATTCTTCCAGGTCTTCTATGCTGGCAGTTAAGCCGAGGATGTTGTATCCGGCATCGACGTGGATAACTTCGCCGGTCACGGCGGTACTGAGATCAGACGCCAGCCACACAGCGGTCCTGCCGACATCATCCTGAGAAACAGAACGGCGCAATGGTGCAGCTTTTTCGGCATATTTCAGCATCGTGCGGATACCCGGCACACCAGCAGCAGCCAGCGTCTTGATCGGGCCGGCGCTGATGGCATTGACGCGGATGCCCTTCGGCCCCAGGTCATTCGCCAGATAGCGCGTGATATGTTCGAGCGCAGTTTTGGCAATCGCCATCACATGATACTTGGGCATGACCTTCTCCGCCGCGTAATAGGTCAGGCTCATGATGCTGCCGCCCTCGCCCATCAGCGGTTCAGCGCGCTTTGCCATCGCGATCAGGCTGTAGGCGCTGATGTCGAGCGCCAGCTTGAACCCGTCGCGGCTGATATCCACAAAGCGTCCATCCAGGTCTTCGCGATTGGCGAAGGCGATGGAATGCACCAGCACATCCAGCTTGCCGTAGCGTTCCTGTACTTTAGCGAAGATGGCATCCAACTGCCCATCATTGGTCACATCGCACGGTTCAACAAAATCGCAGCCGATCTCTTGCGCCAGCGGCATGACGCGCTTTTCCATAATCTCGCCCACATAACTCAGCAGGATGATCGCACCCTGCTCATGTAGCTGTTTCGTGATGCCCCAGGCAATCGAGTTCTTGTTGGCAACGCCAAAAATCAGGACAATCTTTCCATCCATCAGTCCCATACTGGTTGACTCCTTCTGTTAACAGGTCACATGATGCGCTTACTGTAACACTGCGTCGGAGTGAACGCTACGGGCGACCTGCGGTGCTGGAAGCATGGCCTTTCACTACGATTGTCCTACGCCTGGCGGACAATGGCAGTGATCCCACATACAATGAGAGGTGCATGATGCGAAAGGATAACAGGTATGCGGCGCATTCTCTGGCGACGATGGATCATCACAACCGGGCTGGTGCTGGCCGTACTGTTGTTTCTGTTTATACGGTTGCGGCTGCCTGCCCCACTCGGAGGCCAGATGATGGTCTCAATGAGCTTCAGCGACCTCAGCAAAGGCGGGTTGTACACCTTCGATCCAGTCGAGCGCAGTTACCAGAAAATCCCATTCCCAGAGCCGGTGCCAGCGCTGGAAAACACCAACTATAACCCAATCCTCAGCCCGGATCAGCAGCAGGTCGCCTTTCAGACCTTTGGAGAATATCCATCAGGAAAGTTACACTTGGCGCGCAGCCGAACCGATGGCACCATCATCGCCTCGACCAGCGGCCCGTTTGATTATCAGCCGCGCTGGTCGCCGGATGGTCAGCGGGTGATCTTTGGTCGCTCTATCAACTTCATCTCGGCATTGTTCCTCCTGGATTTAACCAGCGGGGACGAACGCCAGTTAACCGGGTTCACCAACGACATCGAGCCGGACTGGTCACCGGATGGTCAATGGATTGTCTTCACGACCAATCGTGATGGCTTTCAGGAGTTATACCGCATGAGGCCAGATGGTGGGCAAGTCGAACGCCTGACCGAGACTATGAACCTCAACGACTTCAACGCCAGTTACTCGCCCGATGGGCAGCAGATCGCCTACATGACCAATTATTCGGTAGGCGACGGCAGCGGTGAAATCTGGGTCATGAGGGCCGACGGCTCAAACCAGCGGCGGCTGACCGATAATCAGCAGGATGATTTGTCACCAATCTGGTCGCCAGAAAGTCACCGACTGGCCTTCACCCGCACCGCGCCTGATCGCACTAGCTCTGATCTGTGGATTGTGGATGTGGCGAGCCAGGACACGTACAAGTTGACGACGTTGCCGGGTTACGAGTACGCTCCAGTCTGGTCGCCCGATGGTGAGTGGATTGCCTTTACATCCAGCCTGGATGGCGGCCAAAGCGAGTTGTTTGCGATCCGCATTGATGGCTCGGATCTGACCATGCTGCTGACCGGCGGCGACCTACGCAGCGCTCAGGCCGATGCATGGCTGACCACCAGCCCATAAGGGCACTGGCGTATCAGGTGGATGGCATCCGCGACGGTCACCGTTGTGCCGATGATGTAGGGGCGTCCCTTACGAACCTTCGGATTGATGGCGATCAGGTTGATACTTTGCAAAGTGTCCATTGATCCTACCCCACGAATGCCTGACTATAGCATACCCTATTCTGGCTGACGGCAGAATAGGAGGGGCGGCACTCAGTCCGCACCGGCAGGTTGCGGAGCGGGCGCATCGGCTGGCAGCACGGCGTCAGGTGCCGGAGCAGCCGGGTTCTCAGATAATGGTGGCGGCTCCCCCTGGAAAGCTGGCAGGTAGCGCATCCCCAGGCTGAACAGCAGCGTCAACCCGGCGACCACGCCCAGCGCCGTCCCCCATTCGGTCCAGGCCGGGGTGTAAGGCGTGACCAGCGGATCAGTCAACGCCGGGGTGGTGGAAAGCGGTTGGGTGAAGGCTAGCAGCGTGGTATGCCAGCGGTTGGCGACCAGCCCGGCCAATGTCAGGCCGCTGCCGATCATCAGCAGCAGGATGCTCTGGCTGAAGCGGGCGCGGATCAGCAACAGCGCCGCCAGCAGGCCGCCCAGGATCATCTCCCACGCCCAGAACGACACGGCGAACGGCCCGCGCATCAGCACACTATCGGCCTCGGTGCGCCCCGGCACATAGCCATAGCCACCGGCGGTGGTGTCCCAGAAGCGCATGTAGAGATACACCAGCAGAATCGCGCCGACGAACTGACCGGCTTCGAACAGCACCGCGTTCGGCACCAGCGTCCGTTTGCCTAGCCACTGCACCAGCAAGGTCATATGAATGCTGAAGGCCATCCCGGCCGCGACTGCCGAGACGATGAACAGCAGCGGCATGGTGGCGCGGAACAGTGCCGCCCGTCCGATGACCACGCCATAGGTTCCGCCCAGGCTCGATTGATGCAGCAGCGAGAGACTCAGCCCTATCACGGCCAGCAGCGGGGCGAAGCGATGAATACGATGGGCAATATGACGCAGCCAGCCGAAGCGATCAAACAGCGGCAGCTCGACCACCATCGGGAAGACTTCCAGCGTCAGCACCGAGAAGTACAGCGTGATGCACATCGTCACTTCCCACAGCATCGAGTGGGTATTCCAGAAAACCCAGCCGTGCCAGAAGCGATCCGGGCGACCAATATCGAGCAGCAGCGCCATCAGCGCCCCGCTGTAGCCCAGCAGACCGATGAACACCGCCACCCGCGCCAGCGGCTTATACGACTCGCGCCCCAGCAGATAGGTGATGGCTGAGAGCGAAAAAGCCCCGGCGCTCAGGCCGATGCACGACAGATCGAGCGTGATCCACAGCCCCCAGGGGACGCCATCGCTCAGGCCGGTGACGCCCAACCCCTGTGTGAACACCTGAAAAGCGGCGAACAGGCCAATGCCGATCAGGATCACCAGCAAGCCGATCCAGACCCAGAAGAGATTGAGGCGGCGCATCGTTGCCATCGGTTACGCTTTCGGCAGGAGATAAAACACGCGCGGATTGGTGCCCAGCTCAGCCCGCAGCACCACACTTTGTCGGTCCGCCAGCGCCCGCGAGGCCGGGCTTTCCGGATCGCGCAGATCGCCGAAGACACGCGCTTCGGTGGGGCAGACGACGCAGCAGGCCGGGGTCGCCGCCCGGTCATAGCCGGGTCGCAGCCCGCGTTCGGCAGCCGCATCCAGCCGGTGGGCGCAGAAGGTACACTTCTCGACCACACCGCGCGGACGTCGCTCGACTTCCGGCTCGCCCCAGATGCCAACCTGTGGATTCTCGTCGGTGCGCTCCGACCAGTTGAAGACGCGCACGCCATAAGGGCAGGCCACCATGCAGTAGCGGCAGCCGATACAGCGATCATAATCCATCGTCACCAGTCCATCGGGGCGGTGATAGGTGGCGTGAACCGGGCAAACATTGACGCACGGCGCATTCTCGCAGTGCATACAGGGTCGGGTGATGAACACTGGCTTCTCAAAAGTGGTCTCATCTTCGACCAGGATATTCCACAGATGCCCTTCCTGGGTGTCGTTGGTGGCCTGACAGGCATGGACGCAGCGGTGACAGCCGATGCACTGTTCCAGGTCGATCACCATCGCCCAGTACGGCCCATCGACAGCGGCATGTTCGGTCTGCCCCAGCGGGTCGTTGTGGACGCGGAACGACTGCCACACCCAGTCCGCAGCGGCCAGGCCCACGCCCAGCCCAATCGCCAGCCGGATGAATTCGCGCCGGGTCAACTCGCGGGTGTTATCGCTCATCGCAGCCTCCCCAGCCGGATCACCACGTAGGCCACGATCATCAGCACCAGTGCGCCAATCGCGCCGCCGACGATGCCAGTATTGAGGTTCTCTACCGCCGTATCCTGAAGCTGCGTCACCTCCTGTTCCAGCGACTCGATGTGGGTAGCATCTCCTTCAGAGGGGCGCGTTTCGCCAAAACTGAGCAGATGAATGTTGCCGTGACAATCGGCGCACACCCCCGGATCGATGCTCATGGCATGACCGGTCTGTACCACAAACACGCCGTTGTCCTGCCGTCGCTGCGTCATATGACAATCCACGCAGTCCATGTCTTCGCCCATGTGGATCTCGTCCAGCATGGCTTCTTCGTGGCACGAGGCGCAGGTGGCGTTGACATCGTTCAGCAGCAGGCCGTTGTTGTGGGGGGTGTGGCAGTCGGCACAGTCGATGCCGGCGGTGGCATGGCTGCTGACCAACCACTCGTCATACGTCGGCGCGTGTTCGCCGCTGTGACACTGACCGCAGACCGCTGAGTCGGTGGCGATCTCCACCGGCCCCGGCGGGTGTTCGGCATTGCTCTGGACGTAGTGGCAGTTGCTACAGACCACCCCTTCAAAGACATATTCCTCGGTGCGCGGGTCATAGCCCGACGCATGACAGCTCATGCAATAGCTGGGCCGTCCCTGACGGGCGTATTCCTGTTGGAAGGTGTCCATCAGCGAGGCATTGGCATGGGGTGAGGTCTGCCACTGGCGGTACTCATCCATATGGCATTCGGCGCAGTCGGTCGGGTTCTCGATGGGGCGCGGCTGAAGGTTGGAAGCCACCGTTGATTGGGTGATGCCCAGTTCCAGTTCAACCGTATCGAGCAACTTGGAGGCATAGGAGAAATTATGCACCCCCAGGCTGCCGTCATTGCCGACAAATTCCAGCGCTTGCAGCACCCAGGGCGGCGCATCGCTGCGCGTCCCTAGCGCGACCTGGGCATCGGTCAGCCGTTGCAGGATGCCGGATTGTGTCTCGTCGATGAAGCGCTGCATATAACTGCGGCTGAGATCGGTATGACAGCCGGTACACGAGTCAGGCTGTTCGCCAACCGCCTGGCTGGGCAACACCGGCGTCATGGTGTGGCTGCCGGCGAACCAGGTTATGCTGGTCTGCTGCGTCGTTGGCATATGACAGGTGGTGCAGATTACGCCTTCGGTGAAGTGTTTGGATGGCACGCCCGCGATCTGATCGACGACTGGCTCGCCCTCGAACATCTCCTTGACCGGGAAATGCACCTGCTCCAGCCGGTCATCGGCATGACAGCTAATGCACTGGGCATAGGGTTCGGCATTCAGTTGATACTCCAGTGGCGCGTCGCTGTGCAGCGTATGACAGCCGGTACAGGTCACACCGTACTGCGCGGTTTCCAGCGTCACCGGGGCGGCTGCGGCCTGTTCCCCTTCGGTCGGGGCGGGCGGCTGATAATCGGCGCTGTGGCATTCCAGACAGGAGTCGTCGGCAAATTCGCTGGCTTTCAGGTTCTCCAGCGACCGGGCATGACCGGAGAGCAGCCACTCGTTGTACTGCATGTTCTGGCTGGCAGCATGACCGGAAGCGCGCCAGTGAGCGCTGTCATCAGGCTGCGATAGCGTGAAGCTCTCGGTCAACACCTGACCGGGGAGGTAATTGACTGGATAGGGACGCCCGTCTGCGCTGGCTGTTCCCTGGCTGTGACACTGACCGCATATCTGTGGGTCTGGGCTGACGACGATGGACTGGCGAATGCTGACCAGTTCTTCCTCATTCGGATTGTTACCAGCATCATCGGCCACTTCGGCATGGACGCTGCCAGGGCCGTGACACGACTCGCACTGCACCGCTTCATCTTCCCAGCGTCCGCGCTCGCTGTTCAGGCCAGTGGTGTGGCAGCCAGCGCAGTTCTGCGTCCAGTCGAAGGCCGGATCAGGCCAGCTCGTCGCCGGGGAATAGGGCTGCCACTTCTGCTCGACCACATTCCATTCAGCGGGCAGGACGAGGTATTGACCGCGTTCAACCTGATAGAGATAGCGCTGGATATTCCGGCCAGAACCAACCACCCAGGCAATGTCCGCGGCGGTGAAGGGACGGGCGGCGTCTTCGCCGGGGAACTGCACCGTGCGGACTTCGGCATCCTGGTCGAAGTTCCCCAGGATGACATCGCCATTGGCCTCGCGCAGCGTCAGGGCGTGGCGGGTTTCGTTGTGGCTGCGGGCGGTGTTGCGATGGCACGACTGGCATTCCCGCGCACCGACGTATTCCGCGCCCTCCGGCTGCTGCGCCCCCAGCGGCATAGCCGGGTATGATGCTGTATCTACAGGGATAGGCGCCTGCGCCACGACTGTGCCAGTATCCAGCAGCAACCACAGCCCGATGGCGATCAGTGCTACGCCCGCCAGCAGTCCGAACCGAACAGGAGAACAAGGGTTGGATTTCATCATGTTACCGCCAAACAAAAAGAGGACACGCCCGGTCAGCCTTAACCGGTCAGTCCCCTTTGAAATGCTATGCAGCGCCGAGTTGACATCATCAACTCATTCAATCGTTCAGTTGTTTACGCTTGATTGTAGGGGCAACCCGCGCCGTCTGACAGCGCAGGGCATCATCGAAGCGGGATGATGGATGTCATCTCTGGGGTTCAGATGGGCTGCCAAATGGGGAATTCACCCCATGCCGAAAATGGGGGCATTGACCGCATATACAGCACATGAGGCGAGTGCTACAGTGTGATCAAACGACAAGCCAATCAGAACTCTCACGGAGGGTATCATGGAACAGATCATCACCATTCTCGGCGTCGCCGCTTTATTTCTGGTTCGAATCGGCATCCCGGTGCTGGCGCTGATTACGCTGGGCATCCTGATCGACCGCTGGCAGAACAAACGCCAGCAGGAAGTTGATCGGGAAGTCCACAAACACGCCTGATCCTGGCCGAGCAATCACAGTTGGCAAGACCCCGCCCGCAACGGCGGGGTTTTGCTTTCACCTGCTGAGGCCGGTCAAGCGTGCGCTGATGTCCCAGAGCCGCCGCGCCGCTGCCGGGTCGGCCGAAGCTGCTGAGAGCGCCAGCGGACGACACTTACGGAAGTGCTGCCCACTGATGCCCTGCACCTCCGGCGACTGCGCCAGATAGACCGAGGTGCTGGCTCCCTGTTCGAGCGTCTGACCGAACAACGGCATGACGATGCGCTGTCCAAACCAGCGCTTCCAGCCGGTGTAATGCAAGCCGAATCCGGTCTTCACTAGCCCCGGCTCCAGACTGTTGACTGTCACGCCCGTCCCCTGCAACCCCCGCGCCAACTCCTGGGTGAACAGCACATTCGCCAGCTTGGACTGGTTATAGGCCACATCCAGATCATAGCCCCGTTCCAGGCTCAGATCATCCCAGTGCAGCTTACCCCACTGCTGCACCAGCGACGAGACGTTGATGATGCGGGCCGGAGCGCTGGCCTTCAGCCGATCCAGCAACAGATGGGTCAGCAGAAATGGTGCCAGGTGATTGACAGCGAAGGTCATCTCGCTGCCATCCTCGGTCAGCACGCGCTGCGCCTGGGCTGTCCCGGCATTGTTGACCAGCACATGCAACGCCGGATAGCTCTCCAAAAGGCGGGCGGCGAACGCGCGGATGCTGGCCTGCGAGGCCAGATCAACCGCCAGGAAATGGACGATCCCTCCCTTTGCCTGCTGTATGGCCTGGGCGACCGGCTCCCCGCGCCCGGCATCGCGCCCGGTGATGAGGATCGTTCGTCCCGGTTGGGCGAGCGCCTCGGCTGTCGCTCTCCCGATGCCAGCCGTACCGCCTGTGATGAGGATGGTGGTGTTCATGACACGATATTCCTTGATATAAATCTGAGTATATATAGCATTGAATGAGTATACAACTGAGGAGTGTTATAATCAGGTCGTGATGTTCATCATCTGAAGGAGTAAAAGATCGTGTCTCTGCCACATGCCATCCTCGGCTTTTTGCAGGTCATGCCCTTCACCGGCTACGACCTGAAGACCCGCATCTTTGACCGGACGGTGGCGCATTTCTGGCCGGCGGTGCAGCCGCAGATTTATCGTGAACTGGAAAAGCTGGAAGAACACGGGTGGGTGACCAGCCAGATCGAGCCACAGCTTGACCGCCCCAACCGCCGCGTCTATACCATCACCGACGCGGGGCGGGTCGCCTTCGCTGGCTGGATGCAGACGGTTCAGCCGCTGCCAGCCTATCGTGATGCCTTTCTGATTCAGGTGTTCTTCGCCGCCCAGTTGAGCAATGCCGAGCTGGTGGCGCTGCTCCGGGGTCAGTTGGTGGCGCGGCAGGAACGGCTGGCGGCCTATCGCGCGCTGGAATGGGATTATCAGACTGACACGGTTCACCGCCGGCGCGAACGGTTGGCGCACCTGACGCTGGAACTGGGGATGCAACTGGAGTCGGCTTACATCGGCTGGCTGGAGTCGGCTATATCTGTGGCCGTGTCGCTGCCAGATGATCCAGCGGCGTCCAGGTGAAGCGTCTACACCGGATGGTGTGACCATTGAACTGCTGGGGCGACCCTGGCTGGCAATTCGGCTGGTACGCCTTTAGACCCTGCCTGGACAAGCCCCTCGCACATGCCAGCACGTGTCGCCCATTCACTGACAGTTATGCCAGCGCGGACAGGCTAGCGCTGTGGAACGTTTCCAGTTGCACGGCAGCCAGCGCCTCGGCAGTAACCGAGAGCGACTGTCCCAGGGCACGCTCGATGGCCTGCGCCAGCGCCAGCCCATCAATCCCGTACTTGTGCATCAGGTAACGCTTGCTGGCTCCATGAATATAGGTATCCGGGATGCCCAGCCGCGTCAGCTTGCGCCCGATGCCGTGTTCGGCCATCATCTCGGCCACACACGTCCCCAGCCCACCCAGGATAGTGTGATTCTCCAGCGTGATGATGCCGTGTCGTGCCTGGGTCAGGCTCTCCAGCACCACGGGATCGTTGAACGGCTTCAGGGTGCTGATGTGTAGATGCTGGATCGAGACGCCCTGGGCTTTCATGACCTGCACCACGCGCAGCGCTTCTTCGGTGCAGATGCCAGTCGAGAGAATGGTCAGATCATCGCCGACGCTTAAGACCCGCGCTTTGCCGAACTGCATCGGCTCGGCGAACAGGCGCGGCAGTTCGCCCCGTACCATGCGGATATAGACCGGGCCGTTGATGGCCTGCGCCACATCCAGCACACTTTCGACATCGGTGGCGTCGCCGGTTTCGAGGATGGTCATGTTGGGCAGCACCCGCAGCACACCGATGTCGTCGATGGCCTGATGGGTCGCGCCGCCGGGGGTGGTCACGCCGGGCAGAAAACCGCACAACCGCACCCGCAGGTTGGGATAGGTGTTGGACATCTCAATCGAATCAAGCGCCCGCCGGTACAAAAAGACGGCGAAGGTATGGATGAATGGGGTGTAGCCTTCCCGCGCCAGACCGCCGGCGAAGGCCATCATATTCTGCTCGGTCAGCCCCATTGAGAAGAAGCGATCCGGGTAGGCATCGCGGAAGCTGTCCACTTCACAGGAATTGCTCAGGTCGCCGGATAGGACGACCACTTCCGGTTTATCTTTCGCCCAGGCAATCAGATTGCGCGAATGGAGACGGGTGACGATTTCCATGAGGGTTCAGGCCTCCAGCGTGTTCAGGTAAGCGCGATAGGTCTCGCGTTCGGCTTCGCTCTTGAAGCGGATGAAATGCAGGTTGGGATAACGGGGTTCCAGTGGAGGAATTCCTCGCATCGGGTTGGTGCAGGCCATGATGACCAGCGGTTGACCGGGATGTTCAATCGTGGCCGCTCCAGCCAGCGCCTCGACATCGTGACCATCGACCTGAAACACCTTCGCGCCGAAGGCCTCCAGCTTGGACTGGAAGGGTTCGATATTCATCACCTGATCCATCCGGCCATCGACCTGCTGCCCGTTGACATCGACGTAGATATTCAGGTTATCGACCTGGTGATGCTTGATGACCAGGAACGACTCCCAGGTCATGCCCTCCTGAAATTCGCCATCCGACATGAACATCCACACCTTGCCGCTGTCGCCACGCCGCTTGCGCGCCCAGGCGATGCCAGCCGCCTGCCCCAGCGCCTGCCCGAACGAGCCACCGGTCACTTCCAGACCGGGTGAATGCTCGCCGCCGATCATCTCCAGCGAACTGCCATCCTCATTGAACTGCGCCAGTCCTTCCGGTGCCATCCGTCCAGCTTCGATCAGTGCGGCGTAGAGCGACAGGGCATAATGCGTCGGCGACAGGATGAAGCGATCCAGGTGGGGCGCTTTGGGCCCGTTGTAAATGCCGCCATTGATGTGATGATGATTATCGGCGCTGGGGACGCCGGGGAAGGGCGGTGGGATCAGCGGCCCCTGACTCGGCCCCAGGTTGAGGATATGGGTGTAGAGCGTCGCCAGGATTTCCGCCGAGGAACACGCCTGACTGAGATAACCGCTGCCGGCGCGGATCACATGCTCCAGCACCCGACGGCGGATGCCCTGCGCCATCCGCTGGGCGCGATCTTGCCAGGGAATATCGCTCATGATGCTCCTTCAAAAAACACGATCTTATTCAGCGCTGCCTGAAGATGATAACCCATGCCCCTGCGCTTGACGACCCGCCTGGACTGCCCACATTGACCGCAACTTTTTCCACCTTCATCGACTCGTGATGAATAGATCGCATAACCGCTGTAAGATCAGAGAACGCTGATGAATGGCTTGCCTGGGGAAAATTGTTCACACCCGGTCATCAAGCTGCTGACTCTTGAAAACACGCTTGAACTGAACGAACAACTAGGAACTAACAACTAGCAACTAGCAACTGCACGAAGGAGCTTGAACCCATGTTTATCCTCAAATGGTTAGTCCTGCTGCTGGCGCTCATTGCGGCTGGGCTGGCGCTCACTCAGCCCTCAACAGCGGCTGTGACGACGTTGGCAACCCCCAGCCCGACCGCCTACTCCGTCATCGTCTATGCCTCAAACGGACAATGGTCACAGATGTATGCCGATACCTACGGCACCTATCAGCTTTACCTCACCGGTCAGGGGAGTTATGACCGGACTCCCCTGACCGACCGGGAAGGCGATGCTTTCGAGCCGGACTGGTCGCCGGATTGCCAGTCCATCGTCTACAGCCGCGATCATGCCTTTATCGAAATCATCAGCGCCGAGGGGGGCGAAACGGAGCGCCTGACGCAGGGTGGAAGCGATCACAGTCCAGTCTGGTTGCCCGATGGCAGCGCCATCCTGTATGCATCCGAAGCCGACCAGACCATCTACCGCATGAAACCGGATGGCACCGAGGTTCAGCCCATCCTGACCGGCGTCAACGCCTCGTCGCTGGAGATTTCACCGGATGGTACGCAGTTGTTGTTCACCGCATTGACTGACGGCCGGCGGCGCGTTTATCTGGTAGCGATTGATGGTTCGGACATCCGTCCTTTACTGCCAGAAAATATGTCAAACTGGGACGCGGCCTGGTCACCGGATGGCGAGCAGATCGCCTACGCCACCTCCACCGGGATTTATTTGACGACACCCGATGGGCAGTCCTCAACACCGGTGACGATCACGGGCTTCTTTACCTTTGCGCTAGAAGACGGTTATGGCGCTTCCGGTCTGCAATGGTCGCCCGACGGGACGAGGCTGGCGATGACGATTTCGTCAGGCCGGTTAGCCGTAGCCGTTTCAACGCCAGTTCCTCATGACCGGGTTGGGCCGCAACTGGCCGTGATTGACCTCGCCACCGGTGAGCTGGGTGTGATCACCTATGGTTTCTTTAATGCCGATCCCGACTGGAAACCGTGCGCGTCGTGATGGGAGCGGATGACCAGAGCAAGCGCTTGAAGAATGCACTCTTGGGTCTGAATGTCCCCTGACTGGCGCACTGACTCGCGTTGGCGACAAGCCACTGTATACTGATGAACAGGCAGCAATCAATGGGGGCATTCTCATGAGCGAGTATCAGCAGCAGCGGCGCAGCGACCAACCCGCGAAATCAGCATCCTCAAGGGCTGAAGTTCCGGCCTTCAATCCCGATGTCTTGTCCATCGCTGCTCCCTTTTCGCCCGACCATATCCTGCAATTGCAGCGACTGGTCGGCAACCAGGCCACCCAGCGTCTGCTCAAACCGGCCTCCCATATCCAGCGCGACAGCCAGGAGAAAACCAAACAGGAGAAGGCCAAAGATGTGGTGACCGGTTTCGAGAACGAGACGGGCGATCAATCGGCATTTCCCAAACTCAGCAAAGCTGAAATCATCAGCGGGCTGCGTTCACGCATCGACAACCCGGAACAGATTAACCAGGCTGGCCTGAATGCCTGTGGGCCGGCGGCTGTGGTCTATGGATTCGCTGCCAAAGACCCGGAAGCCTATGCTACCTTGGTCATCAAGCTCTTCAAATATGGCAGCGCCGCCGAAGGCACCTACGTTGTTAAGCCCGGCGATGATCTGAAAGGCAAAGGCCCGGATAATTACACCTGGAAGAACAAACCCAGTCAGGTCGATTGGATGCTGCTCTCCAGTCTGCGCGACACCGAAAACTCGGTCAGTGATTTTGAAGGCAGCCCGGACGAAGATGCCTCCGCCATCACCATGCCGGGAGAGATGACTAAATGGTTGGGCAAGATGATGGGCTACAAGACAATCGATGACCAGACCAACCTGTACTTCACCAAGGGTATTGACCATGTTGCGACGGTGAATACCAAACGGGGCGAGGGCAATTATGTGACGCTGCTCATCAACGCCAACATGCTGGGAAACACGAGCAAGAAACAGAGCAAGAAGGGCGGCGATGTCCTGTCTGGAATCCCCAACCACTGGGTTGTCCTGAAGAGCGATATCGATGCCAGCGGCGACACGGTGAAGTTCAAGATTTACACCTGGGGCAGCCTGCGCGATGTCGAATGCAGCAAGACTGTTTTTGGTGACAATTACTATGGGGCAATTTTTGCCAAGTAGCTGACCGGATTGGGCGACAACTGAGCGAGATTGACCCCGCCACTGGCGAATTGAGTTGCTGACCTGTGGCTTCGATTACGCCGATTTCCAATGGAAACCCACATGGCGTGATGTGAGTCACCTTCATCTGATAGACAACCGTCGTATTGCAACTGCATTCTGAAAGCTCAGAACACTGTCTTTTCAGGTGGGCTAGCCGGTCACTTTCATGCCGGCGCTGATGCCGTTGACCGTCGCCAGCACATTACGCAGCGTCATGCGGTAATCGCTGGCGTCGGGTGGCATGGCGCGCAACCGTTGCAGCAGATCGACCTGAATGAAGTTCAGCGGGTCAACATAGGGGTTACGCCGTTCGATGCTGCGCTGCATGACGGGCGACCGGTGCAGCAGCGTCGGCTGGTCGATGATCTGGCAGACGCGGGCGGTGGCGCGGGCATATTCGGCTTTCATCTCAGCAAAAATGGACTGGCGCAAATCGGCTTCGCTGACCAGCGAGGCATACTGCTCGGCGATCCCCAGGTCGGCTTTCGCCAGATCGAGCTGGGCATTTTCGATGAGCGCCTTGAAGAACGGCCACTGGGCATACATCTCGCGCAGCGTCGTCAGTCCCTCTGGATTCTCATCCATATAACGCCCCAGTGCTGTGCCAATGCTGTACCAGCTAGGGATGATGGCGCGGCTCTGCATCCACGAGAACACCCAGGGGATGGCGCGGACATCGGCGAAGCTGCCGCCGGCGCGGCGTTTGGCCGGGCGTGAGCTGATGGGCAGATTGGCGAGTTCATTGATCGGTGTGGCCTGCTGCCAGTAATCGACGAAGCGCGGCGTCTCATAGACGAAGCGGCGGTAGACCTCGCGCCCGGCTTCCGAGAGGAAATCCATCGCGGCACGCCATTCAGGGCGCACCTCGCGGGCCGGCGGCGCACCCATCGCCAGCAGCACGGCGTTGATGACGTGATGCATATGACGGCGACCGATGGCACTGTTGCTATAACGATAGGCGATGACTTCGCCCTGCTCGGTGATCTTGATGCCGCCCTGCATCGCCAGCGGGGGCTGCGACAGGATGGCTTGATTGGTTGGCCCGCCACCACGCCCGATGCTGCCGCCGCGCCCGTGAAACAATTCCAGTTGAATGCCACGCGCCGCACAGGTTTCCGCTAGCACCTGCTGGGCGCTGTAGAGTCCCCAGTTCGAGGCCAGATAACCGCCATCCTTACCGCTGTCGGAGTAACCGATCATGATTTGCTGGCGATTGTGGCGCGTCAACAAATGCTTGCGATATTCCGGGTTATCGAACAGCGCCGTCATGATGCGCGGCGCGTGCTGTAAATCATCAATGGTCTCGAACAACGGCACCAGATCGACATCCTGAGAGACGCCGACTTCTTTCGCCAGCAGCAGCAGCGCCAACGTATCGCTCGGTTGCTGGCTCATCGAGGCAATCACGGTGTCGATCACCTGTTTGCCATAACGCTTGTGCGCCTCGGCGATCATGCGCCAGGTGGCGATGATCTTGTTGGTGGCATCGGAGAACTTCGGCTCGATGGGGAAGAAGGGGCGCGGGTTGGCGATCTCCATCGTGAGCAGCAGTTGTTTGTCGGCTTCGGAAAGCGCCTTGTAACTCTCAGTACGCCCATAATAACGGAACATGTCTTCCAACGCATTGGCGTGCAAACGGGCATCTTCGCGGATGTCGAGCGGGGCCAGATGCAGCCCGAACAACCGCACCTTCTCCATCAGGCGGCTGAGATGACCGGCGGCGTGATGGCCTTTGTTGCGGCGCAGGCTAGTCTCGACCAGCGCCAGATCGTCGTAGAGTTCGAGGGTGCTTTGATACTCATTGCGTTCCAGTCGCCCGCGAATGATGTTCATCTGCTGGCGATAATACTCGGTAGGGAAACGCTCATCCAGGCCGCCAGCCCCGACCACCGCTTCCTTGATCTCGTCGCTCACGCTGGCCTCGTCCGCCGATTGGGTGAGATGCTGGCTGAGGAAATCGACCTCCTCCAGGTACACCCGGCGCACCGCGTTGTGCTGGGTTTGCAATGTCTCCAGCGTCACCTCCGGCGTGACGTTGGGGTTGCCATCCCGATCCCCGCCGATCCACGAGGCATAGCGCAGCAGTGGTGGCAGGTCTGACCAATCGGCAGCCGGATAATGCTGCTCCAGGCTTTCGCGCAGTTCACTATAGACCTCGACCACCGTATCCATGATGGCCGAGGTGAGGAAGTAGATGCCAAAATCGACCTCATCAGCGACAGTGGCGCGGCTGGACCGGGTCGGGCGCGTCTGCCACAGCTCCTCGATTTCGCCAGTGATCTCGGCTTCCAGTTGCCGGGCTTCACGCGGCAGCAGCATTTGCTGGTCACGCACCGACATCAGGTGGGCGATATGGCGCAGCTTAATTAGCACCTCTTTGCGTTTCGCTTCCGAGGGATGCGCCGTCAGCACCAGGCGGATATTCATGCGCTGGAGGATGGCGCGCATCTCGGCAGCCGAGAGTCCGGTGCGCTTCAGATGATCGATGGCCGAGCCGAGCGACTCATCCAGCAGTCCTTCCCGTTCACGTTGGCGCAGGGTGCGGATGCGCTGCAAATCCTCGGCAATATTGATGAGCTGGAAATAATTGCCGAAGGCTTTGATGAGGATGCGCTTTTGTTCCAGGTTCAGGCCGCTGATGATGCCAGTCAGTTGATCGGTGGCACCAGCTTCGCCGCTGCGGCGGGCTTTGGCGATGGCGCGCACCTGCTCCACCAGATCAAAGGCAGCGTCGCCATGCTGCTCCTGGATGACGGTGCCGAGCAGGCCACCGAGAAAACGAATGTCCGCACTGAGCGGACTGGTCATTTCACGAGTATACGTTTTATCAGTCAACATGGATGTCCGGGTATGATTGGTTGCGCCACAATGATCGCCTAGTGTAACGCACCAGCCACCAGTCCTTCAACCGGAATCAAAAAGCGAGTCCGAAGACTCGCCTTTTGAGTGAACGAAGCGAAGGTCAGGCTTCGCCGCCCTCGCGCACGATCTCGATCTTGACGCGGGCCACCAGCGCGGCAATCGCGCCCAACGCCGCCAACCAGGGAGCCGCCAGCGCGACCACGCCGCCAGCCACCGCGCCCACCGTCAGCGAGACTTCGAGCAGTTCGCGGTCGTCGGAGCTCTTGATGATGACCTTGCGGACATTGCCCTGATTGATGAGTTCCTGAACCTTATCCACCAACTGGTTGCCAGCGACTTCGAGTTGTTCGCTGATGGTCTTTTCGCTGGCCTTGGGGGTTTCAGGGGTATTCGGTTGGTCAGACATGGTTATTCACTCCTTATGTGTGGTTCTCTTGATCTACACTCTAGTATACGCACATTCGCCGACAGAAGTTGCGCCAGTCAACCTATTCTGCGCTACAATTCCGAGCATTCACCGCAGCCACATTTACCAGACACATCTCTCAGGGGGCAAGCTATGGATGTTCGAGCGACAGCCGGTCAGATCGAAGTGTACGCAGCCGACGCGATCATCGTCAACGTGTTTGAAGGTGAAGCTCGCCCCTCTGGGGCGACGAGCGCGGTCGATTATGTGCTGAATGGGGCGATCAGCGACCTGATCCGCGACGGTGACTTCAGCGGCAAACTGGGTCAGGTGGCGGTGTTGTACACACGCGGCAGCATCCCGGCCAAACGGGTACTCATCACCGGCATGGGTAAAGCCGAGACTCTGAGCGTGGACACGATCCGCCGCGCTGCTGCCCATGCCATCCTCAAAGCTCGCGAGCTGAAAGTCCAGCGCGTTGCCTCGATCCTGCATGGCACCGGCGCGGGCAACATCGCGGTCGATGTGGCGGCACAAGCGATCACCGAGGGCAGCCTGCTGGCACTTTACCGCTATCACGGCTACAAGTCCAGCCCCGCGCCAGAGGACTTCCCCAAGTCGCTCGATCTGTTGATCCTCGACGAGCGCGATCGCCGCGCCGCCCTGGGCATCGCGGATGGGCAGGCCATCGCCGCCGGGGTCAATCTGGCGCGCGATCTGGTGAATGCGCCGCCCAATGTCTGTTCGCCGGAATATCTGGCGCAGGCAGCGGTCGAGATGGCCGCCAGCGTCGGCCTGACCAGCACGGTACTGGATCGGGCGCAGATGGAGGCGCTGAAGATGGGGGCGCTGCTGGGGGTGGCCCAGGGCAGCGATCAGCCGCCGCAGTTCATCATCCTCGATTACAACGCCGATAAGACCGATCTGCCGACAGTGGTGCTGGTTGGCAAAGGCGTAACCTTCGATACCGGCGGCTACGACATCAAGACCTCAGATGGCATGGGGACGATGAAGGGCGATATGGCCGGGGGCGCGGCGGTCATCGGCGCGATGCGGGCTATCGCCGGCATTCAGCCCAGGCTGCATGTGGTCGGGCTGATTCCAACCGCTGACAACATGATTTCCAGTCATGCTTACCGTCCCCAGGATGTGCTGACGGCCAGCAACGGCGTCACCATCGAGATCATCAGCACCGATGCCGAGGGGCGGCTGCTGCTGGCGGATGCGCTGGTCTATGCCAACCGCTACCAACCCGCAGCAGTGGTCGATATTGCCACACTGACCGGCTCATGCGTGACGGCGCTGGGGCAGCATGTGGCGGCGGGTTTGTTCAGTACCGAGGATAAGGTGCGCGATACGCTAATGGCTGCCGGGACGGAGACGGCTGAGAAGCTGTGGCCGCTGCCTCTCTTCCCGGAATATGATAAGACCATCGAGTCGACGGTGGCCGACATCAAGAACAGCGGTGGGGCGCGCGGCGGCGTTGGCACCTCGGCCATCTTCCTCAAGCATTTCGTCAACTATCCCTGGGCGCACATCGACATGGCCGGGATGACCTTCGATGCGCCGGATAACCCGTTGATGCCGAAGGGCGCGACCGGCTTTGGTGCACGGCTGCTGACCGAATTCGCCCTCCGCTGGGCGAATCCAACGGGATGAAAACCAGCGTAGTGCCACGATCAAGGTGAACCAAGTAAAGGATGTGAGTCATGATCGCGCTGCCGTCGGTGATCGAAAACTATGCTCGCCCCGATCTGGTGTGCGATGCCGTGCCGGAGGATGAGCGCCTGTGGGTGCCACAGGAGCCGAATGTCTGGTTCCGTCCGCTCATCCTGAATGTGACCTACGGTGGCTGGACGACGGTGCTGCGGGTGAAGAAGTCGGGTGTACTGAGCCGGCATCGTCACCCCGCACCGGTGCAGGGTTATGTCATTCGCGGCTCGTGGCGCTATCTGGAACATGACTGGATCGCCCGCGCCGGCATGTTCGTCTTCGAGCCGCCCGGTGAAACCCACACGCTGGTGGTCGATGAGGATCAGGATGAGATGATGACGCTGTTCCAGGTCAGCGGGGCCATGATCTATATGGATACCGAGGGGCGCACCACCGGTTTTGACGATGTCTTCACCAAGATCAAGCGCTGCCGCAAGCACTTCGAGTCGGTCGGGTTGGGCGGCGATTTTGTCGAGCAATTCATCCGCTGAACCGCAGGAGAATGCGATGACCACTGAAACAATTTTCACAATGGATACCTCCAGCATCAAGGTCGGGCGCGGCGCGACCCGCGAGGTAGGGTATGACCTGAAGAATCTGGCTGTCAAGCGGGTGATGGTCGTCACTGATCCTAACCTGACGGGTTCGGCTGTCGTGCAGACGGTGTGCCAGGCGGCGCAGGCGCAGGGGATCGACGCCGTGCTGTTTGATCGGGTGCGGGTGGAACCGAGCGACCAGTCGTTTCAGGAGGCTATCGCTTTCGCGGTCGATGGCCACTTTGATGGCTTTGTCGCAGTGGGCGGCGGCTCGGTGATCGATACCGCCAAAGCCGCTAATCTGTATGCCACCTATCCAGCGGACTTCCTCGATTACGTCAATCCACCGATTGGCAAAGGGCGTCCCGTTCCCGGACGGCTGAAGCCGCTGATCGCCATCCCGACGACGGCCGGCACCGGCAGCGAGACCACCGGCGTCGCCATCTTCGACCTGCTGGAACGCCACGTCAAGACCGGCATCGCGCACCGGGCGCTGCGCCCCACGCTGGGCATCATCGACGTCGATAACACCCGCACGCTGCCGCCCCTGGTGGCCGCATGCTCCGGCCTGGATGTGCTGTGCCATGCCGTCGAGTCGCTCACAGCGCTGCCCTATGACCAGCGACCTGCGCCAGAAAGCCCGACGATGCGTCCGGCGTATCAGGGGGCGAACCCGATCAGCGACATCTGGACTTCACGGGCGATTGAGATGGTGGCCGCGTATCTGGCTCGGGCCATGCGCGACGCGGAGGATGATGAAGCGCGGGAACAGATGTTGTTGGCAGCGGCCTATGCCGGCATCGGCTTCGGCAATTCCGGCGTCCACCTGCCGCATGGCATGTCGTATCCGGTGGCCGGGATGGTGCGTGATTTCCGTCCGGAGGGCTACGCCGTCGATCACGCGCTTGTGCCGCATGGCATGTCGGTCATCCTGAATGCGCCTGCCGTCTTTCGTTTCACCGCCTCGGCCAACCCGGAGCGTCACTTGTACGCTGCGCGGCTGATGGGCGCGGATGTCCGGGGCGCTGCGCCGGAGGACGCCGGGACGATTCTGGCGGATGCTCTCATCGCTATCATGCGGGCGACTGGAATGCCCAACGGGTTGAGCGCCGTCGGCTACACCGAAGCAGATGTCGAAGCCCTGGCGGAAGGTACGCTGCCGCAGCACCGCGTCACCAAACTCTCGCCCCGTACAGCGGATAAGGCGGATCTGATAGCCTTGTTCCGCGATGCACTGCGTTACTGGTGAGAGTTGCAATTGGTCGCAGAGAATAAGATGAGCGTCAAGTGCCCCGTGTTTCGACCTCCATCACAGCCCTACTGGCGAAACTGGTAAGCAGAGATCGGTGAGGAGTGTCGCTGGTTAAAAGCCGATGGCACTGTTTTTTCGCTTGGGTTTTAGATCGCCTTCAATGCGCATAGCTAACTGCGCAGTCAGGTGTCCTTGCACGGCAATTGCCAGGGGCGGCGCGGCCAACCAGCCGATACAGGGGATCGCACCGACAACACCGATAATTAGGTTGGTAATCAGGGCATAGACCATCCATTGGATACTAACCGAGGGAGCCCGATAAAGCGTGTTGAACAAGTCGCCAAACTGGAAGAAGACACCAATATTGCCTTCTTCAGCATAGCGTGCCATGCCCAGTGTCAGCATCGGCCAGGTGATGAGGTTGTAAATCAGCGCCAGGGGAATCAGGCAGCAGAAGAACGCCAGCGAGAAAGTCGTGCCGAAACCACCATCTGCCCAGGCGCTGCTGGTGGCGAGGATACAACAGGCCGGGAGGACGTTGGGCAGGTTATAGAGGATGGTCGCCACCAACACATTGCCACCCTTTTGCAGCTTTTCGCCAAGATTATCCCAACGAGGCAGCGGATAGACCTCATCGCCGCGCACATTGCGGATCAGCTCCACCTGATAGCCCAGCAGCAGCGCCCAGCCAACAATCAGCCCCAGCCCCAGCAGTGGCGTGGTGATGATACCCGCTAGCGTGACCGCCGCGATCAGTCCCAGTTTCTCGATCCACTTTGGATCGTCAAAGATATAGGCAAACGCTCGTTCAAAGGCCACGTCACCACACTCCTGATTTCATGTGTCATTGTGATTCTACACGCAACTCGTTCTATCGGCACGGGCAATCGCTTCCGCATTGTTCTTCCCTACTCATTCATCCCCCCCCATGTTAAGCTGATGGTTGAAGCTTAATGGTTGAAAGCTGGCTTATGTGCGGGATATTTGGACACTTCCAGCGGCGCGGCGAAGCAGCCGATCAGGCGCTGGTCGAACGGATGGCGCGGGCGCTGGCGCATCGCGGCCCGGATGGCTACGGCACCCATCACGATCGGATGATGGCGCTGGGGGCGGGGCGGCTGGCGATCATCGATCTGAATGCGCCGCCTGGCCTGCTTTTCAATGAAGATCACAGCGTGGCGGTGGCCTTCAACGGCGAAATCTACAACTACAAAGCCCTGCGGGCCGAACTGGAAAAGCTCGGTCATCACTTCGTCACCCACACCGATACCGAAGTCATCGCGCACGGCTATGAAAGCTGGGGGGCGGCAGTCATCGAACGGCTGCGCGGCATGTTCGCCATCGCCATCTGGGATAGCGCCGCTGCACGGCTGCTGCTGGCGCGGGATCGGGCGGGCGAGAAGCCGCTGTACTTCACCACGATGGGTGATGAGCTGCTGTTCAGTTCGGAGATCAAAGCCTTTCAGCAGCATCCCGGCTTCCGCGCTCAGGTCAACCCTGCTGCCCTGACCAACTACCTGACACTCGGTTACGTCCCCGCGCCGCAGACGATGTTCGCCGGCGTGGAGAAGCTCTTCCCCGGTGAGCGCCTGCTGATCGACTCTCACACCATCCAGCGCCAACGCTACTGGCAGCCGCACATGGACACACGCCAGCCGGTGGATTATGCCGAGGCGATGGCGCGGGTGCGGGCGAAGCTGTTCGAAGCGGTCGAGATGCGGCTAATGAGCGATGTGCCGATTGGCGCGTTTCTCAGCGGCGGCGTCGACTCGACGGCGGTCGTCGCAGTCATGAGTCAACTGCTGCGGCAGCCGGTCAACACCTTCACCGTCGGCTTCGACCTGGAGCCGGATAGCAAGAATGATCGCAAGTTCAATGCCGATGCCCGCTACGCCCGTCTGGCCGCCGAGCATTACGGCACGGCGCACCACGCCATCACCATCGCCCAGGATGAGCGGCTGGCCGATCTGCTGCCGCACCTGGTGCGGGCGATGGATGAACCCGTCGCCCAGCAGTCAATGTTTCAGACACCCTATGTGGCGGCGCTGGCGCGGCAGCATGGCGTGCCGGTGCTGCTGACCGGGGACGGTGGCGATGAGTTGTTCGCCGGTTACGACCACTTCCGTACCGACCAGATTTTGGAGCGTTATCTGAAAATTCCGGCGCTGCTGCGGGATACGGTGCTGACGCCGCTGCTGGAACGGCTGCCAGAGCGCTTCGAGAATGCTCGCAAGCTGGCGCACAAATCGCGCGATGCCGACCCGGTGCTGCGTTATCTCGCGTGGAAGCGGGTGTTCGATCCGCGTCAGCTCGGTCATCTGCTGCTCAATCGTCCGCTAGCCGATCAGGCTTATGCCTCTGTGAGCGCGGCGCTGCTGCCGTTTCTGAACGCGCCCCAGACCGATACCTTTGCGGACCGCATCGCCCTGACCGGCTTCGGCTCGTGGCTGGCGGAGGATAGCAACATGCGCGTCGATAAGATGACGATGCTGATGTCCACCGAAGCCCGCGCCCCATTTGAAGACCACGAACTGGTGCATTTGGCCTTCCACCTGCCGCTGAATGTCAAGCTGCGGCAGGGCGATTTCAAGGCGGTACTGAAGGATGCCGTGCGCGACCTGGTGCCGGCACCGATCCTGGAGCGCCCCAAATGGGGTTTCGCCCCACCCACGTCGCACTGGCTGCGGACGTGGCTGCGCCCGCTGGTCGAGCGCTATCTGTCACCAGAGTATGTCCGCGCCGTCGGTGTGTTTCAGCCGGAAGCGGTCGCAGCGCTGGTCAATGCCCACCTGCATCAGGGCGCGTATGAAGTCTGGGCGGTGTGGACGCTGCTGGTATTCCACTTGTGGCACGCCCTCTACATCGACGGGACACTGACGCCGACAGGCAGATTGACGCCGGCTGATCTGATGGCGAATGCGTCCAGCGTCAGATAATCCTTATTTCTGTATGTGATCAGTGAAATAGATGTGCCAAGGCCCGCAGCCGCCAATAAAGGGCTGCATCACGGCACGCTCGGCCTGCACAGTATGCATCAGATCATGGCCGCCCCATTCGTGCAGTAGATTGGAGAGCGTAACCATCCCCAACTCGGCGTGCCGCCCCTGGCGCGTCAGATCGTTGAACGTCAGTGACTGCAGCAGTGCAACACCCTGTTCACGCAAGTGGCTGAACTCCTGGACGAGCGCCGCCATGTCCGGCTCGGAAGGTAGTTTGGCTCCCTGTGTCGCCGGGTCAAATGCCGGGAAATCCTGTCCGGCCAGTAAGGCTCGGATGCGGCTCTGGAAAACGCGCTCGGTATCGATGAGATGTTGCAAACACTCCAGAGCTGACCATTCGCCCGGGGCGGGCTGATCCATGAGCAGCGCGGCTGGAAACGAGTTGCTGAACTGTTGAAAACGGCCTGGCGTGGAACAGATGACGCTGGCAACCCAGGCGATAAGATTTTCAGGCGCAATGTTGTTCATCATCACAACCTCTGGATAAAGGTAAATGTTACCACCGGGCGGCGATGCGTCGGGCAGCCTGTTGACCGGCGCGGATGCGTTCCGCCAACGAGAGGCCATCGTAATCGCTGCCGGCCAACGCCACTTTTTCCGGCAGCAGCGCTTGCAGCTCGCGCATCTGGTCGCTGAATTCGGGGAAATGCGGAGGCAGCGGGTCTGCATCTTCCCAATAGGCACTGTGGCTGAAAACGGGCGGCGCAGTCGCCCCCAGCCGCTCATGCAGATGGTCCACCAGCCGTTCTGGATGGGCGAAGTGTGGCGGAATGCGAACCCCGACCTGGAGCAGCACATGCCCCGGCGGGACGCGCGACTCATCATCCACCCAGGAATAGAAGGCCATCGCCATGTCCCAGGGGAAGGAGGGATCGCTGGTCAGATCGTCTTCGCGGTAGCCGAGGTTGATGCGGGTGATGGTGTCGTAGGGATAATCAAGCAGCTTCAGCGCCAGTTCCGGTGCCAGGGTGCGGAACATGCGCTCGGTGTGACGGGCGGGAGCGGCCACGATCAGTGCGCCGGCATTCCAGATCAGGCCATTCTCCAGACACAGAGTGAACTGTCCGGCGCTCTCGCCCAGGCTGCTGACGGCCATCCGGTGGATAAGGGTGCCGCCTATCGGTTTTGTCAGCGCGTCGATGAGCGCCTGCGTCCCGCCGCGAAAAGCGGTCAGTGCCCGGTCGTGGCTGTCGTAGGCCGGGATGAAGTCTGGTTCCAGGCCGATGTCGGGCAGGAACGACCAGTCATCATCCTGATGAAAGGTGAATGGGCCGCTGTCGACGAGAAACCCATCGCGTCGTTCGCTGTGAATGCTTCCACCCAACCGCCTTTTGACTTCGATCAGTCGATAGGGAATCTTCAGACGTTCCAGCTCAAAGGCTGCCGCCAATCCAGTCAGTCCACCGCCGATAATCACCACATCGCGCATCAGTTCACCTTTAGCCGAAAATCACGGTCTTGTTATTGTAGACCAGGACTCGATGTTCCAGGTGATAACGAATGGCGCGGGAAAGCACCAGTTTCTCGACATCCTTGCCCTTGCGCACCAGGTCATCGACCGAGTCGCGATGATCGACGCGCATGACATCCTGCTCGATGATCGGCCCGGCATCCAGCTCGGCCGTGACATAGTGGCTGCTGGCACCGATGATTTTCACACCGCGTCCGTGCGCCCGGTGATAGGGTTTGGCTCCGGCAAATGCTGGTAGGAACGAGTGATGGATGTTGATGATGCGGTTGGGGTAATGCTCGACGAATTCCGCCGAGAGGATTTGCATGTAGCGCGCCAGCACAATGAAATCTGCCTGATACGCCTGTGCCAACCGCAGTTGCTCGGCCTCGGCCTGGGGCTTGGTCTCTTTGCTGACCGCTGTAACATGATAAGGGATGCCGAACTTTTCAGCCAGGCTACCCATATCCGGGTGATTGCTGATGATGACCGGGATCGTCACCTGCCACTCACCCGCCTGATAACGGTAGAGGATGTCATACAAGCAGTGCGATTCTTTCGAGACGAAGATCGCCATGCGCGGCACCGCATCGGAAAAGTGCAGTTCCCAATGCATGGCAAAGGGCGCGGCCACCGCAGCGAACGCCCCGGCAATCTGATCCCGCTCGATGGTGAAGCCGGTCAAATCCCATTCGACTCGCATGAAGAAGACGTTCTCCGCCGCATCGACATGCTGCGCCAGGTCAAGGATGTTGCCGTTATGACGCGAGATGAAGTCGGTGATGGCCGCCACCAGCCCGCGCCGATCCGCGCAAGAGATGAGCAAAGTGGCCGAAATAGGTGTCAGTTCAGTCATAAGAGTGCCTGTTATCGTCACGGATGAATAGGTAGCCCTAAGGATACGTGAAAGCCAGCCAACTCACCAGACATGAATTAGCCTACGCCTGCACGCTTCAGGCGGAAGCCCAGCAGCATCGGGAAACGGTGATAATGAGCAAAGAGGATAGGACTGCCGGCATCCTCTGGCGGCGGGAAAGCGGCTTCTTCCAGGCCATCCATCACCCAGCCGTGAACAAAACAGGTGGAGAACAATTCCCCCAACGAACGGTGGAAGACATAATGACCGCCGGGTTCGCCCTTCGCGCCGATGGCATACTGCATCCCTAACCCCAGATAATCGGTGATCTTGAGCGCGTAGAGGTGCTTCCATGCGCCGCCTTCCTCGAATTGTTCAGACAGCAGCGTGACCGCCGTGTGATTGAAGCAGGGATGCATCAGGGTGAACACCGCCCGCCCGCCAGGCTTGAGCAGATCGCGCAGCGCGATGAGCAGCGGGTCGAGTGTGGCGATGTCCATCAGCGCCATGTTGCACACCACCGCATCAAAACGGTGAAGGCCAAGCGTTCGCAGGGCGTCGGAGTCGGTGGCATCCACCACTCGATAATCAATTCGGTCGGCATATCTGCGCTGACGGGCGTGGTCGATCAGCGCGGTGCTGAAGTCACAGGCGACCACCGTTGCCCCTAGTTCCGCCATCTGCCGGGAAAAGACGCCGTTGCCACAGGCCAGATCGAGGACGGTTTCGCCAGGTTGCAGCTTGAGCAGCCGTTCTGCCGTTGGCGCGACCAGCGTCCGATGAAAGATGTTGCCCTCATCGCCGTGCATATCATCCCAGAAAGCGGCTTTGGTTTCCCACTGCTGGTGAGCCGACTCATTGAGTTCGTTAGGGTTCGGGTTGGTCATCGCGCGCGCCTCCTGTTTAATCGAGCGTCCGTGTATAACAGCAAGTCGGGGTATAATCAAGGTCGTTCATACACACGATTGTTCATTGAAGATCATGCCATTTTTATCACCTACTCAACGACACACGCTTGCCCTGATCTGCGATACCCTCATCCCCCGCCTGCCCTCAAGCGAGGGCGCGGACTTGCCGCTGTTCCGCCTGGGCGCAGCCGACTTCCCCCTCACCGAGGATGTAGAAGAAGGGCTGTTCCTGGCGACCGACGAAGCCAGCCGCCAACAGTTGGGCTGGCTGCTGGATGGTCTGGAGAATCCGTTCTTCAATGGACTGACAACCGGATACTGGCGCGGTTTCTCCGAACTGGCGCTGGATGACCGCACCGTGTTGCTGCGGCGCTGGGCCGATAGTTCTATCCCGCAGGCGCGCCAGTTCTTCCAGAGCATCAAACGGCTGGCACAATTCCTCTTCTACACCACGCTGCCAGGCGGTCAGCCCAACCCCATCTGGTCATCCTTCGCCTACCCCGACCAGCCACCTTCTGGTAAGCCACAACCGCGCGCCCTTGGACCGCTGGTCATCACTGAGGCGACCACGCTCTACACCGATACACTGGTGATCGGATCGGGTGCCGGTGGGGGTGTGGTCGCGGCAGAAGTGGCGGCTGCCGGGCAGGATGTGATCGTGGTCGAGAAGGGCGATTACATCGTCGAATTTGATGGACGCGAACGCCAAAGCAGCGAGTACTTGTTTGAGAAGCGCGGAGCGCTGACCACCGCTGACCGCAGTATGCTGGTGCTGGCCGGGAGCGTGCTGGGGGGCGGCACCACCGTCAACTGGACGGCGTCGCTGCACCCGCCGGATTATGTGCTGCGCGAATGGGAGACGGTCTACGGCTTCAGCGGCGCAACGAGTGCGGCCTTCCAGAAGAGTCTGGCGGCGGTCGAGAACCGCCTCAATATCAACGCGACGGAGAGCAGCGCCAACCAGCCCAATCACCTGCTGGAAAAAGGCTGCCAGTCGCTCGGCTACACCGTCAAGACCGTGCCACGTAACGTAAAGGGCTGTGATGACTGCGGCTTCTGCAATTATGGCTGTGCCTTTGGAGCCAAGCGCGGCATGGTGTCGACTTACCTGCACGACGCGGCGCAGCGTGGGGCGCGCATCCTGGTGCGGGCTGAAGTGGAACGGGTGCTGATCGAGCGTGGGCAGGCAGTGGGGGCGTTGGCACAGGTACGGGGTGAGGATGGGGTCGTCCATGCGGTGACGATCCGGGCCAAGCGGGTGGTGGTCAGCGCCGGTTCGATCCACACCCCGGCCATCCTGCTGCGCTCCGGGCTGGGCAACACCAACATCGGGCGCAATCTGCATCTGCATCCGGTGACGGTCATCTATGGTTTGTTCGAGGACGCGGTTGCTCCCTGGCGCGGCGCACCGCTGACCCGCGTCGTCACTGAATTCGCTGATCTGGACGGGCGCGGCTATGGCACACGGCTGGAATGCGCCCCGACGCATCCCGGCATCGCTGCGCTCAGCCTGCCCTGGCAATCAGGCGCGGCGCATAAACAGTTGATGTCGCAGTTGAACCACATGGCGAATATCATCATCATCACCCGCGACCAGCACAGCGGGCGGGTGAGGCTGGACGCGCAGGGTCAGCCGACGCTGCATTATCATCTACACCCGGATGACGCCCGCCACATGATGAAGGGGCTGCTGGAAGCCATTCGCATCCATGCCGCCGCTGGCGCACGGGAAATCTCCGCCCCCTTCAACCGGCATCTGGTCTATCGCGCCGGTCAGGATAAGCTCGACTCGTTCCTGATCGAAGCCGAACGACGCGGCTTCCAGCCCAACACCTACTCGCTCTTCAGCGCCCATCAGATGTCGTCGTGCCGTATTGCTGGCGACAGCGCCCTGGGGGCGGTTGACCCAGAAGGCGAGAGTTACGAGGTGCGCAATCTGTTTGTGGTCGATGGCAGCGCCCTGCCCAGCGCCAGCGGCGTCAACCCGATGCTCTCGATCCTGGGAACAGCTCATTATCTGGCGCAGGGCATCAAACAGCGGCGGTAAAAGATCCGCCCTGTGTCAGAAGGATAATGTCATCAGCGTGTTCCTGTTCGTGTTCAATGGCACCCTGGATAAACTCGATGATGGTATTGGTTCCCCAGGGAAATCGAATGATCTTGCCATAATCCTCAGCCGGAATGGCTTGCAGGAGGGTTCTGATGGCGAAGCGGTTGATCTCACATTCCAGCCTGGCACCTTCGGCAGTCTGGCTCTGGCGAGTAGCTACGAAGTCCCGATTGAGGTCGTCCACAGTGGTAAACCGATAGGTCGTGCCAGGGGTGCCAGCCACGTAGTCGCGGAAGACCTGATAAACCAGTGCTTCCCACCCGGCGATATGTGCGTAAAAGTCACGCTTGTTCCACCCTGGATAGACCTCACCGGTCAGTTCAACTGAATCCAGTGCTGCCCATAAGCGATCGCGCATGGCATCGAGTTGTTGGAGCAGAGCCGTTTTTTCCGGTGTCATGAGTAGCATCCCTGGAAGGTGGTAGTGGCAAACGCCGCATGGATGGTGTATGAAAGACGCTGGATTACAAGCCATTCAGTTTAAGACGAAACGACGCATCCATGCAACCCACCGAACAACCCGCCTCCGGCTTTAACTTCGGGCGCATCATGCCGCTGTTCCTGCTGACCTTCGTCGATGTGCTGGGGCTGACGGTGCTGCTGCCCCTGCTGCATCTGTACGCCATCGCCTTCAACGCCTCGCCGCTGCAAATCGGGCTGGTCGCGGCGGCCTTCCCCCTGGCGCAGTTGATCGGCGTGCCGGTGATGGGGGCGCTCTCCGATCGCTACGGGCGCAAGCCGCTTCTGCTCATCAGCCAGATCAGCACCTTCATCAGCTTCGTCATGCTGGCGACGGCCAACTCGCTGGAGATGGTCATCCTGTCGCGGTTGGTGGATGGCATCTTCGGCGCGAATCTGGCAACGGCTCAGGCCGCCATCACCGACCTGACCGATGAGGAGACAAGGGCGCGCGGGTTGGGGCTGACCGGCGCGGCTTTCGGGCTGGGGTTCATCATCGGCCCGGCCATCTCGCTGATCGCGCTGGAATTCACCGACAGTCTGGCGACACCGGCGCTGATCGCGGCGGGGTATTCGCTGCTGTCGATCTTCATCACCCTGTTCGGCTTCCGCGAGAGCCTGCCCCCGGAGAAGCGGCGGGCAGCCCGTCCCTTCGCGGCGCTGTTCGATGGAGTGACGACGCTGCGCTATCCCCAGATGCCGCTGCTGATGATCCTGATGTTCGCCCAGCAGGTGGTCTTCTACGGCTTCGAGACGCTGCTCGGCCTGTACGCGCTCAACCGGCTGGGGGTGCTGTCGCAGGGCAATGCGCTCATCTTCCTGTTCGTCGGCTTCGTGCTGGTGCTGGTGCAGGCGCGGCTGATCGGGCGCTGGAGTCAGCGTTATGGCGAACGTCGGTTGGTGTTGGTGGCGATGGGGGCGTTGGCGCTGGGACTGATCCTGCTGGCGAATGCGCCGCAGCAGCCGCATCCCTTCTACGTCGAGCGCATGGTGCGTAACGAGATCACCGATCTGCTGCCGAGCGCGACCGAGGCGATCATCGGCGATATTCAGGTGCCGCTGCCGCCACAGGCCAATCGCGGCGTGGGCGGCTTCCTCTGGTTCCTGCTGGCGCTGGTGCCGATTGCCGTCGGTGCCGGATTGATCCGGTCGGGACTCAACAGCCTGATGACCAAACGGGTCGGCGCGGGCGAGTACGGCGCGGTGCTGGGGTTGAGCGCCTCGATGGTCAGCCTGGCGAATGCGGTCGCGCCGCTGCTGGGCGGGGTGCTGTTTCAGTCGGGTGGACCGGCGCTGCCTTTCTGGGTCGGCGGCCTGATGATGGCGCTGCTACTGGTCATCAGCCTGATGACACTGCGCGAGTCGCCTCGCTGAGGGGGTGGACTGCATTGGTGTTATCCCTCCCCTGTTCAACCTCTGCTAGAATGACTCTTAAGAGGCGGGATTCATCCGCCTTTCTTTCTGTTCCAAAGGTTTTGCATGACGGTCTCGCGTTCGGCGCGTATCATCCTTTCGTTCGCCTCAATTTATCTGTTATGGGGCGGAAGCTACCTTGCTATCCATTACACGCTTGAGAGTTTTCCGCCGCTGATCGTCCCTGGTCTGCGCTTCACTGCTGCCGGGCTGCTGGTGATCTTTCTGGCGCGACGCGGCGGTGCTGCCTTGCCCAACCGGCATGAGTGGCGCTCGGCGGGGATTCTGGGATTTCTGATGATCTTCCTGGCAAACGGCGCGCTGATGATTGGTCAGTTGACCGTGCCTTCGAGCATCGCCGCTACGCTCTATGCTACTCTGCCCTTCTGGGTGGCTCTGCTTGGTTGGTTATGGCAGGGTGAAGCTCGTCCTAATTGGGGCGTCGTCGCTGGCCTGATCGTCGGCTTCATCGGCATCGTGCTGCTCTTCAGCCCAGAGACCGGTGGTCAGGGATTGGATTGGCTGGGCGGTGGCTTAATCCTGTTCTCGTCGTTCATGTGGGCCTATACCTCGCTGCTATCCCGGCGACTGCCTTCGTCGTCGTCACCACTGATGACGGCTGGAGTTAACCTGCTGGTCGGCGGCTTGTGTTTCCTGATCGCCAGCACACTGACCGGCGAATGGGCGCAGATCGACTGGTCGAGGGTTTCCACCGCGTCGATTCTGTCGGTCCTTTACCTGACCTTCGGTGCATCCACCATCGCCTTCACCTCCTATATCTGGCTGATGACCGTCACCACCCCCAACAGCGTGGCGACTTATGCCTATGTCAACCCGGTGGTGGCGCTGCTGCTGGGAGTGTTCATCGGCGGCGAGGCACTGACCGGGCAATCGCTGCTGGCCTCGCTGGTGATTGTGGCCGCGGTAATCCTGATTACTACCTATCGTGGAAGAACCACAGCAGCCCCTGCCAAGTCCGTCCACTCAACGGTGCTGCTGCCTGCCGAGTCGAAAGCGCTGGCTGGCGGGGATTGATCCTCCCAGACCATCATCGCCTGAGGCCAGATGCACCGGCAGGGCACTTGGAACATCTTCGGCAGTTCGCCAATGAACTTCAGCCTATTCCCCATCTGTACTTTTTCCAGATGCAGCGGACCGTCTGTCCTGTAATCATTCATACTGGATCTGATGAATGAAAGGACAATCATGGCTGAGTTATTGATTACCGGAGCCAGTCGTGGATTGGGCGCGGCGCTGGCGCTGGGGCTGCCACAGGTCGGTGACCGGGTCTGGCTGGTTTCACGCAGCCAACCCGATTATCTGACACAGCCAAGTGAAGTTGACCGACGCTGGATTCAAGCCGATCTGGCGCAGTTGGATGCAGCCCAAAACATCCGGGCGGCGGTGGGTGCTGCCCCTCTCGATGCGCTGATTTACAACGCCGGCATCTGGGAAACGCACGCCTTTGGTGCGGACTACAACTTTGCAACCGTCACACCCGAAGAGACCGTGCGCATTCTGTCGGTCAACCTGACCAGCGCTATCGTCACGGCGCAGGCGCTACTGCCCAATCTGAAGCAAGCGGCTAACCCAAAAATCATCGTGATTGGCTCCACCTCTGGCCTGGAAAATCATCGGGGGCGCGAAGTAGCCTATGTCGCTTCCAAATTTGGGCTGCGTGGCATGGTTCATGCGCTGCGCGAGAATCTGCGTCCCGACCGTATTGGTGTGACCTGCATCAACCCGGGGACGATTGCCACCGAGATTCCATATGAAGATGGTGCTGAGGCGGCGCTGGCGTATGACGACCGGAAGATACCGGTACAGGACCTGGTAGCGCTGACGCAGTGTGTGCTACGCCTGTCGCGGGGGAGCTGCGTCAAGGAAATCGATGTGCCAAGCATGATGGATGAGCAGGCGTAAGCAGGAGAAGGGGCGCAACTGGATCGCGCCCCGGTGAAGCGGTGACGGGTCAGCGAATAGGCACGGCGTTGATGTTGCCGCGCACCGAGACGAACGGCGCGTAAATCCAGCCGACCTGTCCGTTATAGCGCACCTGGAACCAGAAGTTGTTCCCGCCCTGGATCGTGCGTCCGATGAGCGAGGTCTCCGCGCCCCATTCGATCTGGCCGATGACCGCGCTGCGCTGGCTGGGGCGGCGGCGGAAGTTCATGATCGAACGCGGGACGGCCAGCACCCCCAGATCGGGCGCACCGTCAATCTGCTCGAAGACTGTGCTCTGCAGCGGGAAGGCATTGGGATCGCCCGTGAATTCCAGATAGCGACCGGAAGCCCAGCCGGTCTGGGTGCCAGTGTTGATGAGATACCAGGTGAATGCGCCGCCCTCATCCGTATTGCGCGCCAGCGGGGTATAGGGCGTTCCTGGACGCAGCACACCAATCAGCGAAGCGCCCAGATAAGGACCACTCCGCAGTGACAGGCCACGCACGCTGACCACCGATGCCGTCAACGGTACTGAGGTGGCGACGGGCGTGGTTGTTACGGCTGGGGTTCCAGCGCCCTGAGGAAACCATTGAAACTGGATAACCGCTTGATCCAAACCTTCAAAATATTCGATGGTGAAGTTTACCGGCGTACTCGTCACATTAGCCGTGAACGAATCGGTTGTCAGGCTGCGTGGTGTGAACTTGTCCAGCACCAGTGCTCCATTGATAAACACGCGCACGCCATCATCCGAAGCCACGACGAAATTGTAGACACCCGGTGTCAGGTTCTGGGTCGACGTGAAGCGGACAGAGAAGTTATCGACCCCAATGCCAGGGACAGCCGCGCCATTGACCACAGGAGCACTGGTTCCCCAGGTGAAATTGACCCCATTGATGCCGGTCAGAGTGGCGGTTGGGCTGCCACTCAGATCGGTGCTGTTAAAGAATGTGGCCTGCCAGTTCGTCCCGAAGTCAGCATAAACAGGGGTCAGCGGCAGCAGAATGAGCGCAACCAGCAGCGCCAGCGCCAGTCCCCATGCTGCATGATACATTCGCTTCATACGTCCCTCTTCCGCTGTGATGTTCGACGATCTGGAACCTATTATATGCGGTCATCGCATTTTGCGGTACAGGATTTCAGTAGTGGGGATGAAAAACCATTGTTCGCCTAACCCCCTCCCCAGGACTGGAGGAGAGGGTTATTGGGTGAGAGTCCCGAATATCCTGTAGCTAGATCAGCACCGAGTCGATAGCATCGCGGCCAGGAGCCTGAGCGCTGCCTTCGGCATATCCCAGGCGGAAAATGAATTGTGGATAGGTGCCGCCAGCCGGGAACAACCGGTTGATCTCGGCTTTAACTTCCGATACCTGCAAGACCTGGCTTAGGGGTTGAATGGCGATGCCCATCGTGGCGGCGACCAGCGCGATGCGTTCAAAGCCCTGCCCGACGCGCACTTCGGCCAGCCGGTTGTTGGAGTAAGAACTGAGCAGCGCCACGCTGGGGGCATTGATGAGGGCATTGGCGTCGCTGGTCGCCAGGTCTTTATCCATGTTAAGGTAGGCCATTGCCAACTGCCCCATCCGATCCACCAGCCAGGAATGATTGAATGAGGGTTGATTGACCAGTTGCAGCAATTCATCGCGATAGCCCGGATCAGCAAACTGCGCCACCGTCGCATTGACGATCAGGCTGTTGAGTTCCTGCTTGATCAGGGGTTCCTGGCTCAGGCGCAGCGTCACACCGGGGTCGGTGACAGCGGACTGTAACTGGTCGAGATCGCGGCTGGGCAGCGCCTGACGGGCATAGGCCATGCGGTTGGTGCGCCGCAGCATGATGGCATGAAAGCGTTCGCGCTCGATGAGCGTTTCCGGTTGATTCTCCGAAATGACGCGCACAGTCGCGACCCAGACATCATTGCCTGACTCCGGGAAGTAATCCACTGCTACGCTCAGGCCAAAGTGGGCCGCTGCCACCAGCAGATTTTCCAGGGCGCAGCCCAGACTGATATACAGTTCACGCTGATCGGGGTCAGCTACCTTGAGCCAGCGCGTCTGATCGGCCAGGACACGGACTTCGCGATCGCGTACGGCGAACTTCCAGGGCTGCGTATTGTGAATAGAGGGTGCCATTACCGCATAGCGCAGCAGGAATCGCAACTGGTCATCAATTTTACCGGTGCGGGGGAAGGCATGTTCTTCCGCCTGCCAAAGGCTCATGGTTGCCATCTTCTTACTCTTTCGCTGAATCTTTCTCCACATTGTACGAGACCAACCAGGAATACCAGCAGTGGGGAATGTCATGGTTGCGGGTGGATGGATAGCAGATCAGCCATGAAATTTCTGTGAAATAAACCAGGGTATCTGATGATTTCTATTACACTGTGACCAGCAATATCGGTTTTACCCCAGGGGGTATCCATCATGTACCATCAACTGCGTCTGGTGACGGCAGGGTGTCTTTTATTGGGCCTGTTGGTCGGCACGGCCTATGCTCAACCCACCTTGACGAATGATGAGGTGGTCGCCTTGCAAGTGCTGGGAATGGTCAACCAGTGGCGTTTGGAACAAGGCTTATGGCCGCTGCAACCCAATGCCACCCTGCAAGCGATGGCTGTTGACCAGGCCACCTATCTGCTGCCCAATCTGGACAGCATCAACACCTATGAGCAGTATCATGCGGATGCCGCAGGACGTAATCCCCGGCAGCGCGCTGTCGAGCGCTATGGCTGGCCGACCTATGGGGCTGCCGATCAGGTCGAGATTGGCGAAAACGCTGGCGTCGGAACGCCACGCTTCGTCATGAAATTCTGGCAGGACTCGGAAATTCACAAGAAAGCGGCTCTGAGCGCTGTTTACCGTGAGGTTGGTATCGCCGCGCTGCCCAGCGATAATGGTCATCTGTTCATGCTGGTGATGGGTGCGCGCCCCGGCGTCTATACTGCACAGACTAACCGGACAGCCGATACGCTGTATCTGAGCAATGACCAGTCGCGCTATGCTAAACTCAAGGCTGATGGGTTGACCGTGCGCCTGTTCAATAGTGATGGATTGCCGCTGACCGAGGCCCGTCCCTGGACGGCTGTGCTGAGCGTTCAGCCCTTCACCGGCAGCCTGTATGTGCTCTTCAGCAACGGAAGCGAACAGCAGATTCGCCAGGTGCAGGCCGGGATACAGCTCGCTGTCGTGCCGGATACGGTGAGTCTGGTCAGCCTGCCCGTGCCACAAACGATCATCGCTCAGCCAACGGCGGTTGCGTTCCTGCCTACCAACACCCCCAATCGTCCGGCAGCTCAGGCTACAGAGATCGCCGCCACGGCCACATCGGTGCTTTCCAGCAATGCAGTCAACACCCCGGTCGTGGCACAACCGACGCGCAGCGTCGCCAGCGGGCCAGCCGATCTCACGCTCATCTATTCAAGCGATAGTCTGGTGGTATTGAACAGCGCCAGCCAGCCGGTTGACCTGACCGGCGTGGTGATCGGCAGCGCGACCGGCGAAGCCACCGTCGAGCGCTGGGGGCGCATCTCATCCTTTCCGGCTGATGCCTTCCCCTCTGGTCACTGTCTGCAAGTGGATCGGGTCGGCGCGGGGAGCAGCGCACCGGCTCCGTGCAAGTATGTGCGCAGCCTGATGGAACTCACGCCCGACAAAGTCTTCTGGACCGCAACATTTACAGTACGGCGTGCGGATACTGTGTTGGCGACGTGTGAAGCGGCAACCGGACAGTGTACCGTATCATTGGGCGGATAATGTCCTGCCCATTCAGGCTGTAACACGATCTGTCATATTACCTGTTCCTGCCTGTTTATCAGGCTGATTCACAGCACACGATTGCTTAATTCGAACGCAGCGATGAACGCTGTGACTGCTGGGCTGATTTGGCAATTGACGGGCATATGGGTAGGATAAGCGTGAACCCATCAAATCGCAGAGGAATGCCCCATGCTCCCCAGCACCTATCGCAAACTGGTCGCCACCCACTTCAGCAAGCAGTTCCGTGAGGCGGCGCAGATCGTCGAAGTCGAACTGAAGCCGCCCGCTGCCAATGAACTCATCATTCGCAATCGCTACGCCGGCGTCAACGCCACTGATGTCAACATCAGCGCCGGCTTATACACCCCCGGTTCACAACCACCGATTGACCTGGGGGCAGAGATGATCGGCGAAGTGGTGGCAGTGGGCGATCAAGTGACCGGCTTTCAGGTCGGTGATGTCGCTCTCAGCACCACCGTCGGCGGTTATGCCGAATACGTCACCACCCGCGCCAGCCGCGTCGTCCGCGCCGCTGAAGCCACACCGCACATCCTCAGCCTGGCGCTCAGCGGCACCACTGCTTCGATTGGACTGGAAGTGGGCGAGCTGAAAAGCGGCGAGGTAGTACTGGTGACAGCAGCAGCCGGTGGCACGGGGCAGTTCGCGGTGCAGTTGGCGAAGCTGGCGGGCAACACCGTCATCGGCACCTGTAGCTCCGACGAAAAGGCCGAGATGCTGCGGCGGCTGGGCTGTGACCGGGTGGTCAATTACAAGACCGAAGACCTGGATGCGGTGTTGACCAAAGAGTATCCGCGCGGCGTGGATGTGGTCTACGAGTCGGTGGGGCGGCAGATGTTCGATACCTGCCTCGATCATCTGGCGATCCGGGGGCGGCTGGTCATCATCGGCTACATCACCGAGTATCTCGCGCCGCCGGAACAGGTCACCAGCAATCGGGCGTACTTCAAGCTGCTGGGCAAATCAGCCTCGCTGCGCAGTATGTTCCTGCTGCACTTCATTCGGCAGGTACCAGAGCATATGGCGCGGCTGGTCGAGCTGTATCAATCCGGCCAACTGGAAGTGGCGGTCGATCCGCGTCCGTTCAATGGGCTGGAGCAGGTGGCCGATGCGGTCGAATACCTGCACAGCGGCCAAAGTTCCGGCAAGGTTGTCGTGCGCCTGGGGTGAGAACAACATGAAACGCTTATGGGTCGGGCTGCTGCTGGCGCTGCTATTGGGGCCAACGGCGGCCAAAGGTTCGACGGTGATCACCGCCGAGAACGCCGCTGAATTGAGGATGACGGGTATACTGGGCAGCGGCGAGTTGTTTCGTTTTATCTGGTCGCCGGGTGCTGACCGACTAGCTTTTGTCAACTCGCTTGGCACATGGATTACGGGTATCAGTAGCGGCGAAACCCACCGCCTGCCCGATATAGTCGGCACGTCAGTTGGCCTGGAATACTCGCCCGATGGCGGGCAACTGGTCGTGAGCGAATGCCTTCAAACTGATGAGGCCGGGTGCCAGCAGTCGCGCATCACGATTCTTGACAGCCGAACGCTGGAGCGCCTGTACGCTGATGAAGTCGCCGGTTCAGTCAACGATCTGCGCTTCAGCCCGGATGGCCTGAACCTGATCTTCGTCAGCTACCGCGAGCAGACGAAGGAGTTTCACCGCCTGGTTTCCATCGGCAGGAGTTATGCCAGCCAGTCGTATCCGCCGGTATGGGATCGGTATCAGTCGCCGGCGCTGGTTTGGAGCGCATCCCAGGAGTTGTGGTACCTCGTTTATTTCAACGACGGTTTTCAGGTGATTGATGCTGCAACCGGAAGATTGATTGCTTCTGACAGTCTTGCCAACTGGTTTGGTGAGAAAGCAGCGTCACTGCGCGTGCAAACGCTGGGGTTCAGCCCAGCGGGTGACGAGTTGGCTTTCAAGACCTGTGAACAGCAGCCGGATTTATCGTGCGGAGATACCAGCGTGTGGTTGTGGGACTTGCAGAGCGGAGGCTTCAGCCTAGTCATGCAAGGGTTGCCCGGCTCGATCATCAGCGCGACTTTCACCGCTGATGGGCGTTATCTGGCGGCGCTGGTTTGTCGAACGTTCACCTTCGGTACCTGCACGGATGCCCAGCTTTCCATCTTTGACCCGTCATCGCGGTCGCTGCAAGCGGTTGAGGTGTCAATGCCAGCCATCAGCCGAATCCAGTTGAGCAAACAATCTGATCGCTTCATCTTGTACGGCACCCAGGCGGGCGCTGTTTTCATGCAGACTATTTCGGTCAGGGGTGAGGTCATTAGCGAGCTATCAACACCTCTTAACCTGGTCGAAGGGCACAGCAGCAGTGTGCAGGCGTTGGGCTTTGCCGCTGACGGGCAGACCCTCATCAGTGCTGGCGACACATCGCTGCGTCAGTGGAACATCAATGCACAGCGTGAAGATTGGGTCGCCTCATTCGACAGCACCATTCAGACCAGCGCGGTGGGCAATCGGTTCGGCCGCGTCGCCATTTCCTTCGCCATCGAGCCAGACGTCCATGTTTGGGATGTGGTCCGGCAGCAGGAGCAACTCGTCTGGGAGGCATCGGATTACCTG
Organism: Anaerolineae bacterium; assembly: GCA_022843385.1. GTDB lineage: Bacteria > Chloroflexota > Anaerolineae > Aggregatilineales > Phototrophicaceae > CFX2. The sequence continues at coordinate 84,094 of JALHNT010000001.1, read as the reverse complement.
GTCTACAAGATGGCCTACAGCGCCGATGAGTCATGGCTTGCCACCACCCGCTCGGATGGCGTCATGGTTTGGGATAGCTCGGATGGCAGCGAATATCAACGGCTGGTGTTGACGGGTGCGCTGGAAGTCGCCTGGAGCAGCGACAGACGTTATCTGGTGGGGGGAAGCTATCAAGGCGCAGTTCGCATCTGGGATCTACAGAACCCATCATCGGCCGCGATTGAACTTCAGGCCGGGACCGCCGGCGTGGGTGGATTGGCGTTCGCCCGCCAGGACAGCCTGCTGGTGGTGGGCGGCTTCGACAATCAGGTTTATGTCTGGGACTGGCGCAGCGGCGAATTGAAGGCCACGCTCGGTGGACACACCTTTGGCGTGTTCAAAAGCGGCATCACGGCTTTAGCCAGCAGCCCGGATGGTGAACTGGTGGCATCCAGCGCCCATGATGATACCGTTCGCCTATGGGATATGCGGACTTTGGAAGGAGTGGCGACCCTGGAGAATCGATCTTTTGCCGCCCGCTGCGTTCAATTCAGCCCGGATGGCACAACCTTGGCGGTGTGTGGCGAAGATGGCACCATCCGGTTGTGGTCGATTCCATGAACTGGAATATTGCGAAAAAGTTGTGAAAGTCGTGAATTCTTAATGCTTTCCCTTTTCCGATAGGCAAAGCGGCCTTATGATTAAGATGAGGTAATCATATGGCAGCAGTCTCAACCATGACTTACGTGACAGATGACAGCGCAACCTTAACCCCGCGCGATATTAGCGAAGGGTTCAAATCGGCCTATCGCCAGGTTCATCACCGCGAAGCTCAGGTGGTGCACATGTTCGCCGAGTGGTATCAGGTCAATGGCGAGACGGTGCATCGCATCATCCTGTTTCAGGAGACCGCCCGTCTGCTGGCAATCGTCCGGCAGCAGGAAGCACAGAAACCCAAGCCCCAGGTTGAACGCGGCGTCATCCAGCGCTTGATCGCTCGCTTGCGCGGAGCCTGAAACGCCCCGATCTATCGCTCGATCAGATGGAACTGACCGCGAATATCGCCAAAGTAGGTCTGCGCACGGGTATGCAAATTGAAGTACAGTTCACCCTGACGCGCGATGAGTTCCATTCCAGCAATCGTCTTCACTTTATCATTTGGTATGGTAGGGATGATTGGGCAACCGGACGTAAACGCGCCGATTAAACCCTGCCCATGTTCTGCGGCGGCTACAATATCCTCGTTAGTGACTTCGAGGGCAAGCTGCCCATCCGCCAGATAGTCGCTGAGGCTCCCCGCCAGTCCAAAATCAATGATGATCGGCCCCAATTGACCCGGGCGACCACAATGCAGGTGCAGCATAACCACATCATCAGGACTGACGTTCTCTACGGCCAGGTACACAAAAGCGCGACTGAGGTCATTGGTGAATTCGATGACGGCGTGGCCGCGTGAAGTCCGTTGAGCGCGCGGCACAGACGGTTCAGTAGAACGGAATTCCGCCGGGATGAGCGATGGAGTATCTTCTTCCTCGCCGCCTTCCTGATGAGGACTGAGGAATGCCTCGTAAACGAAGCCCACTTCTGAACCCAGGAGTGGATTCAGGGGAATAGGACTTGGGCGTTCAGACTCAGTGCGATCACCAGCCGCATGTTCGCTCTGGGAAAACACCACCCTGCTCATCACCAGAACGAGAAGAATTGGTAGCATGAGCATGATTAGACGGCCTAGACGTCGATTGAATTCCATCAGCATTTGCTCCTTTTTGGCATGCGCAGCATAGCACAGCGCGCATTCGGTATGCAATCGATGGTGCACCTTCAACAGATCGGGATATGCGTTGTTAAGCCTCCGGCACAGACACATCTCGAATCCATGATGGTTGCGCCAACAGACAGCCTCGCCTATCATCATCGCAGCAACCAGGGAGCAGTTCATGACAAACGAACCAATTCATGTCGTCGTCGCGATGGATTTTTCCGATAGCATTATGGAGCAGTTGCGTGCCATCTCGCCGCACCTGCATATTGAGCGTCATTACCCTAACGTGCCGGACTCGGCCTGGGCCGAGGTCGAGGTGCTGTATACGCTGCGGCACTTCCCGGAGCCGGCTCAGGTTCCCCGGCTGCGCTGGATTCAACTGCACTTCGCCGGCGCGGATAGCGTGGTGGATAAGCCGATCCTGCAAGCCGAGGACATCGCCATCACCACCGCCAGCGGCATCCACGCGGTGCAGATGTCGGAATACTGCCTGGGGCTGATGCTGGCCTTCGCCTATAAGATTCCGACCATGCTGGAACTCCAGAACAAAGCCGAGTGGCCGGAAAAAACGGGGAAGATTTTCGCGCCGGTGGAACTGCGCGGACAGACGCTCGGCATCGTCGGTTATGGTAGCATCGGGCGCGAACTGGCGCGGGTGGCTGACGCGCTGGGGATGAATGTGCTGGCCTCTAAACGCGATCTGAAGCGGCTGCATGACAATGATGGCTACAGCGAACCCGGAACTGGTGACCCTGAAGGCAGCATCCCGGCGCGGATTTACCCGGCAGAAGCGGTGGGGTCAATGGCTGCCGAGTGCGATTTTCTGGTCGTCACCGCGCCGCTGGTCAAAGGGGCTGCGCCGGTCATCAGCGCTGGGGTGTTGGAGCGAATGAAGAAAACAGCGGTGCTGATTAATGTGGCGCGCGGGGCAGTGGTGGACGAGGCGGCACTGATCGACGCGCTGGAGTCGCATCAGATCGCCGGTGCCGGGCTGGATGTATTCACCGAAGAACCGCTGCCTGCCAGCAGCCCGTTGTGGAAACTGCCGAATGTCATCCTCAGCCCGCATATCTCCGGCAACAGCCTGCGCTATCACGAGAAAGCCGCCGCGCTGCTGGGGGAGAATCTGCTGCGGTATATGGAGAAGAAGCCGCTGCTCAACCTGCTCAATCGGCAAAGGGGATATTGATACGCTATGCATGAACTGAAGTCCATCTTGCAACGGGAAATTGATGACTACGAGCGCGGCGAAACGATTGGCGGCACAACCTATGTTGCCAGCGACCCAGAAAAAGAGCGTTACCTTGTTTATGTTGTCACCGGTCAAACCGGCCGTCCGCCGCGCGCGGTGGTCGTCATCGCGGCGCGGATTGTCGATGGGCAGATCATCATTGATGAAGACATCTCGGATCGCCCGCTGGTTAATGAACTGATTCGCGCCGGGATTCCGCGCAGTCAGATTACACTGGCCTATGCTGGCGAACTTCAGCCCGCATGAAGAATCGAACAATATCCGCAGGTCATTCGTATAGAGTGGAAAGCCGATAGCGATCAGGAGAAGTTATGATTCCTAAAGAACTGGCGCAGAAAGTGCTGGCCGAAGCGCTGAAGACCGGCGCGGATCTGGCCGAGATTTATGTCGAGGATGTGGTCTCGCTGGGGCTGGGCATGGACGACTCGCGGCTGGAGCGAGCCGTGCGCGGTGCCGACCGGGGCGCGGGGGTGCGGGTATTCTTCGGCAACCTCGTGACCTACGCCTTCACCGATGTGCTGGACGAGAGCAGTTTGATGAACGCAGCGCGGGCGGCCGCCTCAGCCGGCAGTGGCAGCAGCAAGACGCCGATCATCGACCTGACCGAGCGCAAGAGTCCACTCAGCTACCCGCTTGAAAAGCCGTTCGAGACGATGAGCATTCAAGATAAGGCTGATCTGCTGGCGCGGATGGACAGCGCGGCCCGTGCCTATAACCCGCTCATCACCCAGGTATCCGCCGGTTACACCGAGCTGCGCCGTCATATGTGGCTGTACAACTCGGAGGGCGTACAGGTGGAAGATGACCGCTTCTTCACCGAGATGCGAGCCGGTGTGGTGGCGCGGCGCAATGGCACCCTGCAACAGATCCGCGAGGGCTTCGGCGGACGGGTGGGGTTAGAACTGCTGGATCGCAATGACGCGATTAGCAAGATTCAAGAGATGGCCGAGTCGGCGGTGCGGATGCTGGATGCGCGTCCCTGCCCGGCGGGTGATATGGCGGTGGTGATGTGCAACGGCTGGGGCGGGGTGCTGTTCCACGAAGCCTGCGGTCATCAGATGGAAGCCGACTTCATCACCAAAGGCAGTTCAGCCTATGCCGGGAAGATCGGGCAGCAGGTGGCGAACCCCATCCTGACGGCGGTTGATGATGGCACGATTCCAGGGCGGCGCGGGTCGCTGAAGTTCGATGATGACGGGACGCCAGCCCAGCGCACCGTGCTGATCGAGAACGGCATCCTCAAGGAATATATGTGGGACATCGTAGAAGCCCGTCGAGTGGGGCGCAGCGGTTCGACCGGCAACGGACGGCGCGAGAGCTACCGCCATATGCCGATGCCGCGCATGACCAACACCTTCATCGACCAGGGGCAGCACGATCCCCAGGAGATCATCGAGTCGGTCAAGAAGGGCATCTATGTCAAGAGCATGGCTGGCGGACAGGCCGACATCGCCAAAGGGGATTTCGTGTTCAACGCCACCGAAGCCTATCTGATCGAAGATGGCAAACTGACCGCGCCGGTGCGGGGAGCGACCGTGTTCGGCAACGGCCCCAAGGTGCTGCTGGAGATCGACATGATCGGGAACGATCTGGCGCTCGACCCCGGCATGGGGATGTGTGGCAAGGGGCAGGCCGCCCGCGTCAGCGTCGGACAACCCACCGTTCGGATCCCCATCGTCACCGTCGGCGGAACCGATGATTCAGTCGGCGGCATGAGCGCGTAAGGAGAAACCATGACAAACAGCGATTTACAACTGGCGCAGGAGATCGTGCGGCAGGCATCGGCCAGCGGCGTCGAAGCCGAAGCCATCATCACCCAGGACAGCGAAACCCAGATCAAGGTGAGCCGGGGCGAAGTTGAACAACTGGCACAGTCCACCTCACGCGGACTCGGTGTTCGCATCATCGACGGCGGGCGCACCGGCTATGCCTACACCTCGGATTTCTCGCCAGCCAGCATTGAACAGACCTGGAAGACCGCGCTGGAACTGGCGCAGGTCGCCACGCCAGACGAGTTCCGCCGCCTGCCTGATCCACGCCCGATCCCGGATGATGATCTGGAAATCTGGGATGCGCAGATGCCGCACGTCCCGACTGCCGACAAGATTGATCTGCTGAAGCGCGTCGAACGGGCGGCACTGGATTACGACCCGCGGTTGATCCTGGCCGACTTCTGCAATTATGGTGATGCCATCAGCCACATGGCGCTGGCGAATTCACGCGGGTTCGCCGGGGCTTTTCAGCGCACCGTCGCCTTTGCCTACCTGATGGGCATCGCGCGCGGCGAGGACGGCGGGATGGTCAACGCCTTTGGCATGGGAGCGTCGAACTTCTTCCATGACCTGGATGCCGAGGCCATCGGGCGCGAAGCCGGCTCAAAAGCCGTCAGCATCCTGGGGGGCAAGCCGGTGGAGACCCAGGTCGGAACGGTGATCCTCGATCATTTCGTCGGGGCGCAGATCCTGGAGGCGCTGGCTGCGGCGCTCTCGGCCGAAGCCTGGCAGAAGAAACGTTCGTTCCTGATGGAGCGGATGGGGCAGCAGGTGGGCAGCGACATGGTGACGCTGATGGATAACGGGCGGCTGAAGCGCGGGCTGGCCTCAGCGCCGTTCGATGGCGAGGGGGTGCCAACTTCGGCCACCAAGCTGATCGACGAAGGCGTGTTGCAAAACCTGGTCTACGACAGTTATGCTGCCGGTAAAGCCGGGGTGCAATCGACCGGCAATGCCCAACGCGCTGGGCATCGCAGCCTGCCGGGGCTGGGGCCAAGCAACTTCTACATGCAGCCGGGACATCTCTCGCGCGAGGAGATCATCGCCGGGGTGGACAAGGGGCTGTACGTCATCAGCGTGATGCAGACTGGCGGCATCGACCCGATCACCGGCGACTGCTCGATGGGGGCGAACGGATTGTGGATTGAGAACGGCAAGATCGTCGGGGCGGTGGGCGGTGTGACCATCGCCACCACGCTCGACGGGTTCATGTCCAACGTGACAGCGGTGGGCAATGACCTGCGCATGATGCCCGTTGGCGGCGTCATCGGTGTGCCGACGCTGCGGGTGGATAATGTGACCATTGGCGGGACGAAGGGCTAAGGTTGCTAACCGGATACCTGGCCTGGTCAGATGGGGAGTTTCGGCTGGAATGTGGAAATCCTTCACATATGAGGCGCGACTTTTTCCAGATGGTGTGCGTATAGTACAATATCTAACAGAAGTTGAGGAGAACGAGCTGCATGGAACACGAACACACCAATCACAATCCTGAGGTTCAGGAAGAATCGCCGAAGTCGCCGCTGGAGTCATTTGTCTATCATCAGCGCCGGGCGCTGGAAGAAACCGGCAAGGCGCTTGAAGCGCTGCTGCCGGAGGGTTTCCGCGAACACGGCAGCACCGCCAGCAAGGAGTTCATCAAGAGCTTCCAGGTGCTGGTCGATGCAGCGATCAACGAGATCGAGAAAGCCACCAACCGCGTCGAGGTGGTGGGTGAAGATGGTTCAGATGATGATGACCGTCCTTCGACCACCGGCAAGACCAAAGTCAAAGTTCAGGTTGACTGACGCCCTGCCCCGTTCGATCTGACCGTACACGGGGATCATTGGATGATCCCCGTATGCATCCTCTTCAGATTCATACCCTTCGTCTGATTGGCTCGATTCATTCACAGTCGTCCGAAAATCCGCTGAAGCCCTTTTGCTGCTGATTGACCCTAGCCCCCTTTGCTGCTGATTTTGCTGTTTGAAACGATCCGCTATCGACTATTGACCACAGACTGTTGGTGCAACTCTGTTTTGTGTCGTCGTCGTCGTCGGACAGACGCAAAGACAAAGACAGAAAGACCAACACAGAGTACACAGAGAACACAGAGCCAAAACGGAGCGAATCTGCGGAGAATTCTGCAAAGGCTTCAACTGCAAAGGCTCCTTTTGTGCAGTTTGTGAGGCAGTCGTCAGTCATCAGAATAGTCCGATAGAACACGGTTCGCAAAAGTCGTCAAAGTCGTCAAAGTCAAACGTGCATTTTGTGACTTTTGGCTCTCAGCTTTCAGCCATCAGCCATCAGCTTTCAGTCTATCGACTATCGACTGATGACTACCGACTGCCCTGTGGCGGCGGCGGCAGTGGCAGTCCCGATTGTGGCAGCGCTGCCAGTGGGCTGTAGGGGCGGTTCGCAAACCGTCCCTACGAGAAGATTATCCCATTTGGTGCCGTTACGGGTGAACTTTTGGTAAACTTTTTGGTACGAGTTAAGGTGAGTCGGCGCTAACCGTTCTGCGGGAGCAAGAAGATTAAGGTTGTCGGTGTACGGTTAGAAAAAGGTTGAGAAAAACCAGGGTTGAGAGAGCGCGATTCGGGCTGATTGGGTCATGGTCGCGCAGAGGGTCTGCTGCACCCGGCGGCCCGTGATGCGCGGCAAGTCTTGCCGAGGACCTGTGAAGTGGATTTTGTCCGATAGAGCGGTTGAACCACAGAAGACACAGAGCAAAGCAACCGGCTCAACTTTTTTCTGTGTCTTTTGTGATGGGTACGTTCTCGATCTTGGAAGGATAAGGAGGGATTGCTGCCGTTAGTTGGCGGGCGGCATGATCACTTTGTTAATGACATGAATGACGCCGTTGTCCGCCTCGATATTCGGGATGATCACTTCGGCATCGTTGATCATGACTTTATCGCCCTCAACCTTGACGGCAATATCGCTGCCCTGCACGGTTGTGTGGCTGGGTGCGCTGATGACGACTGCCGCCAACGCGCGGGCCGGGACAACATGGTAAGTGAGGATTGCGGTCAACGCCGGAATGTCCTGCAACAGACCTTCGACGGTGCCTGCAGGCAGTGCTGCGAACGCATCATCCGTAGGGGCGAAAACTGTGAAGGGACCTTCACCACTCAAGGTTTCGACCAGGTTCGCGGCCTTAATGGCGGCGACGAGCGTGGTGAAACGACCATCTTTGCTGGCAATATCGATAATTGTAGCCATGTAGAACTCCTCTGTGCTATTCAATAGCGATACAACGTTCGGAACATTTTGAACATTTGGTAGCATAGAGGATGCGTATGAGCTTCCCATGAAACCTAACACAAGACCTGTCAAACGATAATGTGACACTTCGCCGGCAAGGCGTTTGGATTATGCGATGGGCATATTTTCACGCAGATCAATCCCTTGGATTGCGTTGCCCAGCGACCTGAAGGTTGGTGCGATTTCCAAGTGGTGGAATTCGTTCCGTTGTGGATCAGGTTGCCATTGGGGTCGTAGGTCAGCGTGGCGCTGCCGGCCTGCATCAACTGGTTGGCAGTGTTATGGACATCGAACAGGCTGTGGTCTAGCCCAGTATCGACGATCAAGCTGAACTCGCGCCCGGTGATGCTTCTTCAATTGCATAACTTCTAATCTCAATTAAGTCAGCATGATTAATCACATGTCTTCAAACGATCCGCAAGCAAGCCATCTAATCTCTAAAGTGAAAACCTGTGGGATAATCAAATCCGAGCCTATATCCATATAGAATGAATAAGTTCCAAAAGGTGTTGCATCTCCTCGACAAACCACGCGCGAAGATGCCGCAAAGTTCCCCCGACAATCCGCCGTTTGTGCTTCATAAAAGTCAATGATGTTTTGGGCAGACTCATCGGAACTATAATCTACTGAAACTATCCGCGCCCGGCTTCCGGGTCCTGCTATCATTGAATCGAGCAATGAATAATTTCCCCTCAATGCGTCATTACCACGGAGTTCAAGTAAAACCGATCTCGGATATAGAGGAACAGAAGGAACTTCTTGTAATTTAGAACATTCATTGATTGTAGATAAAACCCAATCTGCAAGCCCAAATATGACTAACAACACCACACCCATTATAGGGTATACAAGTTTCCGGCTTCTGTTCAATGTCACTACCTCAGCTTTTGGGATGTAGTAAATCTACGCCCTTTACTTGAGAAATGCTCTAAATCTCAATAAAAATGTCTTCAAAGTGCAGGAGTGCGAAAAAAGCATCTTCGCTTCGTATTTTACGAAATTGATTGACGTAGCGGATTACATCTTCCTTACATGCAATCTCCTCTAGCTGGACAACGTGAAATCAAACGCGATTCTGGAGACAAGAACAGAGGGCTACCACACGCTGTTCATTTTATCGTTGCTTCTGACCTTACCGACATCCTTTTTGTCATCAAATCGATCTATGGCATTGTGTCTATATCATCCCAACGGAAGCATTTGGCAGCCAGCCTCCATCCAAAGTCGCAGGCAGAGTCCCCCGTTCGCCAGTCGCGGTGAAGGTCGGGCAGCTATACCCTGTAACTGACAAACCCGAATCAAACCGGCGCGTAGGGTGAGCATTGACCAGTCATCCAGCAGCCGCCGTTGGTTAGGCATTACGATTCGGTTAGTAAGCTGAATGGTCAGACAAGGGGAGAATTCCGATGAAAGCATTCACGATCCTGGTGGTGGCGCTGGTGCTGGCGCTGTTCACCGGCTCGCAACCGGCACAGGCGCAGTATGCCTGTTATCAACCGCCGCGCCTGACGCCCGGCGCTCAGGGGCGGGTGACGCTCTATCCCAATCTGCCGAACACGCTGCGGATCAGCAACTCGATAAACGCCACCGCCATCGGCGCGATCCCGGCGGGGGCGGTCTTCACTGTGCTGGCGGGGCCAACCTGTAATCAGGGATGGTACTGGTGGCAGGTCAATTACAACGGCGTCATCGGCTGGACAGCCGAAGGCGATGGTGGGTCAACCTACTGGCTGGAGCCGGTCAGCTACGTGCCACCGCCCCCACCACCCCCGGCCTGCCCACTGCCGTCACGCTTGTACGCTGGTGGTCTCGGTCGGGTGACGCGCGGCGTGCCGAATAACATGCGTTCCGGCCCCAGCACGGCTTACGCCCGCGTGGGGATCATTCCCGGCGGCGCGGTGTTCAGCATCATTCAAGGGCCGCAGTGCGACAGCTACGGGCGCTGGTGGTGGCAGGTCAATTACAATGGTGTGCTGGGCTGGACTGCGGAGGGCAGCCGGAGTTTCTACTGGACCGAGCCGGTGAGCGGGCAACCGACGCCCTCGCCGATCTGCACCCTGCCGACGCGGCTGTACGTCGGGGGTTATGGACGGGTGACGCCGGGCGATCCGAATGTGCTGCGCGACGCCCCTGGCACGGCCAGCACTGGCGCGAACAGCCGGGTGATCGGCTCGATCCCTGCCCTGGAGGTGTTCTACGTAATGAATGGGCCGCAGTGTGGCAGCGATGGCCGCTGGTGGTGGTTCGTCAACTACAACGGGCTGCAAGGCTGGACGGCGGAGGGTGAAGGGAATATCTACTGGGTGGACCCGATCTAGGGCGAAAGTTACCATCAATGGCCTGTCAGGGCAGTAGAGGCATGGCAGGCCAGAATGCAACCAGATGCTTAAGGCAGATGGACGTGCCATTGCACATCCCTACACCAATTGGTCATTCGTAGTGACACCCAACGGGGTGTCCGCCTAGCCTGTAACCTGCGTAAGCATCAACGACACAACCTATGAGCCACGCGATAAAGGGCCGGATCTATCCCCGGCCTTTTGCTTTACTACCCATCTGGTCAGTCCTGACCGCTCACCCCCTAATCTTTAGGGGAGTATCGTCAGCAGGACGCAACCCTATTCACGACTGGCGCGTAATAAGGGGTAGTGAACGATACAGATGAGGAGTTCGAAACATGCACGGCAAGTATGGACATCACGGTTGGCATCAGCATCCCTTTCATCGCGGCTGGCACGGACGCGGCCCGCGCGGGCTGTTCTTCCTCCCGCTGATGTTCCTGGGGTTCTTCCTGTTCTTCAATGTGCTGAAGTTCGTGTGGCCGCTGCTGTTGATCGGTCTGGTCATCATGGCTTTTAAGTTCATGAGCCACAATGGGCGCTGGAACTGGAACCGCGAGCAGTGGCGCGACTGGAGCGATCAATGGAAGCGCGACTGGGACGATAAGCCCAAGAACGATTGGGATAACAAGCCCAAGAATGACGACGAACCCCGCACCTTCCGCCGTATCAATGGACAGGATGTCGAGATTATCTGAAGCCCCCTCCGTCATGCCTCGGCCTACCCCACTTTGACCAGCAGCCTCGCCCACTCCGGCGGGGCTGTTGGCTTGAATCCGCCTTCTTATGGATGTCAGCCGCCGTGGCCTGCCGTATAATGAAGCATAGAGTGGTGGATGGCGAGAGTGACGAGCGATGACCAACCGACCGGGAACTTCAACCAGCAGCGGCAAGTCGTATGAGATGCTGTGGGACTGCCGCTTCTGTGGCACCAAAAAACTACTGGGCAAGACGCATCGTTTCTGCCCCAATTGCGGTGCGCAGCAGGATGCCTCGTGGCGCTACTTCCCCTCAGACGAGGAGAAGGTCGAAGCGAAGGATCATGTATATGTCGGCGCGGACAAAATCTGCCCGGCCTGCACCACACTGAACGCGGCACAGGCGGAGTTCTGTGGCAATTGTGGCTCCCCGCTGACCGATGCGGCCCGCGCTAAAGCTGAGGCGGCGCGAGAACGGGCTGACCATGAACGCTTTGAGACCGAAGACCTGGAGAAGAAACGCGAAGCCCAACAAGCCGACGCGCAGACCGCCACCGCTCCACCGCGCAAGGGCCTGAGCCTGCCGGTGTTGCTGCTGCTCATCATCGTGCCGGTCATCATTGGCGGCATCATCTTCGCCCTGACGCGCACCACCGAGTCCACGGCTTATGTGACCGGCTTCCGCTGGGAACGCACCATCGCCATCGAGTCGCTACAGGCGGTGCCGGGTCGGTCGGATTGCAACGCCGTCCCGCTGGGAGCCTACAGCGTCGATCAACGTTATGAGCAGGTCGGCTCGCGCTCGGTGCCGGATGGCGAGGAATGCCGGGTGCGGCAGGTCGATCAGGGTGACGGGACGTTTCGCGAAGAGCGGGTGTGTGAACAGAAGTATCGCAGCGAGCCGGTTTATGGCTACGTCTGCTATTTCCTGACCAATCAATGGCTGCAATCGCGGGTGGCGAAAGCCGAAGGGGATAAGAATGCCGCGCCACAATGGCCGTCCACCAACCTGCGAGCAGGGAGCTGCCTGGGCTGTGAGCGCGAGGCCGGCAGCGGGCGGAATGAGCGCTACTACCTGATGCTGCGCGGCTCGGAGAACCGGGACTTCGAGTGTCCGGTGCCATTCAATCAGTGGCAGGAGACCGGCATCGAGCGCGGCTTCACCGTCGAGGTGTACACCGTGCTGCAACAGTTTCGCTGCGACACGCTCAAGCCGGTGCAGTAGACCTTTACAGCATGGCCTGCATGACCGCAGCGTTTGCCCTCACCCCCGGCCCATCTCCCACAGGGCGAGGGGAGAAAAACAACACTCGGGAGAATCGTGCCTCAGTAGCCTACAGACACGACAGCGCGCCGTCGCGGGCGTACCAGCTATCAGGCAGGAAGCCACGCCAGTTCGCGGTCTGGGGATAATCGCGGCGCTGGGTAGTATGCAGGCGGATACCCTGCACCACGCCCTGCGGATCAATATCAAGGCAGGTCTGACCGGCCATATCCTGCCAGGCACGGGCGGATATGGTGTCGTGGAGGAAGGTCAGGTGATAGGGACGGACATGCTCCGGCTGCCCCAGCCGCACCATCAGATCGCCGAGGCGAATCGACGGGCAGTTCGCGATGCTGACGACATCGATCAACAAACCAGTGCCCAAAACCTGAACTGAACAGGCACCACTGGTGTTCAGGAACATGATCTCCTGATCGTGATCGAAGACATCAATCTGGCCGATGACCGGGCGCAGCCGGCGCACAATCTCGTAGGATTGACCGAGGGTGGTGACGCCGGGTTGCAGGCCGTACCAGCAGGGCTGTGGCACCCCTTCGCAGTCCAGCCGAAAACCTTCGAGGATGGGATTGGCGGCCTGAGCCGGCGAGAGCGCCCGCGAGAAGAGGATGAGCAGCGCGAAGGCGATGAGCAGCAACGTCATGGGGGCGAAGAAAAAGCGGCTCATGATTAACGACCTGTAAAATATTTAAACTATATTTAACTTATTGTAGCCTCGAGTGTCTAAATTTCAACCAATCTTAACATGATTAAGGGGGCAACATGGCATAGTCGAAGCGCTGGCCGAAGTGATGGATGAGCCGCTGGCGGGCAGCGGCTTCGTCCACCGGCTTGCCGAGCAGCACGGCCAGGCTGGTCACACCTTTGTCGCGGATGCCGCAGGGGATGATGCCGTCGAAGTAGCTGAGGTCGGTGTTGAGGTTAAGGGCGAAGCCGTGTTTGGTGACGGCCTTGACGTTGACACGGACGCCAATGGCGCAGATTTTGACCTCACCCGCCGGTGTATTCACCCAGACGCCGGTCAGTCCGGGGATGGGATAGGCAGTGACATGATAATCGGCCAGCGTGTCGATGATGACCTGCTCGATGCGGCGGACGTAGCCGACGACATCCGCCCGCAGCGTTTCGCTAGCGCGGGGAAGCTGGATGATGGGATAGCCGACCAGTTGGCCGGGGCCGTGATAGGTGATGTCGCCGCCGCGATCCGACTGAAAGACTTCGATGCCGCGCTGGCGCAGTTCATCGGGTGAGAGCAGCAGATTCTCGGCGTGGGCAGATGTCCCCAGGGTGTAGGTGTGGGGGTGTTCCAGCAGCAGCAGTGTATCGGGGATGTCGCCGCGCCCGCGCTGTTCAGCCAGTTGACTCTGCCAGTCCCAGGCCGCCTGATAGGCCATACGTCCGGGTTGGATGACCTGACAGATGGACGGATGAGGGAGAGTCATGATCACACGCCTGTTACACCAGAGTCGCTGACCCGCATTATAATACGGTCATGAGCAGAAGTAGCGGTCGGGGGTGATGATGTCCACAGAAGTGAAAATGCCGAAACTGGGCGAGAGCGCTGTTGGTGACGTGACGGTCAGCCGCTGGCTGAAGCGCGAAGGCGACGCCATCCAGCAGCATGAACCGCTGCTCGAAGTGACCACCGACAAAGTGGATACCGAAATTCCGGCCCCGGTCAGCGGCATCCTGACGCGCATTCAGGTACAGGCAGGCGAAGCGGCGCGCGAGGGCGTGTGCCTGGCGATCATCGAGGACGCGAACAGCGAAGCGGTTGAGGACAGCACCGCCTACAATGGTTACGTCTCGCCGGTGGTGGCACGGATGGTGGCCGAGCATCGCATCGACCTGAGTCAGATCGCCGGCAGCGGACGCGAGGGGCGGGTGACGAAGAAGGATGTCGAAGCCTATCTGGAGAGCCGAAGCAACGTCACCCCGGAGAATCCGCGCCAGCCGATCCTGAACAACCGCCTGACGCCGGAGGGAATCACCGAAGAAACGGCGCTGGTCGCTCGTGGTGAACCCTCAGTGCGGCAAGGCCCACCACCCTTCACTACGATCAAGCCGGAGCGGCTGCATCCAGTGGAAGCGGTGCCAGCCGTGACAGACGGCGAACTGGTCGGGTTGAGCGCGATGCGGCGTTCGATTGCCGAGCATATGACGCGCAGCAAGCTGCACACCGCACCGCATGTGACAACGGTATTTGAGTTCGACCTTTCGATGGTGTTGGCGCATCTGGATGCCCATAAACCCGACTTCGCCCGGCAAGGAGTCAACCTGACGCTGACGGCCTATTTCGCCCTGGCGGTAGCACAAACGCTGCCACAGCATCCCTATCTGAACGCCGAGTGGCGCGAGGACGGCATCTACCTGCATCATCCGGTACATCTGGGGATCGCGGTGGCGCTGGACGAAGGGCTGATCGTGCCAGTGATTCGCGCAGCGCAGGATTTGAATCTGCTGGGGATGGCACGGGCGCTCAACGATGTGGCCGGGCGGGCGCGGAACAAACAGCTCAAGGCGGAAGAGGCGCGGGGCGGCACCTTCACCATCAGCAATCACGGCGTGGGTGGCAGCCTGCTGGCGACGCCCATCATCAACCAGCCACAGGTGGCGATCCTGGGCGTGGGGGTGATGGAGAAACGGGTGAAAGTCATTCATGATATGCTGGCGATCCGCCCCTGCTGCTACGTCACGCTGACCTTCGATCACCGGGTGGCGGATGGCGCGGTGGGTGATGGTTTCATGCTGGCGCTCAAACGCCGGATGGAAGACTGGCGTTAGAACCTCGTTTGCCTAACGAATGGCCTATGCCGATGGGAACTCATGCTATGATAGAATCGTCTATCATGTGCAACGATTAAGCAGACGGGGCAGAACCATTCATGCGATTAATCCTAATTCTTGTGCTGGGGATGGCGCTGGCGGCCTGCCAACCGGCTGAACAACCGAGTGGTGAAGCGCTGCCGACAGTCGCTTCGCTGCCTACTGTGACGACCACACCCAGTCCGATGCCCAGTGAAACACCCACACTGACGGCGACGGTTGCCATCACCAACACAATCGCTGCAACCGCGACCATCACCAACACCGCTGGGCCGACCAACACACCGATCCCCAGCCGGACGCCGACGCCCATCACCCCCACTGCGACCCTCGAAGCCACTGCCGCTGCGGTTGGCACATCGACCCAGGCAGTGCTGGAAGCGCCCCGCTTCATCACCCTGACGCCGGGGGACAGCAGCGGCAGCCAGCAGTTGGCGGCGCTGGTTATCAATGAACAGCAGTTCCAGGAAGAACTGGATGTGCGCCGTTTGACGTATCCCACGATTCAGGCCGCAGTGGTCGATTTTGTGCCGGGTGCGATCAACCTGACGCTGACAGCCACCGACGGGGTGAGCGATGTGACCGGCGTGGTGGTCATCCCGTTCATTCAGCAGGGGACAGTGACGCAGATCACCATCAGCGACATCACGGTAGCGGCTGGCGATCCGCCAGAGTGGTATCTGAACGTCGCCACACAGGATGCCTTCTTCGCCGTACTTGAATCGCTCAACGCCATTGTCAGCCAGCGCGTTGGCGACAATCAAACGCCAGAGAACATCCTGGTGACCGACAACGACATTCAGATTCTGACACTCATTCCCAGATAACGGGGGCGGCATGATGCGGAGAGTTTATCGGTTGTGGTTATGGACGCTGTGCCTGTGGCTGGGGCCGACACTGGCGTTGGCACAGGGGAGTGAATGCAGCGCCCAGATTCAGCAGGCGCTCGATGCCGCCAGCGCGGCCTGCGAGAATACCGGGCGCAATCAGGCCTGTTATGGCAACATCGATCTGCGCGCCGAGCCGCAGCCGGAGAGCAGCTTCACCTTTGAGAAGGTGGGCGATGTGGTGGATGTGGCCGCGGTGCGCTCGCTGATCGTTAGCCCGCTGGATGCCGCGACTGGCAAATGGGGCGTGGCGCTGCTCAAGCTCCAGGCCAATCTGCCGGATACGCTGCCGGGGCAGAATGTGACATTCCTGCTGTTCGGCGATGTCGAACTGACCAATGCTGTTGATGCCAATGATCCGACGTTGCGCCCGATGCAGGCCTTCTATCTGCGGACGGCGGTGGGGCAGACGACCTGCGTTGAAGCGCCGCAGAGCGGCCTGCTGGTGCAGACTCCGAAGGGTGTGGGGGCAGTCAGCTTCAGCGTCAACGGGGTGGACATCAGCATGGGATCGACGGTGTTCTTTCAGGCTGAAGCCGGTAAACAAATGACCGTCAGCACACTGGAAGGGGCAGCTTACGCCAGCGCGGAGAACGAAACCCAGGTGATCGTACCAGGGACGTGGATCAGCATCCCGCTGGGAGCCGCCAATCCGGCTGACGAAGGCCCGCCGCCCGCCGCAGCAGCTCCGTTGGATGATCAGATTGCCCCGCCCGCGCCACCCGGTCTGATGGTATCCGGCCCGCCTGGTCTGCCCGAATCGTATGAAGGGGATCGGTTCGCCGCCATCGAAAACCTGCCGCTGGCGCTGCTGGAGCGCGAGATTGAGGTGGCCGCGCCGCTGACGGAAGCAGAAGTTGAAGTCATACGCGAACGCATCGAGGAGGGGGCACCGCTGTGTGATGAAGCGCCCTTCCCGCCCTGCGATGAATTCCCCAATCTGCCGGACACCGGTGATTGCGTCTTCCCACCGGGGCCGAATGATCCGCCTTTACCGGAAAATGAAACCCGCCCCTTCTGTCCACCCGTCGAAGGTGAAGGCGTGAACCTGCCACCGGATCAGCGCGATTGCGTCTTCCCACCCGGGCCGAATGATCCGCCTTTACCGGAAAATGAAACCCGTCCCTTCTGTCCACCTGTCGAAGGTGAAGGCGTGAACCTGCCACCGGATCAGCGCGATTGCGTCTTCCCACCGGGGTCAAACGATCCGCCCTTACCGGAAAATGAAACCCGTCCCTTCTGTCCACAGGCCATAAGTGTTCCAGCCGATCCGGCACTGCCGGTAACTCCACCGCCGCCCGCCGAGAATATTCTCCCGCCACCCCCACCACCCGGAAACCTACCGCCACCCCCAGCACCGCCCGGTGGCTGAGGACGAGCGAGAAGAAAGTGAGAGGAAATCATGATGCGAAAACCCTACAGCCTGATCGTATTCACACTGCTCATCTGTTTGTCACCGGCGCTGGCGCTGGCACAGCAGGTGACCTGCCCCGACCTGGTGGCACAGGCCATCGCCGCGGCTGATGTGGCCTGTCAAAGCACCGGACGCAACCAGACCTGTTACGGCAATGTCAACATGACGGCGGAACCCCAGGAAGGCGCGGGAACCGTCAACTTCAGCAAGGTGGGTGATATTATCGATGTGGCGCTGCTGCAAAGCCTGAAGCTCAGCCCGATGAACGTGACCACTGGCGAGTGGGGCGTGGCGCTGATGCGGTTGCAGGCCAATCTGCCCGATGCACTGCCAGGGCAGAATGTGACCTTCCTGTTGTTCGGCGATGTCGAGGTGACCAATGCTGTCGGTGCTGACCAGGTTGAAACCTTCACGCCGATGCAGGCCTTCTATCTGCGGACGGGGGCTGGCGATGCCCAGTGCAGCGAAGCACCGGAAAGCGGCGTGCTGGTGCAGACGCCGAAAGGTGTGGGACAGGTGACCTTCAGCATCAATGGCGTCGATGTCGATATGGGTTCAACCGTATTCTTCCAGTCCGATTCGCGCACGGGCATGACCGTGACCACGCTGGAGGGCGCAGCCTATATCACCTCCTCAGAGCGGACGCAGGTGGTAGCACCAGGAACCTGGGCGCGGATTGGGATGGGGCAGAGTTACACCCCATTCCGCACCATTGCTGGTCGGATGATTAGCCTGCCGATCATGAGCGCTACCGCGGCGCCAGAAGAACCGCGCTCATACAGCAACCGTGTGGGCAGCCTGACGGCGCTGCCGCTGGGGATGCTGGAACGCGATATTGCGCTGGCGGAACCGATGACCCGGTTAGAATTGCTGGAGATGCAGGCGCTGGTGAATGAAGGCATTCTGTGTGGTGAGGGGCCGCTGCCACCCTGCGACGAAAATGGCAGCAGTGGCAATTCGCTCAAGGACATTGTAGTTCCCGGCAAGGGGAATTGAGGCGCGGACAAGGGGCGAACCGAGAACGTTTGCCCCTCATTCCGCCAACAGGCGCAGCACGGTATTGATGAGCTGGCTGTAGTCCACTGGCTTGAGGAAGACCACCTGTACCAGATGGCTGACTTCCTTGGCACGGACGCCATCCGCCGTTGCTACAATGACTTTGGTATTGGCAAACCGAGGTTCGCTGTGGATTTGCTCCAACACATCGAGGCCGGAGATATACGGCAGATGAAGGTCGAGGAGGATGACAGCCGGCGTAATCTCCTTCAGACGCTGGATCGCCTGGTCGCCATCATAAATCAGCTCACAGGTTACAGATTTCTCTTTGAGAATATCCACGTACAACTCGCCCAGCAATCGATCATCTTCAATGACCAGCAGTTGTGGATCAGGCATGGTGAGGCGGCTCGGTGAGGAGTGGCAGGACGACAATGAAGGTTGTCCCTTCGCCAACCACGCTATGCACCTCGATATGACCGTTCATCAACTCCACCCCACGTTTGACAATCGATAAACCCAGCCCGACGCCGGAATTGATCTGGCGCGCCGTCAGATCACCCGCCTGCCAGAACGGCTCAAAGACTCGTCCCAGCGACTCCTCATCAATGCCCGGCCCGGAATCTGCCACACGAATCTTCCAGAAGTCCGGGTTGACCTGGTCAATGCTGACGCTCACCCCGCCCTGACGGGTGAACTTGATGGCGTTGCCGACCAGGTTATGAAGGATGCTCTTCAGACGATCAGGATCTGCATAAATCATATCCGGCATTGCGACATCCATCAATCGATCCAGGTACAGCTTTTTGCGTTCGGCCAGCGGTTGGATGGCAGCTATGGTCTCATCGAACCAGCTTCGCAGCGCAAACACCTTGGGATGCAGCGTCAGATTATTGGCTTCAAGCTGGGCTTCATCGAGCAGGTTATTGATAAAACGCAGCAGTTCATCGGCATTGGCGTGGATCGTATCCAGCACATCGTTCTGTTTTTCGTTGAGCGGGCCGTAACGCTCGACCTTGAGCATATCGGTGTAGAGCATCAGCACGGTCAGCGGGGTACGCGCGTCATGGCTGATACCAGCCAGGATGTGGCGTTTGGCGGTCAGCGCTGTCACGGCTTCCTGATGGGCGGTCGCGAGTTCGCGCTGGGTGTGTTCGTGGCGCTGGATTTCGGCCTGCAAGCGCGTATTGGTTTGCAGCAGCTCGGTCGTCCGTGCCAGCACACGCATCTCTAGTTCATCATGGCTTTGTTGCAGGGCTTCGCGGGTGCGCCGCCGCTGCTCCAGCAGAGTCGCCAGCAGCAGCGCCGTCAGCATGATTGAGACGACAAAGGTGGTCAGCAGAAACAGATTCAGGTCAAACTGAGGACGCGAGAAAGGGCCACTGCCGAACATGGTGCCAAACAACGCAATCGACGCCACCACCAGGCTGGCGCTGGCGACCTCACGCGGACTGAAACGAACAGCAATCCACAGGATGAAGGGGAAGATGGCATGACCAAGCGGCAGATTGCCAACCGGGAACACGCGGATGAAGACCACCAATGCGAGGATGACGAGGAGAGACAGTACCAACGTCAGTTCGATGGTCTGCAAGCGATTCCAGCGCCAATGTGGATTGTGATACCAGATCAGTAAAACCGGCGAGACGACCATCAGACTCATGGCATGACCATACCACCAGTGCCAGCCCAAACTGGTCAGGCTGGTCAGCGCGGCACCACTGTGCAGTCCAACGCTGAGCATGGCGATGAACGATCCCAGCACCGGCACTGCGCCAGCGATCAATCCCAGCAGCAGGACATCTTCCGGACTGGCGAGCGAGTCATCGAATGACTTGATCTGCCGCAGCAACCAGACGCCGGTGACTGCTTCGAGGGTATGCGCCAGCACTTCCCCAGTCAGGATCAGCAGTGGATGCCCGGACGCGAAGGCGATGATGAACGCACCCAGCGCCACTCCGGGCCATAAGTGAATGCCGAACAGCAGCATCAGGGCCAGGCCAAGCGCACTGGCCGGCCAGGCTAAGGTGGCGATTTCACCAGGGAAAGGAACCAGCAGACCGACCTGCGCTGCGCCGACATAAAGCAGCGCGACAGCCAGCACTTGCAGCGGACGAGGGATACGGCCTATCGGGTGTGTCACTGGGGTGCGCGACAACGTGTCAATCATCGTACTTCTGACAATCAGTCAAACCGACTCAATCCCGCAATCTTTCTATTGTAACGCTTCGCCCTGTTTTCGATATGGCAGGGTAAGGACATTGCATCTGCCTGCATCAGCATATTAGAATCATCCATGAAGCATTCCGAAAAATCGCTACACGCACACGCTAAGATGTGCCACAGGAGAAAGTCATGGCTAAGGAATACGATGTGGTCGTACTGGGAGCCGGGCCGGGGGGCTATGTCGCCGCCATCCGCGCCAGCCAGCTTGGTTTGAAAACTGCAATCATTGAAAAGCAATATTGGGGAGGCGTGTGCCTGAATGTGGGCTGCATCCCCTCCAAAGCCCTGCTGCGCAATGCTGAACTGGCGCACATCGTCCAGCACGAGTCGAAAACCTTCGGCTTCAGGATCGACGGCAAGGTAACATTCGATTATGGCGAGGCCTTCAAACGCAGCCGGCGGGTGGCCGATGGGCGTGTCAAGGGCGTGCACTTCCTGATGCGCAAGAACAAGATCGACGAGTTCGATGGCTGGGCGACCTTCAGCGATGCCCATACGCTGGAGGTGGCGCTGAACGCCGGCGGCAAAGAGACTATCCGCTTCAAGCAATGCATCATCGCCACCGGGGCCACCACCCGGCTGATCCCCGGCTCGTCGCTGAGCGCGCGAGTTGTGACCTATGAAGAACAGATCATGGAAGATCACCTGCCGGGCAGCATCATCATTGCTGGCGCAGGGGCGATTGGCGTTGAGTTCGGCTACATCATGAAGAATTACGGCGTGGATGTGACCATCGTCGAGTTCCTGGATCGTATGGTGCCGCTGGAGGATGAAGAAGTCTCGGCGGAGCTGCGCAAACAATACGAGAAGCTGGGGGTCAAGGTGATGACCGGCACCAAAGTCGACAAGATCGAGGATACCGGCAAGAATGTCCGCGTGACTGTCACGCCGCCGGACGGCAAGCAGGTGACTCTCGAAGCCGATAAGGTGATGCAGGCCATCGGTTTCAAGCCACGCACCGAGGGTTACGGGCTGGAAAAGACCGGCGTCAAGCTGACGGAACGGGGTGCAATTGCAATCAATGGCAAGATGCAGACCAATGTGCCACATATCTACGCCATCGGCGATGTGACCTCCAAGCTGATGCTGGCGCATGTGGCCGAGGCTATGGGTGTAGTGGCTGCGGAGAACATTGCCGGGGCGCATACGGTGGAACTGGACTTCGATATGATGCCGCGCGCTACCTACTGCCAGCCGCAAATCGCCAGCTTCGGCTGGACGGAGAAACAGGCTAAAGACAAGGGCTACGACATCAACGTCGCCAAGTTCCCCTTCCAGGCCAACGGCAAGGCGCATGGCCTGGGCGAGACCGGCGGCTTCGTCAAGCTCATCAGTGACAAGAAGTACGGCGAAATTCTGGGTGCACACATGATCGGCCCGGATGTGACCGAGCTGCTGCCGGAACTGACGCTGGCACGGCTGGCGGAACTGACGCCGGAAGAGATCGCCCGCAACGTCCATGCCCACCCCACCCTGAGCGAGGCGATCAAGGAAGCCGCGCACGGGTTGGAAGGGCATATGATTAATTTCTAGTCGATAGCCGATAGCCGAAGAAAGTCACCTGCCGCAAGCGGTTTGCGGCGGGTGATTTTCTACATTCCCTGAATGGCATTAATCTTGCAGTCGGTCAAGCGGAACGGCAACACGATAACTACGATTGTCTCGACTCCATTCGTCAGTCCATTTGTGCCCTGCCTCACCACGCAAAAATAGCCCTTCCGCGATCAGAGCAGATGGGTGCGATGATGAAAATCGGGTCAGCCGGAGCGGGCAGTTACCGGTTCGAGCTGGTTAATCCATTCCGCCACAAAATCACGATACACCGCCCAGACTTCGGGGAAGCGCGTCACATTCGGAATGTGGTTGACTTCCAGCAGGTGCTTCTGACCGTCTGGGCTGACCATGTAATCGTTGGCAATGATCGCCAGACCGAAGACCTCTGCCAGATGCCGGGTGTCGGCCACCAGTTCAGCATCTGGTTCCATGAAAGCCGCGCTGGCGTGATGAATGCTCTTGAGCCAGTCCTCGCCTTCCAGCCGAATCTGCCAGACATGATCGCCGATCCGCAGCACACGCACCGCCTGACCGGGGAAGTAGGGTTCGAGGACGCTGGCATACTCGGCGGTCCAGCTTCCGTTGATGCGCGCCTTGTTCTCGCCACAGTGCCAGTTGCCCCACTTCGCTACCTGCTCACCCTGGGTTTCGACGCGGGCACGGGCGGAGGCGAAGCCCCGCTGCTCACCAAAGCGAGTGTGTTCCAGAGCGCGTACCAGACAGGGCAGTTTGAGGCGGCAGTCCATCATGGCACGGGCGCGGGGCAGGCAAGGCCCGCCCCACAACGCCAGACCCACCATCCAGTCCAGATCGTCTTCATAAATTCCGTGATACACCACTGCACGCACCGGCACCATCTGCCCACCTCGCGCCTCCATCCAGAGCTGTCCGCCCTGGGTGACCATGCGGGGCAGCGTCACATGGTCAATCACCCAGGCATCAACCTGTTCGCGAATCGCCTGGGCTTCCGGTTCATCCAGACCGACAAGGGCAACATACTGGCGCATGGCACTGACTCCTGAACGTTGACGGTTCAGGATGGATTTTAATGGATGATTCTGGCCGTTTCAACCGCTGACTCACATCGGGCGCATGGAACGGATTTCGCGAGTGGTCAGGCTGAACAGCGACAGAACGACCAGGGTCGTCCCTGCTCCGCCGAACAACAGCGGCAGACTGACATCTACCAGCACGCCGGCCAATAGGCTGGAGATCGGCAACAGCGCAACCGAACACTTTAAGTCCAGGCTTTCACCCAACCTGCTACAATTGGATTGATGATTCCTTGCGGGATATTCCAATTCAGGACATTACCCCAATCCTGGGATGGATTGAAGAATGCAATGCGCTCGATGTTACCATCGCATGATGGATGAAGTGGTATCACAGCGGCAAGAAACAGTCCATCGGGAGACCATTCGATGTGACACGCTCGTGAAATCGCTTCATCGTTGGATGCTCCCGTATTCATTTGCATCAGGTCATTGACGATATGGACAGCTGAGGGTTGCTTGACTCCGTCACCCAGATCAAGCAGGTTAACATGAAAAGCGATTTGATCTGTCACGGGATTGATAGCCCATTCACCAATGAAGTGATCCGATAAAAGGGTTTGTGATCGGTCTTTCGGGTTGAATACAGAGGTCAAGGAGGTTTGCGGGAGATTGTTACCATAGCGAGTGCTAATGAGCAATGTATCATCTTTCTGCCAGATCGGTTCAAAATCAGCGAAGACCCCATACAGGGGAGGTACGGGTGTTTGCAGGTAGCTGACGTCGGTAATCCTAGCTACACGCTGTAAATCCATGTCTATCAGATACATTTCTTTCGGATAGCCGTAGTCTTGCCGACTGCAATTCGCCATAAAGCTGATATACCTGCCAGAGGGAGACCAGGCCAGGTGACAGACACCAGTTGCCGAGGGGGTAGCCGATTCCAGCACAGTGGATGAAATGTCGATGGTGCGGATTTTCTTCCGAGCAACTGGATCGAAAACATCAAGGGAGCTAGCGCAGGAAGTCACTGCACATACTGTCGAGATTGCTGCCAACTGGTCACTGTCGTTTGACCATGCGATTCGCGATGAAACAACGCCATCATCAGTAAGCTGATGAGTCTGGCGTGTAACAGCGTCATATAGGTACAAATCGGTTTGGTCGGGCGGGAGAATGATATGAAATGCAAGATAACGTCCATCTGGTGACCATACCATATTCTGGTCATCATCCATCAAGCCATCTGGGTTGGGTGCCAGCAGTTTTTCTTCCAGTATTGGATAAACTACCCGACTCCGCAGATCTAGCAGAGTCACAATGTGACCCTGTGAGTAGCGATAGACCAGCACTACCGCAGTGCCACCCGGACTCAGTACAGCATCAGAAAGCCAGTGATTTGAAGGGATCATCAACTCAATGAGATCAATTGAGTCACTAGTTGACGGGCTGTAAGTGGTAACTCGCAGCGTACGATCTTCAGGCTGGGAGACAAGCGCAAAATGCCATTCTGATTGGGCAAGGGTCGGGTTGCTCAAGAGCAGACAGATAATCGGGATTTGAATCCAAAATAATCGAATTGAGATCATCACGTCTTGTTTTTCTCATGATTGATCTCATGATTATAGCGTTACAACGAACCCCAATCACATCGGGCGCATGGAACGGATTTCGCGAGTGGTCAGGCTGAACAGCGACAGGATAACCAGGATCGTCCCTGCCCCTCCGAACAGCAGCGGCAGACTGACATCTACCAGCACGCCGGCCAATAGGCTGGAGATCGGCAACAGCCCAACCGAACCCAGCGTCATCAGGCTCATCACCCGCCCCATCGACTCGGTGGGGATGCGTTTTTGCAACCAACTGACCGTCACAACATTGACATAGCCGATTGTCAGACCGATGACGGCGCACACGGCAATTTCCAGTGGCAGCGTCTGAATGCTTCCCAGCAGCGCCGTCCCTAATCCAAAGCCAGCGATCAACAGCATCACCACAACTCCCAGTTGCTTCGGTGCCGGCAGGGTTCCCGCCAGCAGCGCACCCACCAGCGCTCCACCACCAAAGGCCGAGACAATCATGCCGAGTGCCGCTGCGCCTTCGGCAAACATCCGGTCGGCCAGCACCGGCATTCCGATGCTGAACGGGCCAGCAAAGAGGAAATTGATGGCCGCTGTTAGCAGGATCATGATACGCAGCAGCGGATCAGACCAGACGGCGCGCAACCCTTCCATAATCGAGCCGAGGATGCTCTGTTCCTGTGCCGACTGGGAGCGTGCCGTGCCACCTTTCATCAGCCACAACGCTATCGCCGCCACAACAAACGTCAGCGCATCGAAGCCAATGGCCGCGCCGATGCCGGCTGTACCTGGGGAAGCGCCAGACTGTTCCAGCGCCTGGATGCTGCTGACACCACTCAGGGTGGCGATCACCAGACCGGCCAGCGCCGGCCCGACAAACCCGGACAACTGCTGGGTGATCTGCATCAACGCATTGCCAGACTCAATCTGATGGGGTTCCACCACCTGTGGCACAATGGCGCTCTGTGCCGGGAAGAAGAAGGCATCAACCAGGCCAAAGGCGAAGGACATCACGAACAACATCCACACCTGCACCTGATTGGTCAGTACCAGCAGCATCAGCAGCGCGGTCAGAACAATCCGCAGCGCATTGGAGATAAACATCACGCGGCGTGGGGAAAAGCGATCAGTGATCGCACCGCCCAGCAGCATGAACAGGGCGCGTGGAATGCCACCCACCGCCGCAACTGCTCCCAGCGCCAGCCCGGAACCGGTGAGTTGCAGCGTCAGCCAGGGCAGCGCCACAAAATAAAACTGGTCACCGAGGACGGATACGGTCTCGCCAATCCAGACTAGGCGAAAGTCGCGCACACGCAGCGCGGACAGCAGCGACGCCTGCGGTGCGGCAGCCGGCGCCTCGACGGTTTCTATTGATGGTGATACCACAGACATAATCGAACTCCCCCACAGTGAATTGGCTCATCTCTCCTAACGGACGAATACGCAGCCCGGTTCAAAATTGTTGTGGAAGTTCCGACCAAAGTCCGAGGAGTCTGATGTTCAGCCCGGCAGCACCGCGCTATACTTTGCCCATTCATGGGACGTGAGCTAAGGAGTAGAGCGATGACCTTTCGAGGGGATGCGCTGGCCGGCCAGCATATCGTCATTTCCGGCGGCTGTGGCGCAATTGGCGTGGGCGTGGTCAAGGCGCTGACCGATCATGGCGCGGTCATGACGGTGAATGACATCGTAGCTGTAGCAGAAGGCGAGCAGCGACTGCGTGACGCCGGTGTGTCATCCGAGCGCTGCCGCTATGTTCAGGGTGATCTGACGCAAGCCGATGATGTGGTACATCTGCTGGAGGCAGCCCGGACGCGGTTTGGCCCGGTGCATACGGCGCTGTGTCATCTGGGCATGGTGTTATCGAAACCCATCCTGGACGTGGAGCCGGAGGAATGGGATCAGGTGATGGCAGTGAATGTCAGAAGCGCGTTCATGCTGGCGAAGGCCGCCGCCAACGGGATGCTGGCGGATGGCATTAACGGGCATCTGGTCTTTACCACCTCATGGGTAGCGTCGGTTCCCTGGCCGGGCATCGCGCCTTACAGCAGCAGCAAGGCCGCCATGAATCAGTTGATGCGGTCATTTGCCCGTGAACTGGCCCCAAGCGGCATCCGCGCCAACTGCCTGTCGCCCGGCATCGTCGGGGTGGGGATGGCGAAGCGGCAGTGGGACACGGAACCGGATTATCGGGCGCGGGCATCACGCGCCGTTCCACTCGGTGAATTGCAAACCGTTGAGTCGGTGGCGGATGCCTTCCTGTTTCTGTGCAGCCCGGCTGCCCGTTACATGACCGGAGCGGTGCTGCTGGTGGATGGTGGGTGCAGCTTGTACCCGATGGATTAGACCTCTTTGCGGCGGGACATGTGGATCACACGGCCACCACGCGCGCTGTCGTAGCGCTGATGATAGATGATCCACCCGCCGCTGTGCATGAACATCTCGAAGTCGGACTGGGAAAATCCGTTGTGGGTTGCCTGAATACCACCAAGGTTGAACACTACCACCTGAAATGTGCCATCGGCCAGCGATACGATGGCGTTGCAGTAGTCTTTGCTTACATCCAGGTCGGGCGAACCCGGCATCAACGAAGGCGCTGGCGACAGTGGAAGGGATCGGCGTGGTTCAGCCTGGCGGGCCGAGCGATGGGCATGGCGGCGTAACGAAATCATGTTGCTCCCTGAAGCGACGACAATATTACTGTATATTACAGTCAATCTGGCCCAAAAACCCTTAAGACTGACCATCAGATGAATAGACCATGAATAACGCGACCGGGCAGTGATCTTTTGGACGGCGGCCAGCGATAGCTATGCAGATTGACACGTCAAAAACATGATGAGGACAATCGAATGTCACGCTGGTTATGGGGATTTATGCTGCTGCTGGTGCTGGCGAGTGCTACACCAGTGCTGCCGCCGTTGAAAGCCGAGACGAGCATGGAAAGCGAAACACGCCTGAACGCAGTAGCCGGCGAGGTGCCAGTGCGGGTTTTCACCGTGCCGCTGGCTGACAGTTCGCCCACCATCATGCGCGAAAGCATGCTTCGTCCGTTTGAGAGTCCCGTTCGGGCGCTGGATGCGCTGGATTGGGCAGCCCTGGCGGCATTCACTTTCATGCTGACCCTGGTCATTGGCATCTGGGTGCTGGTGCTGCGGCAACGCCAACTTCCCCCGCCGGTCCATATTGTCTGCCCATAGAGAGTATGTTATTGTATGAGCGTTCAGAAAATACTTGATTTAACGCATGAAGAACGACCTGTTCAACCCCGGCAGCGCCGTGATCCCAACTTTCTGTCGCGTCCATCAGTCAAAGAACCGATGATGCGGACGGCGACAGACGAAGTAGAACTGATGCGACGGATCAAACATCGTGACCAGTCGGCACTGCTTGAACTTTACCAGCGCTTTCATCGCCTGATCTTCAGCATGGCGATGCAGGTGCTGCGCAACCAATCGATTGCCGAAGACGTGACCCAGGACGTTTTCTTTCAAGTCTGGCGTTGGCCGGAAAAATGGGATCCAACGCGCGGGCGTCTGACCAGTTGGCTGCTTTCGGTGACGCGCTACACGGCTATCGATCATCTGCGCCGCGAAAGCCGCCAGCCATCCGAACCCTTGACGACCGACATGCCGGCTCACAGCGACCGAGCGGCCCGCGAAGATCTGAACCACGACAATCTGCATCATCTGAAGGCGCTGCTGGCCCAGTTGCCAGTCGAGCAGCGGCAAATCATTTATCTGGCTTACTTTCGCGGCATGACCCACAGCCAGATCGCCGATTTTCTCAAGCTCCCGCTTGGCACCGTGAAATCACGGCTGAGGATCGGTTTGGAAAAGTTAAAGAAGGGCTGGCTGGAATCCAACCAGCAACCCGTTTCAATCACTTGAGTCGTATCGTATGTCAGATGTGGCGAGCTTAAAGTAATCAACATGATGAAACCACGCAAATCCCATTCCAAACCTTCTACTGGCAGCCAGTGTGAGATGATTCGTGAGCTGATCCCGGCCTACAGCATCGGCGCGACCGATCCGGAAGAGACCCGACTGGTAGAAGCGCTCCTACCGGAATGCCCGGAGGCCGCTACCGAACTGGCTGATTATTACGAACTGGCCGAAGCCTTGCTCTATATGACGCCAGCGGATACCCAGTTGAGCGAGGCCGACTCTAAACGCATCTGGCAAGGCGTGGAACGCCATGATCCGCGCCCGGCTCCATCGCCCATCATCCCGCTGCCACAGCCGCCCGCTCCCGCCCGTCCCAACTGGCCGTTGCAGGTGGCGCTGATGGGGTCAGCCGCAGCCATGATCCTGCTGTCGCTGCTGAATGTCTACTGGCTGGGGCAGAACCAGCAGTTACAGGTCAGCCAGGCACAGCTTCAGGCCAACCAGCAGCAGTTGGTAGCGCTCATCACCAGCCCGCGCCCAACCGAACCCACCATCACTACGGCCAACACCTCCACCACAACCGTGACCGTTGCTGAAGGTGGCCTGCTGCACCGGCGCGACCTCAACCCAACTCAGGCAGGCAGCAATGCCGCCAAAGCCACCCTGCTCTGGAGCGCCGAGTCGAATGTGGCCTCACTGTATGCAGTCGGACTGGCTGAACTGCCGCCGGATGAGGTGTATCAGTTGTGGCTGGTACGCGGCGAACAAATCCTCAGTCTGGGGACATTCACACTGCATAACGGTGTTGGCACCATGATCTTCGAATCGCCAGCGTCGATGGAACCAGGCGATACGATTGGCATCAGCCCGGAACCCGAAGGCGGCAGCCCGCAGCCAACGCACGATCATGTGGTGATCGGTCAGGTGTAAGCAAGCGACAGTCCAGCGTAATCTTATGGTTCGCGCCCAGTGGAAAAGCTCTACAATCAGAAAATCCACAAGGCTATACCATTGGAGCACGGACGATGAACCTAGACCTGCACCAGATTCACTTGATCCAGTCGAGTTTTGAGCGCGTTCTGCCGCAATTCGACCTGACCGCCGAGCAGTTTTACGCTCGTCTGTTTGAACTCGAACCGGGGTTCGTCACGCTGTTCCGCGAAGATCGACGGGTGCAGGGGCGCAAGCTGATGAAGATGATCCTGATGGTGGTGAACAGCCTGCAAGATTTCAACACGCTGCGCGGACAGTTGCTGGCGCTCGGCCAGCGGCATATCAACTATGGCGTCATGCCGGATTATTTCCCCACCATGGGACAGGCATTAATCGACACACTGGCGGCGCGGGTTGGCCCGACCTTTGATGATGAAACGCGCCAGGCCTGGGAGCAGCTCTTCGCACTTGTGGCCGAAACCACCATCGAAGGGATGGCGTCGTGATCCACCTGCAATCGGTGGCGCTGTCACCGATTGCCGAAGGCAGCGCCGGGCAGTTCCCATTCACCGTACCGGCCATTCGGTCGCTGACACAACTGACTTTCAGCACACCAGTCACCTTTCTGGTTGGCGAAAACGGTTCAGGCAAGTCCACCTTCCTCGAAGCGCTGGCGAGCGCCGCGGGTTCGATTGCCGCTGGCAGCGTCGATGTCGAGCGCGATAGCTCGCTGGCAGCAGCCCGCCAGTTGGGGCAGCGACTCAAGCTGGTCTGGAGCAAGCGAACGCGCAAGGGATTCTTCCTGCGAGCCGAGGATTATTTCGGCTATGTGCGGCGGCTGGCCGCCATGCGTGAGGAGATGGAAGGCGAACTGCGGGAGATCGAAGCCGAGTACAAGGATCGTTCGCTGCTGGCGCAAAATATGGCGAAGATGGCGCACAGCCGTGAGCTGCATGATCTGAAGAACCAGTATGGCGGGGACCTCGATCATCGTTCACATGGCGAGAGCTTCTTCGCCTTCTTCCGCGCCCGCTTCACCCCAGATGGTCTGTATCTGCTGGATGAGCCGGAGACGCCGCTCTCGCCGATCCGCCAGTTGGCGTTCCTGTCGCTGCTCAAGGAGATGGTCGAAAGCCAGCGGGCACAGTTCATCATCGCCACCCACTCGCCAATCCTGATGGCCTACCCCGGCGCGGTGATCCTCAACTTCGATCAGACGCCGGTGCAGCCGGTCGCTTATGACGAGCTGGAGCATGTCCGGCTGACGCGCGACTTCCTCAATAACCCGCAGGCGTTTCTGCGACGATTATGATCGCCAGATGAACGTTATTACAGACTGCTAACATCTGAATTCGCTGTGAAATTAGTCCTGTTTGGGTCGCTGACCGGTAACAAATCGACCCTTTTCAGCGTATAACTACCACAGGCTTTTGCGTTGGGAGGGTTAAGAGATGCAGCAAGTTATGATGCGCCGCTTTGTCACCCTGTTCGTCATGCTGATCACCATCATCATCGGCGGGCTGCTCCTGGTCTGGACGCACACCCCGCTGGTCGTCACCGCAGCGTTGCGCTGACCCCATTCATCCTGATTGACGCAGCGCCTGCTCGATGTCGCGGCTGGCCTGCGTCAAGCCGTCCTGCAACATGCGCCAGTCGATGCCCCAGACCAGCAGGTTTGACCCCAGCCCGGCGTGATGGCGCAGTTCATCTGCCGAGCGCGGCAGCGATCCCCAGATTTTGCCGTGTCGCTTACAGATCGTGCCGACCTGCTCAATCGCTGTTTCGACGCTGAGTCGTTCGCCCTCTGGCAACAAATCGAGCCGCAGCCCCAGATCAGACGGCCCTACGTACAGTCCATCGATGGCCGGCACAGCGGCCATCGCCTCAGCCTGCGTCAGCGAGACTGGAGTCTCCAGTTGAACCATGAGGAAGGTTTCGCGGCGGGCATGAGCGAGATAGGCATCCTTCTCGTCCAGTCCAAAGCTGGCTTCCAGACCGCGCCCGAACAAACCACGATCCCCCTCCGGCGGGAACTTGACGCTCTGCGCCAGATCACGGGCAGCCTGTGCATCGTTGACATGCGGGATCATCAGCCCGGATGCCCCGTCTTCCAGATAGCGGTAGAGCCGGGCTTTCTCACGGGTGGGCGGACGGATCATGGCGTCGATGTCATAGAGGTGACAGAAGGCCAACAGGCTTTGCAGTTCGCGATCATCAAACGGATTATGTTCCAGATCAATCCACACGCCATCGAAGCCGAGGTGAGCCGCATGAGCGATGAAGGGCGGCAGAAAATGCCCCATCATCGCCAGACGAGCCGATTTTCCAGCGCGGACGCGAGCGAGTATTTTGCTGTGACGCATGATGACCTATGATCCCTTCAGCAGGGCTTCGACTTCGGCGCGGTTGGGCATACTGGGGGCGGTGCCGGGTCGGGTCACGGAGATGGCGGCGGTCGCGTTGGCGAAGCGAATGGCGTCCAGCAGCGGCATCTTCTCGCCGAGCGCGACGGCAAAGCCACCGTTGAAGGCATCGCCCGCGCCGGTGGTATCGATGGCCTTGACCTTGAAGGCTGGAATAGTGTGGGCACTGTCCTGCGTCACCCAGAGCGCGCCGGCAGAGCCAATGGTCACGACCGCGTGCTGATCCGGGCGGGTGATGAGCGAGCGCGCCGCTTTCTCGTAATCGCCGCTGATGCCGCTGAGGATTTCCAGTTCGGTCTCATTCGGCGTCAGGTAATCGGCCAGCGCAACCACTTCCGGCGCGAGTTTGCCGGCCGGTGCCGGGTTGAGGATGGTGCGGACGCCTTTGGCTTTCGCCACCTTCAGCGCATATTCGACCATATCGTAGTTGATTTCCAACTGACATACGACCACATCCGCCCCGGCGATGACATCGGCTGCCGCGTCCACATCGGCCTGGGTCATCGCCAGGTTGGCCCCCAGCACGACGATAATCATGTTCTCGCCCTGGCTATCGACCCAGATCGGCGCGACGCCGGTGGAGTTGTTGGGGTCACGGACGACATAGGTAGTGTTGATGTGTTCCTGTTTCCAGAAGTTGAGGGCGGCTTCGGCGAAGACATCCTGACCGATGCGCCCGACGAAGGTGACATCGGCTCCCAGGCGAGCGGCGGCCACCGCCTGATTGCTGCCCTTGCCGCCCGGCCCGGTGACGAACTTGTGACCCGGCAGCGTTTCGCCGGGGCGTGGCATCCGTTCGGCGTAGGAGGTCAAATCCATATTGAAACTGCCGACCACAACAATTTTTGCTGGCATGATGGTATCGTCCTTAACAAGCGTAACTCTAGATGGCGTCGATTATAACGCGGAGTTGGATGACATGATGATTGGACTGGCGGAGCAATAGAGCGTATTTTTCACGAAATCCAAACCGCGCCGATACAATGCAATCGTTGGAATCGTGCTATAGTAATAGAAAAGGGTGCAAAAGAGGTGGCAGGCTATGAAACGGCGCATACGGGTTCATGACCAGCAGGAATTATTGAAGGAAGCCAACGTGCGCCAGAGAGCATCTACCAGCTCTGAAGCGCCAGTGATCGCCACCAAACCCGACCTCAACGCGCCACTGAACATCAGCGACATCCGCGACCTGCACCAGACGCTAGGCAACCAGGGCGTGCAGCGCCTCATCAGCCAGAACGCGCTCAAAGTCCCCGGCCAGCGAGTGCAGCGCGAGAATGGCGGGGCGTATACCAAAGACGACACCACCACCAAGAAAGACGGAAGCACGACCACAACCACCCGTGACCAGCGCAAGGGCGTGGGGTACACCGGGGAATCCACGACCAAGAACGTCGTTTCGGATGGGATGTCGACCACCACTAGCGAGACCAATCGCAGCGGACTGGCCGGCGTTGAAGTGGCGGCCAAGCGCCTTTCCGAAACCAGCCCTGAGAAGATCAAGGAAGCCGTCGAGTACATGGCGCGTGCCGGGGTTTTCGGCGAGGCTGAAGCCAAAATAGCCATCCAGCGCGGTGCGCTCAAGGCCAGTGCTCACGGCAAAGCTGAGGGCATGATTGGGGCGCAGGTCAATGCGAACTTCAGCGCCGAGATTGGCGATATTGTCGAAGGCATTAAGCTGGTTGCGGAAGTCGGTGCCAAAGTCGGTGCCAGCGGCTCACTCTATGGCATGGTCGAAGCCGGTTTCGGCGCAGCCGGGATCAAGCTGGAAGGCAAGCTGGAAGGTTTCGCCGGGGCGATGGCAACCGCCAAAGGCACGGTAGAAATCGGGCTGCTCAAGGGACTGCGGCTGGAAGGTAGTGCTGAAGCCAAAGCCGGGGCGGAAGGCAAGGCCACCGGCACGATCACGGCTAAACTGGGTAATTTCGCGGTGCCACTCGAACTGGAAGGTACGGCTTTCGCGGGAGCCAAAGCAGGGGCCAGCGGCAAAGCGGTCATCAGTCTGACCGGGATCGCGGCCAGCGGCAAGGCCGAAGCGTTTGCCGGGGTCAAGACGTCGGCGACGGGTGCGCTTTCCTTCAAACACAAGGACAAGACCCTGATCAAATTGTCGGGCGAAATCGGCGTCAATGCGGGTGCCGGGGGTAAAGCCGCTGGCAAATTTGAATTCGAGAATGGTAAGCTGGTGATCGGCGGTCATCTGTTGGCGAGCCTGGGCATCGGCGGCGAAGCGGGCGCAGAATTGGAAGTGGACTTCGTTGCCATAGGCGAGGCGTTGGTCGATTACTTCAAGGGCATCTTCTCAAAAGAAGAAGTGATCGATCTGTGGGCTGAAGCGCTGGCCGACGGGCGCATCGAACTCGACCCGCACTATCACAAGCTGCTCAAAGACCATATGTATAATCAGATCATTCCCTCGTTCCGCAAGGTGGCCGACAAGAGCAAAGAGGGCGTCATTTTCTCAGAGGAACCGGACATCAAGAAGATGGAACGGTTGCAGAATGCCATCGAGAATGTGGTACTGCGGAATGAGGATCTGAAGGTTTTCGCTAAGTATCGCGCCACCGATGAGGCTTATGAACAGGCTGCGCGTGAAGCCTTCGGGGATCGCCTGAAGGAAATTGGGTTCAGCCGGGGGCGAGTGGTGTATTTTGTCTCCAACGTACCGGCTAAAAAGAAACGTTAATCCTGTCTAGGAGCAGATCATGGCCGCAACAATCGAGTATCGCAACGACAAGGTAGGTGTCGTCGTTCAGAAGCCGAACGACTGGAAAGCCGAACCAGTGAACGATTATCAGTTTCGCCTGTTCAGTCCACCGTCAGCCGCACATCAGAGTTATCGCTCGACCATCAGCTATCAGTTGGGCGAACCGGAACGCGGTGATGAGCAGTGGTTCAAGCAGTTGATCTTCAATTCGGCGCTGCAAATGCCGGAGGAGTATCCCTTCTACAAGCTGCTGGGACAGGATAACTTCCAGGTGCAGGGACGCCCAGCCTACATCCGGCGCTACGAGTGGCAGGACAGCGACACCGGATTTCATTTCTCACAGTTCCAGGCCTTCATCTATTGGGATGCCGAGAATTTCTATCTCATCAATGCCGCCACGCTCAAACCACTGTATGCGACCCATATGTCCGCGCTGGACAGCATCTTCAAATCAACGCGCATCATCCTGAAGTAATCCCAATCACTTTCGAGGGCGGCTGAGAGGCCGTCCTTTTCATTTGCCAGGTCACGCTCTGATTCGTCACAATGGATGGGTACCTCATTTTTGAAACAGGAGCATTATTCATGGATATTCGTTTTGATGGCAAACGAGCGCTGGTGACGGGAGCGGGCAAGGGCATCGGGCGCGACATCGTCCGCCTGCTGACGGAGTGTGGCGCAGCAGTCGTAGCGATCAGCCGCACCCAGAGCGACCTCGACAGCCTGAAGGCCGAGTACGGCTGCCAGACCATCCTGGCTGATATTGGCAAGGCCGAAGCAGCGCGCCAGGCGGCTGAAGATGCCGGCCCGATTGATCTGCTGGTCAACAATGCCGGCATCGCCTTGCTCGGCCCGTTTCTGGAAGCCACCGTCGCCGATTGGGATGAGACGATGGCGGTCAATCTGCGGGCAGCCTTCATCATCAGTCAGGTGGTGGCAAAGGGCATGGTGGCGCGGGGTAAGGGTGGTGCCATCGTGAATGTGTCGAGCCAGGCTGGGATTGCCGCCTTGCAGGATCACGCGGCCTATTGCGCCTCGAAAGCCGCCATGGATCATCTGACGCGGGTGATGGCGCTGGAACTCGGCCCGCACCAGATTCGGGTGAACGCCGTCAATCCGACGGTCATCCTGACGCCGATGGGCGAAATGGTATGGGGCGATCCGGCCAAGGGCGATCCCATGCGCGCCAAGATTCCACTGGGGCGTTTTGGCTATCCGCGCCATGTCTCGGAAGCAGTGGCGTATCTGTTGAGCGACAAGTCCGACATGATTACCGGCATCACCATGCCGATTGACGGCGGCTATCTGGTTGGGTAATGATGAAGGTGCGGGTGGTCGGCGGCGATGTTCGCCATCGACCACCTGGAGAGATAAGGAGGCAGATGATGTTGACGATCCAGATTCAGGATGAGCAACTGGTACAGCAGCTTCAGCAGATGGCCGACCGTGAGCGCCGACCGGTGGAAGAGCTGCTGAAAACGATGGTCAGCCGCTATGCTGCCGAGGGGCCGACCGAGTCTTCACCACCGAGCCAGGAAGAGAAGCTGAATCGAATTCGGCGCAAAGCCTATGCCAAAGCCCGCGCCTACTGGCAGTCGGTTGGGGATGTTGCCAAAGCAGCCCTGACCGACGAGGAGTTATATGAACAGTTCGGCGCATTCGACCCCGAAGGCATCCCGCGCTTGAAATCCGAACTGCCGCCGGGTGGGCCGCCGGTGGGATCACTGGCTTATGCAGCCAAGGTCATCGAAGAAAATGGGGGCATCCATTCAGGCGAATCACTGGATGCGACCCAGGCAGACGAAATTCTGAATGCTGAGTTCGCGGATTATTTGTTGCGCCGGATGAACAGCAATGATGCCACCCCGTAAAATCCTCGTCGACAGTAGTTTTCTGTATGCCCTGTTCGATGAGGATGAAGTGGGACACGCCAGTGCTGTCATCGTTGCCAAACTTTACCAGGGGCGATTTGTTCTGCCATATGTTGTTTTGACCGAAACCGCCTATCTCTTTAATCGAGCGCGTGGCGTACCGGGGGTTCTGAAATTTCTGGTTGAACTCATGAAAATGGATGCACAGTTTGAAGGCATACTTGAGGTTGATTTGGTACGCATCCATGAAATCATGTCGATTTATCGCGATGCCCGGCTGGACTTCGTGGACTGCTGCATCATGGCGCTGGCGGAGCGGCTCAACATCGTTGAAGTCTGCACCTTCGACCAGCGTGACTTCACCATTTTTCGACCCAAACATATCCAGCGGCTGGAGATTTTACCGTAAACGATTGGCGTGCTAGGGGGTGCAATGTCTTCCACGCTCTTCATCAGCAAGCGCTACCAGATGCTCGGCCAGATTGGTCAGGGCGGGATGGGGACGGTCTACCGGGTGCGGGATCGACTGACCGGCGAGATCGTGGCGCTTAAGCAAGTCAATCGTTCCGCCGCTGACCTGGAGTTCACCGCCGGCGCGTCGTTCAGCAGCAGTCTGACGGCGACGCTGGCGCTGGCGCTGGAGTTCCGCACATTGGCCGGGCTGCGCCATCCGCATATTGTCAGCGTGCTGGATTACGGCTTCGACGCCAGCCGTCTCCCCTTCTTCACCATGAGCTTCATTGAGGATGCCCAGACCTTCACCGAGTACGGCAGCAATCTGGGGGCGCAGGAGCAGGCACACCTGCTGCTGGATATGCTGGAAGCGCTGACCTATCTGCACCGGCGCGGCATCATCCACCGCGATCTGAAACCGGCCAATGTGCTGGTGACGGGCGAGCATCAGGTCAAGGTGATGGATTTCGGGCTGGCGATGACCCGCGACAACGGCCAGCCGAGCGATGGCAGCGTCGTCGGCACAGTCGCCTATATGGCACCGGAATTGCTGTATGGCGATAAAGCCAGCGTCCAATCCGATCTGTTCGCGGTGGGGGTGATGGCCTACGAGCTTTTCACCCGCCAGCATCCCTTTCAGGGCCAGGATATGGGCCTGACCATTTCGAATATCATCAATGGGAGTCCCGATATGAGCGCGCTGAACAGCGAAATCGCGGAGATCGTGGGGCGGCTGCTGGCGAAGAATCAGGCAGATCGTTATCCAACGGCAGAGGCAGTAATCTACGCCATCTGTCAGACCCTCAACATCCCCCTGCCCGATCAGAATCAGCAATTGCGCGAGAGCTTCCTGCAGGCGGCTCAGTTCGTCGGGCGCGAGGCGGAGCTGGCACAACTGAACAGCGCGCTCGATCAGTTGATGCGGGGCAGCGGCAGCGCCTGGCTGGTCGGCGGCGAGTCGGGCGTGGGCAAGTCACGGTTGCTGGAAGAGGTTCGGACACAGGCGCTGGTCAAAGGAGCGCTGGTGCTGCGCGGCCAGGCGGTGGAAGGCGGTGGGCTGCCCTATCAACTGTGGCGCGAACCGCTGCGGCGGCTGGCGCTGGCGCTTGATCTGAGCGAGGCCGAAGCCAGTCTACTCAAGCGCGTGATCCCTGACCTGGAACAACTGCTGGAAAAGCCGATCACCGAGACCAGCAGCGACGAAGATGATCGCGAGAAAATCGCCACCCTCATCGCCAGCCTGTTCGGGCGGTTGCAGCAGCCGGTGCTGTTGCTGCTGGAGGATTTGCACTGGGCGACCGACAGCCTCGACCTGATCGACAACCTGACAGAGCAGGTAAACAGCCAGCCGTTGCTGCTGGTCGGCAGTTTTCGCCAGGATGAAGCCCCTGACCTCGCTAAGAAACTGAGTGGGATGCAGCCGTTGCTGCTGTCACGCCTCAACCAGGCCGACATCGCCGCGCTCAGTCTGTCGATGCTGGGCGAAGCCGGTCAGCAGGCCGAGGTGCTGGATTTGCTCCAGCGCGAGACCGAGGGCAATGCCTACTTCCTGGTCGAAGTGGTGCGGGCGCTGGCGGAAGAAGCCGGCAGCCTGAGTCAGGTTGGGCGGGCGACGCTGCCGCGGCAGGTGTTCGCCGGCGGAATGCAGACCGTCGTCCGGCGGCGATTGGGGCGGTTGCCAGATTGGACTCTGGGATTGCTCAAGCTGGCAGCGGTCAGTGGACGGCAGTTGGATCTGGCGCTACTGGAGCATCTGCTCAGGACCGGGGTTGTCACGCTGCCGGGCGATCTAAACGAATGGCTGACGACCTGTGCCAATGCCGCTGTGCTGGAAGTTTCGGACGAGCGCTGGCAGTTCGCCCATGACAAACTGCGCGCTGCCCTGCTGGATGAAATCACTGTGGAGGAGCGTCCGCATCTGCATCGACAGGTGGCCGAGGCCATCGAAACGGTCTACCCCGATGACACCAGCCGGGCGCTGCTGCTGATCGATCACTGGCACCAGGCCGGTGCGCTGGGACGGCAGGTGCGCTGGTCACGTCCGGCGCTGGATCTGATGCTCAACCTGGGAACCTATGACAAAGCGCTGCAAGTGGGCGAACGTCTGCTGCCAGTCGTCAGCGATACAAAAGAACGCGCCAACCTGCTCTATCAGCTTGGCTTCGCCCACATGCGCCTGAGCGATTATCCAGCGGCCCTGGCGCATTTCGACCAGGCACTGAGGCTGGCGGGCGAAAACAATGACCAGACGGTACAGGCGCTATGCTGGCGCGGGCGCGGCGATGTCTTCACCGAGCAAGGGGATTTCCCGGCGGCGCAGCGCGATCTGGAGGCGGCGCTGGCGACCTTCCGCCAGATTGGGCATGAGTGGGGCGCGGCTCAGACTCTCCGCAGTCTGGGGAAAGTGGCGATTGAGATGAAACAGTTCGATGCTGCAACCGGACATTATCAGGCCAGCCTGGAGCTATTCCAGCAGTTGAATGACGGCTGGGGCATCGCTCGCAGTCTGCGCGGGTTGGGGAATGTGGCGGTGGAACAGGGCGATTACACCCGTGCCAAAGGATTGTACGAACAGGGCATCGGCAGTTTTGAGAAGGTTGGCTACAAGCGCGGCATGGCGCAGTTGCTCAAGAACCTGGGCAATCTGGCGGTCGATCAGCGCGATTATGACACTGCGCGGCGCTATTACGAGCAGAGCCTCGCCATCCGCCGCGCCATCGGCTACCAGCGCGGCATCGCCCGCAGCCTGGCTGAACTGGGCTGGGTGGCCTATTTGCAGGGGGATTATCCGGCGGCTGGCGAACAGTATCAGCAAAGCCTGCTGATTGCCCGCGCCATCAACAGCAAAAAGGAAGTTGCTGGGGCATTGGTGGCGCTGGCGCTGGTGGCGGTCAAGCAGATCGACGCGACAGCCGCCCGCCCTTATGTGATCGAAGCGCTGCAAACGGCGCAGAAGATCGGCGTCGTCGGGTTGCAGTTGCAGGCCCTGATGAGTGGAGCGCTCACCCTGATCCAGACTAGTCACGAACAGCGCGCCGCTGAATTGATCGGGTTGGTGCAGCATCATCCGGCAGCGGATGCCGAGACGCGCCTCCTGGTAGAGGATGCCGAGCGACTGGTGGAGATGTTCCTGCCCGCCGACGAGCGCATAGCCGCGGCAGCACGTGGGCAGCACCTGAGCCTGGATGAGGCCGTGACCGAACTCATCGCGCAGTTCAAGGGATAGGCCTGGTGAGCCGGTTATGGCTGTGGGCCAGCGCCGTGCTGCTGGCGATCAACCTGAGCAGCGGTTTGCTGGCGGGATTCCTGGGGCAAGCGAACCCGGCACCGGCGGCGCTGGCTGGTTTTTCGGTGGGCTGCGAAGCGGGCGTCCAACCCTGCTGGTATGGGCTGGTGCCGGGGCAAACCCGGCTGGCCGAGGCTGAGGCCATCCTGGCCCGGCTGGATTATCGCAACAGCCTGTACGCCCAATTGTCGTATATCAAGTCGGGAACGTGGTGCCAGATCGACATCGCCTATGACGGGGGCAGCACCATCGTCAACTTCATCGGCATCCGACCGTGTGAGCCGTTGCAGTTGGGGGATCTTCTGCCGCGCCTGCCGGATGAACCGTACTGGATGGTGCCGGATTGTTCCCGCTTCCAGCTTCGCAATCAGAAGAGCAACTGGATCGTCTTCCTGGAAACACCTGATCCGCTCACGACGATTGATTACTTCATCCTGATGGAAGCCCCACCTGAGCCGGTCGGTGAAAACAACTGGCACGGATTCGCCGCGCGCTGGCAGTATCCCACCTCCAGCCGCACCCTGTTCTGTGGGCGGTAGGGAGGCGTAGGTCAGCCGTCAGTTGCGCATCCAGAAAGGCGACTGGTGTATCGATTAGGCTAAAGACATCAGCACAATCAATGAGGAGGAGTGAGCAGCATGAAACGGTTACTGACATCAATCGGTCTGATGATTGGCGCGGCGCTGGCGATGGCATGTGGCGACGGCGCGGCGGTTTACCCCAACAACGATGGCATCCCCAACAACTGCGAGTATCTCAACGGGCAGTATTTCGAACGCGGTCATTTTGCCCGCTTCGATAACAACAACCGCCGTCTGACGCTGGTCGATTGGAATACGGGCGACACCGTGTTTGTGCTGGCAACCGATATTGACGCCGCCAACACAACGGTGCTGGAATGGTCGCCGAGTTGTCAGTACCTCGTGACCCATCAGGATGGTGCGGGCGTGTTTTATGATGTCGTCAACGGTCGCCAAATCGCCAGCTTCCCCAGGATGCGCGGGTACAGCCGCCGCGACCCGTCAGTGGTGTTCGACCAGGGCAGCCGCTTCGCCTATGTCGAGGCCGATGGGCAGACCTTCCTGCTCAACCTGGGCAATGGACAGGCTAGCCGCATGACCGATTATGTCTTCGACCTGCTCTACTGGGACTTTGACCGCAATCAGATCATCGGGTTGGCCGATTCTGAAGTGGCGATCTTCGATCTGGCGACTGGGGCGAAGGTGACCTCGTTCGGCGATCTGAATCTGGGGCGACGCCCTGGTATGGTATTCTCGCCGGATCGTTCCTGGCTGGCCTTCCACTCGGATAACCGGCTGGTGAACGTCATCAACCGCGACAGTGGTGCGCGGGTAGACATCAATGTCGATTATTACATCTATGACCGCGAGAGCATCCTGGCGATCAGCCCGGGTAACCGCTGGCTGGCGATTGGCGGCTGGCGCGTCAACGTCTGGGATTTGCAGAATCCACCGGGGGATGTGTCAACGCGCACTCAGCACAGCTACAACTTCGATGGCCCGGCCAACCGCATCCTCGATATTCACTTCATGGATAACGGCGTGATCGAAACAATCACCACTGGCAACAACAAGAGCTACTGGAACATGACCAGCGGCGAGGCCGTGGCGCAATAATCTCACTCAGATGGGCGACTGGCGCACTACAGTCGCCCGATAATCCCTGATGATCGTCCGCGCTTCGTCCAGCGACCGGGCGAAGCGCACGGTGACTGAGTTGTTGCCTCGGCTATGAGCCAGATTCATCATGACTTCTACAATCACTTTGACAAACGCTGGTGGGTTGATTGCTACGCTGATGCTTGGATAAGGGGGTAACTTCTGTTCAATATGGCGTGAGGCTGACATCAACTGTACTGGTGACGTTTTACTATCCGTGAAATCGCTGATGACATCCACACACTGTCTCACGCTCCGTGACATTTCAGAGGTTAAATCCACAACCCGATGATAATCGTCTAAAGTCCATCCCTTTTCATAGCAGTGCCGGATGATTGTACTGGCCTCATCATCCCATTCAACACGTATCGTCATACATTACTCCTCTACTCCATCGACCGTGGTTCATCTTAAGCCCAAACCTGTAAAAGTTAACTTAAGATTATGTGATTGGCAGGCCTACACCTGAGCCCGTCGCACTGTCGCCCGATAATCCCTGATGATCATCCGCGCTTCGTCCAGCGAACGGGCGAAACGCACCGTCAGTTGCCCACGCGCGCTGGATATGCGGAGAACAGCCTCCACGATGACTTTGATGAGGGTTGGCGCATTCACCGCCACGCTGATCTGGGGATAAGTCGGTAGCTTCTGTTCAACATGTCGGGAAACCGAGACCAGTTGAGCAGGTGAGGTTTTGCTGTTGCTGAAGTCGCTGATGATATCGACGCAGTGCGTGACACTCATCGTCATCTGCGAGTTGTGATCCAACAACTCGTGGTACTCGGTCAGCGTCCAACCAGGTTCATAAGTGTGCCGAATGATCGTTTTCGCCTCATCATCCCATTCTATCTGTATTGCCATCATGTACTCCTGTTCCAATCCACCTGCCATCCGACTATCACCTGCACAGCCTATCCTAACTGCGCACCTGACGTACCACCTTCGCCCGATAATCCTGGATGATGGTATAGGCTTCGTCCAGCGAACGGGCAAAGCGCACGGTGACAGGGTTCTTGTCGGCGGTTCGCCCTAATCTGGTCATGACATCGACGATTACCTGGACAAAAGTCGGCGGATTAACAACAACACTGATGTGAGGATACGGGGGCAGCTTCTGCTCGATATGGCGCGAGGCCGATATGAGCTGCCCCGGCGAAGTCTTGCTGTTGGTGAAATCGCTGATGGTATCGACGCACTGGTCGACACTCATCGTCATGCTATAGGTCAGGTCGACAACCGCGTGGAAATCGGCCAAAGTCCAACCCACTTGATAGGCATGACAAATAATCGACTGGGTCTCGTCGACCCATTTTGTTACAATCGTCATATTCCAATTCCTCCAAAGACCCTGTTACGCTAAGCATAAGGTCAGAATACCGGGTCATCCGTTAAGACTTTGATAACGTGTAGTCCATATGCCAACGCTACAATTATGGTTTTGTCTCCCGAACAGGCACTTTTCGATAGGTTTCTGGCGTATGAAATGGCTTCTTCTCCTGCTGGTCTTATCGCTGGGTGGAACGCTGTTGGCGCGCTCAATGGGTCAGACCCAGCCGTCACATCCTGTCCTGGATGGTTTTCGTGTTGGTTGCACAGACCAGACTGCTCCATGCTGGTATGGCATCCGCCCCGGGCTGACGACGGAAGGTGATTATCGCCAGCGCCTGGTGGCGCAGGGCTATGAAGTCCGTGCGTTCATCGAAGAGGAAAACGATCAGGAGTACACGGCGCTGCGGGCGCAGCATCCATCAGGTGGCTGTACCATCTGGGCGCAGATCCTCAAGCGTGGCATCATCACTGCAGTGCAATTGGCCGAATGCCCCAGTCTGCGGTTAGGCGATGTATTGGCCGCATTCAGGCCAATCAGCGTTGATCTGGATTGTCAGCGCAGCGCAGTCTACCGGATTCGGCTGCGACTGGCGAACGGGATTATCGTCGAGGCCCTGCCACCCTTCGCGCTGGAATCGCCGGTGACGCTGGTGATGATGAGCGCTGAGACGCTGCGGGACGATGGCCGTCCCTGGCGTGGATTAGCGCCGCGCTGGGTGTATTGCCAGTAGGTGACGCAGCGCAGCCTCAAGATGAGGCATCAGTGACACTCGATAGTCTTCTGTTTGAGCTGCCTACAACTTCACGTTTGGTCTTGTGACGGCAGACTGGCAAGCAGTGCCTCGACGGCAGCGCGTAAGGCTGGGAGTTGTTCCACTGCATCCCACAGGAGATGCAAATCCACATCATGGTATCGATGAATGAGAATATCCCGCATCCCCTTCAGACCCTTCCAGTTCACGCCAGGATGCGTCTGGAGCAGATCATCGGGCAGATGTTTAGCAATCTCTCCCAATACCTCATAGGCTTTGCGAACCGCCAACTGAGTCTTGATGTCTTGGAGATCGGTTTCGCTGTGAAGGGCGAAAGAGTCCAGATAATTGATGTAATCGAGCATATCGAGCAAATAGTCGGCCACCGATCTCATAGTGGCACAGCATCCCGCAGAACGCGCTTCCGAAGGCGCGCTCTCATCTCCATATGGTCAGAAAGCACATCAACCTGACGACCGAGCAGGTCGCGCAAGTCTTGCCACAAGCCTGACAATTCGTACAAACTGGCCCAGTCCTCGAAATCAACCAGGAGGTCAATATCACTTTCAGGCGTCGCGTCACCGCGCGCTACACTGCCGAAAACGCGGATGTTATAAGCACCATATTTCTTCGCCAGCGCGATGATTTCGTCGCGGCGCGACCGCAGCCCTTCCAATGTTGGTGCCGTTCGTGCCTGATCGATTACAGCCTGATCCCCATCAAGCGGCTTCGACATGACCTCATCGCCCTTCTAAAAGTAGCGCTGGCCGCGACGGGCGCTGATGATCTCGGTGTTCATCCCCACCCAGTGCAGCGAGCCGCTGTAGCGTCCA
The DNA here is from genome assembly GCA_022843385.1 of Anaerolineae bacterium. GTDB lineage: Bacteria > Chloroflexota > Anaerolineae > Aggregatilineales > Phototrophicaceae > CFX2. The sequence goes on along the minus strand of JALHNT010000001.1, from coordinate 39,136 downwards.
TGCTCGATCTTGACGCAGCGATCCATCACCGCCATCAGACCGGCGTCCTCGGCAATCTGCGCCGCTTCCAGATTGACCACACGCAGTTGCAACCAGAGCGTTTTCGCGCCGATCTCCACCGCCTGCCGGGCGATTTCGACACACTCCTCCGGCTGGCGAAACACATTCACCATATCCACCGGCTCCGGGATGCTGAGTAAATCCGGGTAGGATTTCTCGCCCAGAATCTCCGACGCGCGCGGATTGACCGGAATGACACGGTAGCCTTCGTACTTCAGATATGTCCCGACGAAGTAGCTGGGGCGTTCCGGCTTGGGCGACAGACCGACGATGGCAACGGTCTTGTTGCTGCTGAGAATGGTGCGGATCATACCGGGGTCCTGATACTTCAGGCGTTGTTCCTCCGGCAGGATCGTGTTCATGCTGACGTCGACTGCAAGGCTTGATCCAGATCCCATAATAGATCCTCCGTCGTTTCCAATCCGATTGATAAGCGTATCATGCCAGGGCCGACACCAGCAGCGGTCAGTTCAGCTTCAGAAAGCTGCTGATGGGTGGTCGAGGCCGGGTGAATGACCAGGCTGCGGGCATCACCGACATTGGCGAGATGTGAAAAAAGATGCAGCGACTCGATAAATTCCTTACCCGCCTGACGCGGATTGCTGCCCTTAATGCCGAAGGTGAAGACCGCGCCAGGACCTTTGGGCGTGTATTTCTGCGCCAACGCATGGAAGGGGCTGTCCGGCAGACCGGCATAGGCCACCCACTCCACTTTGGGATGCTGCTTGAGGAATTCGGCGATGGCCTGGGCATTCTGCACATGCCGATCCATCCGCACCGAGAGCGTCTCTAATCCCTGGATCAGCAGGAAGGCGTTGAAGGGCGAGAGGGCGGCACCGGTATCGCGCACTGTCACGGCGCGGGTTTTCATCAGGAAACCGTAATGGCCGAAAGTCTCATAAAAGCGCAGATCGTGATAAGCCGGGTCCGGGTCAGCAATGGTGGGGAAGGTGCTGAAATCAAATTTACCGGCATCAACCACCACCCCGGCAATCGAGCTGCCGTGTCCGCCGATGAACTTGGTGGCGGAATGCACCACGATGTCCGCGCCCCAGTCAATCGGGCGACAGAGATAGGGCGTGGCGAAGGTGCTGTCCACAATTAAGGGAATCTTGTGCGCGTGTGCCAGATCAGCCACCGCTGCGATGTCCAACACGCTGCCCTGGGGATTGCCGATAGTCTCGCCATACAGGGCGCGCGTCTTAGGGGTAATGGCGGCGGCCCAGTGATCGATGTAGGTCGGGTCAACGAAGTGCGCCTTCAGCCCCAGCTTCTTGAAGGTATGGGTGAACTGTGTCATCGTCCCGCCGTAGAGGTGCGACGACGATACAATCTCGTCTCCCGGTTCGAGCAGCGTCATCATGGTGGCGAACTGCGCCGCCATGCCGCTGGCTGTCGCCACTGCACCGGTCGCGTTCTCCAGCGAGGCGATGCGTTCCTCAAAGACGGCGTTGGTCGGGTTGTTGATGCGGGTGTAGATGTTGCCGTACTGCTTCAGTTCAAAGAGCTGGGCGGCTTTGTCGGTATCTTCAAACACATACGACGTCGTCTGATAAATCGGCACGGCGCGCGCCCCGGTCACCGGGTCGGGGATATGCCCGGCGTGCAGCATGCGCGTCTCGAAGCCGAACTTTCGTTTTGGTTCTGCCATAGCGGTCTCCATCGGTCGTTGCAAGTGAGGTTTAATTCTAGCGATGACTGTTGGCTATAGCCAATGACCAGACCTTATCCATCAGTGCGCTGTGGCGATGATATTCGCTGCTGCACTGGCACCATCTTCAGCCTGCAAGGCGCGACCCACTTCATATGCATGACGGCGCAGGGACGCATCGGTTGTCAGTTGACGAAAGGCAGCCGCCAGGCGCTCTACCGTCAGGCGGCGAAACGGTATCGGTGATAATCCCGCTCCCAGCGCTGCAACACGGTTTCCCCAGAAGGGTTGATCGCCAATGAAGGGAACGATCAGCGAGGGGTTGCCCGACCGCAGCGCCGCGCCGGTCGTGCTGGCGCCACCGTGATGCACAATCGCACTCATGCGCGAGAAGAGCCAATCATGGGGAGCATCGCCAATCTGTAACACATGGTCATGGGACAGATCGTCCAGCCGCAGTCCGCCCCATCCGGCCTGCAGGATTCCGCGCTGCTCACTCTGATGCAGCGCCTCAATGATTATCCGGGCAGTTTCCTGCGGCTGCGGCACTTTCATGCTGCCGAAGCCGATGAAGATGGGCGGCGGCCCCTGAGACAGAAATGTTTGCATTGCCTCGGAGGGCTGCCAATCCTGTGGGGTGGGCAGCAGCGAGTAACCCGTAATGTGAATATTGACTCCCCAGTCAGCCGGTTTCGGGATCACATGGGAACTGTAGGTCAGCACGGTCGGCAGTCGCTGGTAGATGCGCAGAAACTGTCGCAGCGACAGCGGTGCTAGTCCCACACGCTTGCGCCAGTCGTTGGCTGGCCCAATCATCACTCCGAAGAGGAGTGGCAGCGCCACACTGAAGCTGAGGCGGTTGTAGAGATTCGGCTGTTTCCCAAACTGTGGGAACAACGGTGCCGGGAATGCCGAGGTTGTCAACAACGGTACAGCCGTCGTCATGAACAGGGGAACACCGCGCAACTCATGAACACTGTAGGCGAAGGGCGTTAGCAGCCCATGAGTGAGGATAACATCGGCCTCGGCAGTAGCGGATTCAAGGGGATCATTGGCACTACGTAATTTTTCGCCAAGTTCCCGCGTCAGTCGCGGTATAGCCACCATCATACGCGGCAAACTGGTGCCTTTGCGCATCATGTCCTGCCCGATCTCACCTTCCAACAGCTGATTGATGTTGACCGGGATCGAGTGAAAGGGAAGATCGTGGCGCGCAATTGGATCAGTGAAATCCTGCGGGGCAGTCATTACCACCTCGTGACCCCGTTCGCGCAGTCTCAGCGCGATTGCCAGCAACGGCTGCACATCACCCCGCGAGCCAAATCCCAGGACAGCTACACGCATCCGTTACCTTTCGGTGGAGACGCTGAATTTCGGATCAGCTAGCAGTGTCTTCAAATATGGCGCTGACCGGCAGGGTGAAACCGGGGAGGACATCGCCGCCACTGAGCATATCGCCTTCGACATACACCTGCTCATCATCTGGCGTATAAACTTCGACGAAGCGTTTATCTGGTTCAACCAACCAGACCATGCGAACGCCCTGCGCCAGATAAATCCGGGCTTTGGCGCGCATCTTTTTCAGGGTGTCATCGGGTGACTTGACCTCAACCGCCATATCCGGCATGTCCTTCAGGCTGCCTTTTTTGCCCAAGGGATGGCTGCCGGCGCGATAGGATACATTCGGGATAAGGGCGTTTCGCTGATCTTCAGGCCGGCGATAACGCACTTCGGCCACCACCCGTCCCTTGATCTGGCGCTCGACGATAAAATTCAATAACCAGCGCGCGATCATAATCACAATCATCCCGTGTTGTTCCGTCGGCATATTATCTTAGATCTCCCCATCAATCAGTTCGAGCAGCCGATCCCGGTTCTCTGGCAGCGCCGCATAGTCCTCGAAAGCATCCGCCGTCATCAATAACTTCTCGGCTTCCATCAGTCACCCTCCCAAACACCATCACTACCGATTCAAAACTTACGCGCCAGGAAAGAAGGTAAGTAAATCCTAACTTTTGCCTGTTCTTGCCTGTTTATCAGGCTCGACTCGTACTCAACTGCGTAAATCCTGTGATTATTTTAGCAGCATCCCACAAGCGAGGCATCAGCTCTGATGCTCCAACCGCGCCTCCAGCGCAGCCTTCACCGCCGGCCATTCGTGATCGAGCATGCGGAACCAGGCGGTATCACGATTGCGCCCCTTGATGATGTAGTGGGCGTCCTGAATCCCCTCGAAAGTAAAGCCCAGCCGTAGCGCCGCCCGCCGTGAGCGTTCGTTGAGCGCATTGCACTTCCATTCGACGCGCCGGTATCCCAAGTCGAAAGCATGCCGCAGCATCAGATAGGTCGCTTCAGTGTTCGCTCCCCTGCCTTGCACCAGTGGACTGTACGAGATATTGCCCAGCTCGATCTTGAGATGCGCCGGTTCGTTGCTCATGAAGGTCGCCACACCGACGATGTGATCGACAGTCCGATCAAACACCGCCAGCGCCAGTCCGTTCGGCATATCCACCAGCTTTTGCAGATAGATCGCTAGCTCATCGACCGAGGCAAATGGCCCGCCGCTCATAAAACGCCACACCCACTCATCAGCATCATACGCCTCCACCCTTAGAGCGCCGATGCTGATGGCCTGACCGTTAGTGACAGCGTGAAACGGTTCGGCATCGCGTTCGACGACGAGCGGCTGGAGGTGAAAGCGCTCACCAGTCAGGGAGACCGGCGCAACCTTGAGCGGAAGCTGCTGCCGCCGCGCCAACACATCATCTGGCAGTGGATCAGGCAGAGAGTCGATCATGTGGCTTAACCTTCCAGCGGTGCAAAGATATTGATGATATTGACCAGGATAATGATGATGCCGCCGACCCAGGCCGGTACGATGTAGAGATAGCCGCCCTTGTCCTGCCGCCACCACCAACGTTCAGCCGGACGCTGCCGCAGCCGAACCATCCCATCCATCACGATCAACCCCAACCCCACCGCGAACATGATGATCGTCTGATTCAAGCCAAGCGCCAATCCCGCGCCGGCGATCAGGCCAGCGGCGACGAACATGGCGAGACCCAGCGCATTACCCGAAATTGGAAACATGATTCATCCCGTTGATGGCAGCGGCACAGATGCTGATGATAGCGCGGTTGACGTCAGTTGCCATAAACACAGACGGCCTGACTGTTTAGGAAAGGCCGCCTGTGTGATGAGGAGGTAGGAAGATATCTAAGGGGTGGAGATTGGCTCGACCGCGTGTGCCAGTCCCATTTTCTTGCGCATGTCGATCAGCTTTTGCATCTGATCAGCATCCAGCGGTTGGCCGCCGCCTAACTGGTTGACCAGGAAGGTCAGCTTGGCGGTGTGTTCCAGCGTCTCCAGACGGGCATAGGCTTCCCAGAGATCGCGGCCCACCGTCAGCGAGCCGTGATAGGACAGCATGATGGCATCGTGATACGGGATCAGGTCAGCGATAGCCGCGCCCTCTTCGGTCGTTGCCGGCGTGGCATAGGGCGCGTTCGGGATGGTTCCGAGCAGCGTGATGGCTTCCGGGATGGTGTACCGCTGCATATCCAGCCCGGCGATGGTCAGCGCAGTGGCATACGACGGATGGGCGTGAATCACGGCATTCACATCGGCGCGGCGGCGATACACTTCCAGGTGCATCAGCGACTCGCTGCTGGGTTTCAGATGACGGGTTTCTGGCGTATCGGCCATGATCTTGCGACCATCCAGCCCGATGATGAGCAGTTGGTGCGGTTCCAGAAAGGCCTTAATCAGACCAGAGGGGGTAATCAGAATCCGGTCTTCATCCAGTCGCACCGAGATGTTGCCGGCGCTGCCATCCACCAGTTGAAACCGGTGCATCAGTTTAGCGACGCGGCAGATATGTTTGCGCGTCGTGCGTTCACTCATGAAGGGACACTTTCACTTATCGAACACTTTCTACGCTGATGATGCCCCTTTTGTGACAATTTGAACAGACGCATCTGTCATGTTTTGATGGTGACAGGTTGCTGGACTGTCCCAAAGGACAGGGGGCATTACCCCAAAGCGCTGACCGATTGGGTGAACCCTCATGTTATAATGCGGGTATCATCGGACGAAACCAGCATGTCAACACGTCATAAAGTCGAAACTGAATCAGAGAAGCTGCAACGGCGCAACCGTGAACTCTCGATCCTCAACACCATCGCCAAGGCGCTGAACGAGGAAGTCGATCCGGCGCGGGCGCTGAACGTGGCGCTGCGCCATGTGGCCGAGTTGTTCGACCTGAAGACCAGTTGGATCTTTCTGCTCAACGAGGCTGGCGAGATGTATGTGGCAGCGGCGCAGGACTTACCGCCGGCGCTGGCCGATCATCCACGACGCCTGACTGGGGAATGCGACTGTTTGTGGCTGTATGAAAAAGGCCGGATGCGCTCGCCGCAGAACATCACCTGCACCCGGCTGGAGAATCTCTCGGTCGGGACGGCCGGGCTGCGCCAACACGCCAGCATACCCCTCAACGCACATGGCAAACCGCTGGGGGTGTTGAACGTCGCCAGCAGCGCATGGGATGATCTGTGTTCGCAGGATTTGCAACTGCTGTATCTGGTGGGCGATCTGCTGGCGATTGCCATCGAGCGCGCCCGCCTGTTCGCCCGCAGCGCCGAACTGGGGGCGATTGAAGAACGCAACCGGCTGGCGCGGGAAATACACGACACGCTGGCGCAGGGCTTCACTGCCATCGGGCTGCAACTAGAGACGGCTGAAGCGCTGCTGGAGGCTGGAGCGGCTGCCGATAAAGTCCGGCAGCACATCGGTCAGGCGCTGCAACTGGCGCGGCTGAACCTGGATGAAGCCCGTCGCTCGGTGATGGATTTGCGGGCGGCACCGCTCGAGGGCAAGTCGCTGCCGGAGGCGCTGGCGGCGCTGCTGGATGAGTGGAAGTCGCGGCGTAAAGTGACCGCCGAGTTTGAAGTGATCGGTTCACCGCGCCCGCTGCCGGTACGGATCGAGATCGGGCTGTATCGCATCCTGCAAGAAGCGCTGACCAACATCGGACGCCATGCCTATGCCAGACAGGTCTGTGTGCAACTGGTGATGATGCCCGATCAGGTGCGGCTGTTCGTCTCGGACGACGGGCGTGGCTTCCAACCGGATGCCGCGCCGACCCATCATTACGGACTGATCGGCATGAACGAACGCGCCCGGCTGCTCTCCGGCAGTCTGGAAGTGTGCAGTACGCCGGGTGAAGGCACCGAGATCGAAGTGCTGATCCCGCTGGAAGGAACATCATGACCCCGATTCGCATCCTGGTGGTGGACGATCATCCGATTGTGCGCGATGGCCTGATCGCCATCCTGGGGACACAGCCGGATTTTGATGTGGTGGGCGGAGCCAGCGATGGGCGCGAGGCGCTGCGGGCCATCGCCACCCTCGCGCCGGATGTGATGCTGCTCGATCTGGAGATGCCGGAGATGGATGGCGTGGAGATGCTGCGTCATCTGCGCGATCAGGGATCACCGGTTCGCACCCTGGTCTTCACCGCCTTCGATACCGACGAACGGATTGTAGCAGCAGTGCAGGCCGGGACGCAGGGCTACCTGTTGAAAGGGGCGCCGCGCGAGGAAATCTTCAACGCGGTGCGGGTGGTGTATGCCGGCGGTTCGCTGTTGCAGCCGGTGGTGGCTTCCAAGCTGATGCGCCAGGTCTCCGGTGCCAGTCCGGCCCAGCACGATCTGGACGCGCTGACGCCGCGCGAGCAGCATGTGCTGGAGTTGCTGGCGCAGGGGTTGCAGAACAAGGAGATCGCGCTGGAACTGACGATCACCGAGCGCACCGTCAAGTTTTACGTCAGCTCGATCCTGAGCAAGCTGGGGGCAGGCAACCGCACCGAAGCCGTTCGGATCGCCGCCCAGCGCGGTATGGTGAAGCTGTAGCGATCACCCCCCTGTTATTGGGGCATTTGCAGGCTTTTCAGCACCGGACAATCCGCGCTATGATGGATTCATCATCCGTCATGCTTGGCTGAAGGCAGCGCTCATGGATAACTTCTCCGAACGGCTTTCGATTGATACCCCCGAAAATGTCCTGCTCAATGCGGAGGTCGCCGGCTTCGGCTCGCGTTGTCTGGCGGCGCTGGTGGATTACACCATCATGGGAGTCGTTTTCTTCTGCGCCCTTACGATGATCTCCACGCTGCGGCTGGATGGCAGCAGCACGGTGGTCATTCTGGCGCTGTATCTCTTCTTCTTCGTCCTGTTCTTCTTTTATCACCTGATCTTTGAAATCCTCTGGAACGGACAGACGCCGGGCAAGCGGGTGCTGGGGCTGCGCGTCATCCGGGCGGATGGCCTGCCCGCCAGCGTCACCAGCCTGGTGATCCGCAACCTGGTGCGCATCTTTGACTTCTTTCCGGTGGGGTACGGCGTTGGCATGATCGTCCTGTTTGCCACCAAACGGACGCAGCGGTTGGGCGATCTGGCGGCGCGGACGCTGGTCATCCGCGAGAAGCAGCAGGTGACGCTGAAGACGATACAGGAAGATATGAGCGTGCATTACCTGCACATCACCCGCGTCGAACCGCTGCCATCCTTCATCCAGATCGATCAGTTGACCGAAGCGGATCGTAACCGCATCATCGATTATCTGAAACGGCGGACTGACTTGCGCGATCGTGAGACGTTATCGCGGATGCTGGCGCGGCAGACGGCGGAAAAAATGGGCGATGAGGCGCGGGCGCAGCAGTTCGGTTACAACATCATCACCAACGAGCGCTTTCTGGAACAGGTGGTGCGCACTTTCGAAGTGCAGGCTCACATGCAGCAGCAAGACAACGCCTGAAGCTCAACCCGCAATCGAGTCAGATGCGCCGACCTCGTCGATTTTGTATCCGTTGGGATAAGTCCGGTTACGATCCTGCGTCCGGCGATAGGGTGTGCGACGTGGTGGCAAGCGCCGGATGATGCTGGCAGCTCTCCGCTGTCAGTCCGACGCAGAACGATCTCGAACCCCTGACGCCGTGCGAACAGCATATACTGGACTGCAGTCACAGGGGTTGCAGAACAAGGAGATCGTGCTGGAACTGACCATCACAGAGTGCACACTCATCAAGTTCTACGTCAGCTCGATCCTGAGCAAGCTGGCGGCGATGCGCACGGCTTCGGTGCGCATCGCCGCCCAGCGCGGCACGATGAAGCTGTAAATAACATGACTACACCCCAGTTATTGGGTGTTTGCAGGCTTTTCAGCACGAGATAATCCTCCTGATGCTGTACTCTTCATCTAGCATGCTTGGCTGAAAGTAATGCTCATGGATAACTTCTCCGAACGGCTCTCGATTGATGATATCCCCGAGAATGTCCTGCTTAACGTGGAAGTTGCCGGATTTGGCTCACGTTGCGTGGCAGCATTGATCGATTGGACCATCATCAGCATTGTCTCTTTCTGCACCCTAGTGATAGATGCCAATTCACGGCATGATGGAAGCATCGGCTCGCTGGCGTTGTATAGATTCTTTTTCGCCCTGTTCTTCTTCTATCCCCTGATCTTTGAAATCCTCTGGAACGGACAGACGCCGGGAAAACGGGTGCTGGGGCTGCGTGTCATCCGGGCGGATGGCCTGCCTGCCACCATCAGCAGCCTGGTGATTCGTAATCTGGTGCGGATTTTTGATTTCTTGCCGATGGGTTATGGCATTGGGCTAATTGCCCTGTTCGTCACCAAACGGATGCAGCGGTTGGGCGATCTGGCGGCGCGGACGCTGGTCATCCGCGAAAAGCAACAGGTGACGCTGAAGACGATTCAGGAAGATATGAGCGTGCATTACCTGCACATCACCCGCGTCGAACCGCTGCCCTCCTTCATCCAGATCGATCAGTTGACCGAAGCGGATCGTAACCGCATCATCGATTATCTGAAACGGCGGGCTGACTTGCGCGATCGTGAGACGTTATCGCGGATGCTGGCGCGGCAGACGGCAGAAAAAATGGGCGATGAGGCGCGGGCGCAGCAGTTCGGTTACAACATCATCACCAACGAGCGCTTTCTGGAACAGGTGGTGCGCACTTTCGAAGTGCAGGCTCACATGCAGCAGCAAGACAACGCCTGAAGCTCAACCCGCGATCGAGTCAGATGCACCGACCTCGTCGATTTTGTATCCGTTGGGATAAGTCCGATTACGATCCTGCGTCCGGCGATAGGGTGTGCGACGTGGTGGCAAGCGCCGGATGATGCTGGCCGCCAGGCGCAGCCCGCCATGCACCAGACCCTTGAACCAGGGGGCGGGAGCCGGATAGCGAAATGCCTCGCGCAGCGGGTCATCCATCAGGGCGTAGATGCCACGCAGCACCAGCGGACGGATGATGGCCGGATACCAGTTGAGGAAGATGCGGATGGTGGCGTCGGCCACGCGCCGGTTGGCATCGGTGTAGGTGAAGTGCTTCTGTTCATAGTCGCGGGAGAATTGGGCAAAAGCCGCGTCGCTCTCCGGGATATGCTTGATGCCCATGCGCCGGCCTACTTCGACCCAGAAGGTGTACATCGCCAGATTTTCCTTGTCGCTGAACGAGCGAGTCCCGTAGAGATCGAACCACTGGCGCGGGACATAGATGAACACCGAGAGGACGTACAGGTAATCATCATTTGAGATGTTCCAGCGGTGATGGAGCTGGTTCATGCGCCGCAGCGCCGCCCGCCCATTCTCGCTGTCATAACCATTTTCCACCCACTCGGCGATCAGCAGCGCCGTGTCGTCGTAGCGCTTCTGCCCCTGGCGTTCAAAGTGCTGGGTATGGTCGAGCAAGGCGCCGATGGATGGGACAGCGTAAGTGCGAAACAGGGCAAATTCCAGCGCCTTCTGCATCAGAAAGGGATATTCGTAGGCCGTGACGATGCGCGCGATTTCCTGATGATCGGCTACCGCGTCCAGGTGTTCGATCTGCTCCAGTACCGATTTCCCCATGCTGCAACATCCTTCCTGAGTCAGAACCGCTACAAAATACGGTAAAGTAATGATAATCCGATTGATCGAGCATAGGATGCCCCGGATATGATTGATGATCTGTTGTGCCTCGCCATCATTCTGGTGCTGGGATGTATCGTGGCGCTGGCCTACTTCACCCGCTTATTCCGGCAGGCTGTCCGGGAAGTTCACACGGTGTCCATCGAAGCACCCGCGCCGCGAGAACCCGTGATTGTGCCACCAGCACAGCCCATCGTCCTCAACATGAAGCTGGGCAGCGACGGCGAAATGATCCCGCAGGAAGATGGCGTCTACGCTGGCAGCCCGCTACTGTATACCGGCACCGGCTCATTCGCCACACCAGATCTGGTGATCGAACACGGCTGGTATGGTGTCCGTTGGGACTTCCCGCCACAGACCACCTTCTCGCTGCGGTTGATGAACACCCAGCCCTACGGCGAAGACCTGTTGATCCATCAGGCATCCGGCAGAGGCCAGAAGCGCTTCCACGTCATCCACAGCGGGCGCTACGTGCTGCTGGTCGATCCGCTGGAGGGCGACAGTCCGGCGCAGTGGCGGGTGCAGATCGGACGGTTTATGGATCAGCCGCACCTCTCTTAGCACACGACTGCCGCCGGCGGATCGGATTTGCGGTGGCGGAACGACGGGAGCGATCCGCCGCCAAGAAAAGACGAAGAAGAACCGACCACAGAGGCACAGAGAACACAGAGAGCAATCAGAGGTCTTTTCCTTTTGATTCACACGATTCGTCAGATTCGTCAGATTCGCATCAGTCCTTTTTACGATTCGTGAATCAGTCACCGCCAAGAAAAAGAACCGACCACAGAGACACAGAGAACACAGAGAGCAATCAGAGATGGGTGATTCACCTGTTAATGCGTTCAGGCATTTGTGCTGCTGATTGACCCTACTCGGCTTTGCTGCTGCTTTTGCTGATTGGTCTATGGATGGGTGACGGTTACGCACCGATTTTCCCTCAAAAGTTGCAAGTGTTGCAACTGCAATTCGATCCGTTTTATGCAACTCCGTTTTTGTGTCGTCGTCGTCGTCGGACAGACAGCGACAGAACGACAAAGACAGAAAGACGAACACAGAGGACACGGAGCGAAAACGGAGTGAAATTGCGTAAAATTCTGCGAATTCTGCAAATGCAACCGTCCCACTTTTGCAGTTTGCTAGTCAGTCATCAGTCCGCTGGGGGCTGAAGCCACCCAGCTAGCAGAAATACGGTAAGCGCACTAAAGGCGCTGGAAGAGCGGCAAGTGGAACCAGCCCCTTCAGTTTACCCGGACACCCCGTTGGGTGTCCCTACAAACGAACCGGTTGGCGTAGGGACGTGCAACGGCACGTCCGAATACTATCTGATTTAATTCTTAAACTGCATTAACCCGCAGCGTCCGTGACTCACAAAATTCGTCAAAGTCGTCAAAGTCAAAAGTGCATTTTGTGAACATTTCGGTCAGTAACGAGTAATGAGTGACTAGGCAAGAGCTTTTCCTCTATCGACTGACGACTAATGACTATCGGACGACTTCTTGCCCTTAGCATACGTCCATTCCCGCCGTTACGGGTGAACTTTTGGTAAACTTTTTGGTACGACTTAAGGCGAGTCGGCGCTAACCGTTTGGCGGGAGTGCGGAGATTAAGGTTGTCGGCACGGGGTTAGAAAAGGGTTGGGAAAAATCGGGGTTGAGGGAGCAAGAGTCGGGGCTACCTTTTGGTGAGCCGGTGTTTGCCGAGGGGTGGCTCTGCTTAACCTGGTTTTACTCACCTCACCCCGCTCCTGTTCCAATGGGTTGGAGAGGGGGTGAGCTTAACGGATAGAATCTCAATACGGCCCGCGCAGACGGTTCTGGGTGAGCAGGACGAAGACCTGACCGCTGCTGCCATCGAGGAACAGCGTGGCATTCTGAAGTTTTTGCAGCGATAGACGGGCGTTGGTCTCCGGCTGACGGGCGAACCCCAGCGCATCCTGCACCCCCGGAACCCCGCGCCACACCGCGCCGAACCCCAATGATGGTGCCATCATCCCCTCCGGCACCACGATGTCGCCCGGCTGCACCGGCGGCACGTTGACCAGCGACCAGTAGCGCTGACCAGGGATGTCGATCGCCCAGATTTCGTTGGTATCGGGACGAAAATACATCACGCCGCGCTCGAAGATCTGCATCGTCCCCTGGAACACGGTCAGCGCCTCAATCGGGCAACCGGCTTCCTGCTCGATCAGCGCGTCTTCTGACCAGCGCCCGCCGAAGACCGCATCCACCGGCGAGGGACAGGTGGCTGCAATCGTCACCACCGAGGGCAGGGTCGGCTGGCTCAACTGGGTCAGGTTGATGATCGGCCCTGAATCGCTGACGGCTTCGGCCTCGCCCAGGAACACGCCGACGTAGGCCGTAGCGGTGGGGGTGGGCAGCGCCGGCAGCGGGGTATTGGTGGCGGGATTGGCCTGCTGCGTCGCTTGCTGCTGGGCGGCATCGGGCGTCGGCGAGAGATACACGGTTGCCAGCCGCTTCGCCAGCACCGCCGGCGGGGTCAGGGTGGGCGGGAGCGCCTGCGGGGTGCAGGCCATCAGCAGTCCCATCAGGGCAAGCAGATAGAGCAGCCTTATGCCTCGTTCACGACTCATCACATTCCACCGTGATCTCATGTTCCACTCGATTCTCAAATGCGCCATCGGGCTGCCGGGTATAGAAGCCGTAACGGATCGAACGGGCGGCGCTGCGCGGCAGGCTGTAGACATCGCGCACCATCTCGCCCGCCTCCCAGGTCGTCAGCGGACGCCAGCCGAACACCGGTGCTGCCACATCCCCCTGCCCGACCAGCGTCCCATCGGCGGCCAGAGCATGGACGAATACGCTCCAGTCCTCGGTTGGGCGGGTCGCGCTGGCCCATTCCACCGTCAGATGAAGCTGATCGGCGCTACAGGTCAGGCGCTGGCTGATGAGCTGGATGCCATCCCCGGCAACCTCAGCCTGCTGCGGCTGGGTGGCGATCTCGACCAGATGGGGCGCGGCTGCCCGCAGGTAAACCGTTGCGCCGAGCTGCTGTTCCCACCAGCTCAGCGGACGATTGTAGAAGGTAAAGTCGGCGGTGACCAGTTCACCGGCTTCAGCCAGGGCGCGGAAATCAACTTTGTGAGAAACCAGCGCCAACCCCGGCAGACTCCCCAGCACATCGCGGGCCAGACCCACGGCGAAGTAGCGCGGCCCCCAGTCCAGCATCAGCGTCGCGCCTGGCGGCGTCCCGGCGGCGATGGCAATGGTATCCAGCCCGGTGCGATCCGTCGTCAGGTCATGGATGAAGGGCTGGTTGAACGAGATGAACTGGATAGCCGCCAGGCCGATCAGCAGCGCGATGGGCAGGGCGGACAGCCGCTTGGCCCAGACCGATGAGCCGCCCACCGTCGTCGGAAAGGCAACACGAGGGGTTGTACGACGAGTGAGCGCCAGCCATTTGAAAGCCGTCCACAGCGCATCCGCCGCCAGCAGCCAGCCCAGCGCCAGCGTCAACGTCGCCGCCAGGATCAACTGAGACAGCACATCGGTGTAGAGCAGGACATGAAAACCATAGGCCACCACGCCGCTGAGAAGCACCATGCCGGTGTCCCGCCGCTGCTGTGGGCGGAGCAGGCCGATGATGAGACCGACCAGTCCGATCAGCAGGCCGGGCAGCGTCAGATCGGTGACCAGCACGCTGTTGATGAGATTGAAATTGGCTGCCAGTCCATCCAGGGTGGCCGGTGCGCCGATGAAGCGCTCGGCCTCACGCCCCAGGAATTGATCCCAGAAGCCGCCCCAGGTGTTCGGTTCGCCATAAACCCAGGCCGCGCCGGCAGTGGCGCGCAGCGGCAGATAGAGGTAAGGCAGAAAGCCGACCAATCCCAGCAGCAGGCAGATTACGATACGGCGCAGAATCACCTCACCCCCCCGCCCCCTCTCCGTCGACAGAGAGGGGGAGTCGGACGAAGCGAGACGGGGATGAGGTTTCGGATGCGCCACCAGATCGCACCAGGCCGCCAGCAGCAGCGCAGGAGCGACCATCAACAGCCCGCGATGATGGAACACCGCCAGCCCGCCGATGAAGGCCAGCCAGTACAACCGCCCGCGCACCGTCCCCGGCCAGAGGGCGATCAACAACAGCAGCGCCAGCAGCAGCAGACCAAAGGCATAGATTTCGGCGATGACCGCGTGTATCCAGACGGTGCGCGTCAGGCCGAAGATGAGGACGATGCCAGCGACCAGCCAGCCCTTATCCCGACCCAGCAGCGCCAGCCCCACCCCATACAGCAGCAGCAGCGCCAGCAGCAGCGTCAACAGCGAGGTGACTGCCGGAGCCGTCGCCGCGCCCACGCCGATCAGTTTGAGCAGCGCCACCAGCCCGCTGTTGAGCATGACGTAGAGCGGGTAACCGGTGGCGTGCAGCGTCCCCCAGGTGTTCAGCACCGCCTGGGTCTCGCCCACATCGATCATGAAGTAATGTTCCGCGCCGTTGGGGATGGTTTGCAGCGTCCCGCCATAGATGAGCAGCAGGAGCAGCAGGAGCAGAAGGGGCGGCAGCCAGGGTCGGCGGATGAGATCGCGCATGGGTCTACTTTACCTGAGTCGCACCCGCCGTTTCAATTGTTCATTCACTCGCTGTTGCGATCATAGGGGATGATCTTGTCCCATTCATCGGCGGCGGAGCGGGCGACGATGGCGATCACCGGTTCGTCGCCGATGTTGAAGACCTCGTGCGGCACACCCGGCTCGATATAGATGAAGTCGCCGGCCTCGTTCTCCAGCACCTGGCGCAATCCAGCCCCGTACTCATGCCGCACCCGCCCCTTGAGGATGTAGAGCATGACCTCGAATCCGTCGTGGATATGGGCTTTGGCGACCCCGCCCACCGGCACCATCGCCACATTCATCGAAAGCCCTTGCGAGCCGACGTTCTTGCCCGAAAGACCCTGCTTGTATTCGATGCCGTTCCACTGCCGTTCCTTGCCGCCACCCCGGATCGTCCAGATGCCGCCCAGGTCTTCGACATTCTCGCGCAGTTGCTCCAACGGCAGATCGCGTTTGGTGATTTCGGTCATGGCGCATACTCCCCTTTTGCCCGGTAAGAATGCGCCATTGTGACTCGGAATGGTCTGATCGGCAATCGAGTCACTCTTTCCCTTTCCTGTCAGGATGTGACGATCCGTCATGATGACCATGGGGTTCAGTTCCTGCTTTCCCTGCTGTTCAAGCGGACAATGACCAGCGTAGAAAGGTCTCGCTCTTGTTTTGCGCGGCATTGTGCGGTTTAATCCTGCCGTCGGTTCACAATGGGTATGAAAGGTCTATAATGTTCAACACGTTGCCAGAAGACCCAAAGGTTTTTATGGAATGGGGCTGGGACCAGATCGAACCGGTTTATCGCAAGCTGGATGAACGGGCGCTGACCGCCGCGACGATCGATGAGTGGATGCTGGACTGGTCGCGGCTGGCGGATCTGCTGAGCGAAACTGGTGCCTGGCTGCAAATCCTGACCACGCTCGATACCAGCGATGAGCAAGCGGAAAAGCGGTTTCACACTTTTCTTGAGACGATTGACGAAGCCAGCCAGCCCTGGGAACAGCGGCTGCGGCAGAAGCTGCTGGCGAGCGGCCTGACTCCGCGTGACTTCGCCATCCCACTGCGGGGGATCAAAGCAGCGGCGGAAACCTTCTGCGAGGCCAATATCCCGCTGTTCACCGAGGAGCAGAAGCTTGTCAACAACTTTGACTCGCTGATCGGGGCGCAGACGGTGCAGTGGAACGGCGAGGAGCGCACCCTGCCACAGATGCGTCCGCTGCTCCAAAGCCACGACCGGGCTGAACGTGAACGCGCCTGGCGGCTGGTGAGCGACCGTCAGTTGGCCGACCGCGAGGCACTCAGCCAGATGTGGCAGCAGTTCCTCCGGCTGCGGGTGCAGCAGGCGCAGAACGCCGGCTATCCCGATTACCGCGCTTTCCAGTGGTTGCAGCTCAAGCGCTTCGATTACACGCCGCAGGATTGCCTGGCCTTCGGCGATGCCATCGAGCAGACGGTGGTGCCAGCCGTCATCCGCCTCTCGGAACAGCGCCGGCAGCACTTGGGGGTCGAGTCACTGCGTCCCTGGGACCTGGATGTAGACCCTCTCCATCGTCCGCCGCTGCGCCCTTTCAGCCAGGGCAGCGAACTGGAAGCCAAGAGCGAAGCCATCTTCCGCCAGGTCGATCCGCAGTTGGGCGAGTATCTGGGCATCATGCGCCGCGAGGGACGGCTTGACCTGGACAACCGCAAGAACAAAGCCCCCGGCGGCTATCAGGCCGATCTGGCGGCGTCGCGGCGTCCCTTCATCTTCATGAACGCCGTCGGGCTGCACGATGATGTGCAGACCATGCTGCATGAGGGCGGTCATGCCTTCCACTGCTTCGAAGCAGCGCACCTGCCCTATGGTGGTCAGCGCGAATTCACCAATGAAATCGCTGAAGTGGCCTCGATGGCGATGGAACTGCTGGCCGCGCCGTATCTGACGGCGGCTTCCGGCGGCTTCTACAGCGAGGCCGAGGCAGCCCGCGCCCGCATCGAGCATCTGGATGACATGCTGCGCTTCTGGCCGTACATGGCAGTGGTCGATGGCTTCCAGCACTGGGTCTATACCCATGCCGACGAGGCGGCTGACCCGGCCGCCTGCGACGCGGCCTGGGGACAGTTGTGGACGCGCTTCATGGCCGGTGTCGATTGGAGTGGGCTAGAGGCAGAACGGGTCACCGGCTGGCAGCGCAAGCAGCACATCTTCACCGATCCCTTTTACTACATCGATTACGGTCTGGCGCAAGTCGGCGCGGTGCAGATCTGGCGCAATGCCCTGACCGATCAGGCGGCGGCGGTGCGGCAGTACCGGCAAGGATTGGCGCTGGGGGCGACGCGGACGCTGCCGGAGTTGTTCGCGGCGGCGGGTGGCAAGTGGTCATTCGATGTGGCTACCCTGCGCGAACTGGTTGACCTGATCGAATCGACGATTGAGCAGTTGGAGCAGGTGAGCTGACAGGCAAATTTACGCAATTCACCGCCTGAGTTGTGTATCATGCTGGAGGCGGTTCACAACTCAGGATGGGAAGATGACACTTTCAATGTCACAACGTGTGGTCAACTGGCTGGCGGGCGGCTATCTGATGCTGCTGCTGGTCTATCTGATGGCGCGCATCAGCATCGGCGATGGCTTCTGGGTGCTGTCGCTAGTCAACACCTTCGCCTATCTGTTGTTCGCGCCGCTGCCGGTACTGCTGGGATGGGCATTGCTGACCCGGTCACGGCTGGCCGTGCTGCGCTTGCTGCCGGTACTCCTGTTGGCGATCCTCTGGTTCGCGCCCCGCTTTTTGCCGCGCCCGACGGCGGCAGCCGCAGCCGATGGAGCGACGCTTCAGGTGTTGACCTTCAATGTGTGGGGCAACCGCCACGATCTGAGCAGCACAGCCGAGTGGGTGCGCCAGAGCGGGGTGGATATCGCCTTCCTGCAGGAAATCTCGCCGGCCTATGCCACCGATGGACTGAGCGAACTGGCTGACCTCTACCCGTATCAATCGAGCCAGAACGACCCGACGCGCTGGGGTGGCAACTTCACCCTGTCGAAATATCCCATCGTGTCATCGGAGTATGTCGATCTGGGGGTGGCGAATGCGCCCTTCCCGGAGCGGTTGGTGCTGGATGTCGCCGGGCAGCCCATCGCCGTCTACAACGTCCATCTGGCCTGGCCGGTGAACAAGGATCGTCCGGGGATGGAGTATGCCACCAGCCTCTACATGCAGGTGGCGCTGGGGTTTGATGACCGGCTGCGCAACGCCCAGATTGACGGGCTGCTAGCGCATCTGGCGGATGAACCCTATCCGTATATCGTAGCCGGGGACTTCAACACCAGCGATTTCAGCGTGACCTACGACCGCATCGCGGCGCAGATGCGCGACTCATTTCGCCAGGCGGGTACGGGGCTGGGGGGAAGCTGGCCGGTGGCCCAGGCGCGCGGACTGCCGGATTTTCTGCCGCCGCTGATCCGCATCGATTACATCTGGCACAGCGCCGGTATTGAAACGGTTGCCGCCTGGCAGGGCGCCCCCGCCGGCTCCGATCATCTGCCGCTGTTCGCCACACTGAGGTTGAGCTGAGGGCAGCGCTTCAGGCTGTTCCAGAAAAATCCTTTGAGTCGCTACGAGGAAGAGGGTTGGCTGTAGGGGCGGTTCGCGAACCGCCCCTACGGGAGAAGATTCATCGATTATCGAAAACTGTCGTGCTGTGAACCACGATGTGGCGAAGGCAGGCTGTGACGAAGCGTTTTCGCTAGCGCCAATGTTCCGCGCTAATGACCGTTTTCGCGTCCTCAAACAGCGCTTCAGCATTCTCACCGTCGATGCCTTTGAAAACGGCGTGAACCGGCTTGGGCGTTCCCGGCTCGTTCGGGCTGTCACTGGCTTTGTTACGCCGCCGGATTCCCAGATTCAGGCCAAACTCATCACGGTGATCGACGTGCGCGTGATAAATGAAGGCTTCGATTCCATTCGTTTGCACAATTTTCCAGTAGGCCAGCGCGTAGGCCGCCGCCTGGATGCGCTCGCTTTCAGCAGTCTCTTCGGAATTGAGGCCCTGCTCTGAGAGGATGATGTGCCGGAGTCGCCCCTCGTACAGCAGATGCGGCTGGCGCATATAGCGCGTCAAAACCTCGATATTTTTGAATGTAATCAGCGGCGTATCCAGCGTATCGAACGCCTTGTCATCATTCCAGAAGCTCGGAATCCGTAAGTCCTGCGGGTACGGATGATAGGCAACTGACCAGTCGAAATTGCCTTCTTCGGCGCTCACCCGGTTCATGACCTCGATGATGTCGCGCCCGGCATACGTCCGCAGTTGATTCTCGGTGTGCGGCAGCGTCCAATGATGCGTCAGGGAAACATAAACCCGCGCCTGGCTGTACTGTTTGCGGGCGGCGTAAAACGCTGTCCTCACCGCAACCGCGTATTCCTGCATGAAGGCTTCGATGCTTTTTTCGCCGGCGTTTGACCAGATCCAGGCGGCATCGACTTCATTGCCGATAATGTAGCCGCTGACCCGCCCATAGCGTTTATCGTCGCGCGAGTAGCGTTCCGCGACAAATTCCACAAACGCCTTATAGTGTGCCAGCCCGGTCTCGGACATGACATTGAAGGCGCTGATGAAGCCTTCAGGATCATAATTGGGGTGGATCAGCTTATCTCTCATCTCCGGCTCCAGTTGCAGTCCGCCCCACCCGGCGCTGTTCAACAGGATCAGATAGACCGTCACGCCATGACTCGAAAGTTCCTTCACGCGCCGGTCAAAGTCTTCAAAGAATACGCCGTCAAAATAGAATTCCTGCCCGTCCATCTGGTAGGTGATCGTGGTTTCGCTCGGCTTGGAGAGCATCACCGTCGGCTGGTTCAGGTTTTGTGCCGCGTGAGCGACCCCAAGCTGAATCGCGTCGGCAACATCATGTACCTGCAAACCCTTGATGGTGTGCGCCTGTGGGAAGGGATAATCATAGGCAGCGATTCCGTTCAACTCGGTCGCGTAGCACACGCCGGGGATGAACGACTCGCCCTGCCGCACCCTGAAGTGCGAATACAGGCGATCACGCCCCTGATGAAAGCGTGGCAGGGTGACCGAGAAATGACCGTCCGCGCTGGTCGTCGTCGCAGCCAGGTCGCCCCCTGCACTAACGACCTCCCACGGCTGAAACGCATAAACCTCCAACGCTCCCGCCGCGCCTTGCCCTTGAATGTGAATGGTCTCGCGGTCAACGATGATTTTTTCAACAGTCATGAATAATGTGTCCTTTTGAAATGGATCAGGCGAAATGCAGTTTCGAGTGGTTCGTTTTTAGTTGTTCGTTCTTAGGCTATTCCGAGAAAATAATGCTCCCATCGTTAAACCGGATTGTCCGGTAGGAGCGCAATACTGCCCGTTGATAAATTAAATCGGCATTGTGATTTGCGTACTAGCCGACACCCCGTTGGGTGTCCCTACGAACGAACGATGGGTGTAGGGACGCGCCATGGCACGTCCGCCGCACCCTATAGCGATTACCGAATCAATTGATCAAACCTCAATATTGCGCCCCTACGGAAGAAAACCTGCCGCTATGGGCTAGGCATTTTACTGGAACAGCCTTAGCCCCCTGCCGCGCTGGAGGTGGCCTGCTGCGGTTGTTTGTTGGCGGCGGCCCGGCTGAAAATCCAGCCATCGCGCAGCCCCAGGAAACCGATCAGGGCGAAAGCGAAGCTGTAGATCACCAGATAGGGCGTATAGGCCGGGGCGGTTTGCAGCGCCACCACCGCGGCGACGGCGGAATAGAGCGAGAAGAAGAACTCCATCCAGGTGTTGATGCTGTCGCGCCGCAGGGCATAGCGATGCCCCTGCCAGTCACGGGCGAACTTGGGGGTGCGGCGGAACTCGGTATCCCAGTTGAACAGGCCGCCGATGACGGCTTTGCTGTTGCTCCAGGCGATGCCGATGCCCATCGCCATCAGCATCGGATAGGCCAGCAGCCGTCGCTTCCAGTCCGGGTAGAGTTTGCGCTGGCTGGTGATATAAATCAGTGGGGTGCCCAGACCGATGAAACCCAGCACGCCTAGATGAAGACCGTGCAGCGCGCCGCTCAACAGCAGCGGCAGCGTCAGCAGCAGCAGGATAATCATGATCGGGGCCGGCATATACTGGCACAGATGCAGCGTGGACATAAGGCGCTGGAACAGGGGGACATTCGAACGCCACAGCGGGCCGAGCAGATGCCCCAGGCATTGGGTAGTGCCTTTGGCCCAGCGCGCCTGCTGCTGTTTGAAGGCCGCCATCTGCGGTGGGAGTTCGCCCGGCACGACCATGTCCGGCAGATAGAAGAAGCGCCAGCCCGCGAGCTGCGCCCGGTAGCTCAGGTCGAGGTCTTCGGTCAGCGTCAGATCGCGCCAGCCACCCGCCTCGCGAATCGCCTTAATCTTCCACACGCCGCCCGACCCGTTGAAGGTCATCAGCCAGCCACCGCGACTGCGGGCGGTCTGTTCGATGACGAAGTGACCATCGAGCGCCAGGGTTTGCCCCAGCGTCAGCCAGTTGGTATCGGGATTGAGATGCCCCCAGCGCGTCTGTACCATGCCCAGGCCGGGATCGGTGACGAGGAAGGGGACGGTGCGCCGCAGGAAATCCGGCGGTGGTACAAAGTCCGCATCCAGCACCGCCACCAGTTCCGCCTGATCGCCCACCAGGTCGAGACCATAAGACAGCGCCCCGGCTTTGTAGCCTTTGCGCTCCGGGCGGCGGACATGGTGAATGTTCAGCCCGGCCTGCTGCAAACGCACCACATGGGCGGCGGCGATGGTGACGGTCTCATCATTTGAGTCGTCGAGCAGTTGCACAATCAGCCGGTCACGCGGGTAATCGAGGGCGGCCATCGCGTCCAGCAGGCGTTCGACGACGTAGCGTTCATTGTAGATGGGTAGTTGGATCAGGACGGTGGGCCAGGTCTCAATCGGCGGCGAAGGGACGTAATACGTCTTGCGGTGCCGCCAGTAGATGATGAGCAGAAGGATCTGGCTGGCCGCGTAAAGCGTGAGCAGAATCGCACAGAAGATGTAAAGGGCAAGCAGTATGGTTAGCATTCCGTGTAGTCTATACAATTCCTTCAAGCGTACAAGGGTACACTATCTTCGTTAACAAACGTTAAATCTTCGTGCAATTTGTCACAAGGATTCACCAACGATTCATCCTCACAGCACATTGCCGCCGATTCGCCGGAAACCCTGCCCATAGGCCACATGCCCATGACCAATGACGACGAAGGCTTTGGGATCGGCGGTATGCACCAGCCGTTGCAACGTGCTGACCTGCGAACGCGACACGGTGATGAACAGGACGGTGTGATCCTGCTCGGTGAACATGCCCTTGCCCTGCCAGGCCGTCACGCCGCGCCCCATGTGATCCAGCACCAGATTGGCAATGTCATCCGGCTTGTCGGTGATGATGGTGGCGGTGCGGATGGTGCTGGGACCCTCCAGGACATAATCGCTGGCGAGGCCGCCGACGAAGAGCGATACCAGTGCATAAAGCGCGCCTTCCCAGCCGAAGATCAGCCCGGCCATCAGCACCACCAGCGTATCGGTGTAGAGGGCGCTGCTGCTAAGGGGCAGCCCATACTGAAATTGCAGGATGCGCCCCAGCGTGGCCGTGCCACCCTGGGTGCCGCCGGCGCGCAGCACCAACCCGGCCGAGATGCCCACCAGGATGCCGCCGAACAGGGCGTTGGTCAGGCGGTTGTCGCCGACTTCGATGCCGACCAGGAACGGACGCAGGTTATCGACCAGGATGGAATAAAGCACGACATAGAACACAGTGCGGACGACGACGCGCCAGCCGCCGAGATAGCGCATCCCCAGCACTTGAATCGGGATGTTGCCGATCAGGATCATCAGACCGACCGGCAGGCGCGGATCGAGATAATTGAGCATGACCGCCACGCCCGACACACCGCCGGGGGCGACATTGGCCGGGGCGAGAAAGACGATCACCGCCGTCGCCTCGATGATGGCACCGATGATGATGAGGGCATAGCTCCAGATGATGTTTCGCCAGGTGACCGGCGCACGTACCGTCATGATGACCTTCTGCGTTGGTGAGGAAGACAGGCATATGCGAGTCTACATCACGGTCTGGAGCGGTCAATGGCGTGGTTGTACCAGAAGATAGGCTGCTTGAATTGGTGATTCCTGCCACACAATGGGGGGCGTTTTTGTCAGTTGATGCCAATGGGCAGGCAGCCAGAGGTTCTATAATCAGGCGCATTGAGGTGGTTGTTGGTGAAGCTGACCATCATCGGCGCTCCAGACCCCTCACCTGATCCTGCTCATATCCGAAGTACCTCCTTCTGCTGAGAGCCGTGTGGGGCAACCTGCACGGCTCTCGGCGTTCCTGGCCTTCAGCGCCGGCTGATCGGCAGCGGCCGCCACTTCAGCCCATCCTCGGTCGAGTACAGGACGCGCTGCTCGGCATCCACCGCCCACAGGGTGTGTGGATACTGATATTCGAGGGCGATGAAGTAGGCCGACTCGTCATCGGTCAGCGTGACTCGCTCCCAGCTCTCGCCAGCGAGACGGTAGACTTGCCCGACCGAAACCGCGTACAGTGTCTCATTGAACACGCGCAGCAGCGGCGTGCTGTCCGCCGCATCCGGCAGCGGGATGACCTGTTGCAACGCGCCGTTGGTGTACTGCCAGATGAAGATGCCATCAGCGCTGGTGCCGAGCAGGTTGTATGCAGCATCGACCCACACGCGCTCGATGCTGACCGGCGACGGCAGCAGCTTCCAGCTCAAACCCAGATCGAAGGTCTGATACAGTTGGTCGCCATTGTGCAGCACATGGCTGTGATTGCCCAGCATGACGAGTTCATGCGCCGGCTGATCGGGCAGCGGGGCATCCAGTTCGCGCACCTGGTCGAAGTTACCGGCCTCCACCCGCGTGATATGCCCCTCACCCAGCGCGAAGAAGAACCCGTGCGTCAGCACCAGTCGCCGCGCCGGACGGTCACTGAGCCGCGTCCAGGCCTCATCGCGGTAGGCGTAGAAACCCTGATCGGTGGCCGCCCAGACCACCTTTTGCATATCGACATAGAAATCATGCACGACCGCATCCAGCGCCAGCGCCCTCCAACCGCCCTGGTCATCCGGCTGCATGATGCGGCCATCCTGATTGAGGAAATACGGACGCTCAAGATTGCTGTTGACTGCCAGGCGCACCGGCGCATCATCCGCCGGGACATACTCCGGGGCGGCGGCCAGGGCGGTCGCCGGCACGGCCTGCAAGGCGCTGAACAGCAGCAGTCCACCGACCAGCACCAATCCGAGCGCCAGCAGCGACGACGCTTGCCACAGCCGGGCGCGGCTCTCGCCGATGAAGAAGCCGCCCAGCCCCAGCGCCAGCGCTCCTGCCAGCAGCAGAATCGGGATGCGGTTGGGCAGCGGTTCGTTGGGCGCGGGCGGTGGCGGCGCGATCACCAGCGAAGGCGCAGCGGGTACCGTCGGTCTGAAGTCGATGACGGTATCGAAGCGATCCGGCCGTTGAATCGTCAGGCGGATGCGCCAGTCGCCGGGGACGCTCAGGTTCGCGCCGGCGATGGTATAGGTGCCATCCGCTGACAACACCGGACGCAGCTCGCTCTCGCCCAGATTTTGCGTCTGGCTCTCGAAGCGCATCCGAATCAGCCGGGCGTCATTGATCGGATTGCCGGCCTGATCGACCAGTTTGAGGCTGAAGCTGTTCTCACCGACCCAGCCGGGCGTGATGTCCAGTTGGATCAGCATCTCGTTGGCGGTCTGCACATCCTTGATCGGCGCCGGCGCAGGAGCCGGTGGATTGGCGGCGCGTTGGGCCAGCGT
The DNA here is from genome assembly GCA_022843385.1 of Anaerolineae bacterium. Taxonomy (GTDB): domain Bacteria; phylum Chloroflexota; class Anaerolineae; order Aggregatilineales; family Phototrophicaceae; genus CFX2. The sequence continues at coordinate 14,054 of JALHNT010000001.1, read as the reverse complement.
GTTGCGCGCTGGCGAGGACGAGGTCATCATGCCCACCGTCACCAGGATGCCCAGCGTCAACATGATCTCCGCCCCCACCAACCCGCGCAGCCGCGCCCCCCAGATGACCTGACCGGCTTGCAGCCCGCGATGAGTGAACAGCAGATTGATGAACGCCAGCCCCAGCACCGGCACGATGAGGATGATCTTGACCAGCAGCGTCTGACCATAAGCGGTGGTCAACAGCCCTTCCACCGACCCCACTTGCAGCCAGCCGGAATAGATGCCAGTGACGATCAGCGCCGCGACGGCGACGCGAGCGAAATTGGAGAAACGCGCCACCAGCCCGGAAAGCGAACGGGTCGGTTCGCTCAATCCGGTCAGGATCGGGCCGATGATGGCGACGAAATAGAACAACCCGCCCACCCACATCACCATCGCCATCAGATGTACCCAATCGACCGCGATGGCAGCCGTGACATCGAAGACGGCGTTGGCATGGCTGAAGAGGCTGTTGATGAGGGCAATTGCGCCGCCCAGCACCAGCGCGACGCTGTAGAAGAACGGATCATTACGGGCGAACCACAGCGCCCCGCCCATGCCGAACCACAACGCCATGCGCCCCAGCCACAATTGACCGAAGCGAGTGTTGGCGATCAGGCTGTTGAGATACGCACCATTCCACTCGGTCAGCAGACTGCTGTTGGTCGCCAGCGCATATTGCAGCAGCAGGAGCAGGAAGCCGCTGATGCCGATCATGACCCAGCCCAGCCACAGCAGCCGGTGGATACGGCGTTCAATCGTCGGGATCGGTTCCGGGGCACTCGGTGACCAGACGAACAGGAAGAAGCTGATGCCGCCCACCCCCAACGCCAGACTGATGAGGTTGACCCAGCGCGCCAGCGTGCCATCCAGCGGGATGGAGTCGTCACTGCTGGCGACAGCCCCGCCCAACTGGGACGCATCGCCGATGGCGAAGGGGAAACTGCCGAGCGTTGGATGTCCATCAGCCGCCGAGAGCGTGCGCCAGACGACAGTGTACACGCCATCCGGCAGCGGCTGCGGCAGTCGCAACACCATCTGCATCGGGTCAGCCGGATCGACCTGGCTCACTGGCAGATTGAGGATGACGCCGGTCTGGTCGCGCACCGTGACGCGGCTGAAGTCGGCCTCCAGCGGTTCAGTGAACCACAGCCGAATCTCCGGCGGCGAAAACTCCATCGCCGAGTTGGGCGCGGGTGACGAGCGTTGCAGGTTGGCGTGTGCCGAAACTGCCTGCGTCGCCCACAGCAGCGCCAGTATCAGCATACCGAGTAGAAAACGGGTCCGTCGCATCATCATTCCTGCTGCACTACCAATAAACCTGCCATCCATTTTAACCCGACTGGCTGTGAAAGCGATGAGAAGCCGGTGCAGCCCCGACACCCAATCTCTCCCACAGGGTTCATGACAAATTGGCTGACCATAATGGCCGCTGGGGGCTGAAGCCGCCCAGCTACCAGGAATACGGTAAGCGCACTAAAGGCGCTGGAAAAGACATTCTGGAAAGCAGCCTCTTCAATGGGCTTTCCATCTATTGATAGCAGAGGGGTTATGCACTTTAAGAATTAAATCAGATAGTATTCGGACGTGCAACGGCACGTCCCTACGCCAACCGGTTCGTTTGTAGGGATACCCAACGGGGTGTCCGGGTAAACCGTTATCTGGATATTTTCTTAACCTGCATAACCCCTCTGCGGTAGACACCGGGTTGCAAACCCAATTTTCAAGGGGGATGAGTAACCCACTCTACGGGAACTGAATGTCGCTGATCGGCTCGACCGTGTCGAATTCGCCATCGGCAGACGAGAACGATTCATCCACATCGGTATCGCCGATCTTGCCGACAATGCGGAAGGTGTAGTCGCCGGGCTGGGTGGGGATCAGGTCGGCGGTGTAGTGACCAGGCGTGTCAAAGACCGGGCGAATCCGCAGCAGCTTGGTGCGATCGCCGTAGATGACCTCCAGTTGCAGTGTGTCTTCCAGACCCAGCACCGGGGCTTCGCTGCCGCCGTGTTCCTTAACAGTGAACTCCGGCCCATTGAACAGGGTGGTATAGGCCGGCTCAACCCGCCAGCCGAATTCGATCTCGAATTCCCCAACTTCGCGGCCTTCATGGGCGATGGTCGGCAGCACCAACGCGACGATGGCGAGGACGGCCACCAGCGCGATCAGGGCGAGGCGAGAGTGCTTCATAAGGTGAAATCCTTTCCCGGTTGTTATGTTTTGTGATACATCTCAGAAAATCACACCAACGTAGTTATACAGAGTCTACGGCAAAAAGGCAACGCATGGATGGGTGCGAGGTGCATTTCACTTTGCACTTTACACTCAGCACTTTCAACTTTCAACTCACAGGGCAGCTCGCTTCAGCCCCAGCGCCAGACCGATGCCCAGCGAGGCCACGCCGATCAGGATCACCAACCCCATGACCGAGCCATCGGGCGACACCAGTGGCGGGGGTGGCGTTGGGGTGCGGGAAGGCGGCAGCGTGGGCGTGGAAGTGGAGGTTGAGGCGAAGGCCGTCAGGATCGGCATCGCCATCAGGGTCAACCCCATCGGCAGATACTCATCCAGTCCCGGCGTCGGCGTATCGGTCTCATTTCCTCGCGGCAGCAGAGTCGGCGCGACTGGCGTCTGCTGGACGATGGAGATCATGATGCCGTCGGGCATCCCGATGTCGGCGTGGTCGGCATCGCCCATCGAGGCACAGATGCGCCACGTCCCTGGCGGGATGTCGATGACAGCAGTTGACTGATACAACATACCCCACACACCATTGTTCAGCCACAGATGCCAGTGCCGCGCATTTTCATCCTCCGGGCTGGAATTGCTGATGTCGAAGTTCTCCAGCTCAACGGTGAATTCCACCGACACGAAACGATCGGTGCCATAGAAAACCGCGCCATTCTGCGGCGAGACGATGCGGATGCGCGGTGCATCCGGTCCGGTGGGGTTGAAGCGATCTAGCGGCAGCGCGGCGACACAATCTGCCAGCACTGTGTTGGGATTAGGTGTCGGGGTTTGCGCCGCTGCAAGCGAGGGCAGCAGCAGAAGCGAACACAACGAAAGTATCAGCCAGCGGAACCGTCTCATGGTATTTCCTGTAAATCAACTTCGACCAGATGAAAACATTTCATCGGATACCCTACATCACTTAACTCGATTTCCTTCAGCGGTTAACGTCATCGGGCTATTTTCCCCTATGTTCTAGCTTACCCAACCCACAACCAGTGAGCAAAGAAAACCTCTATGCAGATTATCCATTTCACCGATACCCATATTCAAGCGCCGGAGTCAAAGCCCTTCATGGGACTGGACACGACGCGCAAGTTTCGCGAAGCGGTAGCCCTGCTGCGCCAGATGAAGGCCGAACCCGCCTGCTTCATCATCAGCGGCGATCTGTGTCACGAAGGCAATGCCGGTGATTACCGTCATCTGCGCGCGCTGCTCGATGAAGAGCTGGGCAGCTTTGGCGTGCCGGTGCTGGTCGGGTTGGGCAATCACGATCATCGCACCCCCTTCCGCCAGGGCTTTCTCGATCAGGCCGATGGCGACCTGGAACAGCCTTACTACTATGCCACCCTGATCGGTGACCTGCGAGTCATCATGCTCAACTCGCAGCAGCCGAAGCAGGTGGCAGGCTTCCTGGATGAGGCTCAGTTAAGCTGGCTCAAGTCCGAACTGGCACAGCCAGCACCAGGCGGCAACCTGATCGTCCTGCATCACCCACCCATCACCACCCCTCACCCACTGCTGCAACAGGATCATCTGCTGACCAATCCCGAAGCCCTGAGCGAAGCCATTGAGGGTCATGAAGTGCTGGGCATCCTCTCCGGTCATATTCACTTCAACAGCCTCGGCACGCTGAACGGCGTGTTGAGCGCAGCCGGGACGGGCGTGGCCTTTGGCCTCGAAGCCACCACACCGGATGGGATGCGCTTCCTCGATAACTGTGGCTTCAACATCATCGCCGTCCGTGAAGGGCAGATGATGGTGCAGCCGGTCGTGCTGCCCGGCCCCCAGACCGAAATCATGTACCTGAGTGTGCAGAAGCTCGAAGAGCTGGCTGCTGCCCACTTTGAAACTGCCTGATCGAATTAGACAATCAAGGAGATCGCTCGATGTCACGTATTCGTTTCGTGCTGCTGTTCGTCGTACTGCTGATGGCCGGTTCCGTCCTGGCGCAGGATTTCCCTGCTCCGCTGGCGGCTGACCAGCAGGTAACCATCCGCTTCTACAGCTACAATCTGGGGAATGCCGCTTTTGGCCCCGGCACCGAAAAGCTGATCGCGGAATTCATGGCCGCCAATCCGAATATCACCGTCGAAGGTGTGCCGGTCCCCGGCGCGGAAATGACCGCCCGCGTCCAGGCCGATATTGTGGCTGGCACCCCGCCCGATGTGGCGCAGTTGATTTTCGATGGGCTGGATTTCATCGCCACCAATTTCAACGCCAAGCCGCTGGAAGCGATTGTGCCGCCGGAAGAACTGGCGCAGCACTTCGAGGGTTTCTCGCCCAACGGCCTGCAACTGGGTCGCCTGAACGAACAGACCTATGGTCTGGCCTTCACCTTCAGCACGCCGGTGTTGTTCTACAATGCGTCGCTGTTTGAAGCCGCCGGCCTCGACCCGGATGCTCCGCCGACGACCTGGGCGGAAGTGAAGGAATACGCCCTCCAGATCGCTGAAGCCACCGAAGCCGATGGTGTTCACATCGCCGGTCTGGGCGGTTTCGACTGGATCATCCAGGCGTTGATCGGCAGCAACGGCGGTCAGGTGCTGTCGGATGATCGGGCGACGATTGAGTTCGGTTCGGAAGCCGCTATCGGTGCCATCAGCATGTGGCAGGATCTGGTGCAGAGCGGTGCCCACAGCAAGCTGACCGACAACGAAATTGTCGAGTCGATGTTCACCGGCAACCTGGGCATGTATCTCCAGTCCAGCGCCCTGCAGCGCACCCTGATCGCCAACGCCGAGAGCAATGGCTGGGAACTGCGCGCCGCCCCCATGCCGGCCTTTGGCGAACTGGCAACCACGCCGGTCAATTCCGGCAGCGCCCTCTTCATCTTCTCCGATGATCCGGTCAAGCAGCGCGCCGCCTGGGAATTCCTGAAGTTCGTCACCAGCGAACGCGGCTACACCATCATCACCAGCGACATCGGCTATCTGCCGCTGCGCCCGGCGATTGTGGAAGACCCGGCCTATCTCAAGGACTGGGCGGATGCCAACCCGCTGGTCTTCCCCAACCTGGAACAACTGACGCGCCTGCGCGCCTGGGTGTCATATCCCGGCCCGAACTGGCGTCAGATCGAGACCATCCTGCTCGAAACCGTGCAGCAGGCCGTCACCAGTGATGGCGATGTGGCCGCGCTCATGACTGATGCCGCTGACCGCGCCCAGGCCCTGATGCCCTAAACCGTATTCCGTTTCACGCATCCACCGATCCGCAGACACGTCGTTGTCTGCGGACTCTTTTTTTGGAGAAAGGTGAACGCCTCATGGAACAGGAAGCTCGTTTGCCGCTGGTGGCAACCGCTCCGGCGGCCCCGACCTGGCGTTGGCTGCCGCGCTTTCAGCGGATCGAACCGTATCTCTACCTGATCCCGGCGGTGGTGACCATCCTGATCTGGGTGTATCGCCCGCTGGTGCAGACGCTGGAGTTAAGTTTCTACCAGTGGAATCTGATCCCGACTTCGCCGCGCACCTATGTCGGGCTGGAGAATTACCTGCGCGTTTTCACCCTGCCGGAAATGCAGCGCGCCCTGTTGAACACCCTGATCTACATGATCGGCATCCTGCCACTGTCGGTGATCCTGCCGATGGTGATCGCCATCCTGACCGATGGCATTCGCGGGCGGCTGCGTAATCTCTATCGCGCCCTGATCTTCACGCCGATGATTATGGCTCCGGTGGTCATCGCCGTCATCTGGCGCTGGATTTTGCACCCAACCAATGGCGTCGTGAACAACACACTCGATGCCGTCTTCAATCTGGAGGAGCGCATCCGCTTCTTCACCGATGGCAACCTGGCAATTGGCACCATCATCTTCATCACCGGCTGGCAGTTGATCGGCTTCAGCACCCTGATCTTTTCCGCGGCGCTGGCGAATATCAACAAGGAGTATCTGGAGGCAGCGGCCATTGACGGCGCTGACCGCTGGCAGATGACCCGCTATATTCTGATCCCGCTGCTTTCGCCCACCATCCTGTTCATGACAACGCTGACGATCCTGCTGGCGTCGCAATGGACCTTCGCCCACATCAACGTGCTGACACAGGGCGGCCCCTTGAGCGCCACCACCAACATCTATTATCTGCTGTGGAATTACGGCTTCCAGAGTTTTGCCGTGGGGTGGAGTTCGGCAGCAGCCATGGTGTTCTTCGTCGGCTTCGGCCTGATCGCCCTGCTCACGCTGCGGTTGAGCAATCGCCTGGCCTTCTATGATAACTAGAGGTTTGAGATGACCCCGATAACCCCCAGCCAGCCGCCCGCGTTTCGCCGCGCACCGGTCAGCAGTCACCTGATCCTGCTGGCGCTCAGTCTGATCACCATCTTCCCCATCTACTGGATGCTGCTGACCTCGCTGCGCCCGAACAGCGAGTTGTATTCGGCCAGCCTGGTGCCGACTCAGATCACCTTCGAGCATTACGTCCGCGCCTGGAACGCCATCCCGATGGGGCGGATGCTGCTCAACACCCTTGTCATGGCCTTTTCGCAGGCGGTGCTGCAAGTGGTGACCAGTGTGCTGGCGGCGTACGCCTTCGCCCGCTGGAATTTCCCCGGACGAACGATCCTCTACAGTCTGTTCGCCCTGACCTGGCTGGTGCCATTTCAGGCGACCATGATCCCAAATTATGTCGTGCTGACGCAGTTGGGCTGGCGTAATACCCTGATGGGGCTGATTGTGCCACACGCCAGCTCGGCCTTCGCCATCCTGCTGTTGTTCCAGGCATTCAAGTCCTTCCCGCTGGAACTGATCGACGCGGCGCGTATTGATGGCGCGACCAACTGGGGTGTGCTGTGGCGGGTGATTGGCCCCAACCTGCGTGCCACCATTGCCTCGCTGGGGGTGCTGCTGTTCATCTCGGCCTGGAATGACTACTTCTGGCCGCTGCTGGTGACCAGCCGGCTGGAGAACTCGACCATCCAGATTGGCTTGCAGATGTTCATGTCGACCGATGGCAACCTGTGGGGTCCGCTGATGGCGGCGGCCAGCATCGCCAGCCTGCCGATCCTTGTGGTATATATCATCCTGCAACGGCAGGTGATCGATTCGTTTGTCAAATCAGGATTACGCTAATGACACCTCGCACATGGTCAATTGAAGGCGTTTACAATCTGCGCGATCTGGGTGGCTACCCCACCCGCGATGGCCGCCAGACGCGCTGGCACACGCTGCTGCGGAGCGACAGCCCACACCGCCTGACGCCGGCGGCACAGCAGCGCTTGATCGATGAAGGGCTGCGGACGGTGGTCGATCTGCGTCATGAAGGCGAGATCGAGGCCGCGCCCAATCCCTTTGCCCATCATGCTTCGGTGAAGGTTCAGCACATCCCGATCTTCCCGCGTCAGCAGGCCGGTTCACAATCCGGCAGCCTGCCGCCGACGTTGGATGGACTGTATCAGATCATCATCGATTACCGTCAGGCTCCGGTCAAAGCGGCAGTTGAGGCGCTCATTGACAGTGATGGTGGCCTGGGACTGGTACACTGCACCGCTGGCAAGGATCGCACCGGCGTGGTGGTGGCGCTGCTGCTGGATGCCATCGGCGTGCCGCATGAGACGATTGCCGAGGATTATGCCCTGACCGGCCCCAACATCGCCCCGCTGCTGGATAGCCTGCGGCGGGATCGTCCGCCGGCCATGAGCGCCGAACACTACGAACGGATGCTGGAGTCCAACCCGGAACACATGCTGGCGACGCTGCGCCATCTGGAAACCCGCTACGGCGGCAGCGCGGCCTATCTGCACCAGATCGGCCTGAGCGAGGATCATCTCACCCGCCTGCGCGATAAGCTGGTGGAATAACGGTCTGCTGGGCGCATATCAGCCTGAACTTTGCCACAGGTATCGGTTAATCCGCAGGTTCGTCAGGCGGAAACCGATGCCATCATGGGTGCGAATAGCCATCTCCGTCGTAAATAACACAGTGTAACATTAGCCCATATCGCGGGTTTCCGGCAGCGGGCAGTGTGGCAACACCATTAACGCTGGCAACCGCACCACCGTTGAAGGTGAATTTGCCCTCTTTTCCGGAGATGTGTGCGATAAGATCAGGCCTGAGGAAGTTTGGCGACGATGCCCTCAATCCGCCGTTGGCGGGTTTCCGGTGTTTTGGCGTCGTTAACCTGCCGCACGGCTTCCTTACGCTTTGAAGGCGCCAACGCATCAAAGGCGGCGGTTGCGCCCGGTTTTGCAGCCAACGCCGCCGCCAGATCATCTGGCACATCAACTGTTCGCGGCTCGGTGTCCAGTTCAATGGTGACATCAACGGTATCGCCCCCCGCGACACCCGCATTCTTGCGATGTTCGGCGCTAACGCCCACCATGTAAATTCCCCCCATAACCGCCACTGTGTTGCGGTAGGAGTAGCCATTGATCGTGACCCGCACCGGCGGACGCTTACCCGCGCCCAGTCCTTCAACAATCTCAGGAGGAATGTTGATACCTGTGGCATTCACGGATTCATCCTGTAACAGGGTTGTTGTAAAGGTAGCGCCCATCGTTTGTCTCCAGCATTTCTCAACATATAACAAATCATATTCTATCATGTATCTTCTATCGCACGACTCACGCAGCTCAGCTTTTGACCCGTGTCCTAAACCTTATCCCACAGCGATAAGGGTAGACCGAGACAAAGACCATTATTGTGGATTGGGTATTAAGCGTCTCTTGGGTGTTTGACTTCCGCTGTTTGAACCTTGACTTGCGTATAATTCGGATAACCTCCTCACTGCTTCCATATAACCTTCAGGAGTTTCCCTCAAGCCTACACTAATTGTGTGCACCGTAAGTACGGCTACATGCCTGAATTCTTCTACTGCGCCAGCACCATCCGCAGTTGCTCCAGCGCGACATTGCCACCGGAACAGACGATAGCCACTCGCTTCCCGGCCAGTTCCTCGCGCAGCCGGTAAGCCGCCGCCAGCGCGGCCGCCCCGGCGCTCTCAGCCAGTGTGTGGGCACGCTCGATCATCCAGATCATCGCCTGCTTGATCTCTTCGTCGCGCACCAGCACGAAGTCGTCCAGTTCGCGCTGAAGGATGGCCTGTGGCAGGGCGAAGGCCGTCGCCGTCGCCAGCCCCTCGGCGAAGGTCTGGTTAGCGGCGCTCGTCAATTGCTGCGACCGCCACGACTCATAGGCCGCCGGTGCCATCTCCGACTGCACGCCGATCACCCGCGCCCCAGGCCGGAGTGCATGTGCCGCCAGGCAGGCTCCCGCCGCGCCGCTGCCCCCACCGATTGGGACGATCATCACATCGATGTCGGGCTGCTCCTCGTAGATTTCCAGCGTGTAGGTGCCGACGCCGGCGATTAGCAGCGGCTCGTCACCGGAATGGACGTAGCGGTAGCCGTGTTCCTGTGCCAGCGCCTCACAGTGCAGCCGGGCATCATCGAACTTGGCTCCATGCGCGATCACCTCCGCCCCCATCCCTTGCATCGCCGCCACCTTGCCCGGATTAGCCCCTTCTGGCACGACGATCCGCGCCGGAACGCCGAACAACCGCCCGGCGAACGCCACCGACTGGCCGTGATTGCCGGTGGAGGCTGCGATCAGTCCGCGCTGCCGTTCCTCTGCGGACATCTGCGACACCAGGTTGACGCCGCCGCGTACCTTGAACGCCCCCACCGGCTGATAATTCTCGTGCTTGATGTAGACGCTGGTGCCGATCAGTTCATTCACCGCCGGGTAGCTGTGCAGCGGCGTCGGATGCAGATACGGGCGAATCTGTTTACTCGCCAGCAGGACATCGCTGAAGGTGGGCAGGTGCATGGTGGGTCTCCTCGTGCAGTGGAAAGTTGCGAGTTGTTAGTTGTTAGTTCCTGGTTGATAGTTGTTCGTTCAGAGTTGCTATCCATAGAATCGCGCTGGCGACCAAAGGGATGAACAAAGGTTATGGACGATAGCGCTGGGGGTTATAACCACCCAGCTACCAGGAAATACGGTAAGCGCACTAAAGGCGCTGGAAAAGACTTACTTGAAAGCAGCCCCTTCAGTGGGCTTTGCATCTCCTGGTAGCCGAGGGGTTAACCCCTCGGCGGCGGACACCGGGTTGCAAGCCCTATTTTCAGAGGAATTCATCGTAATGGGTATCCATCCATTATGCGACTGGTCACCTCACCCTGGTCAAGACAATACAACAAAGCGGTTCATCAAGCACCTCACCCCTTGCGGACAGACCTGCCCTGAACGAACAACTAGAAACTGTGCTAGACAGTCTGGCTCAGATCGCGCGATTGTACTGCTTTCGTGATTTCCTTGCGGAAGCTGGCGTCGCACAGCAATTCCTGAAGCTGTGGCTTGCCCCGTTCCGTCGTCACCGTCAGCAGCCCGACCAGCTTCTCATCCACCTGATACGCCAACAGGTCGCGGTCGATCTGTCGCCACAAGCGCCGCAGCACCGCCCGCGCACTTTCCAGATCAACCGTCGTCAGCAGCCGGTGGATGAGCGCCACGGCTGCGTCCAGGTCATCGGCGTGATACGGGCGCAGCCCCTCCGCCGGGTGCTGCTGATAACGCTGCCACTCGCTCCGCAACATCCGCATCGGCCACTCATCCCAGTAGCGGCCTTCGTAGTAGATCATCTGCGACAGCCGCCCCTCATAGCGGAAGCCGGCGCGCTCGTAGGAACGAATGCCGGCCTCGTTGAAGTCATACACCCCCAGATACACCTTCTCCAGCCGCACCACCTCGAAGGCATAACCCAGCAGCAGATGAACCGCCTCGGTGCCATACCCCAGCCCACGCTTATCCCGCCCCGCCATCCACACCCCCAGCTCGGCATGACGGTTGCGCATGTCGATCTGTTGTAGGCTGCACGCGCCGGCGAACTGGCTGGAGCCGGGATTGGTCGGCGTCGGCTCGATGGCGAAGTAGCGCAGTTCCGCGCCGGGGTTGGTCATGATCTCGTTCCAGTAAGCCCGCACCTGGGTTTCCGAATAGGGCGGCGAATCCCCACCGGTGATGAGTTCCAGGTCGAGGTCCTGATACGCCTGCCAGATCGCGTCCAGATCGCGGTTTTCCAGCGGACGCAGCCGGATTTTCTTGCCATTGAGATTGAGCGGCATCGGTTTATCCTTGTCTACAGTCAGCACAACTGCGGTGGCGAGTTGCGAGTTGTTGGTTGTTAGTTCCTAGTTGTTAGTTCTTAGTTGTTGGTTCTTGGTTCAAGGTAGGTTCGCTCATCGCGGTTAACATCCCTCATGGCCTGTCGAGCGCATATGCCTTCACCCAGGCGGTTATCCCAAACCCAGGGGAGGAATATCCCAAAATTGATAACCTGCGTTCATCACCTTATACAACCAACAACTAAGGCTATTCCAGAAAAATGTTTAGCCCATTGCGGCAGGTTTTCTTCCGTAGGGGCGCAATATTGAGGTTTGATAAATTGATTCGGCAATCGCTATAGGATGCGGCGGACGTGCCGTTGCACGTCCCTACACCCACCGGTCATTCGTAGGGACACCCAACGGGGTGTCCGCTGGTACGGGTACGCACATCACAATGCCAATTTCATTCATCAACGGTCAATATTGCGCCCCTACACGGCAATCTATGGGAGCAGTATATTCTTGGAAAAGCCTAACAACTAACAACTCCCCTGAGTCTAGCGCGGATTCAGCGATTGGCGACCTTTCGCCAGTCCTGCGGCGTGTACGGCCATCCCAACTGGTCGCACAACTCGCGCCAGCGCTCCCCCATCTCCGGCAGATACAGATAGGGGATGAAACCCAGCTTGAGATAGGTCTTGATGGCCGGCAGCCGCCACTGTTCGGTGTAGAGATGGATTTCCCGGTAGCCGGCCTGCATCAGCCGAGCCGTGACCGCCGCGCACACCGCCCGCCCGATCCCCTTCCCCGCATGAGCCGGATCGCCCGCCACCCAGCCCAGTTCACCCTGAAACGGATTCTGTCCGGTGTAGTTGTGCAGCGCCATCGCCGAGGCCACCATGCGCCCCTGATGCGTCACCAGCCACCAGCCATCCGGGATGACCCGCGCCAGCCAGGGACGCAGCCGCTCATCATCCCATCCCGGCCAGCCTGCCAGCCCCATCAGGCGATAGAAGTCGGCTTCGTCGCCCGGCTGGTACAGCCGCAGCCCATAATCCGGCGGCAGCACGACCGGCGGCGGGTCGGTCAGGCGCGCCTCCGGCCAGACCATCCGTATCTGCGGCGCGTCGTTATCCATTAGTCACCTCATCCACTTTATGCCGGCTACCGATTATAATCAGGCTGAACGCTACAGGGGAAAACCTTAACATGACATCCGACTATCGCGCGATGATCCAGCAGGCGGCGCTGGATGAACAGGCTTTTGTCCAGATGACGCTCAAGGGCAGCATCAGCGGCGGGCTGCCCTGGCGGCTGGTCAAGGTGCGTCCGGTGCAGATCAAGAACCAGCGCCATCTCCAGGTGTCGCACTTCGACGCCCGGCAGGACATCACCAAGAATTACCGCATGGACGAAGCGCCCGGCAAGATCAACGAGCTGCTGGCGCTGCCCTTCAGCAGCATCCGCCTGGAGACAACGCTGGAGGACATCAGCATCCAGTTCAGCAAAAAGGGTAAGCCGATCATCCATCGCTCGACGCCAGAACGTCCCCACGAAGTCCGCACCGACCACGACCAGTGGAAGGACTGGCCGATCCCGCCGACGCTGCCCGACCCCTTCCTGCAAACGATTGGCATCCAGGCCGCCGATGGACACATCAAGGCTGATATGCAGGACAAGTTCGCCCAGATCAACGAATTCCTCAAGCTGGTCGATCACACCGGTGCGCTGGAGCAGTTCGGTCATTCACCGATCCGCATTCTGGACTGTGGCTGCGGCTCGGCTTACCTGACCTTCGCCACCCATCATTACCTGAACACCATCCGCCAACTGCCGACCACCCTGAGCGGCGTGGATGTCAACCCGCGTCTGATCGACCGCAGCAATGCCTATGGCCGCAGCCTGGGTCTGGGCGACCAGTGCTTTCACGCCTCGCCCATCATCGACTTCCTGCCCGACGACGCGCCGGACATCGTGCTGGCGCTCCATGCCTGCGACACCGCCACCGATGAGGCGCTGGCGCTGGGGGTGCGACACGGTGCGCCGCTGATCCTGGCGGTGCCGTGCTGCCACAAGCATCTCAATAAACAGCTTGAAGTCCGCGACCCGTTCCAGCCGGTGATGCGGCATGGCATCCTCAAACAGCGCATGGCTGACATTCTGACCGACAGCTTTCGCGCCCTGATCTTACGGGTGCTGGGCTACAAGACCGATGTGATCGAGTTCATTTCGTCCGAGCATACCAGCCGCAATCTGATGATCCGCGCGGTCAAGCGCACCGAACCGGGTGACCCGGCTTTTGTCCAGGAATATCTGGCGCTCAAGTCCTTCTGGCAGGTGACGCCCTTCCTCGAAACCCTGCTGGCCGCGCAGTTGAGCGAGTGGATTGGGCTGCCGAGTCAGGCAAGCGGATGACGACGGGCGGCGAACCCTGTCCGCTGGGGCTGAAGAGAGCTCCATCAAGACCGCATAGGAAAAAGGTGTAACATGCGATCCTGGGATGAAATTTCCAGATTCTATGAGGTGTATGCACACGGGGCATATAAGTACGATATCGAATTTGGGCGGGGCATGTTGGATATGATTCAGCTTCTGCGAAATGATCCTGATATTCAGCACATGAAGTTGGGAACATCGATGAATTGGTTACTGATCGCGCTGCCCGATTACGATTTGCAGGACATTCATATCCTGTGGGTTGAGCCCAACACGTATGAGATATTTGTATGTCCCTATCCATATCGGGCACCAACCGCGACGAC